>DATNEX010000117.1:0-137426 GCA_035606605.1 Terriglobales bacterium
TCACCAAGACGCAGGACGTACGCTTTGGCGGCCGCGTAGACCGCAAACTTCTCCACGCCCTGATAGGCTAGCAGGCTGGCGACCAGCAGGATCTTCCCGCGGCCGCGTGTCCGCATGTCCTGCGCAAACACGTGGGTGACCGCAGTCAGGCTCACGACATCCAGCTGCAGCATCGCCAATGCCGCGTCCAGCGTGCCATCCACGAATGTGCCCTGTAGTCCGTGGCCAGCGTTGTTTATCAGGATGTCGATCGCAATCCCTCGCTCGCGGAGCCGCTGATGCAGTTGGATGACGGCCGCAACATTCGAAAGATCGACTTGCTCGACGATGACGTCGACGCGATATATCTCGCGCAGCTCAGTCGCCAACGTCTCGAGCTTCTCGAGCCGGCGCGCCACAAGAACAAGCGGCTGACCTTGTGCGGCGTACTGCCGGGCGAACTCTTCGCCGAAACCACTCGACGCCCCGGTGATCAACGCCCACTTCCCGTGTAAGTTTTCCATTGTTTCCCCCGTCTTTGCCGCATGAGAGTGAGGTTTTGAATGAGCCATATCTCGAATCTCCATTTGGAATCCCCGTTCCATCACTTACAGGCAAAGGCAACCCTCGTGCCAAACCTTCTCTTGCACTAAATCGTTGGGCTTCAATGGCTGCTACAGGCGGGTTCCGAACTGTCGACTGGAACTGTTGAAGGTGTTGACGACAGCGCGACAGTGGGACAGCGCGGCATGGCCGCAGCGGGGAAGATGCTCACCGCGATTCTCAGCCACGCGGCGGACCAAAGCGGACTGAAAGCGGACTGGCCAAGAATTGCAGCCTCCTAAGTTGTTCAGTCTGATCCAATTGCAGAGACAGCCTTAAGTGCCTTTCGTGAATGCGGACTGAGAGCGGACTGGAGAGGCACAAGGCGATTCATCCAAGTCCTTTGGAATGATGGTGGCCAGGGACGGAGTTGAACCGCCGACGCCAGCCTTTTCAGGGCTGCGCTCTACCACCTGAGCTACCTGGCCACGTGTCCGCTTGCGGCTTGTTTTGTGCGCTCGCTTGGGACGCGCCGGAACCGCGGCGCAACGGCTACTTTTTGAGACCGATCAGGAGCGGTGAGTCGTCCACGATTATAACAACGGCGCCGGTTTCTCTCAACGAAACTGGTGAGATTTTACCTTGTCTTGTCACTTGTCAGTGTCGCGCGTTTTGCTCGGAACGCAATCAGTGATAGGTTCGCGTCATTCTGAAGTCCTGAGTCTTCAGTAGAGGGCAGCAATTCCGGGGAAGAAGTCGGATGAGATCTGGCGTGGCCATCCTCGAGGAGATTGTGAATCAAGGAACATCGTTTGACGCCCTTGCCCGTGAAATCCTATAGTGACTCACCCTGAATGCAAGGAGCCCGATCTGCTCGAGCGCGTTTTTAGGCTAACCGAGAATCACACAACTGTTCACCGCGAGTTGCTCTCTGGCCTCACCACCTTCATGACCATGGCATATATCGTGGTCGTGAATCCCCAAATTCTGGCTCAGGCAGGCATGCCCGCTGAAGGGGTCCTATTCGCCACCTGTGTTTCCGCGGCGCTGGCAACCTTGGTGATGGGATTATGGGCGAACTATCCCATTGCACTTGCTCCGGGCATGTCGTTGAATGCGTATTTTACTTATTCCATTGTGATCGGGCGCGGCATTCCTTGGCAGACGGTGCTGGGCGTCGTTCTACTTTCGGGAGTGGTGTTTCTTGTCCTGACACTGACTCGCGTTCGCGAGCACATCGTGAACGGAATCCCTGATTCGCTGAAGTATGGAACCGCGGCAGGTATTGGCCTTTTTATCGCTTTCGTCGGATTACGGAACGCCGGCATCATTGTGGCGAATCAAGCGACTTTCGTGGGCCTCGGAAAAATCTCCGATGCGCCCGTGATCCTTGCCGCCGTGGGAATTCTGCTGACAGCGATTCTGTTAGCGAGAAGAGTGGACAGCGCGATCCTGATTGGAATTGCGGTGATCGCCCTCGTCGGAATCCCGTTTGGCGCTAGCCATTGGCCTTTACATCTGTTTTCGTTGCCGGCGCCTTCGGGAACGCTATTCAAATTCAACTTACGAGCCGCTGCGAACCTTGGCCTCGCTGAGCTGGTCTTTGTGTTTTTCTTCGTGGACCTTTTCGACAATGTCGGCACCTTGGTCGCTGTCTGCGAACAGGGAGGTTTCCTGCGCAGCGGAAAGCTCCCTCGAGCCAACCGCGCACTGACCGCAGACGCATTGGGGACGATTCTTGGGGCGATGACTGGGACTTCTACGGTCACTAGTTACATCGAGAGCGCCGCTGGAGTCGCAGCGGGAGCGCGAACTGGGTTGGGGAATGTGGTAGTCGCCGCCGGTTTCGTGCTAGCAATGTTCTGCGCCCCTATCGTCACCGCAATTCCTGCCTATGCGACCGCTCCAGCGCTCATCATTGTCGGCGCGCTCATGTGCGGCTCCGTGGCCAAAGTAAAATGGGATGACTTCACTGACTCGATCCCGGCCTTCCTGACCTTGATTGTTACGCCTTTGACCTTCAGCATTGCCACCGGCCTGAGCCTGGGCCTATTATCCTTCACCTTTCTTAAGCTGTTTGCCGGTCGCCGGAAAGAAGTCAGCCCTCTGATTTGGGTTCTAACCCTCGTATTTCTCGGGCGTTATGCCTTTCTCGCTGCTGAGTAACCGGCAACTTTTTGGAGAGTCGTCACTCTCAGATGTGATTTAGGTCACAGCCAGAAATTCCATGCCGGAATAAGCTTGAACTCGTTGGGTTTCCAGAACTCACTGCGGAGGCTTAGCTTGCCAATAATCCGCGCAATGCACTCGAGGAAAATGGCGGCTCGCGACTTCTCCTGCAATCCCATGCTGGTTTACTGGGAAATGACCCAGGCTTGTGGCTTGGCGTGCAAGCACTGCCGTGCCGAAGCGATCTCGAAGCCGCAGCCGTTCGAACTGAATACCACCGAAAGCAAAGCATTCTTGCAGCAGCTGGTAGGTTTCGGCGAACCTTTGCCGCATTTGATCCTTACAGGTGGCGATCCCTTGCGCAGGCGCGACCTCTTTTCCTTGATCGATCATGCCCGAACTTTGGGTTTGGCTGTCTCGATCACTCCCAGCGCTACTCCAGAATTAACCGATGCCGCAATCGACAAGCTTCAGAAGCATGGCATTCAAAGCCTCGGCCTGAGCCTAGACGGTTCCTGCGTTACCAAGCACGACTTGATTCGAGGAATCTCAGGAACCTTCGAGCGCACGATCCGGGCGGCGCGCCACGCAGGAAAGATCGGGCTACCGATTCAGGTGAACACCCTGGTATCCGAAGAGACTGCAGATGACCTTCCCGCCATTTATCAACTGCTGCGAACAAGTTTCCCCGTCTTGCGTTGGAGTTTATTCTTCCTGATCTCGGTTGGACGCGGCAAAGCTCTGAACGAAGTTTCTCCCGAATGCGGGGAGCAAGTCATGAACTGGGTGCTCGACCTTGTTCCCCATGCGCCATTCGCGGTGAAGACCACTGAAGCCCCATCGTACCGTCGCATCGCCATAAAGAAGATGAAGTCTGCGGACATGCTGTCGTCGGTAATGAGGGAGTCCGGTGTCTACAAGGGATTCCAGATTCGAGATGGCCACGGCATCGTGTTCGTGTCGAACTTGGGGGACATCTATCCCTCCGGCTTCCTGCCTCTCCGCTGCGGGAATGTGCGCAAAGATAGCCTTGTGGATGTTTATCGTAACTCGGGTACTTTCCGCGGACTGCATTCTCCCAACGAATTCCATGGCAAGTGCGGGATTTGCGAGTACCGCCACATCTGCGGCGGCTCACGCGCACGGGCCTATGCCTACACGGGCGACGCGCTCGACAGCGATCCGCTTTGTCCGTATCAGCCGGTGCTGAGTGCTCGACAGGCTAATTTGCACGCTTAGGTTACACGTTCAGACTCGCGCATTGGACGCCAGCTTGGCAGCGACGGGCAGCGAACAACGCACAACATGGTCTTGCAGATGGCAAACGACGAAGCACGAACGACCCACGGCTCCAAGTCGAATCCAAAGCGCAAGTTTCTCCTCCACCCCAAACATCCGGAACGGATCTGCTGGGGATGCGACAAGTTGTGTCCAGCAGGTGATATGCGCTGTGGTAACGGCACCATCCGCGCACCACACCCGGCGGAGCTGTTCGGAGATGATTGGGACCGGCAAGTCTACTCAGGTACAGGCGAATGCTACGATCAAGGTGATGCCTGTTAAGGTCGATCCCACCAGGATCCGCGAGTTCAAGTCCTTCGAAGCGTTTTACAAATGGCTGAGCAAGCACCATGACAAAGACTACGAGGTTTGGATCAAGGTCCACAAATTGGGATCTGGACTGCCATCGATCAATCCTAAGGACGCGATCGATGCAGCTCTTTGTTGGGGATGGATCGACGGCTTGCGTAAAGCTTTCGACGACAAGAGTTTCCTACAGCGTTATACCCGGCGCGGGAAGAAAAGCATCTGGAGTCAGATCAATGTGCAGAACGTCTCTCGCCTCATAAACCAAGGCAAGATGACTGAGCACGGCTTCAAACAGGTGAATGCAGCAAAAGCCGACGGCCGTTGGCATCGAGCCTATCAAAGTGGCAGAAAAATGAAGCTTCCCGATGACCTTCTCGCCGCCATCGACGCAGAACCCAGAGCTCGGAACATGCTCCAGGAACTCAATGCTCAGAACCGCTACGCTTTGGCCTTTCGCATTCACAACATGAAAACCGAGGCTGGCCGCAAGAAAAAGATTCAGACATTCGTTGCAATGCTGAAGCGCGGGGAGACAATTTACCCCCAGCATAAAAATAAGGAATAGATTTTGCGCTTGCTGATTTTGTGGCTACCCACGACAAGGCTGCGTAGGAATGGGCCAAGTTGTGTGGTTTTTGTGATACCGACGTCTATCCTTACTCACCGGGTTGCGAACGACTGATCCCTATCTGCTAGCCATTCGTATCCAACTCCCCACTTTAGAAATCGTCCTGCGTAAACGGCGGACAGGGATCAATCGTCGAAAACCAATCACACGAACGACCGTCTAGTTCTTTGGGGTGAGAAATCGCCCCGAAGGCCCAACTGTAAAGAGGGTTTATGCGGTACTCGCTTTGTGTGTTCTGGTTTTTGACCTCGTCCTTCGGCCTGGCGCAATTCGGCGTGTCCGATAGAGCACTACCGAACGTTCGATACTCGGAGCGACTGCTGCTGCGTGCGCAGTCGGGATCTCCCGGCGACGAGTTCCTCTTAGGATTTACCTATGCCACCGGCGCCGGAGTTCACCAGGATCGCCTGCAAGCTTTGTATTGGTATCGCCGGGCGGCGAATCATGCCGATGACCGGGCCAGCAATGAACTGGGGCGCATCTACGCGCAAGGCGACGGAGTTCCTCGCGACTATCAGCAGGCGCTTGCCTGGTTTCGTCGAGCGGCCAGCAATGGTTCACGAGCCGCTCAGAGCAATTTAGCGACCATGTATTTCCAGGGTCTCGGAGTTCCGCCCGATCCAGAGGCTGCCGTGAGACTGTGGAAGAGAGCTGCAGAACGAGGATCCGTGCATGCCGAATCCAATCTCGGCTTCGCCTATCTCACCGGCACAGGAACAGGCAACGTCGATTCCGTTGAAGCTGCGAAGTTGTTCCGTAAAGCAGCGAAGCGAGGGTTCGCGGAAGCCCAGTTCAACCTGGGATACTGCTTGGAAAAAGGAACAGGTGTTCGCCCGAATCTGAAAGAAGCAGTGACGTGGTATCGCAAGGCATCCCTGCAAGGATACGTTTCAGCTGAGGTGAATTTAGGCTTGCTGTACTTGAAAGGACGGGGACTTGCGCAAGATCTAAGCGAGGCACTGCGATTGCTCAGTCAAGCGGCGGATGATGGAAACTCGAAAGCTTTTGTCGGCCTTGCGTACATGTACCACCTGGGCCAGGGTGTCAAACGTGATGATGCAATCGCCTATTCCTGGCTACAACTCGCAAAAGAACGAGGACAGCCTGAGGCTGACTCAATTCAAATTGCGACGGACGGATTATCGCAGTCTCAGATCGAAGAAGCGCATTTGCGTACGGAGAATTGGAAGGCCGCCCACGCGGGGCAGAACCCAATTGATTTGATTCCTCAGAAATAGGCTCGTTCCCGGATTGAGAAAGAGGAACGCCGCGAGCGAAGATTTCCTCACGTTCGCAATGTCACTACTCGATGGCCATCCTTTTCACTGCGTCCCTGTGGGCGGACAGAGGCCTGCGTCGGGGTATCCATGCCTTACCAGTTTCGGAGTCTTCCGCCGCTACCTGTCTTAGCGTGAGCAGTCGGTGCGGACCTACTCACCGGAGCAGCTGACAACGCACAAATCCAAGTGGTGTCCCGAGAATACTTCCGTCGAGAATCTCACATACTGAGGTGCAATAGTCTCTTTCAGGCGAATCCGCTTGCCCACTTCGTAAGGTGTTCCTTACGAACACGCGAGCGGAACTCTGGATTTGAGCAGCAGCAGCAGCAGATAGACAAAGCTCCGCGCTCTGCTACAGCCTGGCCATATCAGCAGCTTTGCGCTCGATATCGGATGAGGGTAAGCGTGGTGTCCTGGCGTTTGAGGTGCCGCCAGGCCGGGTTCCTCGCGCGCCTGCAGTACGCCGCCGTTCGGGAAGCGCTCGCGAGAACGAGGAACGGCAGCTCATGTTGCGCTCGCCACCTTTACTTAATTGGCGCGGCAGTTGAAAATAAAAGCCTTGCGGAGGCGCTTGCTCGCACCGTAACCAGGAGATAGAAAGTTTTTATGGCAGCTACCGGAGAACTCATTCGTCTCATCAACTACGTCGACGACATCAACACCACCCTTCGCCGTATTCAAGCCTCGCTTTACGGCATGGACACCGAGGAGCGAAAACGTCTGGCTGAAAGTTTGCGCGCCGCCGATACACGCCTTCGCGACCTTCTTTCCGAAGTGGAGAAGTAGTGGCGGAGATCAAAACGATCGCCGTTATCGGCGCAGGAACCATGGGGCGGGGAATTGCCCATGTCGCCGCGCTGGGCGGTTATCGCACTGTGCTCGAAGATGTCTTGCCCGCCGCGCTACGCAAAGCACAGGATGAAATTCGCGACAATCTCGACAAAGCCGTTGAATTGAAGAAGGTCTTACCGGACGAGGCTACCGCGGCCCTTGACCGGCTTGAGTACGCCAACCGCCCGGAGGAGGCGGCGCGCGAGGCTGATCTCGTGATCGAGGCCGTTCCTGAGGAGATGGAATCGAAAATCGAGATCTTCACTCTTCTCGACAAGGTTTGTCGCCCGGAAACGATTCTCGCTTCCAATACTTCATCACTCAGCATTACGGAAATCGCCAGCGTGACTTACCGTCCGAAGAAATGCGTTGGCATGCACTTTTTCAATCCTGTGCACAAGATGAAGCTGCTGGAGATCGTACGTGCGCTGGAGACCGACGAGCAGACGCTTTTGGCGGCAGCCCAAGTCGGCAGACGGATGGACAAGGAAGTGGTTATCATTCGCGAGTCGCCGGGGTTCATTACAAGCCGCATCAATGCCATGATCGGCAACGAAGCCTTCTACATGCTACAAGAGGGAATCGCTTCGGCCGCCGACATCGACAAGGCGCTAAAGCTTGGCCTCAATCATCCAATGGGCCCTTTTGAGTTGGTAGACCTTGTCGGGCTGGACACGCGCCTGCACATTCTCGAGTACCTGCACAGAAGTCTGGGCGAGAAGTATCGACCAGCGCCACTCCTGGTGCAATACGTCAAAGCTGGGCGGCTCGGCCGTAAGAGTGGACGGGGTGTTTACGAATATGCCGCCGAGCCTGCGCAAACCGCGCAACGCTGATCCTTCCTCATCCGTGATCCCAGCTGGTGAAGACGCCGAAACCGGCGATGCCGCCGGTTGATGGAGCCGAACGGTCCAAGCCTGGGGCGGAACTTCGCCCACCGAACTTGCGTATTAACAGAGTGTCCGGAAAGGGAAAATGAGACCTCTCGCCGGAACAGGTCCTCTGCTGTCTCCCCGGCGGCAGAGGGCCCATGGCTACCTGGCTTTGATTTCGAGTGGACGGACCGGTTCCGTCATTCGTACTGGATCAAGGATCTCACTGATCTGTTTTTCGCTCAGCAGTTTCTTCTCGCGAGCGATTTCGATGATGGAGCGCCCGGTCGCCACCGCTTCTTTCGCGATCTCAGCCGCCTTTGCGTATCCGATATACGGATTTAGCGCGGTTGCGAGCGATACCGTTGCCTGCACATAGAAATTGCAACGATTGTCGTTCGCAGTGATGCCGGTCACGCATTTGTCTGTGAACTGGCGCAGCATGTTGGTCGAGATGGCGATCGAATGCAGAACGTTATAAGCCATGGTCGGCATCATCACGTTCAGTTCAAGTTGCCCAGCCTGCACTGCCATAGCAACTGCAACGTCGTTCCCGACCACCTGAAAGGAAACCATTGCTGCCAGCTCAGGGATGACCGGATTGATTTTGCCGGGCATGATCGAAGACCCGGGTTGCAATGCCGGCAGATTGATTTCTGCGAACCCAGTGTTCGGGCCAGAAGAAAGCAGGCGTAGATCATTCGAGATGCGGATAACCTCTAAGGCAAGGTTACGGAGCGCCGATGAAACTGCCGCCATGGCCAGGTTCGACTGCATCGCGTAGCGCATGTCATCGACTGGAACTAGTTTTTGACCCGAGATACGCGACAGATTGGCAATGGCCTTCTCGCGATAATCAGGGTGCGTGTTGATGCCTGTGCCTACCGCCGATCCGCCAAGACCCAGTTCTCGTAACAGGTCCGCGCTCGTGCGAATGGCGTCCTTAGAGCGCCGGATTGCGCCGGCGTAGGCCGTGAACTCTTGGCCCAAACGCATCGGGACGGCGTCTTGCATATGGGTGCGGCCGGACTTCAAAATACCGTGAAATTCCTCCCCTTTTTTCCCCAACGCAGAAACCAGCGAATCGAGCACCGGATAGAACTTCTCGAGCTCAAGCAACGTTGCCAGACGCATGCTGGTAGGAAACACGTCATTCGTACTCTGCCCGTAGTTAACGTGATCGTTGGGGTGGACCTGGTTGTACTCTCCTAGATTCCCGCCGAGGATCTGGGCAGCGCGGTTGGCGATCACCTCGTTTGAGTTCATATGGAAGCTGACACCGGCACCAGCCTGGAAGACGTCCACTACAAACTCGTGGTTCCACTTGCCCTGCTGGACCTCCTTCGCTGCCTGAATAATTGCATTTGCAACTTCACTATCCACCAGTTTCAGATCTCGATTGGCTTCGGCTGCCGCTTCTTTCACCATGGCAACAGCGCGGACCAGGGTGGGGTGAGTGCGCACGCCGGAGATCGGGTAATTCTCGACCGCGCGAGCGGTCTGAATACCGTAGTACACCTGAGCTGGAATCTCCTTGGTGCCAAGAGAGTCTTTTTCCGTGCGGGTGGCGCGACTTCCGTGATCAGCAGACATCGATTTCTCCTAGGGGAACCAAAAATTATAGCGAATGCGGCACCCGGCTTCAGGCGTCAGCTACGAGCCTTGTGATTTAACGGTTAGAAGCGAAAGGTACGCACAGGGACCAGGAAGGGCGATGAGGAACGGGAAGGGTTCGAAACTAGCCTCGGCCTAGAGGGCTGCCCGAGCGACCCCCTATGCTGACATCCAACGCTTAAGCCTGAGGCCCAAAAGCCACATGCTAGAATCTATGTCTCCCAGCGGCTGATTTACCTCAGGAACGCCATATTGCCCTCGACCAAGCAGATTCCCGACACCTTGCCAAAACCGCAATTCCTCACGAGTGGAGACATGCGCGTGGACGTCATTGTGATCGGCAGCGGCCCCACGGGACTGGCCTGCGCCATCGAAGCGCAAAAAGCAGGCTTCAAGGTGGTTTGCATCGACAAGGGCTGTCTGGTGAATTCGATCTTCAACTACCCGGCCAATATGATTTTTTTTACTACGCCGGAACTGCTTGAGATTGGCGACATCCCTTTTACGACTGCAAATCCCAAACCGAATCGGCTGGAGGCCCTCGAGTACTACCGAAAGGTCGCCGAGCATTACAAGCTCGATGTTCGCCAGTATCAAAAGGTGGAGACGGTCGTAGGTGAGGACGGCAATTTTCACCTCACAACCTGTGATCGGCTGGGAAGCGTCTACGACTATTTCTGCAGGAAAGTGATTGTCGCCACCGGCTACTATGATCGTGCAAATCTGCTGCACGTTCCTGGAGAGGACCTGCCCAAGGTCTTTCACTATTATCGCGAGCCGCATCCTTACTTCGATAACGACGTACTGGTGATTGGTGGAAAGAATTCCGCCGCGATTTCAGCTCTAGACCTTTGGCGGCACGGAGCGCGCGTGACCCTCGTACATCGCGGTCCGAAGATGCACAATCACGTGAAGTATTGGATCCTTCCTGATATCGAGAACCGTATCAAGAACGGCGAGATCGCCGCCTATTTCCGTAGCCATGTCAAAGAGATTCAGCCCGCCCAAGTAACGCTTGACACTGCCGAAGGCGAAGTGACGATCAAGAACGATTTCGTGTTTGCACTGACCGGGTATCACCCCGACTATGAGTTTCTGCGATCAATGGGAATTGAACTTTCAAGCGAGCAATGCCGCCCGGTTTGCGACCCGGTAAGTCTGGAGAGTAATGTCCCGGGAATCTATGTCGCGGGAGTCATCGTAGCGGGATCACGAACCAACGAAATTTTTATTGAAAATGGTCGCTTTCACGGCCAGCAGATCGCAGCCGACCTTAAGTTCAAATTGGGCGCCCGATAACCGAATTTTCCTCCGCGGGCGTCTTCCAAAAATGCAAAACCCCGGGATTGCTCCCGGGGTCAGCAGAAGGGGAAAAACTGTTTAAGACAGAAGGCGACGACGCACCAATCCTGCGATGCCGACTAGGCCGGTTCCGAGAAGGCCCAGCGTTCCTGGTTCGGGAACAGGGGGCGGCGGCGGAGTGCCTCCGCCGGTGCCGACGAAGGTTGTCAGAGAGCACCCGCCAGAATTATTCACGACGCAGAGGTGAATTCCCGCTGCCGTGATAGTGCTGGCTGTAGCGTTCGTGATGGTGAAGCTCAGAGTTGTCGGGAACTGTGCCTGGCCACCTGTAGTTTTGAAGCAGAACTGGAAAGAGCCCAACTGCCCCTGTCCACTGCACGCCGAAGCCGACACACCGCTCAAGGAAAAGGTGTTTAGCGCGCTCGTATTCGTGAGGCCACCGTTAAACCCAAACGTAGGGCCCTGAACTGCAATGGCGAAACCCGTATTCATCGAGATAACGGCAGAGACGTCAGTACCGTTCTGTGTCAACGTGATGGTACCGGCGGTTTGACCGTTGTAAATGAAGTCCAAGGTAGTCGCTGAAGCCATGGGCACGATGGCGAAAGCCGCGAGCACTAAAGCCAGAATTGAAAGTTTGAGACTGGTAATTCGCACGACCTATCCCCCTCCGGGAGCTAAAGTAGTACAACAGTAACGGGTTACCCATCGCACGCTTTGTGCCATTTCCCAGTGGAAATTGCTAATCTTTAAGTGATTGATTTTAAAGGCGAACAATTATGGACAGGCTTGCGTTTCATAATTTTGGGGCGGGAGTATGCAATCTACTGCACATTCTGTGCTAACACACCAGCATTAAAACCTATGATTCCGCGGTTTCATTCGCCCTTGGCCCAACTCAAGGAATCGACGTAATCTGCAACTAAGGTTGTAACCGGTCGATCTTTGCCGCCATGATGAAATCGCTCTCGGTGAGGCCATTCACCTTGTGGGTCCAAAGGGTAATTTCCACCTTTCCCCAAGTTAGGAAAATGTCAGGGTGGTGGCCCTGTTCTTCGGCGACGGCTCCCACGCGGTTTACAAACTCGAGCGCCTTCACAAAATCCGGGAATGTGAAGGTGCGGGTCAGGTGGTGCTCGTTGATGACCTTCCAGTGGGCGAAGTCAGGGAGCTGCTGGTGAATGTCGGCAAGTTCTTTCCCCTTGAGGGGCGGAACGCCTCCTCGGCAGGGGACGCAGGTACGGGATGCAAGTTCGGTCATGAAGACTCCGTATCGAAACTGAAAATGGCCTGGACGATGCACGAGATGCCGAAGTTTGGGACCGCGTTTTCCTATCAGGCCTGTTCTCTTGGATTCGAAGCCCTAGTGCGAGCCACTTCGCAACCAGCACATGGATTTTTGGGGCTGCTGCCCGCTTCCAGGCTCAAAACGGGATGTCTTCGTCGCTGATTGGCGACGACATGGCGGTCGCCGGCTCGGGCTCGGGGTTGCGCTGATCGAAGTTGTTGCCGCTTGCCGAACTGCGAGAATACCCGCCCGACTCGCCAGAACTCTCGCCCCGGCCACCGAGAAGCACCAGATCGTTAGCCACGATTTCCGTCATGTATTTCTTCTGTCCGCTCTGCTTATCTTCCCAGGAGCGGGTCTGAAGTTTGCCCTCAATGTAAACCTTGCCACCCTTTTTCAGATACTCGCCGGCGATCTCTGCCAGCCTCTGCCACAGCACTACGTTGTGCCATTCGGTGCGGTCCTGCCATTGGCCGTCTTTGTCCTTGAAACGCTCGTTCGTAGCAACCGTGATTTTCGCTACCGGTGTGCCTGAGGGTGTGTATTTCACTTCGGGATCCTTGCCGAGATTACCGAGAAGAATGACTTTGTTGACGCTTTTGCCTGCCATGAATGCTCTCCTTCACATAGCACGGGGAGTTTTCTTGTTTGGATTTGGACACTATAGCAGTTTTGAGCCGAGAGGGCGGGGAATGGCCGGAGAAAGTTGCAAATCGGAAGGCGAGGGGATTAGCTGTCGAAGGTAAAAAGGTAAAAAGGTAAAGAAGAGGGCTGAAAACCTGCCCATGTAGATACTGGGGTCTTGCAGAAGATGGCCTCAGACTTGCACGCTTGGATGTTTTTCCTGTGGCCCTCCGAGGACGTAGGTGCCCGCTGATTCAAGGCTTTGAAGAATCGATAGCGGCGAAGGTCATTTCATTGGCGGCGCTGCCGGTGCGCTCCTTCCAGGCGTAGAACAGGCCGGCGTAGGTGTCGGTCGAGTAGTCCGATGGGCTGATGCCAAGGCTGCGCGCGACTTGGTCAATCCACTCGCCAGGGCCTTCAATTTCTCCGAAGTTTCCGATAGGGGTCTCGTCGACGAGGACATGCCCGTGTTCGTCCTTCCACTCCGAGCGGAACTTCTCGTAGCGGAAAGTGGGCTCGAAGTGGAGGGCGCGAAAAACTGCTTCGAGCTTCGCCCCGTCTTCGACTCGGGTTTCGGTCTCAACCCGCACTTTGTGCGGCCCGGAATTGTCTCTGCTTTTCGCCTTGTGAGTGAGGACCCATGAGTCGCCGTACTTGCGGATGCGTAGGATCTCTCCACGGCCAAGCAACGGTCGACCCGGCAAATCGAAAAGCACGTTCATCTCATGCGTCCGCGGAGTGATTTCCACGAAACCGAGATCGCGTAACTTTGCCGCGAGTGAAGGCAAGTCAGGGATGGGGAATTTGATTTCGGTTTCGTTCCGGGATGACATAGGTTGAGTATAACGGGCAGGGAAGAGCGCAGCATTCGGCACCGGGCTGAGACTGTGGAAACGGGTTGGTTTGAGATCGCACCATGGGGTGAGCGGATCGGCCTTCAGACGCCCGTGATTCTGGCTCAAGTCCAAGGCCAGAGATGTGGGCCCGCCCGAGTGCGAAATGCTGAGTGCTTTGGGGCTAACTGAACGTGGGCAGCTTCACCAAGTCGTCGGGTGGCACGGGTTCTACCGGTTGGCCAGCTTTACGCCAGGCTCCCAGCCCTCCCTGAATGACGAACGCCCGAAAGCCTGCTTGCCTGAGTAGCAGCGCCACACGGGCGCTGGTGGCTTCGCGCGCTCAAGTGCAATAGACATAGATGTCCTTGTCCTTGGGGAGGGAATCGAGTTCTTCTTGCAACCGATTGGGTTCTATGCGAATTGAGCCCGCGATGCGAGCCGCGCTGGAATCGTAGTAACCATGACTTCGCACATCGATCAAGACAACATCGTCCTTCTGGCCACCGGCGATTCGTCTGGCTATGTCTTCGACCCTTGCGCGGGGGACAACGTCGGACAACTTGAAGCGCTGGTATTGGACAGCACGATAGATCACGAAGATCACAAGAGCGGCCAGAATGACTTCGCCAAAGACGTGGCTGGCGCTTTGCAGTCCGCGTGTGATCTTGGCGACAAAATCTCGGGCCAAGAAGCCGAGAGCTCCGTAGGCAAGGACATACAGGCAGGTGCCTGCCAAGTCGAGGCGAAGAAACTGTTCGGTCTTCATTCGCATGCTGCCGGCGAGCGGTGCCGCCATCGTGTTCACGCCAGGGATGAATTTCGCAAAAACCAGCGTCAGCTTGCCCCGCTTATAGAACGATTCTGCCGAACGCAAGATGCAGGTCTCCGGATTCATGGAAACGCGACATAGAAATGCAAGTAGACCCCAGCCGGTGTAGCGGCCTAGAACGAATAGGAGAGTGTCACCCAAAACCATTGCGATGATGGCTGTGGCGAGAGCGACGGGCGCAGAAATCAAATGAGACGCTGCTGCCGCGCCGGCGGCGATCAAAGCGAGGGCGGCGGGCGCAGGCAGGCCCGCCGCTTCCGCAAACACCACCAGAAACAGCAGCAGATATCCGTGGTGCGACACAGCATGCAACAGGTTGTTCATCCCTGATTCCAGGGTACATGAAAAAGGCGATTCAAGGCCGCCTTGATCCGGTTGAACGTTGACTACATCGAGGACTTTTCCTGCTTCAGCATCTTCACCTTCATCACGTGGATGCTGTTCTTGTCGGCATAGACATGCGCGCTCAACTGTACATGATGACCTTCGTGTCCCTTAAGTGATTCGGGATTGGTTACCTCCCACGCCTTCTGATCCGCGTCGTTGACAAAGGTTATCTTATCGCCTTCAGCCTTCACGGTCCCTTTGAGTGTCTGCAGCGAAGCCTTAGCTGCACTTGCCTTGCCCATATCGCAACTCTTTGACGTGTCCTGGGCGAGCGCTAGGGTGCTTAGCACCATGCACAGTAAGAACAAAAGTACCAAAAACTTCTTCATGGAATCCTCCTTCGTTGGTTGTTCCAAGAGTGAACCTCTGAACCAAGTACGAAGCGGCGAAGCATTTGGATCTAGGCCTTAGAAGGAAGTTACGAGGCTACTTTTCGCGGGCGACCACGAACTCGGGAGCCCACAACAGGGCGCGTTTGATCTCCGAGTCGGGAAAGGTACAGATGGCCTGGCGGGCGGAGTCTGCGTACTTGATCGCCGCGCCAGTGGCCGCTTCAACCGAGCCATAGCGCGTGAGGATTTCGAGAATATCGGCATGAGTAACGCCATTGAACGCGCGCTGTTCAACGACGGCTGCAATCTTCTTGCGCTCGGAAGAGGTACAACGCTCGAGGGCGTGAATAACAGCCATCGTAACTTTGCCTTCACGCAGATCGCTCGCGACCGGTTTGCCGAGAACCCGTTCGGAAGCGGTGAGGTCGAGCACGTCATCCACGATTTGAAATGCCATGCCCAGGTCGCGCCCGTATCTTGCGACTTGTTCTTCCTGCTCGGGGGGAGCGCCGCCGAGAATTGCACCGAGCCGCATGCAAACAGAAAACAGACAGGCAGTCTTCCTATAAATAAGATCGAAGTGCTCGTCGAGAGAGATGAGCTTGCCAAGTTTCTCCATCTGCAGTAACTCGCCTTCCACCATTTGCTGCGTGAGTTCGATGAGGGCATCGAGAATTCTGAAGTTGCGCTCCTGTACTGCAACTTTGAAGGCCTGCATGTAGAGCCAATCGCCGGCGAGCACGCATTTTGAATTGCCCCATTGGGTATTCGCTGCCGGGCGACCACGGCGGGTCTTGGCTTCGTCAATGATGTCGTCGTGAACCAGCGTGGCGGTATGAATGATTTCAACTACAGCGCCAAGCTTTATCGCGCCTCGTCCTTCGTAGCTGAAAAGCTTGGAAGAGAGCAGCAGCAGTGCGGGCCGAATGCGTTTGCCGCCACCACCGCGCAGGTATTCGCCGATCTCGGTGATGGCGGTAACGCCGGATACGGTATCGCGGCCGAACTCACGCTCAATCGCGGCAAGATCATCGCGCAGAAGCTCGAATACTTCAGCTCCGTTGATGGCAACCCCGTTTGTGATGGCAGAAGTGGTCATGAAAAACCGGTTCAGGCTCCAAACTCTAGGCCTCAGGCGTAAACCCCTGATGCCCGCGGTGATGTAGCATTTAGTTCGATCGGTAATTCGTGAACTGCATATCGATTCCGAAATCCTGCTGCCGCAACAGCGCGATGATCTCCTGCAGCGTGTCGCGATCTTTGCCACTGACGCGCACCAAGTCGCCCTGGATCGATGCCTGCACCTTTTTCTTCGAATTCTTGATAAGTTTCACTATGTCGCGGGCTTTCTCGACGGGAATACCTTGCTGCATGGTGATCTTCTGTTTGGTTGTCGCGTTGGCAGCGGGCTCAATCGGGCCGTAGGTCAGGCCTTTAAGCGGTACCCCACGCTTTACGAGCTTTTGCTGAAAAACGTCATTAATCGACTTTAGCTTGTACTCGTCAATTGAGTGCAGAACAATCGCATCCTTGCCCTCCATTGCGATGTTGGACTTCGAATCCTTCAGGTCAAAGCGCGTGGTAATTTCTTTCATCGATTGCTGAATGGCGTTCGAGACCTCTTGAAGGTCGATCTTGCTGACGATGTCGAATGTGTTCTCTGGCATGGATTAATAGATTAGCTTAGTTGGGCGAACGATTCCCACTTGCCCTACGTTTTAGAGCATTGTACCGCTGGCAGCGCAGAAGCAGCGAGCTTTGAGCCACGAGAGAACATCGTGGCGGCAGGCTGCTTCGCCGGAGCAGAGTTCGAAGGGCTCCCTTTGCGGGCGCCTTACGGCGGACTTCTATGATCTCTGGAGCAGGGGTTGTAGGCACCCGCGACCGACAAGCGGTCCTTCCCTTGCTTCCAATTTGCTAAATGCTGCCTCGAAGAAAAGAGTACAACCAGAACCGACCCGCGAGCCGTCTTCCAACGCCCGCCACAGACAGTTCACGGCTTCAGGCCAAAGAATCGGTAGAAATTATCTGCGGTTTGTCTGCCTATTTCTTCTCCCGACAGACCGCGCAATTCGCCGATATGCTGTGCCGTTTCTTTGACGTAAGCGGGCTCATTGCGCTTGCCGCGATGAGGAATGGGAGCTAGGTAGGGCGCATCGGTTTCGATGAGCATGCGTTCGAGTGGAACTTGAGTCGCCGAGTCGCGAATCAGCTGCGCTTTGGGAAAGCTGACGTTGCCTGCGAAAGAAATCATGAAACCCATGTCCAACGCCCGTTTTGCGTGACGCCAGGTGCTAGTGAAGCAATGCAGAATGCCGCCTAGGCCAGAGGGCCTCCAGTGCTGGTCGATCAACGCGAGGCAGTCTTCCCAGGCATTTTCGCTGTTGTCGGTGGGGCGGCAGTGGATAACAATCGGTAATTGAGCGGCGCGCGCGAGTTCCATCTGCCGGATAAAAACGCTCTGCTGAATCTCGCGGGGCGAATGGTCGTAATAGTAGTCGAGTCCAATTTCTCCCCAAGCAATCGCTTTCGGCCGTTGTGCGAGTTGCTCGAGTTCCATGAAGTCGGATTCTTTAGCCAACTTTGCCTCGTGCGGATGAATTCCGATACTGGCGTAAATAAAACTGTGCTGCGAGGCAATTTTCAGAGCGCAATCCAGCGTGCCCGGGCCGTCGCCGGTGCCGATACAAAGAATATTGGCGACGCCTACCTGGTGAGCGCGATGCAGCACTTGGTCGCGATCAGAGTCAAAGCGCGGGCCGTCCAGGTGGCAATGAGAGTCGATGTACATGCGTCCATAGCCCGCTACTTCAACCTTGCTCCGAGAGGTACATCCTCCAGAAATCCTGCGAGCACTGGTTTCCCGCCCTCGAGGGATGCGGCGAGCAACATCCCGTTAGATTCGAGCCCGCGCAGTTTACGGGGAGCAAGATTGGCGACGATCACGATCTTGCGCCCGATCAGAGTTTCGGGTGCATAGGCTTCGGCGATGCCGGCTAGGATCTGGCGAGTTTCAGTTCCGAGATCGACTTCGAGGCGCAGAAGTTTGTCTGCGCCTTTTACACGCTCCGCAACCTTGACTTGTGCCACGCGAAGTTCGATCTTCGCGAAGTCGTCGATGTTGATTTTGCCGTCAACGGCTGCGGCCGTCGTAGCCTGGTTCAACGGTGCGGATCCCTGCGAGGCCCCTGGGGTCGTTCCGGCCGGAGCCGACGTCTGTCCCGCTTCCGTCGTTGCCGGAGCCGCCGCACCTCGGTTCTTCTCTTCCATCTGCTGCATCCTTTCGATTGTGCTTTTGTCGGCGCGGGGAAATACCGGTTCGACTTTGCCAAGCCTGGTTCCAAGCTTGAGTTGTCCCCAATGCAAATCGGCCAGCGGGAACTTGGTAATGTCCCCAAGTCCGAGCTGCGACCAGATCTTGGCGCTGGCTTGTGGGATGATGGGGTACGCCAGGGCAGTCACAATGCGGAGCGCTTCTGCGGATGTGTATAGCACGGTGGCCAAGCGCGCTCGGCTGTCCTCATCCTTCTCTTCGGCCAGAGCCCAAGGCTCATTTTCCACGATGTACTTGTCCACCGCGGCGACCAGGGCCCAAGCCAGCTCAAGAGCGCGCGAGAACTGGTGCAGCCCGAAGAGCTCATGGAATTCCTTAATCGTGTGTCTGGCGAGCGTCGCCACCAGATCCTCTTCCGGCGTGTGTGCGGCCGTGTGCGAGGGATACGGCACCTCGCCCTTAAAGTAGCGCGTGATCATGGCCAGCGTCCTACTGGCTAGATTGCCAAGACCATTGGCGAGATCCGAGTTGTAGCGTTGCACCAGCGCATCGAAGGAGAACGACCCATCCTGACCGAACACCACTTCACGCAGCAGAAAATAGCGGAGCGCGTCCGCGCCCAGCACGTCGAGAATTGTTTCACTGCGCACGATGTTCCCGCGCGACTTCGACATTTTGTTCTCTTCAAACAGCAGCCAACCGTGGGCGACAATCGATTTGGGCAGGGGCAGGCGCGCGGCCATCAGAAAGGCCGGCCAGTACACGCAATGGAAGCGGACAATTTCCTTGCCGATCATGTGGACGTCGGCAGGCCAGAACTTTGTGAACTTGGAGTCGTCGTCGGAACCGTACCCGAGTGCGGTGATGTAGTTGGTTAGTGCATCCAGCCAAACATAAAGCACGTGCTTAGGGTCGTCGGGAACGGGGATGCCCCAGGAAAAAGTCGAGCGGCTGATCGAAAGGTCGCGCAAGCCGGAGCGAACAAACGCAATCACTTCGTTGCGGCGCGTTTCGGGCCGGATGAAGTTCGGCTGTGAAGTGTAAAGCTCCAGCAGTGGCTCGGCAAAAGCAGAGAGCTTGAAGAAATAGTTCTCTTCTTTGATGGTCTCAGTCGGGCGACCGCACTCCGGACACGGTTCGCCCGGGCCGACTTCCACGTAGGTCTCGTCGAATACGCAGTATTGGCCGGTGTAGCTACCTTTGTAGATGTAGCCGTTGTCGCGGATACGCCGCCACAGGTTCTGGGCACCACTCTTGTGCCGATCGGACGTGGTGCGGATGTAATCGTCGTAGGTGATGCCCATGCGGTCCCAAAGAGCGCGGAACTCGGCGGATACGGCGTCGGTGAATTTCTGCGGAGACATTTGTGCCGCATCGGCGGCACGCTGGATTTTCTGGCCATGCTCGTCGGTGCCGGTCAGAAACCACGTATCAAATCCCAATGCTCGCTGACGGCGGGCAATGGCGTCGCAGGCAATCGTCGTGTACGAATGCCCGATATGAGGGCGAGCGTTGACGTAATAGATCGGCGTCGTGATATAGAACTTGGGCATAAGAAATCTTTAACCACCAAGGACACGAAGGAACACTAAACGAAGGCATAAAGATTGACTTCGTTTACCTTCGTACTGTTTATGGTTTTTTGTTGGTGACCTGCAGGTACGCCTGCACCGCCTCCTGCATGACCTGCTTCAATGGTACACGCTGCTCGGCAGCGATGCGGCGGCAATCCTCGTACTCGGGCGCGTAACTGAAAACTGTCCCATTCATGCTGGCAACCTTGATGCGAATGTCTCCAAAACGCGTATTGACCGTTTGCCACGCTCGCGCGAGTATCTGCCGGAGTTCTTCGCGGCGGCGTACGCCCAAGGTTGTAGTCTCGGCAAAGATGATCTTGATCAGTTTTTCGGCGTCTTGCGGCCTAGCCAGGACGGTCAGCAGAGTTCCTGGGCGGTTCTTTTTCATCTGCACAGGTGTGCCGAAGACGTCGAGGGCTCCAGCTTGGAGGAGTTGTTCCATCACATAGCCAAAAACCTGGGGATTAAGATCGTCGAGGTTCGCTTCTACGACGGTAATGGTCCCATCCGCCGCTTGCGGCGCGTCCATCGGACTCCCGTCCGCATTATGGGCCTGCACCAACTCTCCGATTACGATTCTGGTTACGTTAGGCTGTCCCGGAAAGTCGTGGGAACCAGCGCCATACCCCGTCTTCTCGATCTTCATCGCAGGAAAAGATTCGAACCGTGAAGCGATGGTTGTCACAATGGCCGCACCGGTAGGCGTCACCAGCTCGGCCTTCACGCCCGAGGAGTAAACCGGGACTTTTTTTAGCAACTCGACTGTGGCCGGGGCGGGAACTGGAAATACCCCGTGGGCACACTCAACGCTTCCTCCCCCCAAGTTCAGCGGGGAACAGATGAACTGGTCGACTCCCAGTGCCTCAGCACCGACGGCGGCACAGACGATGTCGACAATCGCGTCCACGGCGCCCACCTCGTGAAAGTGGATCTTCTCAATTGGCACATTGTGAATCTTGGCCTCGGCTGTCCCTAGCTTCTCGAAAACGCTGATGGCCACGCGCTTGGCGGATTGACTGCTCTTTAATTGGTCAATGATATGCCGAATCTCGCCCAAAGTCCGACCATGCCCTGAGGAATGGGTATGGAAGTGCTCGAAGGGCGCGTAAGCCTGCTCGTGGTGTTCGTGGGCGGGAGAGTCGTTTGTGTGCGCATGGGAATGGGAGTGTGGCTGCGAGTGCGATTGCGCGCTGGGGTGTCGATTGTCAGGCTGGTCCTTCGTCCACCCACGGGGCTGCTCTTTGCTTCCACCCACGACCACTTCGACTTTGGTCGCGCTGATACCACTGCGATTAACGCGATTGATTTCAAGGGTTGCACCGAGATCCAGCGCTCTGACGGTCGTCAGAAAGACCTCGGGCGGCACTCCGGCGTCGATGAGTGCTCCCAGGAACATGTCGCCGCTAATGCCGGAGAAGCAGTCGAGGTAGGCGATCCGGCCGCGAGCGTCGTACGTTCTCTGCCGTAGGTCGGAGGCGAGTGAGTCTTTAGCGTGTTTGCCGTTGTGCGACAAAAATGTCCTTGCCAATAGCCAAACAGAAATTCTAAAGCGGAACCGGTTTTTTTGCGTACTGTCTACAACAGGTGCCATACCACCGTCTGCTAGAATCACTGTTTTCCCAACGACTTAGAGGACCTACTTGTATCGTCACCTTGAGAATCGTCTCGCCCAACAAATACGTGGGTTTCTGCGCCAAAAGTACGGGGTGGAACTGGACAGGATTGTCATCGAGCAACCTCCAAAGGTTGAGTTCGGAGAGTATGCGCTGCCGTTGGCTTTCGAATTGGCAAAAAAGCTTCGCAAGGCTCCGCGAAAGATCGCCGAAGAGATTGTTGCAGGGACGGGTGCGGTCGAGGGATTTGAAAAGATGGAGGTTGCCGGTGCCGGGTACATCAACGCGCGAGTTGATCGCGCAGCACTGGCAGCGACCGTAGCCCGGGACGAAAAGCATCGAGTCGAAAAACCGTCGGGCAAGATTCTGGTTGAGCACTCAAGCATCAATCCGAACAAGGCGGCGCATATCGGGCATCTGCGCAATGCAATTCTGGGCGACACATTCGTGCGCCTGTTGCGTTTTGCGCACCGTGATGTCGATGTTCAGAACTATATCGATAACACTGGCGTACAGGTTGCAGATGTGGTTGTCGGATTCCTGCATCTTGAGAAAAAGTCACGAGCGGAAATTGAGCAGCTGGCGACTCAGACGCGATTCGATTACCACTGCTGGGATTTGTATGCGCGCGTGTCGCAGTGGTATGAGCAGGGTCCGGAGAACAAGAAGCTGCGTCTCCAGGTGTTACACGAGATCGAGCAGGGAGGGAATGAAACCTCGGCGACCGCAGAACTGATTTCGACCGCGGTACTGCGCCGGCATCTCGAAACCATGGATCGACTCGAGATCGAGTATGACTTCCTGCCCCGGGAGAGTGAAATTCTGCACCTGCACTTCTGGGATGCAGCCTTTGAGAAGCTCAAGGCTGCAGGAGTGCTCTTCTACGAAGATCAGGGAAAGAACAAAGGCTGCTGGGTGATGCGGCGCGCGGGGACCGCGGAGCAAGAGGCAGGGGTTTCTGAGGAAGATCAGAAAGTCATCGTACGATCGAATGGGACGGTGGGTTATGTCGGCAAGGACATCGCCTATCACATGTGGAAATTCGGGCTGCTAGGGAAAGACTTCGGATACCGCAAGTTCTATCACTACCGCGTTAGCCAAAAAGACTGTTGGATTTCTACTACTAACGGAGAAAAAACTCACCCCCATTTTGGCGGGGTCGCCGAGATCTATAACGTGATCGACGCACGGCAGGCCGAAGCCCAAAGCACGGTGATCGAAGCCCTTCGCGGGCTGGGGTATCAGGACGCTGCTGACCACTACACCCACTTTTCCTACGAGATGGTCGCGCTCACTCCCCGCTGTGCTAGTGAACTAGGGTACGAACTTTCCGAGGATGACAAAGCTCGACCCTACGTGGAAGTTTCAGGGCGGAAAGGTTTTGGCGTGAAGGCGGACGATCTCGTCGACAAATTGATCGCGACAGCCAGACAGGAGGTCGACGCACGTAATCGCGAGCTTACCGACGCTCAGGGCAAGCTCATCTCGAGCCAAATTGCTATCGGCGCACTGCGCTACTTCATGTTGAAGTACACGAAACCTTCCGTGATTGCCTTTGACTTCAAAGAAGCCCTGAGCTTTGAAGGTGAGACCGGACCCTACGCGCAGTATGCGGTGGTGCGCGCGACCAATATCTTCCGCAAGGGCGGTCTGGATCCGGATACTTTCTTAACCGATGTTGGGAATAAGATCTCGGGCGACGAGCTCGCGAAGTACCTCAATGGGGAAGGCTCGAACGAGCTTTGGGAGCTCTGGCTGGCAGCCTCGAAGACGGCTTACGTGATTGATCAATGCATCGCGACCACAGAGCCAGCGTACCTCGCCAAGCATGTCTTCCAAGTGGCGCAGATGTTCAACACCTTCTATCACCGCTACCCCATTTTGAGTGAAGCCGATGAGGCGCGAAAGAAGTTTCTGCTTACGACGGCGGCCATCGTGCGCCGGGAGTTAATCAGAACTTTGGGCGTGCTGGGGATTGAAGCGCCGATGTTGATGTAGCAACCCCTTAGAGTGCTGAATCTCGGGCTCCTTACTAGTTCTGCGAAGAGAGTAAATAGCAAACACAATGCTGCCTTGCGGTTGGCGCGCCAAAAAGGATCGGGGCGTCAGCGGGATGACGAATGCCTCTCTTGAATGATGGCCTCGAAAGACGGCCTTCTTCTGCTGCTTCTCCGGGCTTTTTCAGGGCTCAAATAGGCTCGCCAGAGATTCGTATGAGGCTAGGCCCGCTTTCTTCCGCCCACCACCATCAACGCGCCGCCAACCACGATGAGCGCGATGCCGACGTATGGGGGAAGCAGTTCGTCGTGGTGGGTGTTGACGCCGACATGGACGTCGCCCGCATCGATGCCATGGCGCTCGGTGTGAGGCAGGGGAATGAAAAAGGATGCAATTCCTAGTACGACGATGATGAGTCCGACGACAAGCAGTGCTTTCATAGATCCCTCCTTGAATGCCGCGTTTTCTATCCCCTCTATGTCTCGGTCATGAATCAATCCTTCCCGAGTTCGCGGGCGAACTCGATCAGGCTGCGCACCGCTACTCCCGAAGGACCCTTTGCGATCCAAGGCTTGTTCTCTTCCATCCACGCGGTGCCGGCGATATCGAGATGGATCCACGGCGTTGTTTCCGCGAATTCCCTCAAGAACGCGGCGGCAGTGCTTGCGCCTCCCCAGCGTCCGCCGGTGTTCATCAGGTCAGCGATGCTCGAACGCGTCATGTCGAGATACTCATCATTGACTGGCAGACGCCACATGTTTTCACCAGACTTCGCCAGAGTAGTAGCGAACCTTTGATAGAAGGATTCGTCGTTGGCAAAGACTCCGACGTTCGCATATCCCAGGGCCACGACAACGGCGCCGGTCAGTGTGGCGGCGTCAATGAGATGCGTGCAGCCCAGTTGACGCGCGTAGCACAGACCGTCGGCGAGAACCAGTCGGCCCTCCGCGTCAGTGTTAATGATTTCGATGGTCTTTCCGGACATAGCCGTTTGGATGTCGCCGGGCTTCTGCGCTTTGCCAGACGGCATGTTCTCCGTGGCGCAGACGATGCCGATTACTTTCACCTTTGGCTTCAGCAGTGCGATGGCACGCATGACGCCGATCATCGTCGCGCCGCCAGCCATGTCGTATTTCATCTTTTCCATGCCATCGGCGGGCTTGATGGAGATGCCGCCCGTGTCGAACGTAATCCCCTTGCCGACCAAGCCCAATACGGGGTTTTCCGGCGCCCCCGCTGGTTCGTAGCGCATAACGATCAGCGCCGGTGGCTCGTCTGAGCCTTGCGCCACGCCCCAGAATGCACCCATCTTTAACTCTCTAATTTTCTCGGCGCCGTAGACTTCGCATTTCAGCCCGTTTTCCTGGCACATCTCTTTCGCCCGATCGGCGAGGATGGCGGGAGTCATCCGGTTCGAAGGTTCGTTGACTAACTCGCGCGTGAAGTTCTGCGATTCGCCAACAATCCGGGCTTTTTCGAGCGCACTTGGAAGCGTTCTCTCGTTGCCTGAAGCAAGCACGCTGAGCGATTCCACGCGCTGATCTTTGCGGTCGCTCTTGTAGGTGTCGGGATCGAAGTCGCCAACGATAGCTCCTTCGACCACCGCGGAAAGGGCCTCTTCGGCAGGAATCGCGTCGGGCAATAGGAAGGCCAGACTGCGAAGCTTGCGCGGCTTGAGCGCACGCACGGCGGCGCCCGCAAGCTTGCGAAGATCCGAGTTGGTGAATTTCTCAGCCTTGCCTCCTCCGATCAGGAGCAGGCGCTTCGCTTTTAAGCCCACAGGGTTATGCAGCCAAGTGGTCTCAAAGTTCTTACCTGTCACGTCGCCGGATGAAATCACCTCGGCGGCTGCTTGCTGAACGGCTTTGTCGGCGGTGGAGACAAACGACTCGGTCTTGTCTTTATCCCCGCGGTCGAGCACGACTGCGGCCAGGCATTCGGTTTCAAGTTGGGCGGCGGGAGAGAGAGAAAGTGAAGTCTTCATAATTTCTTAAGCACAAACAGTATGAAAGGCGGAAGGGGAATCACGCAAGCGGGGGGTTGTGGCACTCGAAGAAGTGCAACATGCATACGTCACCCGCTGCCTACTCCCCATTACTCTCCACTCACGATCGACTGGAGGCGTTGCTCTATGAAACGGGTTGCTTGCATTGTGTTGCTTCTCTCAGCCTGCTGTATGGCAGTCGAACCGGGGCAAGTCCGCTACCTGGGAGGCACTTTCGACAACTCAAAGGTTGGCGCGATCGGGCACCTGGACTTGTCGTCGCCAGAGTCAATTACCTTCGAAACGGGGAAGTCGCACTGTGCCATCCTCTATGAACGGATCGTCAGTTATCAATACAGCGATGAGGTGGCGCACCACTTGGGCGTGCTGCCATCGATTGCCGTCGGCCTCCTCAAACGGCGCCAGCATCGGCATGTTTTTACGATTGTTTACCTGAACGACCAGTTGGCGAAGCAGATTGTCGTCTTCGAAGTGCCGAAAAGCGCAGCCGGAAGTGTCAAGGCAGTCTTGGATGCAAAGGGTATTCACGCGTGCGTACAATATGACCCGTGCATCAAAAGGTAATTTCCAACCTGCGTTTCTTCATTGCAAATTCATTCCGTTGGCTGATGATCGTGGTCTTGGTTTCGGCCGCTGCCGCCCAGAGTGCGCCTCTGCGCGAGAAAGTCATCATCGACACTGACATCGGCGACGACATAGACGACGCCTTCGCGCTGGCGCTGGCGCTCAAAAGCCCGGAGCTTCAGATCCTGGGCATAACGACTGAGTTTGGTGACACGGAGACGCGCGCGAAACTCGTGGACCGGATGTTGGGAGAGGCAGGCCGGCAGGACATTCCGGTTGCCATTGGTGTCCATACCGACGCGAAGACTAGCTTCGGGCAGCGTCCTTATGCCGAAGGCGGGCACTTCGGGCGAGCGACGCATCCGGCTGCGGTCGATTTCATTCTGCAGCAAATACGCCGCTATCCCGGAGAGATCACGTTGGTGACGATTGGGCCGTTGGTAAATGTGGGCGCGACTATCGACCGCGATCCCCAGGCGTTTCGCCAGTTGAAGCGGGTGGTGAGTATGGGCGGTTCAGTCGACCGAGGCTATGGAGATCCCTATTCTGAGCCACCCCCGGCTCAACCCGAGTGGAACATTTTGAATGACGTGGAGTCATCGAAGAAGTTGTTTGCTGCGGGCGTGCCGGTTTACCTGATGCCGCTAGATTCGACCCAGCTGAAGCTTGATGAGGTGAGGCGTGAATACCTCTTCCGACAGGGGACGCCGCTGACCGATGCCCTGACGATCTTGTATCACCAATGGGCCCAGCAGACTCCGACGTTGTTCGATCCCATGACGATTGCGTTCCTCGATGATCCCAAGCTGTGTCCGGTCGAACCCATGAATATCGTGGTTGATGCCAAGGGCATGACCTTGCGCGGGAACGGCGCCCCCAATGCGCAGGTGTGCTTGCACTCGGATCCGGAGGCGTTCTTCAAGTTCTACCTCTCCCGGGTCGCCGCGCGGTAGTCGGACTTCATGCAGGATGCTGAGCACGAAACGCGGGGATCCATGAAGGCATTGATGCCGCCTCTCGTCTTCCTTGTCCTTTGGCATGGTTTGTGATCGAAAAAAATAAGACGCGTAGAATAGATAGATAGATGCGGCGAGTTTACCTCGACAATAACGCCACCACTCCCGTCCTGCCCGAAGTGCTGGATGCTATGCGCCCTTACTTTGGCGAGCACTTTGGAAATGCGTCGTCGATCCATCACCATGGGCAAGAAACCCGGGCCGCGGTTGAGAGCGCCAGGGATTCGGTTTCCGCACTGCTCGGATGCCGCCCAGCCGAAGTAGTGTTCACCAGCGGCGGAACCGAGGCCGATAACCTCGCCATCTTTGGATTGGTCCGTCCGGGCGATCACGTCGTTACCTCCACTATTGAGCATCACGCCGTCCTGAACTCCTGCAAGCAGCTGCAGGAACGCGGCGCGGAGATCACGTTTGTTCCGGTGGACGGACGAGGGCTGGTGAATCCCGATGACGTGCGCCGGGCTCTACGGGCGAACACCAAGCTAGTGACCGTCATGTACGCGAATAATGAGACGGGCGTAATCCAACCGGTGGAGGAGGTCGGGAAGATTTGCGCAGACGCCGACGTTTACTTCCACACCGACGCCGTGCAGGCAGCGTCCAAGATCCGGATCGACGTGCAGGCAATAGGCTGCGACCTGCTCTCGATTTCCGGACACAAGTTCCACGCTCCCCAGGGAATTGGCGCGCTCTATGTCCGCAAGGGAACAAACCTTGAGGCCTTGTTCTACGGTGGAAGCCACGAGCGTTCGCGCCGCGCGGGAACCGAGAATGTGCCAGGGATTGTTGGTCTGGGAAAGGCGGCGGAGCTGGCAAGGAAGGCCTTTTCCGGCGGAGAAGATCGCAATGTCGCCGGTCTTCGAGATCGGCTCGAGGCAGCAATCCTTGAGCAGGTTGATTCGGCTGGAGTGAATGGTGAGGGTGCGCCCCGCGTGCCAAACACGGCAAACATCTACTTCGATTACATTGAAGGCGAGGCGTTGGTGATCGCGCTTGACCTCAAAGGATTGTCGGTTTCAACCGGTGCCGCCTGTTCTTCCGGAGCGATCGAGCCCTCGCATGTTCTCACCGCAATGAAGCTACGACCGGAGCGTGCCCGCGCCAGTATTCGTTTTAGTTTAGGCAAGCAGAACACCGCGGATGACGGGGAATTTGCCGCCCAGCTGGTTCCTTCAGCCGTGGAGCGCTTGCGAGAATTATCACCTCTGTACAATAGAAAGACAGCCGTAAGCTCTTAGCCTTTAGTGATTAGCCATTCGCGAGAGCCACCTACGGCCACTACGCGCGTGCGGATGAGATAGGACATTTTCTAACCGCAACAGTTGCGAAGAAAGCACGCAAAGTTAGCCAGAAACTCATGCCCATACCTCGCACCATCGCCGTTGCCATGTCGGGAGGGGTTGACTCTTCGACGGTCGCGGCAATGCTGCGCGCGGAAGGACATAACGTGGTCGGCCTCACCATGCAGCTGTGGAATCAGCGTCGGCTGGCTGGTCACGAGGGCATGCCGGCTGCGGTCACCGGACGATGTTGTTCTCTCGATGACGTCTACGACGCGCGGCGGGTGGCCGAGACCATCGGCGTTCCTTATTACGTGGTGAACCACGAAGAGCGCTTCGAGCGCGATGTCGTCCGCCCCTTCGTGCAGGAGTACCTCTCGGGACGCACACCAATCCCCTGTAGTCTCTGCAACAATCACTTGAAGTTTGACCAGTTACTTATTGTGGCACAGCAGATTGGAGCCGAGGCGGTGGCAACGGGCCATTACGCTCGCGTGGAGTTGGATGAGCCGAGCGGGCGCTGGCTGCTGAAGCGGGGGGTTGATCGCTCGAAGGACCAGACGTATTTCTTGTTCGGACTCACGCAGGAACAGCTCAGCCGCACACTGTTTCCGCTCGGCGGAATGACCAAGCCTGAGGTTCGTGATTTGGCCCGCAAGCATGGTCTTGCGTTAGCTGAGAAGCGGGACTCGCAGGAGATTTGCTTTGTCCCAGGTGGTGATTACAAAAAGTTTCTTGACGCTTATCTGGGAGAGCAGGGCGACTCGCTTCCTGATACCGCAGGCGAGTTGGTGACCACCGACGGGCGTGTCATCGGCGAGCACGCAGGGATCCATAACTTTACCGTGGGTCAGAGGAAGGGGCTCGGTGTTGCGACCGGTTCGCCGCTCTACGTGATTCAGATCAACGGTCAGCAGCGTCAAGTGGTGGTCGGCGAGAAGGAGAATCTCTACTCAAAGATCCTGACTGCGAAACGCACGAATCTGATTTCGGTCGACCAGCTCGATCAGCCGGCGCGCGTGACGGTCAAAATTCGCCATCGTCACGAGCCCGCTCCCGCCACAATCGAGAGGACCGGGGCTGACGAGATTCTCGTCAGCTTCGACGAGCCGCAGCGCGCCGTAACGCCCGGCCAGGCGGCCGTCTTCTATGATGGCGAGGTGGTGGTCGGGGGCGGCTGGATTGTCTAGCCTGGCGATCGCCCGCATTCTCCACCAGAAGACCACTGGCTCGTTCGTCTTTTCATTTCGCCATGGCTGATCGCGTTTGGGCGCCCTGCAGATCCTCCCATATCGCCACCACGCACTCCTTCAACTCCGTCGTGTAATTAGCGTAGGTTTCCTCCGAAGCTTGTGCTTCCGGAGGTGGCTCGAGTGGTTTCCCGATTCTGATCTTCAGGTGCGAGAACTTCTGGAAGCGCTGATTGCGCGGCCATGCTTCGTAAAATCCTGCAATTCCGAGCGGAACGATCGGTACTTGCAGGTGCGTCGAAAGAATGGCCGCGCCCTTTTTAAAGATGCGCGGAGTTCCGTCGATGCTGCGCTCGCCTTCGGGGTACAAGATGAGTGCCATCCCATTCCGTAGCCCGAAGGCTCCGGCCCGCATTGCCGGAACCAAATTGGCGTCGGGATCTACTACGACGACCTTCAGCAATTTCGCCAATTGCCGCATCAGGCCCGACCCAAAGATTTCGCTGGTGCCCACGGCAAACATATTCTTCAGGGCGCGGTACGGTAAAACCGACATCAGAATGACAGGATCGAGAAAGCTCTGATGGTTCGAGCAGAGGAGGTAGGGACGGTTCGGAGGAAGATTCTCCATTCCTTCGACATCGACTCGCGAAACCATGCGCCACCACCCACTAATCAGCCGAGAAAGGAGAAACAGAATCGGGTCGAGTATTGGCCGTGGCTTCGTGATTCCGAGCGTAGCCGAATCGCTCGGATCCTCACGCAACATCGCATTCCACCCCGCAAACGCCCTCGTGGGCCGCGCGCCCTCGCCCCCGGTTTCACCGGAAGCCGCGCTTACCAGAACAGCGTCTATGAGCTCCCGGACGGTATAGATGTTGCCGAGTTTTGATTCGGGGACGTCACCGCCGAGTTCCTGTTCGATGGCTACCAGGAGTTCGACGCGCCGCATCGAATCCAAACCGAGGTCTAGTTCCAAGTTGTCGGCCGGACCAACCTGCTCGGGGTTGGTGGTCGAGTAATCGCGGATAATCTTGATTGCGCGCTGCACATCGGGTTTCTGCAGCCAAGTTGTTTCTTCCGGTGCCAGCGGCTTGGCAGCCGGAAGATCCCCGGGTTCCGTGCCTTTTCCGGACTTTACCTGCTTCTGAATCTCAAATCGCTTCAGCTTGCGCGTGGTCGTGCGGGGGAGGTCCTCTTGCCAGATTTCGTATCCGCTGATTCGCTTGGTGGAAGCCAGTTTCGCCGACAGACCTTCCACGTCGAACCGAATCACCTCTTTCACGTTAACCACTTTCCGTTGCCGCAGCACTTCGAAGTTGGGGACGATGACGGCGTACAGCTTGTCAGCGCCCTCCATGCCCATTACGCAGATCTCCTTGATGACCGGAGACTGCAGGTAGTGTGCCTCGATCTCTTCCGGATAAACATTTTTCCCGTTCGATAGAATGATGACTTCTTTCTTGCGTCCAGTGATGAACAGGTTCCCTTCGCCATTGAAATAGCCGAGATCGCCAGTGTAGAGCCATCCATCCTTGAGCACGTCTGCGGTTGCATCCGGTCGGTTCCAATAACCTTTCATCACAATTGACCCGCGCAGCAGGATTTCACCGCTCGCCGGAGTGTCATCCGCGGCTGCCTGCGGTTCCACAATTTTTGCTTCAACTCCTTTAAGCGGCTTGCCGACCGAGCCAATCACCAGCCGGTCATGCGAATTTACGAAGGCTCCGCCTGAAGTTTCTGTAAGGCCGTATGCCTGAAGCACGTCGATTCCCAGGGAGTAGAAATCTCTTGCGATTTGTGGATCGAAGCGCGATCCCCCGGTTACGAGGTAGCGCATGTGCTTTCCAAACAGCGCGTGAATCTTGCCGAAGAATGTTTTCCCGAGATTGATCCCCAACCGGCGGCAAGCAACGGTGAGAGCGCGCAGCAGGCGAAATGCCGTTCGAGTTAGGGCCCCTTTTTGCCTTACCTCTCGGAAGATGCGCTCGTGGATCAAGTTGAAAAACTGCGGGACCACGGCGAAAGCAGTAATGTTCCGTTCCTGCAAGGCTCTTAGCAACTCGGTGGTGTTGAGAGTTGAGAGGTAGACTGCTCGAGCGCCCGCAACCAGTGGCAAGAGCAGGTTGGCCATTTGCGACAAAACATGAAAAAGTGGCAGCACGCCGAGAATGGCATCGTTGGGTCCAATATCCGCCCATGCGAAAACAGCATCCGCCTCCCCTAGGAGGTTGGCGTGCGTAAGCATCACCCCTTTGGGATCGGCCGTCGTGCCCGAAGTGTAGAGCAGGGAGGCAACCTCGTCGAGCTGACGCGGAATCGGCTTAAATCCATTGGCTGGCTGCGCAAAAATATCGTCGAAATCTGAAATTGGGTGCGGAAGTGCAGCCTTCGCTGGCAAAGCAGAACCCTGGTTCGAAATGGAGCCACCCTCCCTTGCTCCCTCGCGTTCTGTTAGAACCAGTTCAACAGTTGCGCCCGCCACCGCCTCCTGTGATGTCTCCAAGTGCTTGCGATCGCAGACCAATAACTCGGTACCGCTGTCTTTTAGAAGCTTCCGAACCTGGTCGGCATGGTATGCGGTATCAAGCGGCACAGCCACGCCACCGGCTGCGATGATCCCGAGATATCCTGCCACCCACCGCGGATGGTTGTCGGCAAGGATGGCTACTCTCGACCCCGGCGGCATGCTGTGGGCGAGCAGCCAGGCGGCAAACGACTCCGCCATCCGACGCAGTTCCGTGTAGGTGTAGCTCTCGACTCCCTGAGCCCGCTGGATTTCAACCGCTACATTCTTCGGCCAGCGTTCGGAGCACTCGACAAATCGCTCGTAAAAGGTCGGCATTGGTTGGGGGAACTATACAGTAAAACCGCCTCTATCCCTCGACAAGGGGCCGAGCCACGGTTTCTGTTGACTCGGCTGCCCAGCAAGGGTAGATTGAGGCGGCTCAACAGCATCGCGGGAGGGGGACGCTTAGGCTGGCGCTCCCCGCAAGAGCATGCTTGGGGGAAGCCAATCAAGAACACCCTTGTGGGGGGGAGGTAACAAGGATGAGTTCATCGAGTGCGGTGGCAACAGCGGCAAGCTTTCCCGTTGCCCGGGAGCGGATGGAGCGCTTGTTCTATCTGTTCTCTTCCTGTCTGTTCCTCATGATTGTTGCCATGGGGTTTCAGCGGTTTTATCTCCATGGACGAGCTTTCGGCGGAGGATCCATTACTCCGCAGATCTCTTCCCTGGTAGTTCTGCATGGGATTGCGATGTCGACTTGGATCATTCTTTTGGTCGTGCAATCCGGCCTCATCGTAGGCGGCAATCGCAAGCTGCATATGACATTGGGGGTTGGAGGCGCGGTGCTTGCCGGGTTGTTGGTTGTTCTGGGCTTGGCGACCGCCATCACTTCGGTTCATTACAATCCCGACGGCTACAAAGATCTTTGGGGAGCCCGGCGGTTCTTGAGTTTCATGCTGACCAATATCTCAGGGTTCGGGATTCTGGCGGGGATCGGACTGACGTACAGACGGCGTCCTGAAATTCATCGCCCCATGATGCTCTTGGCCACTTTATTTGTAGCTGGTCCCGCTGGCCTCTTCCGGATCCCCTTCATCAGCGGCCCGATCTTGGGGGCGATCCACACCATCATCGCCGCTTGGACCCCGATGTTGATCCTTGGCGTGTTGCTCGTGGTCCTCAAGTCGGCGATGACACGTTCGTTGGACCGCTATTTTGCGGGCGGTTTTGTCGGAATCGTTCTCGCCTGTTTGCTCCAGGTTTTTGTCTCTAGTACCGCATGGTGGAGCCACGTCGCTGCTTGGGTAACGGCTTAAGCTCGTACCAATCATCTTCCGATCGACTCGTCTGGAAGGGTGGTCGTCTCCTGGAGACCACCCCGTTCCTTGTCAGCGACTTAGCCGCTCCGCGAGCATCTAATATGCTAGGCTTCTAAAAGGGAAATTACCGCGCAATGAAATTTCCTGGCGGCTAGCCGCTAGCAGCAGATTTTCAAGGATTCCAAGTTGATCAACACAGTTTTAGGCAAGGTTTTTGGCACCAAGAACGAACGCGAGATCAAGCGTCTAATGCCCCGAGTCGCGGCGATCAATGCACTTGAGCCGCAAATGCAGGAGCTTTCTGACGAACAGCTGCGCGCTAAAACCGACGAGTTCCGCAAGAAAATACAGGAGCGCATCACTCAGGTTCCGGCCGAGCCAGAAGCCGATCTCGAGCGCCAAAAAGAAATTGACAAAGAGCGCCTCCGCATCACCAACGAAATCCTGGACGAGATTCTAGAAGAATCTTTCGCGGTTGCTCGCGAAGCAGGTCGCCGGGTTCTTAACATGCGGCACTTCGACGTGCAATTGATCGGCGGCATGGTGCTGCACGAGGGCAAGATTTCTGAAATGAAGACCGGCGAAGGAAAGACGCTGGTTGCCACGCTTCCGGTCTACCTAAATGCTCTCAGCGGGCGCGGTGTGCACGTGGTCACCGTCAACGACTATCTGGCGAAGCGCGACTCCGAGTGGATGGGCCAACTCTATCGCTTCCTCGGCCTCACAGTTGGCGTCATCGTCCACGACCTCGATGACCAGGAACGCCGCGAGGCTTATGCCGCCGACGTCACTTACGGCACCAACAACGAGTTCGGCTTCGACTACCTCCGCGACAACATGAAGTTCGACCTTCGCGAGTGCGTGCAGCGTGGCCACAATTTCGCCATCGTCGACGAAGTGGACTCTATCCTTATCGACGAAGCCCGAACCCCGCTTATCATTTCCGGTGCCAGTGAGGAGTCTACCGACAAGTACGCTCGCGTCAATCGCATCATTCCCCGTCTGGAAAAAGGTGAGGAGCTGAGCCAACAAGAGCTGGCCAAACTCCTCGATTCAGGCAAAGTTGCGGAAGAGGAAAAGGAAGCCTTACTGGCGGAACTGGCAGAAGCCGGCAGCGATACTCAGAGAAAGATCCTCACCGGTGATTATGCCGTCGACGAGAAGCACCGGAACATCACCGTTACGGACAAAGGTTGGGAGCACGTCGAACAACTTCTCGGGATTGGAAATATTGCCGACCCGGAGAACTGGGCGCTCAAGCATCACGTGGAAACCGCGATCAAGGCCCATGCTCTCTATCATCGCGACGTCGAGTACGTGGTGAAAGATGGGGAAGTCATCATCGTGGATGAGTTCACCGGGCGATTGATGCCCGGTCGACGCTGGTCCGACGGCCTCCACCAGGCGGTCGAAGCCAAGGAAGGCGTAAAGGTCGAGCGAGAGAACCAGACGCTTGCGACCATCACCTTCCAGAACTACTTCCGCATGTACTCGAAGCTCGCTGGCATGACCGGTACAGCCGAGACAGAGGCGGCGGAGTTCGGGAAGATCTACAGCTTGGACGTCGTCGTCATCCCAACCAACAGGCCATTGCTTCGCGTCGAGAACCCTGACCTGGTATATCGCACAGAGAAGGAGAAGTATTTTGCAGCTGCGGATGAGATTCAAAAGCTGAATGAAGCGGGCCAGCCGGTGTTGGTTGGTACAACTTCTATCGAGAAATCCGAGCGTCTTTCCGAGCTGCTGAAGAAGAAAGGCATTCGGCACGTCGTTCTGAACGCCAAATACCATGAGAAAGAAGCCGAAATCGTTGCACAGGCGGGACGACGGGGAGCAGTCACCATCGCAACCAACATGGCTGGTCGTGGTACCGACATTCTGCTTGGCGGCAATCCAGAATTCACGGCGAAACAGGAGTGCGTGAAGAAGGGAACAGCTCAGCCCTTGAAAGCTGCTCAGGGGCAGATTCAGACCAACGTGGATAGCAGCAAGAATACCGTCTGGTATTACGCCGGAAGCGAGTACGTCGTCCTGTCCGAGCAGTGGCACGAAGTTCTTACCCGTCACAAGTCGCAGACCGACGGCGACCACAACGCGGTAATCGATTCCGGGGGGCTTTTCATTCTCGGCACGGAGCGCCACGAGGCTCGCCGCATTGACAATCAGCTTCGCGGACGGGCCGGCCGCCAGGGCGACCCCGGCGCTTCCCGGTTCTATCTGTCGCTTGAAGACGACCTGATGCGCATCTTTGCCAAGGAATGGGTGTCAGGCTTGCTGCAAAAACTCGGGATGGAAGAGGGTATGCCGATCGAGTCGCGACTGATCAGCCGCCGAATTGAGAAGGCTCAAGAAGCCGTCGAAGCCCAACACTTCGAGTCGCGCAAACATCTGTTGGAGTATGACGATGTCATGAACAAGCAGCGCGAAGCCGTCTATGGCTTGCGCCGACGCTTGCTCGAAGGTGTCGATCAGAAAGACCTTATCGTTGAAGATTATGTTGCTGGCATCTTGAGCGATCTACTGGAACAGCACGCCTCGGTAAAAGTGCATCCCGCCGATTGGGACGTCAAGGGACTGAAAGATGACATCTTCACCCGTTTTGGGGTGGATATCCTTGCCGAAGGCGTGAAGCCCGAGACGCTGAACCGTCAGGAACTCGGCGACGCCATTTTCGGAAAACTCAAGCAGCGTTACGACGCAAAAGAAAGCCTCATCGGCGCCGACGCCATGCGGTATCACGAACGCATGATCATGTTGAGCGTGCTCGACCAGCTCTGGAAAGACCACTTGCTCAACATGGACCATCTCAAGGAAGGAATCGGGCTGCGAGGCTATGGTCAGAAAGATCCCCTGGTCGAGTACAAGCGCGAGTCCTTCGACATGTTCGAAGGCATGATGCAGAAGTTCCAGGAAGATACGGCGCGCTACCTGTACCTGATGCAGGTCATCACCCGAGGAGAAGCAACCGGAGTTGTGCCAGCCCAGGATGGCCAGGCTGGACCGACGGGTGGTCCGGTTGTTCATGGAGACGGAAGCGGTGGTAATGGACACCGCCCGCCGCGCGGAGTTTCGACTTCAGTCGACGATCTCGAGGAATCCTTCCAGCGCCGCAAGCGTCGCGAACTGGAGCAGGCGCGCATGGCGGGGGCCGGTGACCGTCAGGTCCAGCAAGTTGTTCGCGGCGGAGCTAAAGTTGGCCGCAACGATCCGTGTCCGTGCGGTTCCGGCAAAAAATACAAGAAGTGTTGCGGCGCCAACACCTAATTCGCGCGGTTGATCTTCCTTGACAAATCGATACGCAACTTTTCTTGACCCCGTCTATTTCGCGTCACAAAATGTGAGTTGACGGGAGTATCAGGGGGGATAGCGCAGCCAGGTTAACGCCCGCCAACCAGGCCGCGCGCCAAGGAGGTGCGTCGTGAGACGATTCGCACTTGCCATTGCCCTGTCGTTCTTTGTTCCCTTTCAGGCCTTTTCTCAACATCAGGGCACATCCAGCTCAAGTTCGTCGTCCGGGGCTAGCTCAGGCAGCTACCATGGAGGCTCTTCCGGCGATATCGGGGGAGGCGGCGGTAGTTACCACTCATCTGGTTCAAACAGTGGCTCATCCGGTTATAGCGGCGGTTCCGGAGGCTACTCGGGCGGCTCACATTCCTCTTCGCCGACCAGTTCCAGCCAGTCCGGAGGCTATTCGGGGGGCGGGTCGTCCAGCTCGCACTCCACCACGAATTCCTCTTCTTCATCTTCTGTCGCCGGAAATGCCAATTCCAGTTCGCGCGGGACTTCCTCGCATTCGAACATACGTGTGGGCCTCTCGGGATTGGAGGCCCCTGGTGTGCCCACCGGAAACTCAGCCAGTCCCGATACTTCCTCTCATTCGAACGTCCGGGTCGGAACTAACGGGTGGCAACTCAACCGGGGAACACCAGACAGCTTCGGGGCCCGGGATCTGGCAACGCTCCCAACGCCAGGATCACCAGGTTCAGGCAGGCCAGACTTGATCCAAGACCCGGCATGGTCGCATCAGCCGATTCGTCTGGTCTTACCCCCGCAAAATTTGGACAAACACATGCGCGAGGAGATTTTTGCCGAACGTGCGCGTGCGATCGGCTTAGAACCCAATAGGTCCTCGTTCAAAGGAACGATGGCGTCTCTGGACGATCGAGGAGCCCGGCATGTGAGCTGGATCGCAAGGGTTTTCGGGAAAAATGCGAAATCCACGGACGTCACGACGCCGCCCATCAAGTCTGAACTCAGAGTGTGTCATGGAAAGGAATGCAAGGCCGGTTCTATTCCTCCGAAGCCGTGTGCAGGAAGCAATTGTCCAAAACCATCCCCGTCTACAAAGGCGATCTGTGGGAGTGGGTTCCGGGGAACAAGTGGATCTTGCCAGCCCTGGGGCTACCTCGAGAATTGTTCCTACCCATATGCGGTCAATTCTCTGGGTCACTGCCGAGTCCGTTGGGCTTCGGTAGATTCGAGTTATTGCTGGCAGATTTTGGGGGAGCTAAGACGTCGGAAAGCACGGCTCGATCAAACCCGGCACGCACAGACTGTGGCTTGTTCGGCTGATTCGCACGGTAGCGAATGCATGAAGTTGACGCAAGAGGTTAATCAAGGACTCGGCCAGATTCAACAACTTCAACAACAGTACCGCATGTGTGCCGCGGCGGCTGGGCTGCATCCACCGACCGATGTGGGGGCTTGGCCGTTTCATGCTTGGCCAGCAGTTGTTTGGCCTTGATCGCTGACTCTTGCGTCCAGCAGGAAAGGCCTGTTCTCGCACCACGCGTTATCTCATCAGATAGGGGAGATAGGCCGGGACGCTGCGCTTGTAGCTCCTAAACTCCTCGCCGAATCTTTCCCCGAGGAGTCGCTCTTCCGTGCGTACGCGAATCTCTGTGCCAAGTAAGAACAGAACAATTGCCCCTATAAGCAAAGGCCAGGGCGTGAGGACCACGCCTATCGCGCAGATCACCAACAGCATAGAAGTGTAGATTGGGTTGCGCACCAACGCGTATGGTCCGGAACGAACTAGGTGATGATCACCGCCAAGAGCGGCGTCAACGCGAAGCTGTCCCGCCAGCGCGCGAGAGGAAGTCCAAGACAGCGTAATCGCTATAACAAACAAAACCACTGAAATCGAAAATCGCCACCATGGAAGGGATCGCGTCCAGAAATGCGCTTGCCATAAGAGAGTAAACGCCCCGAACTGCAGCAGCACGCCCCAGCGAGAGTTTTTATTCACCACGCTTGCGGCTGAAGTTTTCCGGTGCGCAGGAACGAAGGGAAAAAACCAGACAACCAGACCAGCTACGATGACAAGGTATGCGTAGAAGGGCATCATCTGGACTGGAGCTTCGCTAGAACCCTTGGAAGCATGGCAGCGGTTGCGGCCTCCGTGATCAAACCACGCGGGCTGCCGTCGCAGCAGGCGTCCTCTCGCCGGTTGAAAGCCGCGGCACAGCCCAGAACAATCTCAACCCAATCGCTGGCCATTAGCGTCATCAATGGTCCATATGGTAGCACCTGGATCTGTTGCGCAATTATCGATCAAGAAAGGATTAGCGCTCGGGAGTTATTGGCAAGGACTGAACCTTTGCCGGTGCCAACCTGGCTGACCGGTGTTGGCTCATTTTGTACCCGGGGGGATGGGAAAACTAGATGAACATCTCGTCCTGCTGGACGTTGACACCGTTGCGGCCGCGGCGTCTCCCAAAGAATGCCTCGAGTCCCACGCTCAGGCCGTGGGCAATGCCGGAAAGGTAGCGGACTGGAGAAACCACGGTACGCTGCACGACTTCCCGCGTTTCCTCCAGTTTGTCCATGGTGCCGGTGACGAATTCGTCGGCGCGAATCACCTGCAGACGCGTGCGGTCCACGATGTCGGTGAGAGTCGCATCAATTCGTTCCATCTGGGTGCGAAAAACCGTGGTCGATACGCTCACGTTGTCCATCACGGTCTCGATCTTCGGGCGCAGTTCCGTGATCATCGAATGCGCAAGTTCCGCCGTGGGCAGAACTTTGTTCTTCATTTCTTCTGCGAGTGCTTCCAGCTTCTCACTGGTCTTCCTCACCGCGAAGAACATGCCGAGAAGAATGCCTGCCTGCAAAAGGACGGCGAAGGCGGTAATGCCAATGAACACTGCCAAGTAGGTATTCGACATAGGGCCCCGGCAACTTGTGCCGGCAAACGACTAGATATTTTCTCCATCTCCCGCAGGAGCGGTCGTCTTCTCGCGATAGGCTTGCCGTCCGGCTTCGACCGCCGAGCGTAATTGCTCCTTTTGGGAGCTAATTACTTCTTTCCCGCGGGCTGCCCACTGTTCGGCCTGGTCCCGAGCATCACGCGCTCGCTTCTTTACGAAGTCGCGGCCTTCTTCGGCTTTCGACATCAGAATTTGTCGAGTCTCCTCACCGGAATGGGGAGCAAAAAGAATGCCGACGGCAGCTCCAATTCCAAGGCCGACGAGAAACCACAATGAGCCGCCACTTCCATTACGTTCAGACATATAGGACCTCCAGCAATGATGGCAACAAACGGATGGTAGCACCCGCTATAGGGAAATACAATTGAGCCACGTCTGCAAGATGGCGGATAACGGCACTTTGGTGGACTTGTGCTGAGCGCCGTCAAGCGAGAGAATGAGACGTTCCAGGAGCAGCATTGTCAGACCGGAAATACCGACAGCAGGGATATCAGGATAGCGGCGGCGACAAGCAGCGCCCATCGCATAACAAGCCACCGGCGCGTAAGGACACCTTTGGGCCGCGCGCCATCCAGATGCCCGGAACCCACACGGTCTCTCGTTGTGCCCAATGCGGCACGGTTCTGACGATGGTCACAGAACCACTGGGCCAATGCGCAAAGTGTGGGTTTGAACTGCATTCCTGTAAGCAATGCACCTATTTCGATCCGTCGCAAAGGTTCGAATGCGCGCAGCGTGTGCCTGAGCGGGTGGCGAAGAAAGACGCGCGCAACGAATGCAAGTTCTACTCGATCAGCGTACGGGTGGAGAAGCAAACCTCGATCGGCAGCTCGTCTACCCCTAAGGACGCTCGCAAAGCCTTCGACAACTTGTTCAAGGATTAGGAGAGCCTCCCGCCCCTGGAGGGTAGTTCCCTACGGCTTCTGAGTTGGGCGGATCAAAACTTCGCTCACAAAGGACTGGGGAGCCTGCGTCACCAGCATTGCCACTACGTGTGCAATCTGATCCGGCTGAAGCATCTTGTTTGAGCTTTTCCCCTGATGCCAGCCCTCAGTGGTGTCCACCGATCCCGGGCAGACCACGGAGACGCGAATGTTCTTTCCCCGCAGTTCTTCTGCGACGGAGTAAGTGAGGCCGTTCAGTCCCCATTTTGAGGCGGCGTACGCAGCTCCATTCGGCAGGGGATTTTTGCCCGCCAGCGAGGAAATGTTTACGATGTGCCCGCCACCCTGGCGGATCATCATGGGGGCAAACGCCCGAATGCAGTAAAAAACGCCCCTTAAGTTCGTATTCAGGACCTTTTCCCAGTCCTGCGGTGTCATTTCATGGAGGGGTCCGGAGAATGAGCCGACGCCGGCATTGTTCACGAGGACGTCCAGGCGACCGTGCGCCTTCTCGACTTCAACCTTAGCGTTTTCGATGGAAGGCTGGTCGCTGACGTCGCATACAAGTGGCACAGCTCTTCCGCCTCTAGAGGCAATTTCGTGCGCCAAGACGTCCAACTCGCTGCCCGAGCGGGCGCATAGCACCACCGTAGCGCCCAAAGACGCCAGCTGGGAGGAGATGGCTTTACCTATGCCGCGCCCAGCACCGGTTACCAGCGCGACTTGATTTGAAAGGGGTTGTGGGGAAGTCATGCTTAAGGCTCCTTTTGGGATCAAACCACCAACTTTATGGAATTCGGCATCGAAAGAATTAAGACGTGTTGGAGCTAGAAGCTTGCGTAACTTTAGGGGCGCCAATATAATCCGCTCACCGGAACAAGGCTTCTGCTTCGAAAAAGCAGAAGGGAGTTCCGTCCCCAGCGTATCAGGGGGCGTGTCGCGCTGGAACCATCCACGTCTTAGATGTCTTGAGTTCGGGTTCCGCGTCCGGCCGGTATCCTGAAGAAATCGATTTCCCAAAAGCCCTAGGAGCGATGGAATGAAAAAGATTGTTCTGGCGATTCTGCTTGCGTGCCTCACGGTGGCCGCCACGCAAGTTTCCACACAGGCCCAAGCCGCGCAAAATCCACCAGCCGGTAGCGGCGGAGAACAGAATGCTCCAACGGTGAGCGGCCCGGAATACAACGCCTACATGGGCGCCATCCAGCAGCAGGATCCAACCGCCAAGGCCAGTGCCTTGGAAGCATTTTTGACCCAATACCCCAACAGTGTGATGAAGGCTTCGGCGCTAGAGCAGTTGATGAGTTCCTATCAAGCCGCCAATAATCAGGCTAAGGTGCAGGACGCGGCGAAGCGGCTCTTGACCGCAGATCCCACGAACCTTAGGGCGTTGGCTCTGCTTACGTTTTTTGCCCGCCAGGGCGTCATGGGCGGCCAAAACGTCCCGCAGAACTTGGCCGATCTGCAACAGTACTGCACGAAAGGCCTCGAGGCGGTGGCCGGCGGCAAGAAGCCGGCGGGAATGAAGGACGAGGACTACGCCAAGCTGAAGAAAGATACCGGGGTACTTTTCAACGGCGGCTGCGGGTTTGCGGCGTTGCAGAACAAGGACTATGCGAACGCCCAAAAATACCTCAGGGCTGCGGTGGAGGTGGAACCGAACGATCTTCAAAACGTCTACCCTCTGGCATTGGCCTATCTCACACCCAATCCACGACCAGACGAAGATGCATTGAATGGGCTCTTTTTCATGTCTCGTGCTGTCAATCTCGCCAACGGCAACGCCGACCTTCTGAAGTATTTAACCAAGACCTACAAGAATTTCCATGGATCGGAAGAGGGCCTGAGCGATTTGCTCGCTTGTGCCAAGGCGAATCCACTTCCAACGGCTGATTGCACCTCAAAGATTACCAAGTACGTTCCACCTACCCCGGCTCAGCAGGCACACGATCTGGTCAACGGGAAGACTCCTGAGCAGATTGCGCAATTGAGCTTTGGTGAATGGGAGTTGGTGCTTTCAGCGGGCACTCCAGAAGACCAGGACAAGGTCTGGAGTGTGATCAAGGGCAAGCCGCTGCAGATGGTTGGCGATGTGATCGAGGTGCCCAGCAACACGGAACTACACGTGGCTGCCAGCGCTGATGATATCGACGTAAAGCGCGCCGATATTCAATTGACCATGAGTGGTCCGATTCCGGCGGCGAAGATGCCAAAGGCCGGGGACACTTCCTTTGCCTTTGAGGGAGTTCCGATTTCCTATACGGCAACCCCGTTCATGATGCAAATGAATGAAGGCAAGCTGCTCCGCAAGCCCGGTGCTGCCCCGCCCAAGAAAGCACCCGTTCGACGTCGTCCGGCTGCGAAAAAACCAGCCCAGTAACCAGAGACTTGTTCGCGAATACCAAAGGCAGCCCGCATCGAAGGGCTGCCTTCATTTTTTTAGGAATGTGTACTCCGGTGAGTCTGGACAAACCTCCCGGATTTGTTCGTACTGCCTGGGTTGCGGCCTTCTGTTGATCTGCGAAGGATCTTCTCGAACCAGCTAGCGAGCCGCCTTCTTGTCATACATGCCGGGCCGGGCACTACGAGGTGGCCGCTTGCCGACGTCGCGAAACTCCCGGACATCGATCTTCAACTCTTCGATGGTGCGGCTTAGGGTATTACGGTGCATGCCCAGTTGCCTGGCAGCGCGGCATTGGTTCCCCTTGTTCTCCTCAAGCACGGTGGCGATGAAGCACTTCTTAAACTCGCGCACCGCCTCGGAATAAAGAATGTTGCTGCGGTACATGTTCTGTACGAGCGTCAAAAGTTGATCTTTCACAAGTATCTCTTTTCTGGAGCGCTCCAGCCGTCCGCGGCGACTCGACTACTTTGCTCCCGGTTGGTCAGCCTGCTGCGACTTGCGCACGTAATCTAATCCCTTATAAAAAGCGTCCCGCAACTCGGCTGGAGCCATCCAGATCGCCGCGCGCCCTACGACTTGAAAATACGGAGCGAACGAGGAACCCTGCAACCAGCGCGAAGTCGGCGTAAACGCCGTCATACCCACCAGGACGATTGCCACTAGCAAACAGCCCCGTATCAATCCCAGCACACCACCAAAAAACCTGTCTACAAAACTGAGACCCGCCTCTTTCATCAACCAGCGCACGATCCTACCCGAAATTCCCGCAAGGATCATGACGCCGATGAAGATGGCGAGGAAAGCGACAATCTGCGCCAGCCATTGCGAACTCATGTGCTCGACGAAATGAGCGGCAAGCTGACGGTACTCCCAAGCTGCGATTAGATACCCAAACACCAAGCCGGCAATGCCGAAGGCCTCCTGAAAGAAACCCGAGCTTGCCGCCTGAATCACTGAAACGATCAGTACAGCCAGGATGATCCAATCTGCGATGTTCAATTGCAGGCCTCGCCGGCGGCGGACCTACACATCCAGTTGACGCCCCGTAAGTTGCCGGTACGCCTCCACATACTTCTCACTCGTCTTGCGGGCGACCTCGGCGGGGAGCGCCGGAGCTGGCGGCTGCTTGTTCCAGCGGATCTCCTCAAGATAGTCGCGCACGTACTGCTTATCGAACGACTGCTGTGACATCCCCGGCGAGTAAAGTTCGGCGGGCCAGAAACGCGATGAATCCGGCGTGAGCACCTCGTCGGCCAGCGTGATGCCTGCGGCAGTCTTGCCAAATTCGAATTTTGTGTCGGCGATGATGATGCCTTTGGTGCGCGCGTAGTCGGCGGCCTTGGTGTAGATGGCGATGCTGAGATCGCGCAATTGCTTGGCCTCTTCCGGATCGACCAGTTTGCACATATCCTCAAAGGAAATATTTTCGTCGTGGCCGGTGGTAGCTTTGGTCGCCGGTGTGAAAATTGGTTCGGGCAGCTTGTCGGACTCCCTAAGTCCCGAGGGCAGCTTGATTCCACAGACGCTACCCGCTGCTTTGTATTCCTTCCAGCCTGATCCGGAAAGATATCCGCGCACGACGCACTCGACGGGAAACATTTCGGCACGCTGTACCAGCATGGAACGTCCGCGAAGCTGGTCGGCATAAGGTTGAACCTCAGCCGGATAATTGCTCACGTCGGCGGTAACCAGATGATTGGCTACGGTCTGCTGGAGGAAGTCGAACCAGAACATCGAGATTTGCGTAAGCACGCGCCCTTTGTGCGGAATGCCGGTCGCGAGCACGTAGTCAAATGCGGAAATGCGGTCGGTGGCGACGAAAAGGAGACGGTCGTTGCCGACTCGGTACACGTCGCGCACTTTACCACTGGCAAAGAGTTCCAGGTTCGGGAAGGCAGTCTTGAGAAGAACGGGATCAAGGGTCTGGGTAGTCATGCAGGAATTCTAACAATGGAAATCGTCGCGTATTCTAGCCGCTCAGAATTTTTTGTCAACGGCCGATATGATAATGGATTTTCTGAACAACAACTTTAACACCGAAGTGGGATTGACAAACTCGCAAGAGTTGCAAATTGGCTCCAGGTGGGAGAACTGAGGGTGGAGAAATTTGTGAAACACCATTGCTGAAACTGGCGCGCGCTGCTGAAGGTCATTGACAGGATAGATGCGAGAGTGGAGGTACACTCAACAGAATACCGCGACCCGAATCAAGGTTCGCGCGCCTGCGAGGGGTCGCCTTCAGGCGCGCGCCTATCAATTGCCTACTTACGCTGTCGCCCCGAACCTTACCGACACCAGCTTCGATACTCCTGGTTCCTGCATGGTCACTCCGTACAGCACTGGAGCGATGCTCATGGTCTTCTTGCTGTGGGTGATGAGCACGAACTGGGTCTGCACGCTCATTTCTTTCACCAATTCGGTGAAGCGGCCGATGTTGGCTTCGTCGAGCGGCGCGTCCACCTCGTCGAGAATGCAGAAGGGGCTCGGCTGGTACTGGAAGATGCCGACCAGCAGTGCCAAGGCCGTCATGGCCTTTTCGCCGCCGGAGAGCAGTAGCACGTTCTGCAGGCGCTTGCCGGGAGGAGAGGCGACCACGTCGATGCCGCTTTCGGCACTGTTCTCCAGGTCGGTGAGGCGCATCATGCCCTGGCCACCACCGAACAGCTTCTTGAACGTGACCTGAAAGTTCTCGTTGATTTTGTTGAATGCCTCCTCGAACTTCTGGCGCGAGAAGTTGTCGATTTCCTTGATCGTTGCGGTCGTGTTCTCGATGGACTGAATCAGATCTTTGCGCTGGGTATCGAGGAACGCCTGCCGCTCGGCCGTCTCTTTGTATTCCTCTAATGCCATCATGTTGACCGGGCCCATAGCGTCGAGTCGCAAGCGCATTTCCTGCGTGGCCTGCTCTTGTGCCGCGAGTTCGTCGCCGGAAACTCGGAGCAGGGTTACATCCGCCATCAGTTCGGGGCGGGGGACACCCAGATCGTGAATGCAAGTTTGCGCCAGGTGTTCGGCGTCGGACTGGAGTTTAACCGCTGCCGTCGAAAGCTCGGCTTTGCGGTCGCGCGAAGCTTCGAGGCGTTGACGGGCTTGTTTGAGCATGCCATCGATCTCCGCGAGCCGGCTGCGCACTTCATCGGACTCCACTTGCAGCAGCCCGGCACGTGCTTCGCAAGCGTTGCGCTCGGCGTCAAAGTCGATCAGCTTCTGAGCAATGGCGAGGTTGTCCATCTCGCGATCAGATTTCTCTTTCGCGGCGGCTTCAATTTGGGCGAGGAGTGAGGTCACGCGTTCGCCCATCTCCTTCGCGAGATGCTCGATGCGTTGCAGTACCGAAGCCGCTGAGCGGTGACGCTCCTGCAGCGCAGCCACGCTGACTTTGCGCTCCGACTCGGCGAGTGCTGTCTGGTTGCGATGCTCGCGCAACCTCCCCAGTTGTTCTTGCGCGGCAACGGCTAATTGTTCCAGCTCGATGCGCTTGGCCTCGGCGGCTGCGATCCCTTCACGCTTGTGGCAGGCGATCTCTTCCTGCGCTGCGTGTTCGGAAGCCAGGCGAGCGAGCTCGCGTTCGCAGATGGTGCAGCGCTCGCGCACACGCACCATCTCACTGTCGAGTTGGCGCAGCGCGTGGCCGGAGGTCATGACCTCCTTCTCGGATTCACGCTTGTCAGCCTCCAGACGTTCCAGCAGGGAAGTGAAATCTTTGATCTCCCGGGCGAGATTCAACACGCGAGTTTCCTGGTTGCGAAGCGCCTGTTCCAGCTCTCCCATGTGCCGGAGCAAATCGCGGAGCTCGCGTTTCATGGACAACGGTCCTTCGGTGCGCTGCCTGCCCCCGGTGACGGTCACGTTGTGGAAGCACTCGCCGCTTTGCGAGAGGAAGAACGCATCCGGGTTCTCTAGCGCCAGGTCGCGGGCGAAGGCCGGATCGGGAACGATATATCCATCGCGCAGCTTTGGCAGAATCACCTCGAGCGATTTCCCGAAGCCGTCCAGCACGCGAATCGTGTTTTTCAGCGGAACGATGGAGTCCGGTTGAGGGCTGGGCGGCCCATCGGGAACTTCAAACGAGAACCGCGCTTGCGAATCTTCGGGATGAACTAGAAACGTGGCGCGGCCGTCGACATCGGAGCGCAGGACGCGCAGGCCTTCATGGACGGTATCCCACGACTTCACAACGATGTAGTTCAGTTCGTCACGCAGGAAGTCTTCGACTACAGCCTCGTAGCGAGGCTCGACTTCGAGAAAGTCGGCGAGCACCCCCACCGGAGCGCGCCCGCCTTGCATGGCACCGGACTGGAAGAGGCGACGGACGGACTCCGTGGAGTATCCATGCTCGGCGATCACGGCCTCGAGAGAGCCCTTTTTGCCGAGAGCAGTTGCGTACTCTGCCCGCAGGTTGTCGAGCTGGTTCTTAGATTCCGCTTCTTGCCTACGCTTGCTTTCTAGCAACTCGCGGGTGCGGCTGATTTCTTCAGTCAGTGCCTCGACTCGTTGAGAAACAGATTCGAACTCGATTGCCAGCTGTCCGCGCTGACCACCAAAGACTTCGGCTTGCGACCGCGCGGCTTCCATTTCCGCTTGGAGCCGCTGCGTTTCCCGATCGGCAGCTGCCATACGTTCTTCTGCCTGCGTCAGCTGATTGCGCAGATTGGAAGTGGCAGACACCGAATCGAAAATTGCCGTCCGCGACTGCTCCTGCTGTTTTTCAAGGTCGGCCAATGACGTGGCGGCGAGTTCCGCCTGCTGATGGCTGGCCTCAAGCTCCAACTGTGCCGTCGCTAACTCTGCGACCGCCGATTCGAGTATCTGCCGATTGGAATTCAGGTCCTCTTCGAGCGAAGAGAGCCGGTTGCGGGCTTGGGCAAGATCGGCTTCGGAAGAGGCGTTCCGCGACGTCAATTCGTTGCAGCGCTCTTCGTTATGGCGGCGTTGCGCCTGGTTGCGATCGACCTCCAGCTTGATTTCGCTGAGCCGTCCATCGTTCTCGCGAATTTCGGTGTCAATTGCGTATCCCCGCTGCGTGCGCTCGCCGAGCTCGGCTTCCATTTCCTGGACGGCGAGTGTTTGCTGGCGCATTTCGTCGACCATCACGTTGATCTGTGCGTCAAGGTCGGCGGTTTGCTGATCGAATTGCGCGAATTTGCTTGCGACTACGATCCGCAGCTTGGCGCGCATCTCATCTCGAAGCCGGGCATAACGTTCCGCCTTGGATGCCTGGCGCTTCAGTGAATTCATCTGGCGCGTGACTTCGTCGAAGATGTCGTTCACGCGATTCAGGTTCTGTCTAGCATCTTCCAGCCGCGCCTCTGCAAGGCGCTTCTTGGTCTTGAATTTGGTGATCCCGGCGGCTTCTTCGATGATCGCTCGACGGTCTGTCGGACGACTGCTGAGGATCTGACCGATGCGCCCTTGCTCGATCAGGGCATATGATTCTGGTCCCAAGCCGGTACCCATGAAGAGCTCTTGAATGTCGCGCAGGCGGCAGAGCTTTCCGTTCAACAGATACTCGCTGTCGCCAGAGCGGAACAGGCGGCGAGTAACATTGATCTCTCCGGCGCGAAACTGCTGCTGGAATTTCCGGCGACGAATCTTAAGAACAACGTCGGGAGCGCCTGCTGAGGCGGAAGTCCGGGCGACGTCGCCGATCAAGGTCGACGCGATCATCTCGGCAGCAAAGCCCGGCTCATCTTCCGGAAACGCCGACGAAATCGAAACTACGTTATTCCTGCGGCGCGGCGCGGCGACCTCTTCCGTTCTTCCGGGCTGCGCGTCCTCAGTTCGTTCCTCGACTTCCTTCGCTGCTTTGGCACGAACCTCGGCCTCGTCCCACTCCTCGTCGGGCATGTCGTCCTGCAGGTCGAGTTCAGTGGGAGCATGCTTGTCAGGGCCGTCGTAAACCTCGGGATCAATCAGAGTGAGCGACACCTCAGCCATGCCGGTGGGTTTGCGGTCGCGCGTGCCGGCAAAGATCACGTCTTCCATCCGCGAGCCGCGGAGAGTTTTGGCTGACTGTTCGCCGAGCACCCACGAGATGGCGTCAGCGATATTCGACTTGCCGCAGCCGTTCGGGCCGATGATGGCAGCCACGCCGTCCCCATGGAACTTGAGTTCGGTGCGGTCGCAGAACGACTTGAATCCGAGGATTTGGAGCTTCTTTAGTTTTAGCAACTTACAACTCCCTTTCCGGCCATCTCATCCCGAACGCCTTGCCCGTCCGCGCCTGGACGGGGCAGCTAGTCGAGGGATCTGCAGTTGTGTACCGAGGGACCAACTCAGTTATTTGACGGCGGCCCACGGTGGACGGGTTAACCAAGGTGATTCCTCCGCCAGTTCGCTCCAAAGCGAACCCGTCCTTGGCTGGGTAGGGCGGGGCACAGATTGAAGCTACTGTACCGACGAAATTGAACCGGGGTCAAGTAGTAAAACACCATATCTTGTGGGTAATTCGTCCTAAACCCATCATCCGGCAGCAGCTATGCAGCTCTGACGCGGATCAGGGACCTAGTTCGGAAAGAGGAGGGGGGTGAATCGCGAGAGCACAATCAGCCTAGCGCAGGCAGTTCTTGGGCGCAACGTCTTTTGTGAATGGAGGAAGGCGCTTCAAGTTCCCGGTGAGCTGTCCACCCAAAAGAGGTGCTAGCCGCGCAGAGGTGCCGCCATTCGCAACCTCGGGGAGGAACGGACGCTACGAATTAAGGCGGTTGCGTTTCTTTGTAAACCCTTGACGGGTTCGCAGCTCTTGTCCCAGTTGTGGCAGTGAAGGAAGTGTCACAGGAAAAGACCCTCTTACTAACCTCCGAACCTAGACTTACTGTCGCTTACCTGTTTGCCGAGGAGGGCTTACCGTGCGAAAACTTCTGATCCTCTGCGCTATTTTGGTGGTCTTCTCAGTGCAACTGTTTGCTCGAAACCACGACTGGAACAAAGTCGAGAAACTGAAGCCTGGAACTTTGTTGGAAATTGAGCTATGGAAAGGGCCGGTTGTGGTGGGAAGGCTGGAATTGGCGACTGATTCAAGTGTACGGCTGAAGCTTTGGGACGGCACGGCGATGGAAGAGATTTCCCGCAACCTGGTCCGCCGAGTCATCCGAGTACCTAGAACTCACGCGCCCGATCCCCATAAGCTGCTGGTTGCCGGCGCGGTCGTCGGAGGCGTGGCTGGAGCGACGGCGGTTTCAGTGTCAGACCACCACGATTGTCAGGGATGCAAAGGGTTCAGAATCGTCATGGGAGGCGCCGCCGGCGCTGGGTTAGGATTCATGGGTGCCGCAATGATCGGTGCCGGCATCGAGGTGGCCGACTTGCTCCACCACAGCAAGGTTATCTACGTCGGCGATCGGCCACCTGGCGAAGTTCGCTCGATCACCCCATCCAGCCTCGTGGGCAGTGACTAGATTTTTCGCTTGTAGTGGATCGGCCAAAGTACCTGCCAGGTTTTGCCGCCATCTTGAGACCGCTCCCATGACCAATCGAACTCATTTGGAGTGATGTTCTTGAAAACCATGCGCTGAAGGACCATCGTTCCATCGGCTTTTATTGCCTCGCGCTGTAGCACCATCTGACCGTCTTTGAATTCGCCGACGAAATCAAGATAGCCGCCCTCGTTGTCGACCCAGGTCTGCTTCCACTTCTGGGAACGGATATCAAAGGTGGACACGCTCGTACCACGCAGATGCATCGATGTGCCACCGTCGAAGTTTTCCTCTACGACGCAGCCATCGAGCACGCGCGTGATCCTGTTTGTGCCTTGTCCTCGCTCACCGCCATTCTGACCGGGCCATGCGAGGTCCCATTTGCCAACCCAGAAGTCAAACTGCTTATGCTGGGGCTCGGTGCAGGGAACGGTTTGGCTGGGAGGCTTGCTGGGCGTAGAGGTTTGTGGAAAGCACCAGGGAACAATGAACCAGATCAAAGTAGTGAGAGCTGTCGAAGTTCTCAGAAACATGGCGTGGCGATGTTAGCCGATCCTACGATCGCGTTGGGAACCGTGGGACCAAGCGTTCGTGGACATCACTGAATGCCGCCAAATCGGGGACCGTGGTCTTGAGGTGGCATGCGCTTGCGCTCGCTGTTTTTCAGGAACTGAGGGGATCTCAGGGTAGGATCTCGATCGGTGTGCCATTGTCCACCAGCTTCCAGATTTCCTCGATTTCCTCATCCGTAACCGCGATACAGCCATAGGTCCAGTCATGTTGACGGTGCGCAGGACCGATGTACCCATATCCGTTTGGCAGGCCATGAATGGAGATGTCGCCACCCGGCGAAACCCCGAGCCTTCGGGCCCGCTTGCGGTCCACCGCATTCGGATAGGAAATGTGGAGCGATCGATGACACGAGCTCCGCGCATTCCGGCGGTAGATGATGTATGCGCCCTCGGGGGTGCGCAGGTCCCCCTCTTGCTGCTTTGCCAGACTTACGCCCCAGCGCAATCTTGTAAGTCTTCAGCACGTTCCCGTTGTGCATGAGTTCCAGGGTGTGTTCTTTCTTGTGCACGATGATGCGATCGGCGTGAGGGAGAGCGTAAACGGGGGTCGCGGACGCAAACAGACTGGGGACGAGCGTTGCGAATATCCGAAGTATTGCAGATCGCGGGAGCCTTCTCGCAGGGGGACAAAACAACCGGAGGCATCGCCGTAGAAGTGAATGCATACCAGTTCGTAGATTGTGCGTCCCGGGCTACAAGGACAGATGCGCAACTAACCGCCTTAGGTGGCAGGTTCAGAACGCGTCTATCCCGGTTACACTCTGACCAATTACCAGCGTGTGGATGTCGTGGGTGCCCTCGTAGGTCTTTACGGACTCCAGGTTCGCCATGTGGCGGAAGATGGGGTATTCGTCGGCGACACCGTTGGCACCGAGGATGTCGCGTGACAAGCGGGCGCACTCCAGTGCCATCCAGACGTTATTGCGCTTCGCCATGGAGATGTGTTGGTGTCCGACTTTTTCCTGGTCTTTGAGACGTCCGACTTGCAGGATCAGGAGTTGGCCCTTGGTGATCTCATTGATCATCCACGCGAGCTTTTCCTGTATCAACTGATGCGAGGCGATCGGTCGATCGTGAAACTGCTTGCGGAAGAGCGAATACTGCAGTGCGCAGTCATAGCACGCCATAGCCGCGCCCACCGCTCCCCAGGCGATTCCGTAGCGGGCCTGGTTTAAGCACATCAGCGGAGATTTGAGACCGCCGGATTTTGGGAGCAGATTTGATGCGGGCACGCGTACGTCCTGCATGGACAAAGAAGAGGTCACCGAGGCACGCAATGACCACTTACCGTGGATATCTTCGGCGCGGAAACCCGGGCGATCGGTTTCGACCAGGAACCCGCGGATTTTGTTGTCTTCGTTTTCGACCTTGGCCCAGACCACCGCAACATCGGCAATCGAGCCCGAGGTGATCCACATCTTCTCGCCGTTCAGAACGTACTCGTTGCCTGACTTTCTGGCTCGGGTTCGCATTCCCCCCGGATTGGAGCCAAAGTCAGGTTCCGTTAAACCGAAGCAGCCGAGCTTGTCGCCGGATCGCATCGCGGGAAGCCAAGTCTGCTTCTGTTCATCGCTGCCAAAGGCGTAAATCGGATACATCACCAGAGCCGACTGTACGCTGACGAATGAGCGCACACCGGAATCTCCGCGCTCGAGTTCCTGCATGACCAGGCCATATTCCACGTGCGACATTTCTGCGCAGCCGTAGCCCTTCAAGCTAGCCCCGAAGAATCCTAGCCCGGCCATGGGCTTCACCAGTTCGCGGGGGAAGCGTCCGGCGCGGTTGCACTCCTCGATGATTGGAATGAGGTTGTCTTCGATGAACTGGCGCGAGGTATCGCGGACCAGGCGCTCTTCTTCGGTGAGCAGGCCGTCGAACTCGATGAAGTCCACTCCGCGGAATTTAATGGCCATGGCAACACTCGATTCTGTTTCCGGGCCGCACGGGTTTTCCTTCGTGCGCCTTCCCGTCTTCCTAGGAAGTTCCAAAAAAGCTCGTCACAAAGAGCGCGAAGGCACACCGGGTAAGAACCGCCCAAGGAAACGTTTGACAGTAGCAGAGGGGCTACGGTCGGTCAAACCGGTGCGAGAGCGGATCGAAGTCGAGAGCTTATTGCCGTTTGTGCGCGAGCCTGCCCAGAATGAATTCTTGCACCAGGCTGCTGAGCATCCGTTCGCCCGTGGTGATAGCAAAATTCTGGAACACCAGGTTTGCGCCTCGGTCCGAGGCGGGATAGTACAAGTTGGAGAGTGCTGACGACCCCAAGTCTCCGCCAATGCTCGAGTAGTTAGGCTGCAACTGTCCGTTATCTCCGTGGCACATGAATGGGCTGGAGATGGCATGAAAAACTCGGGATTTCGTCGTGCCGCTGCCTTGATAGAAATAGCGAGGATCTTGGTGCAGCAGGGAAGGCAAGATTGCGCCACCAATCAGGATGTCGGAGAATCCGTCCGCACTCGCGGCTCCCAAGCGTTCGCCATAACCATTCCATCCCTGAGGATAGCCAGGAGTGTCCCCAGCCTGATTGATAGCGGCAAAAGTACCCACTCCAAGCACCGTGAATATGTCCGTCGAGGTCTTTAATGCAAGGTGATACTTGAGCTTGGTGGTCAGAGGGGCCGGGTTCGGATCGTAGACGACGTAGAAATTCGGAATGATGCCAAGCACGCGCTGTGTTTCTTCAACTTCGACCTGCTCGGTGGCGATCTCCTCGGGCCGGTAAGCAACATTCACGGTGGTCTCTACTGATGCAACCCGCAGGGTACAGTCAGCTAGGATCATGTATTGGCCGGCGTTAAGGGTAACTTCTGGCGAATTCCAGTGGGTGAAGTCCGGGGCGCTCACCGTGACGTGATACGTTCCTGGAGCCAGCTGATCGAAGTCGAAGAAGCCATTATCGTTTGATTGGAGTTTTCTCGAATCCTCTGCTCCCGGACCTTGCAGCACTACGGTCGCGTCCGAAAGTGTATCGCCGTTGCCATCTGTCACCGTGCCCGTGATGTGCGCCGTCCCCGGCTGGGCTGCAACCGGTTGCTGGGCGTGCAAAGACGCACCTACTGTAAGTGTCAGAATCAAAAGACAAAACGCCTGATTTCTCAAAATGATAAGCTCCAACCTAACGGTGTGAGAGGCTATTTTACTGTGCTGTTTCTGGCCCCCGGCAAGTCTCGGAAGGTCAATGAATGGTTGGAACCGGAATGGCTCTTTGCGGTTACCGAGGGAACCCGAACCTGCGACCCGCAGGCAAATAGACCTAGACAATCCGTGTCTACCTTGACAACTCTTTTACAGCATTTGACAGAAGCGATGGGTGTCTGCGCATCTATACTTCTCAGCAACCAATGTCGAGGAGCTTCACCGTCGTTGTTTGTCTGGTCACGTTGTCGGTAGGGCGCCTCACTGCCGCCGACCTCGCCGTCAGCCTGCCTCCACTCGACCGCGGCTTTCACCTGCTTTACAACCTTGATTTCGCCGGGGCGCATAGCGTTTTTGCAACGTATGAACAGAATCATCCCCAGGATCCGCTGGGGCCAACATCGGACGCGGCGGGACTGCTGTTTTCTGAATTTCATCGTCTTGGCGTGCTCGAATCGCAGTTCTACGAGGATGACAAGAAGTTCGACGGCCGTCCGAAACTGAGTCCGGATCCTGCGGTGCGCGCCCGCTTCAACGAGGCGGTGCAAAAAGCGATAGAGCTGGCGGAGGCTCGGCTTGCTAAGGACTCGAAAGACAAGAATGCTCTGTTCGCAATGACCTTGTGCAACGGACTTCAAGCCGACTACGCGGCGCTCATTGAGAAGCGCAACCTGACCTCGTTGCGCTTCACCAAGGAATCGGCCAAATGGGCCGACAAGACCCTTGCCGCCGATCCGGATTACTACGACGCCCACATCGCTGGAGGTATCAGTAAGTACATCATCGGCAGCATGGCGGCGCCGGTGCGCTGGCTGGTGCGCTTGGGAGGCGTCGCAGGGGATAAACAGGAAGGCATCAAGGAGCTGAAGCTCGTCGCCGAGCGTGGACATTATCTCGCGCCGTTCGCCGACATACTACTCGCCATCGCCTACGTTCGCGACCATGATAAGCAGCGGGCCCGCCAACTACTATCTCAGTTACACCAGGAATTTCCCGCTAATCCACTATTCTCGCAGGAGATGGCGCGGCTGGACGCGGGGCGTTAGCCAACGGTTGAATCCCGCCCCTGATGCAAACCACTCTTTTGTTCTCGTAGTTGCGTGCTCGTTTCGGCGCCAGTATCGTTAAGCAATGCTTTCTGCTCTGCGGAAGTATTTGACAGCCGTCAGTGTTTGGCTTTGGATCGTGGTTCCGGTTGCCCACCTGGCTGGAACAGAAACCCCGCCCCCTCCCGCCACAGAAGTTTTGTCATCCCCACGCCCGTCCGAGCATGGGACAGCGGTCAGCGATGCGCCCGCGGACGCACAAAGTGACAGCTCAAAAACCGCCGACTCCAAAGCCACAGAAACTAAAATCACGCCGCAGCAGGCAGAACAACTTTTCCGAGACGTGGATACAATTCTCGATTTTGCCAGCAAGGACACGACTCTGGATATCAAGCACGGCGTAAAGCGGCGCCTCACCAGTCGTGACGAAGTTGTCGCTTACCTGAAGAAGAACATGGCTGAGGACAAGGACGTACAGCGGCTCCGGCGCACAGAGTTTGTCCTAAAGAAGTTCGGTCTTCTTCCCAAGGATTTCAATCTGCAGACCTTCTTAGTGTCCTTGCTTGAGGAGCAGGTCGAAGGATACTACGACGCGAAAACCAAGACCGTGAATCTCCTCGATTGGGTGATTCCCGATCTCCAGCGCCCGGTGCTTGCGCACGAACTGACGCATGCTCTGCAGGATCAGTCGTTCGGGCTCGACAAGTGGCTTAGGCGTGGCGAGGAAGACCTCGACAAAAAGAAAAATCTTACTCCCGAGGACTTTACCAAAGATGAAGATAGCGAGGCGCGACAGGCGGTCGTGGAAGGACAAGCGATGATCGTGCTGCTCGACTACATGCTTGCGCCGATGCATCGCACCGTCGCCGACTCGCCCGATATCGTGGATACTCTCAGCGCCGACATGGCAACGGGCGGGGCGGATTCGGTGCAGTATCGCAACGCTCCCATCTTCTTGAAAGAGTCTCTGACCTTTCCCTATCGCTACGGGCTGGAATTTGAGGCTGAGGTGCTACGGGCGAGAGGGAAGCAGCAAGCATTTGCCATGACCTTCCAAAATCCGCCGCGCACCAGCCGCGAGATCATGGAGCCGCAGACGTATCTGGCGGGCGAGCATCTTGCTCCCCTTCCTTTGCCCGATTTCAAGAAGATTTTTAAAGACTATGATCGTTTCGACATCGGAGCGATTGGTGAGTTCGACGTCTACATGCTGGCCGAGCAGTACGCCAGCGAAAAGGATGCCAAGAGAATCTACCCGAATTGGCGCGGCGGGTATTACTACTCAGTGAAGCCAAAAGGCAACCCTGCAGGTCCCCTGGGACTAGTGTTTGTCTCGCGTTGGGCGAATTCAAAGGCAGCAGCGCAGTTTGCCGCCGTCTATGCCCGAGGAATTCAGCAGAGATATGAGAATGCCGCCGCCCCGGCGGGAAGTGAGTTGCCGTCCGACTTGAAAACCCTGCAATCCCTGAGCGGCAGCCATAACTGGAGGACAGAAGATGGGGCGATCGTCCTCGACGTGAAAGGCAACACCGTTCTGGTGACGGAAAGCATCGATCAGCCCATTACCGATGCCTTCCGGGATTTTGTGTTCTCGGACGCGGCTACTCCACACTAGCGTCACTTGGCGCAGCGGAATCCCACAAAGGCTTGTGAGCCGTTTGCAGGATGGCTGTCGCGATATTCCACCCAGAGGTTGATCGGGTCCCCATCAAAGCTTCCCCCGCGGATTACGCGTCTGCTGCGGACCTCGCTAAATGGCATGCCCGGGCGGGAAGAAAATTCGTTGGGAGTCGTGTTTGCCGGGTTCAGAGGATACTTGCCCCATTCGTCGGCCAGGAATTCCCACACGTTGCCGGCCATGTCGTAAATCCCATAGCCATTCGGAGGGTAGCTGCCGACCAGGGATGTGGTGTGAAGCTTGCTGGCCGAATAGTTTGCGAGCCGCGGGCTCGCGGGTTCGTCTCCCCAAGGGAATAGCGGTGCTTCCAAACCTCCTCGCGCCGCGTATTCCCATTCGGCTTCCGAGGGCAACCGCTTACTTTGTGCCTGGCAATAGGCAGTTGCGGCATACCAATTCACATTCACCACCGGATGATTTTCCTGGTCCGCTCTAAATGTGCCTTTCGCCCAATGATTGAGGTACCTGCCGTTGTCCAGCTCCGCTGGCACCTTCCCCGCCTGCCAGTCAGGATGTCCATCAACAAACTTTTTGAATTGAGAGTTGGTCACGAGATATTTGTCGATCCAAAAACTCGCCACTCTCACCTTGTGCTTAGGGACGATTTCTTCGAAAAGCTGAGCGACGGTCACTGAGAATATCTTCTGGAATTTCGCTATTTCCCCAGTTTCAACGCCACAGGCAATGGTGCTGCTGGAAATATGAGTCATGGAGGAAGCCGATTCAGGGGAGGCCTTATGAGGGCACCCGCGACCTCCTGGCGTCATTGCCAGAGCGAGTCCGCCAACTAGCGCGATGGTGAATGCCGCCAGCTGGCGAATGAAGCCGTCGCTTTGTTTTGTGGAAGCCACTGCTTCGATAGACGAGCGGAAGGGAAGTTTGGTAGCCAAGATTGTATAATCGCGATTCGCAACTTCAATTGAGGGGTCATCTTGGCGCAGGCAGAGATCGGAATCATAGGGGGGAGCGGGCTGTATAACATGCCCGGCATCACCGACATTCACGAAGTCCCACAAGAAACTCCGTTTGGTGCACCTTCGGACGTATTCGTTCTCGGTACGCTCGAGGGGAAGAAAGTTGCGTTTCTTGCGCGTCATGGACGCGGACACCGCCTTCTCCCAAGCGAACTAAACTTCCGCGCAAACATTTATGGATTTAAACAGCTGGGAGTCGATCGCATCCTTTCGGTTTCCGCGGTCGGATCGCTCAAAGAAGAGCACAAGCCACTGGAGTTCGTAATCCCCGATCAGTTTGTCGACCGCACGCGGCATCGTGTCGACACATTCTTCGGGAGTGGTGTGGTTGCCCACGTGGCTTTCGCAGATCCAGTTTGTCCGCAACTTTCTGAAACGGTGACGGCAGCTTGCCAGAAGGCTGGCGTCGTCGCCAAACGCGGCGGCACTTATCTCTGCATGGAAGGCCCGCAATTCTCGACTAAAGCCGAGTCAAACCTATATCGCAGCTGGGGCATGGATGTGATCGGCATGACCAATTTGCAGGAGGCGAAGCTCGCGCGCGAGGCCGAGATCTGCTACGTGACGGTGGCGATGGTTACAGATTATGACTGTTGGCATCCGCACCACGATTCGGTCACGGTCGATCAAATCGTGGCTGTGCTCGTGAAGAACGCGGAAAATGCGTGCAATGTGGTGCGCGAAGCCGTGGCTGCCATGCCGAAAGAACGAACGTGCAAGTGCGACTCGGCTCTGGCGCATGCCATCATCACGGATCGAAGCAAGATTCCCCAATCCGCCAAGGACAGATTAAGGCTGATTCTCTCGAAGTACCTGGAGGCATAAAGGCGGTCCTCAACCCTAAGCGGTTTGGAATGACAGAACATACATGAGCATACTCGTCGTCGGTTCTATTGCATTCGATAACATCGCTACGCCAGCCGGCCGAAAAGACGGGGTCCTCGGTGGATCGGCTACCTATTTCTCCCTTTCCGCGAGCTACTTCACTCAGGTTCGCGTGGTGGCAGTAGTCGGCGAAGATTTCACCGCCGAGCATGAGAACGTGCTTAAGAAACGAGGTGTCGATACTGACGGGATCGAACACGCGAAAGGGCGGACCTTCCGATGGGGTGGACAGTATCTCGAGAACTTCAATGAAGCAAAGACCGAGTTCACCGAGTTGAACGTCTTTGAGAAATTCCAGCCGCGCATCCCCGCGGCATACAGGGATTCTGACCTCCTTTTCCTGGGTAACATTCATCCGGCGTTGCAGTCGGCAGTTCGCTGCGAGCTTTCCGGCGTCAAGCTGACGGGTGGGGACACGATGAATTTCTGGATTCAGGGAGCGAACGCCGAATTGCGGCAAACTCTGAAGCAGGTCAACGTGATGCTGATCAACGATGGCGAGGCCAAACTGCTCGCGGCTGAACGCAGCTTACCTCGTGCCGCGCGCAAAGTGCTTTCCATGGGACCGCAGGCGCTCGTCATCAAGCACGGAGAATATGGTGCTACGATTTTCTTCCGCGAAGGGGCGTTTGGTGTTGGCAGACACCCCTTCCGGGCTCCGGCATTGCCGATTGAGGAAGTCGTCGATCCGACGGGAGCAGGCGATTCTTTTGCCGGCGGATTCATGGGGTACATCGCCTCACAGGGTGAAATCAACCGCGAGGTCGTCAAGCGAGCCCTTTTTTACGGTGGCGTGATGGGATCTTTTGCCGTCGAGCGTTTTGGTACGGAGCGTCTTCAGTCGCTTACCCGCGAGGACATTGACGCGCGTTTTGGCGTATTTCGCGAATTAACTCACCTGGAATGAAACATCCAGCCACGAAAACCGATTCCGACCTTGTCCTGGTCGTGCAAATATCCTCGGCCATTTCCATCGCCGCCTTCCTGTACTGCCTGCGGCAGGACCAGATCATGCTGTTCGGCGATGCCGTCGCGCACATGAACATTGCGCGACGTGTGATCGACTCGCGGACACCTGGGCTGCTACAACTCGGCACCGTTTGGCTGCCGTTACCACATCTCCTGATGCTTCCGTTCGTGGCTTTTCGCTGGTTGTGGCAGACCGGAATCGGGGGCTCGTTTCCGTCCATGCTGTCATATGTATTCAGCGTGCTCGGAGTTTTCAGGTTGGTTCGGGTTGTGCTCCCCGATGCTCGCGACTCCAAGGTTCGCGCAGCCGTGAGATTTACCGCGTGGCTGGCCGCAGCCGGTCTTGGGCTGAATCCAAATGTCATTTACATGCAGACGACGGCGATGACCGAGGCGGTGTATCTCGCCTTCTTCCTCTGGACCCTGGTTTTCTTTGCCGAGGCTTTGCAGCTCTGCCGCGCCGGAGATCATCCCCGTGCCCACCGCGCGTTGCTCTGGACCTCGCTATGCCTCGCTGCCGCGAGCCTGACCCGCTATGACGGGTGGTTCCTGATTGCCGTCGTGGTGACCATAGCCGGGGTGTTGGCTTTGACTCCCAACTTCTCGCCCTTGCGGCCGGGCGTGGTGAAGCTCGTAATTATCGCTGCAATCGCTCCCGCCGTCTGGCTGGGCTATAACGCTGCCGTTTATGGCAATCCATTGGAGTTTGCCAATGGACCGTACTCGGCAAAGGCGATCGAACAAAAGACGGCTATTTCCGGTTTCCCTCCGCATCCCGGTAGCAACGATCTGAAGACGTCGTTTCACTACTTCTTTAAAGCCGGGCAAGTGAATCTCGCGGCAGGAGGAATCCTCGAACGCGAGCAGAGCTTCGCAACCAGGATTTTGCAAATCCTGTGGGTGGCGGCTTTGCTGCTGGGGACTACCATCGTTGTTCTCTTCCAACGAAGACTCTGGCCCACACTGTTGCTGTGGATCCCCGTGCCGTTCTACATGCAATCCATTGCGCACGGTGGCGTTCCGATCTTCGTTCCGGTGTGGTGGCCATGGTCTTATTACAACGTCCGCTATGGTGTGCAACTCATTCCAGCTTTTGCAGTACTGGGAGCAATCGCCGCCTATGGCCTGATCCGATTCGCGGCGACCGCCCGTACGGCGGTGATTATCGGCGGATGCTTTGCGAGTTTTACGCTTCTGACCTACATTCATGCCTGGAAGACGGGAGTTGTCAGCTACCAGGAAGCCGTGGTCAATTCCCGCACTCGAATCGCGCTCGAGAAACAGCTGGCCTCGATCTTTGAGACGCTGCCACCAAACTCGAACTTCCTGATGTACCTGGGTGACCATCCCGGTGCCTTCCAGCGTGCCGGAATTCCCCTATCGCACGTCATCAATGAGGGAAACCATCGTCCTTGGAAGCGCCCCACGGATCCCGAAGGACTGTGGGAAAGGGCACTCGGACATCCATCCGCATACGTGGACTATGTGGTCTCGTTGGACTCCGACGATGTCTCGAAGAATGTGAATAAAGATGAGCTCGACCCCATACTTGTCCTTCACGTCACCGGGCAGCCGTCGGCCACTATCTACAAGGCGCGAAAGAGTAATCAGGCGCGTTAACCGGACCTCCGACGGTCATTCATCGCGGTGCTTACACGGTGTTAGAATCCGAGCAAATCATCTCATTCAGGACGCGCTTTGCACATCGCCATAGTCTGGTCAGATTTGTTTAGATTGCTGATTGCGGCCTTGCTCGGTGGACTGATCGGCCTTGAGCGGGAGGCAAAGCACCGCCCGGCTGGACTGCGTACGAACATTTTTATCTGTGTCGGCGCGGCCATGTACACGCTGCTTTCGGATCAACTTGCCGGTCAGCATACCGGAGATCATACGCGGATTGCGGCGCAGATCATTCCTGGAATCGGTTTTATCGGAGCCGGTTCGATCATCCATGCTCGCGGGGATCTGGTGACAGGAATCACCTCGGCTGCAACCTTGTTTGTGGTCGCCTCACTCGGCATGGCCGTGGGCGGGGGGCTTTACCTTACCGCCATCTTTGCCACCGCTTTAGTGCTCGGAGTCCTGTCTTTGCTCGGGTTGATGGAACGCTTTCTGAATTTGAAGATCATGGTCCACGGCTATGAGGTAACGGGCAGAAGCGCCGAGGAAGTGCGTCAGAACGTGAATGACTTGCTCGAGCCGCTTCACTCCATGATGCAGAACGTCCAAGTCGCACCTACGCCTGTGCACGTGCGCGTACGCTTTGAATGCGAAGGTACGCGCAAAAAACAAGCACGCATCTTTTCTTTACTAAGCAGCTCCAAAGCCTTCGACAGTGTGGCCGCGCTGGGCCCGGTGCAGGCCGAATGACGGTTGTCCCGTTCACCAAGGCCAGTGCCTGCGGGAACGATTTCCTCATCATCGATGGAATGCATGCGCCCGCCGATCTGGCGGCTTTCACTCGGTCGATCTGCGACCGCCATAATGGCGTTGGCGCCGATGGGGTGGAGTGGCTATTTCCCGCCCAGGACGCGGATATTCGTGCCCGCCTGCTCAATGCTGACGGCGGTGAGGCGGAGATCTCCGGCAACGGCACACGTTGCGTGGCTGCCTATCTTTGTATGGAAAGTCCCCGCGAGAAAGTCACGGTTCGCACGGGCGCAGGCATCAAGACCTGCACGTTGGTCGCGCATACGGACCTGCTCTTCGAGTTCGAGGCCGCCATGGGCGAACCACAGATAGGGGATGAATTCTCTATCAGAGTTGCCTTCGGTGAGGTTCGAGGGATTCCCGTCTCGATGGGCAATCCTCACTTTTCGGTCTTTGTGGACGAGTTCCCAATCGGCTGGCAAGCCGAGGGCGCGGAGATCGGAAAGCATCATGATTTCAAGCACGGGATCAACGTCGAGTTCGTGCGGGTGCGCGACCTGGAGAATGTCGAGGTCAGATTTTTCGAGCGGGGTGTCGGCGAAACGCAATCCTCCGGCACTGGGTCGTGCGCGGCGGCGGTAGCGTCAATCTTCAGCCAGCGCGCGAAGTCGCCCGTACGCGTGCACGCTCCGGGCGGAATGCAAACCGTGCAATGGGACAGCCAAGTTCTCCTCCGCGGACCGGCGCAAATCATTTGCCGCGGCGAGTACATTTTCTAGTATGGTCGCGTCCAGAAAAACCGCAGCACTCAAGCCAGGATCCCTTCGTCCGGGGGACACCTTAGGAATCGTCGCGCCTGCCAGCTATTTCGTTCGCGAGGATTTTGATGCGGGTTGCGAGGCCCTGCGCGTTCTTGGTTACCAACTCGTATTTGGGGACTCTATTTTCGATCGCGAACTCTATTTTGCGGGCTCCGCGGAACGGCGGGCGCGGGAGCTCGAGGCCATGTTTGCTCGCCCGGAGGTGAAGGCGATTCTATGCGCCCGAGGCGGGTATGGAGCGAATTATCTACTACCGCTCCTCGACATCAAAACCATCGCTGCCAATCCCAAGGCCTTTGTCGGTTACAGCGATATCACCAGCCTAATGACGTATCTCAACGATGCGGCTGGACTGGTCACTTTCCACGGTCCGATGATTGCGAAGGATTTCGCAAGGCACGACGGGGTCGATCGAGGTTCATGGGCGGCGGCGCTGGGGGCTGCCGATCCCAACTTCAACTTCGCAGCCGATTCCGCAATGCAAGTCTTAGTCCCAGGTTCCGCGGAAGGTATTCTCTATGGTGGGTGTTTGTCGATGCTAGCAGCTTCTCTTGGCACGCCCTATGAAATCCACACTGAGAACACGGTGCTTTTTATCGAAGACGTTGCGACCAAGCCATATCAGATCGACCGCATGCTGATGCAGTTGAAACTCGCGGATAAATTTGCCGGCGTTCGTGGAATTATTTTCGGCGAAATGCTCGATTGCATTCAGCCGGGCAATTCCCCGTGCACGCTGCAAGAAGTAATAATGAGGATCGTGGGGGATCTGGGAATACCAACGGTTTATGGTTTGCGCTCAGGACACGTTTCACGATCGAACATTACATTGCCGCTCGGCGTCTCAGCACGGCTTGAAGCCGAGACTTCGGGTGTAAACCTCACAATCGCAGAATCACCTACAATCTAACTTCCTCGTATACCTTGGCCTCCTTTGCGATGACGATAGTCAAGTTGAGGAACACGAAGTTTGAAGAAAAATGAAGACCAAGCACATTCATCTGATTGGAATCTGCGGAACCGCCATGGCTTCGCTCGCGGGAATGCTTCGGGAGCAAGGGTTCCAGGTCAGCGGTTCCGATGCCGCTGCCTATCCCCCGATGTCGGATTTCCTGAAGTCACTCGGGATTCCGGTCGCGCAGCCGTTTGCCGCCAAAAACCTCGACCCTAAGCCAGATCTTGTCGTCGTCGGTAACGCCATCTCGCGCGGTAACGTTGAGCTGGAATATCTACTCAACGAACGCATTCCTTTTTGTTCGTTGCCCCAGTTGTTGCATGGCGAATTTCTCGAGGGCAAAGAGGTTCTCGTGGTGGCAGGTACACACGGCAAAACCACTACAACCTCGATGCTGGCGTGGATCTTTGAAGTTGCGGGTACGAATCCGTCGTTTCTCATTGGAGGAATTGCCGAGAACTTCGGACGAAGCTTTCAGCTCGGAGAAGGGAAGTACTTCATTCTCGAAGGCGACGAGTATGACACGGCGTTCTTCGACAAGGGCCCGAAATTTCTGCACTATTTTCCCGATGGCCTGATTCTTACATCTGTGGAATTCGACCATGCCGACATCTATAAGGACCTCGAGGCGGTGGAAACTTCCTTCAAGCGGCTGGTTAACCTGCTCCCGCAACGCGGCCGGATTGTCGCCTTTGACGCAGGAGACAGCATTCAGCGCTGTGTAGGGAAAGCGTTCTGTCCGGTTGAGCGCTACGGAAAAAGCGATGCTGCAGGCTGGAGAATCGAAAATCTCCAATTCAGCCCCGACGAAACTCTCTGGACGGTTACGAAGGATGGCTTGCGATGGGCCGACTTCGCATTTCCCCTGGCGGGCGAGTACAACGTGTGGAACGCGACTGCGGCGGCGGCCCTGGCAAGCAATTATGGCATTTCGCCCGACACGATCGCGTCTGCGCTGAAGAGCTTCAAGAGCGTCAAACGCCGCTTGGAAGTCAAAGCTGAAGTCAATGGCATGACTATCATTGACGACTTCGCCCATCACCCTACGGCGATCGCGGTCACCTTAAACGCCCTGCGAGCCCGCTACCCAGCACGGCGACTCTGGGCGATCCTCGAACCCCGATCAAACACTTTACGTCGCAACGTGTTTCAAGGCGAACTCGCGAGCAGTCTCTCCATTGCCGACGAGATCGTCATTGCCAACGTATTTAAGTCAGAATCAATCCCGGAGCTTGAGAGGCTCGATGTGAATGCAGTTGCGGCTGAGCTAAACGGGCGCGGCCACCGCGCACGAGTCTTAGAGAATGTCGACGTGATCGTGAGCATCTGTGCTCCGGAAATGCGTTCGGGCGACGTGATCGCAATTCTTTCTAACGGCGGCTTCGGCGGAATCTATGAAAAGTTGCCGCAACGCCTACGAAACCTTCGACAAGTCGAGGCGGCGCACTGAATGCGTTCCGACCTCCGACGTGTCTTAATAACACTTTGGTTGCTGCTATCCTGCCATGCGGTGCAGGCGGTGGTTCGCTACACGGTCTCTCTGGCTGATCCCGTTCGCCACCTGGTGGGGGTTTCCATGGAACTTCCTCCAGGACCGGAAACCGACCTGCAGCTTCCGGTCTGGAATGCTCTCTACCAGGTGCGCGATTTCGCGCAATACATGGACTCCATTCGAGCCTCGGACCTCGCGGGTAACCCCATTCGGCTGACCCAAGTGAACAAGGGGCGCTGGCGGATCAGTGGAACCGCCAAGGGCGCGCGTATTGACTATGCGATGTTCGTGAACGACCCCGGCCCCTACGGTGCTGAACTTAATCAGCAGCACGCCTTTCTCAATCTGGCTGAGATTCTGGTCTATGCGGATACCACTCGCTACCAGGAGAGCCAGGTCAAGTTCGAGAACGTTCCCCAGGGTTGGAAGGTCGTGGCAGTGCAGCCCGGGCCCGCTGCGGAGATCACAGCGGCGAATTACGACCTTCTGGTGGATTCTCCGGTTGAGATCGGGACATTCGGGGAGAGTGACTTCCAGGGTAGGTGCGGAACCTACCGGGTCGTAGTTGACTCCGCAAGAGCAGCCTCCATCCTGTCGCGCATTGTGCCTCCGCTCGAAAAGATTGTGGACGCGGCTACCTCCTGGATGAACGATTGCCCGTTTCAAACCTACACGTTCATTTTTCACTTCTCGACGGATGGGGATGGCGGGGGCATGGAACACGCTTACGGGACTGCCATTACGGTTTCAGGCGAAGAGATCGACAACGATCTTGACCCCTTCACCTCGGTCAGTGCGCACGAATTTTTTCATCTCTGGAACGTGAAACGGATTCGCCCGCAATCTCTCGAGCCCATCGACTACACCCGCGAGAACTACACGACGGCATTGTGGTTCAGCGAGGGAGTCGACTCGGCGGTTTCGGATCTCATTCGTCTGAAGGCTGGCTTGCTGGATCAGCCTCGGTATTTGAATCACCTTTCGCAGGGCATTCGTGAACTGCAGGGCCGCGCGGCGCACTTGACCCAGTCCGCGGAGCAAGCGAGTCTGGATGCATGGTTGGAGAAATATCCCTATTTCGGCCTGCCGGAGCGCAGTATTTCCTACTACAACAAGGGTGAATTGCTCGGGGTTCTACTCGACCTTCGCATGCGTGAACTCACGCATGGCAAACAGTCTCTGCAAACGCTCTTTCGATGGATGAACCAATATTATGCCAAGCGTGGGAAGTTTTTCGACGATGCAGAGGGCGTCCTGAATGCGCTGCAGGCTCTCACGGGCGCTGATTTCCATCCCTTCTTTGCAGACTATGTTAGCGGAGTGAAAGAGATACCCTGGGACACATTCTTCGCCTCAGTCGGTCTTCACGTTGTAACCTCGGACCTCATCTTTGCCGACCCAGGTTTCGATGCCGTGCAGAAGTTCGATCGGCCACCGACGATTGTTCGAGTGCGTCCAGGAGGCGACGCCGAAAGAGCCGGGTTGAAAGCCGACGATCAGATGATTTCCATCAATGGAGTCAAACCCGGTCGCGACTTTGGGGAGGGGATCGAAAAGGCAGGGCCCGGCTCGACCATTCATATTGCGGTGCGCCGAGAAGGGGAGCGCCTGGAATTTCAGTGGAAGCTCGCGGGCCGCAAGGTGCGGGTTTACGAACTGGCTGACTTGCCGTCCGTCACAGCGGACCAAAGGCGTGCACGACTCGAGTGGCTGTCCGGGACCTCAACGCAATGATCCGAACCGTTTTTATGCTGTCCTTTTGGGCGATCGCATTGCCAATTGTGGCGGTGATCTGCATGCCTTACGCCTTTATCACGGGAAACATCATGCCGTTATATTGGTTGGGAATGTGGGGCGCCTGGACTGGGGTTCGCCTGGCGGGAGTGCGAGTGAAGACCATTGGTTTAGAGAAGCTGGATTCGAATGCCACGTACATCTTCATGGCGAATCATACGTCGAACATCGATCCTCCGCTTTTATTGCCAATCATTCCGCGGCGCACCTCGGTGATGGCGAGGCACGGTCTGTTCAAATATCCAATCCTTGGTCGGGCCATGCGCATGGGATCCCTGGTGCCGGTTGATCGCGGCAACCGCGAAGCTGGCATCGCCGCGGTACGGGCCGCCGAGCAGGTCGTGCGCAATGGAGTTCACATGACTATCTTTGTCGAGGGCGGCCGTTCCTTCGACGGAAAACTGATGCCTTTCAAAAAGGGTCCCTTCTATCTTGCCGAGAGCTGCCAGGTCCCAGTAGTTCCGGTCACAATTGCGGGTACCCACTATGTCATGCCAAAGGGCAGGTTTGCCTTAAAGTCCGGAGAAGTTGTCGTGACTTTTCACGAGGCGATCCCGACATCTCAGTTTGGAGACCGTCCTGAGTTGATGGAAAAAGTTCGCAGAGCGATTAACGACAGCTTGCCTCAGGAATATCGCAGTTAGCTCGGGGAGGAAAATGTTTACCCGAGGCGTTGTTGTTGCCATTTGCTGCTATTGGCACAGGCAGTGAGAGACCTCTTGCAGCGAAACTCATCAGGATTGGACCTTCCCTCTTAGCAACTTCACAAGCTCCGGCAGGCGATTGAACACTGCGACGCAGCGCAGCCACAGCTTGTTATCAATTGCCGGATAGCCGCTTACGATCGCGCCCGCCGGAACGTCATTGGGAATCCCACTTTGGGCCGTGGCGATGGCTCCGTCGCCGATCGTACAGTGACCGGCAACTCCGACCTGGCCCGCGAGAATCACTTTCTTTCCAACTGCTGTTGAACCCGCAAGGCCCACTTGGGCGCATAGCAACGTATCCTCGCCCACGCTCGACCCATGTCCTACCTGCACAAGGTTGTCGATTTTTGTCCCGCGGCCAATGCGTGTTTCACCCACGCTAGCCCGATCGATGCAAGCGTTCGCCTGAATCTCAACATCGTCCTCAATGACCGTCGGCCCGGACTGCACGATCTTGCGCCAATGTCCGGAGTCGTCCTTGGCAAATCCGAACCCATCTCCGCCCACTACAACGCCGTTCTGCAGGACCACGTTGTTGCCAATTCGGCAAAACTCGCGAACAATGGCGTGCGAGTGGGCGACAAAGTTGTCGCCGATCTTGGCGCCGCCATAGATCACGCTGTGTGCAAGCAGCACAGCGTCGTTGCCGATCTCGACGTCTTCGCCGATCACCACGTAGGGTCCGATGTGGGGATCCGCGCCAACCCTGGCCGATGGAGCGACGACAGCGGTGGAGTGGATTCCCGGTGCATAGCGGGGAGGGTGATAGAACAGCTCAAGGGCCCGAGCAAAATCCAGGTAAGGGTTCTTGCTTCGCAGCAGGGTGGTCGGGACGGGAGGGAAGTCTTCCGCCACGATAATGGCAGAAGCCTTAGTAGTCCGGGCCAGCGGAGCATATTTACGGTTTGAGATAAAGGTCAGTTCGCCTGGTCCAGCCTTCTCGATTCCAGCGACACCTTTGATTTCCGTATCAGAGGAGCCATTCTCGAGGTGTGCTCCTAGCTCGTTGGCGATTTCAGAAAGTTTCATGCGGTAAACGGCATTGTAAATCGGACCGGCCTAGCTGAAACGCGGGGCATCATTCACCGAACATTGGTACTTGTCGCACGTCCTCTGGACCACGCCGCTGTCGGCGAGTGGCGCCAATCACAGCAAGTACGGTAAGAGACTCCAGCGCGAGTCGGGGGACGAACATACGCTGAACGTTCGAGCGCAGGTCAGGAGGATTGATTAAGAATCCATCTGCCGAGCTCAGACTCAAATCATTGGGCATGAGGCCCTCGAGGACTTCGCCGTCCTTGAACCTGATTTTTACCCAAAGTCCTTCGGAACGAGGACGAGTGGTGAAGGTCTTGCGCGATAGAGAATCGGTGTCCCCGAACTCCCGCACGAAGAAAACGCACTTGATGTCGGACAACTCAATTGCCACCACGTTGCCCGTGGTATTGAGCAGTTCGAGCTTGCCCTCATGGATGAAGTGCGCGGCAACGTATCCGTTGACGGTGTCGCGGTCCACCTTGCGGACGATTACTTTCTTGTGCGTCGAAGGCATGAGATCGGGGTGATCGGATGATCGCGTCATCTGGTCACCGGAGGGAAGGTTATCCGACGGCCGACCACCCGATGAGCGGATCCTTCCCGATTCTCGCACTTCTCACGCCATTTCCTTCAGGTATCCAGCTCAACAGTAGCCAAAATAATAACGTTATGTTATTTTTTGTAGTTCGCTCAATCTGGCTAGATGAAACCATCCTACTCATTTATAAGCACTTACATCCAATGCTGCCAAGGATTTCCACAGCTTGTGGAAATCTGGATGAGCGACATACCACGTTGTGGATTCGACCCAGGGATAGCAGTGTAGGGCAGCAGCTCACGACCCAGAATGGCTGACTACATATACACGATGGAATTGAGGCTGTCGCCCCAGCAGCAGAAGGGCGTCACTCTGGTTCAGGACATTGCGCGGAACGCCGGTATGAATCTCTATCTTACCGGCGGTGCAGTTCGGGATATTATCACCGGTTTTCCTATTCGTGACCTGGACTTCACCGTCCAGGGTAATCCGCTCAAACTGCAGAAGGAATTTGAGCGAGCGGGAGCCGTGATCGGAGGCGCCGACGACTACTTCGGAACGTTGTACTTGACGCTTCCGGGCGCAGTTCGCGCCGAGATCAGCAGCGCCCGTATTGAACGCCACGAGAAGACGGGGAAGCCACCGGTTGTCACACCGGCGACAATCATCGAGGATCTGCGACGCCGCGACTTTTCGGTAAATGCCATGGCTCTATCGTTGAACCCTGGTTCTCGCGGGCTGCTCATGGATCCGTTTAATGGCGCGGCCGATATCGAGTTGAAGGTTTTGCGGATTTTACACAACTACTCGTTTGTGGAAGACCCCTCGCGATTGATTCGCGCCTCCCGTTTTTCGACGCGCTTTCATTGGCCCATCGAAGAGCGCACACAGGCGCGTTACGACTCGGCCAAAGAGAACAACTATATCGAGTACATCACCGATCGTGCCATCGGATACGAGATCGAGCAAGTGGCCTATGAAGATGATCCGCTGAATGTCACTCGTGTGTTTGAAAAGGAAGGCTGGCTGAAGATATTGAGTCCGCATTGGACCACAGCCAAGATTGACACCAACGGCCTTTCCCAATTAATGAAGACGCGTCAACAGATGGTGGACCTGGGTTATACACCTGCGCCCGCACCCGCGATGCTTCATTTCTTGACCGCGCGCCTGACGGAAAAGGAATCCACCGACATCCGCAAGATGATTCCCCGCCGCGATTTGGCGGAAGCCTGGCGCGACCTTGAAGATCACGCCAAAGAACTTTCCAAGCGGCTGACGGGAAAGGAAGCGGCTACTCCGTCGCGAACCTGGAGACTGCTATCCAGTGCGCGTCCCGAGATGGTGTTGTTCCTCGCCGTCACATCGCGGCAGCAGGCGGTCGCGCTGAAGATCAAGAACTTCTTCAGCAAGTGGCGCGAGGTGCAACAGAAGATCCCGTTGCCGGAAATGACTGAGTTGCTGATTACGCCGCAACTCCCCGAGTACCCGAAGATCGCAGAAGATGTTTTCATGCTTCTGCTCGATGGAAAATTGCGATCGCGTACGGAGCGCCTGAACTTCTTGAAACCGCTTGCCCCCCCGCCGCCGCCTCCGCCGCCTCCGCCTAAGAGGGGACGTGGCAAAGCCGCTGCTGCCGCCGCTCCCGCCCAGGCACCAGCACAGGCTGCGCCAAAGGGCAAGAAGAAGGGCAAGGGTGAACCGGCTCCGACAGTGGCCCAAGCGCCCGCTCCGGTAAAGGGTGCTGCGAAAAGTTCAGAGCCACCGAAAGCATCGAAGCCGGCCGCGAAGCCCGCACTGCCAAAGGTCGAAGGCAAAAAGTTGGCGCATCCTCCGGGCCAAAAACCCGCGCCTAAACCTGTCAAAAGCGCGAAGAAGAAACACTGAGATCACCTCCCGGTCAGGCCCAGCCCGAACTGAGGGCGGCTGTAGGTTCCCCCAATCCTTACCGGCACCACCGTCTCGTGAGGCTGTTTCTTGAAAAAAGGCTCAATCACCTTAGCGAAAATGGCTTTGATTCCGTGTGTGGTCTTCGCCAGGCTGGTCGCGGTCTTCAACTGGCCGTGCAAATTCACTCGTTGATCGAGCAGTCCAAATTCTCCATGGAAGTTTGCCCACGCATACTGGTCCTCTATCCGTAACTCGGAAAATCGAGCCACACCGTGTTCCACGGATACGCGGCCGCGAATACTGGACGGTGCTGTGGTGTCCGGCTGCGTCTGGCGGGGTGCCTGGGCGAGCTTGCTCAGGTTACGCTGTGTCTGCTCGTGCGTGAAGCGCGCGTTTTCAATATCGAAGGTGCTTGAGAGCCCCATTTTCTTCTCGAACTTCTCCCTCCCGGGCGGGATGGTCACGTGCATGCGGAACCTTACCGCTCCGGTGACCGCGGCTTGCGGAAGGTGGATAAAAGGATAAAAGGTATCTTCAATCCTGCCACGATCACAATGAATCTCGAGACTGGCGACACGCCTCCCGTCGGGAGTCCGCGCAATGCTTCCGTGTACGTCCAGATCGTCTCTTCCAAACTGTGCTTTGAGCCTAGGAAGGACCACGTCGCCCACCGCGCCGTTCACCCTTGCAACGAAGTCTGCTTGCAGCGGTAAGCCGTGATGCGTGCTGACGACAGTAAGTTCAGGAGTGGAGGTTTGTCCCTGAACTGCGAGATTGTCGAACGTTCCGCGGAAGCTTCCTTTGGACGAAAGCATTCCGGCGATGCCGTGGAACACACTCAGATCTGCGTTCTCTAGCATGTACTCGCCATCGAGCTCTGTTCTGGCGGGCGCGGAACGGTCCCATGGCCCGAAACGGCCGGACACATACAACAGTCCGTGGGGCAATGGGTTGTCGAGCTGCACGGCAAAACTCGATTGACCGCGCCCCCTCAGGTTTCTGGCTTCAAATTTGTGAAAGATGAACCGCAGCCCGTGGGGAGAACCGTCAGGGACTTCCAGCACGGCATTGTCAGCAATCAGGCGGTCCACCACCGTGGGTCGGGACTTCGACCCTGGTTGGTTCTGCTCTTTTTGCCAGTTCATTCGCATGCCGTCAGCTCGAATAATGGACACGCGGTGATGAAGCAAGGCGAAGAAACTACTGCGAATCGTAAGCCGCTGAATCGTGATCAGGGGCCGACTGGATGTCTTGCGCTGAAACACGACGCCTTCAGCCACGCAACCCGGCGGGAAGTACTTCGCCTTGAAGCTTCGGAAGCTCACGTCCGCTGAGCCTGCGTCGCCCAGTTGGCCTCGGACCGCGTCCTCGGCAAAAGGCCAGTAGTGATGCAGTAACAGAGCGGAAGTGACGATGAGAATAAGCAAGGCCGTGGCGGCGACCACGAAGCTCTTGCCAATCCTGGATTTTGATGACCACAGCTCCATGACGTGTGCAGATCCACAAATCGTTCAAACCTTTCCTTGGATTCATCGCATGGCCTGCTGTTGCCCCGTCCCTTTGATTGATCATGCTCGCCCCTGGCGAGTAAACCACGGCTCCACGGAGTCATCCCACTACCTCACATGGCCGATATCATCAATCTGAATACCGCAAGTGCCAAGGAATTAACCCAACTGCCTGGGGTTGCCAAGAATGTCGCCCATAATATCGTCAGCCATCGCAAGCGGCACGGCTACTTTACTCATTTTGAGGAACTTCTCGAGGTGAAGCAGTTTCCGGCAGAAGCGTTGGATAGGCTGAAAGCACGAGCAACCCTGCTGCCCATCGATGGAGTAAGGCCTGAGGAGTTTGGGCCGCGACGCATCAAAACCCAGCACCTCGTGCGCGAGGTGAAGAAGACGCGCGGGCACACCAAGGCGATTCGCGCCACTCGAAGTCTCCACCGCCTTAAGCGCGCCTCGTAAGTAGGTCACGAGGGGAAGCGGCGGCAAAATGGACATCCTGAACGGCTGGCCTGAGCCGATATAATGAAATGAACGCGCGGACTGCGTTCCGCCTCGGTTCTCACATGCCAAACACATGGTTGCGAGTTGCGCTCGCGCTTTACGGGCTAGGGCTCGTCTACGTGTTGGTAGCGTTAACCCGCACCAAGGAAATCCTCGATCGTATCGCCCTGCATGCCGCGTACCTGGGAATGGTCTTTCATTTCGTGGCGATTGCTGAAACCGTGAATCAGCAGGGCGAACTCGGCCTGGCGACGTTGCCGCTCGCCGGTTCCATGTTGGCGTTCCTTATCATGGTGGTTTTCCTGTTGGTCTACATGATTTACGGGACCACTTCGCCCGGGATCGTCGTCTTTCCCTTGGTCTTCATATTGACATTTCTGAGTGTGGCGCGGCAGGAGCCTTTCGTTCTGGCTTCGGAAACTGCCAAGCGAGGCTGGCTGATCGCACATATTGCACTGATTTTCTCCGGATATGCCGCCCTGGTCCTCAGCTTCAGCGCCAGCCTGGTTTACCTATTGCAGGAACGGGCTCTGAAGGCAAAGCGCTCGGCATGGTTGCTCTCCCGTTTTCCAGCTCTTCAGGTCACCGATGAGATCGGACTGCGTTCTTTGCTGATTGGTTTCCCCTTCATGACTGCTGGATTGGCCATTGGATTGGTGATCGCGCAGATGAATTTCGGGCATATCAACTTCCGCGATCCCAAGGTATTGGTGACACTGCTAACCTGGGCCGTTTATCTGTTTCTTCTCTATATGCGTTGGAGCGTCGGATGGCGTGGGCGGCGAGCGGCATATCTGGCAGCGGGAACGTTTGTGATGGCGATTATCGCTTGGGGTGCGAATTACTTCAGCACGATTCATCAGCTGGGGAAACCATGAATCTGCAACTGCTCGGGGTGAATCACCGGACAGCGTCGGTCGAAGTGCGGGAGCGTCTTGCTATCCCCGAGCGCAAGCTTCCAGAAGCTTTGCAGAAGCTCATGACCCTCGAGGGAGTAAACGAAGGCCTGATTCTCAGCACTTGCAATCGCGTGGAAATCTTGGCCCGCACGGCGAACGGCAGCACCGACCTGCGACACTTTCTCCGGCAATACTTTGAAGTTGATCCAGCATTTTACGGGCCACATCTGTACGAGTTCCGTCAGGAGGATGTAGTTCGCCATGTTTTCCGCGTAGCTTCCAGCCTGGATTCCATGGTCGTCGGCGAGCCGCAAATCCTTGGACAGGTCAAAGAAGCTTACGCCATCGCTCGCGCCTCCGGAGCCGTGCAGTCCTATCTTGATCTACTCCTGACTCGCGCTTTTGCGGTCGCCAAACGCGTGCGCACGGAAACCGAAGTGGGCTCCTCATCGGTTTCAGTAGCATCGGTGGCCGTCGAACTAGCCGCAAAAATTTTCGGATCGTTAGAAGGCAAGCAGGTGTGCATGGTGGGTGCCGGGAAGATGTCGGAGCTTGCGGCACGGCATCTGGTCGCCCGAGGCGCCGGCCCCGTATTCGTCGCCAATCGCACCTACGAGAGCGCTTGTGCCTTGGCCGAGCGCTTTGGGGGGCAAGCCATCAAATTCGACAAGCTCCACGATTACTGCGAGCGCGCCGATATCGTGATCACCTCTACGGGTGCTCCCGTGGCCATCTTCCGCCGCGAGCACGGTGAACGTTTTTTGGCTAAGCGAAAAAACCGCCCCATGTTCTTCATCGACATCGCTGTGCCACGCGACGTCGATGCGGAGATGAACAAGCTCGACGGTATCTTTGTTTACGACATCGATGACCTGCAAGAAGCGGTCTCGTCCCATGTGCAAAGCCGTAAGAAGGAAGCCGAGCAGGCGGAGAGCATTATTCAGCTCGAAGTCGAACGTTTCCATGCGCGTCTGCAGACGCTTCATGTCGTCCCTACGATCGTCTCTTTGCAGGACCAATTCGAGACCATTCGTCAGGCCGAAGTTGATCGCGTGCGTGGCCGCCTCGGCAAACTGACTCCCGAGCAGGAGATGGCCGTGGACGCCCTCACACGGGGGATCATCAACAAGATCATGCACACGCCAATCCGAAGCTTGAAGAGCGCGGCGGTCGGCCCAGAAATGACAACATTAGTTGATACGTTTCGTAAAATCTTTGATTTGCACGACAAATCTCAAGCTTCACTGGAAGATGAGACCCCGGCTGACGACCTAAAGAAAGGGCAACGGAACTAGCACTTGCGTCTGAGGATCGGTTCCCGCGGCTCTCAACTCGCGCTCTGGCAGGCGAACCACATTGCTTCCCTCCTGCGGGGGCAGGGGCACGACGTTGAGATCGAAATCATACACACTACGGGCGACAGGATCACCGATGTCGCGCTCGCGAAAGTCGGCGCCAAGGGAATGTTCACAAAAGAGATTGAGGAGGCGCTAGCGGAAGAGCGTATCGATCTTGCCGTCCACAGCCTTAAAGATTTGCCGACCGAGTTGGCCGACGAGTTCGAAATCGCTGCCATCCCCGAGCGCGAGGATCCACGGGACGCATTCTGTTCGGTGAAGTACTCGGGTCTGGAATCTCTCCCGCAGGGTGCGCGCGTGGGGACGAGCAGCCTGCGCCGCGAAGCACAGCTACGAGTGTTTCGCCCAGATCTTGTCGTTCATCCTCTCAGAGGGAATGTAGACACCCGGCTCCGGAAACTCGAATGCGGCGAATACGACGCGATCATTCTCGCCTCGGCCGGCCTCCGCCGTCTGGGCAGGACGGAGCGCATTTGCCAGATTCTGGCCGTGGCTCGGATGTGCCCTGCGGCCGGGCAAGGAGCGCTCGCAATTGAATCGCGTGCCGGCGACGAGGGTGTGCGCCAGGCTCTTTCATTCTGCAACGACACTCGGGCTGGCTATGAGACGACATGCGAGCGAGCCCTGCTTGCATGCCTAGGCGGCGGATGCCAGGTGCCGATTGGTGCCAACGCAAAATGGCATGACGGCAAACTGCACCTCGAAGCCATTGTTGCCAGTCCCGATGGCCAGCAGCTCGTCCGAGAGGCACTGGAGGGTCACGATCCTCAGCAATTGGGAAAGCAAACCGCGCAAAATCTTCTTGCCCGGGGCGGTGCCGCCATTCTTGAACAGGTTTACGGGACCCTGACTGCTCTACCGCAGCAACCATGACGGATACTTCCAAGCCGCTCTTGGATACCCGTGTCCTTGTCGGCCGGGCGCGGCATCAGGCAAGCGCATTGGCTGCGGCACTAAGGGGATTTGGTGCCGAGGTAATCGAAATTCCCTTCATCGAGATTCGCCCGCCCCGCTCCTACAGGCCGCTCGATTCAGCATTGAAGCGTATTGGCGAATATGAATGGATCATTCTAACCAGCGTAAATGGGGTGGATGCGGTTGCGTCGCGACTCAGACATCTGAGGATCAAGCCGGAAGGGTTGGGTTCAATGAATGTGGCCGCCATTGGGCCTTCGACGCGCGATGCCGCAGAGAAGCTTGGCTTGAAAGTGACAATCGTTCCTGAGCGATATGTAGCGGAATCCGTTGTTGAGAGCCTGCACGACCAAGTGGAAGGCAGGCGAGTGCTCGTGGCCCGTGCCAAAGTCGCCCGCGACGTGATCCCCCGCGAACTGCGAAACATCGGGGCTACAGTCGATGTCGTAGAAGCTTATGAGACGGTTGTGCCCACTTCCTCACAAAGAAAGCTTCGCGCCGTGATGAGTGATCCGAAGCGCCGGCCGAACATTATCACCTTTACCAGCTCCTCGACGGTGAGGAACTTCGTGCGGCTTCTGGGCGTGCGTGGGCGCCCATTCCCCGTGGAACTCAAAGGTATTCGGTTCGCCTCCATCGGCCCGGTCACTTCCGCTACGCTGCGCGAGCTCGGACTTCCCGTCGACATCGAAGCCCGCGAATTTACTATTGCTGGCTTGCTACAGGCGATTCTGGGGAATTGAAATCAACGCGGAGATTGCGAGAAAGGATAGCGGGAAAGGAGGGGAACGCTCAGGAACCTGCCTCCTCACACTCGGGGGTAAAGCCTTAGCAGGCGATGGGACTCGTCCTCGTATCTACTCCGTCAGCTTGCAGCCGCAGTCTGCGGGCTTCACGTGCGCTTTCAAGAAATTCGTCACGCGCTGGTAGGCGTCGATCTGATTTTCGACCTTGGAGAATCCATGGCCTTCGTTCTCGTAGATCTTGGATTCCGCAACCCCACCTTGCTTCTTTACCGCTTCGACTACCTGCGTCGTTTCCTCCGGAGGGCATCGCGGATCATTGGCTCCCGCCAGAAGGAGTAGCGGTGCTTTGATGTTGTCGACGAAAAAGAATGGAGAGCGCTCGCGGAAGAATTCGGGATTCTTGTCCGGGTCGCCCATGGTCGCGCGGTCGGATTGCTGGAGGATTGGATCTTCGTTCTGAATCTCGGTGAACCAGTTCACGAAAGGCACGATCGGCACACCCGCTGCCCACAGGTTCGGCGCCTTGGTCACCGCCATCATCGTGAGATAACCGCCGTAGCTGCCCCCCATCACGATCAGCTTCTTTTTGTCAGGATATCCTGTCTGCATGAGGAAGTCGGTCGCAGCCAATACATCCTGCAAATCGCCGCCGCCCATATCGAAAAGGTTTGCCTGCTGAAATCGCTTGCCGTACCCGGTCGATCCGCGATAGTTGGGTGCGATCACCATGTAGCCCTGGTTCACGATGTGTTGAATGAAGCGGTTGAAGGAATTCACGGACTGCGAAGCTGGTCCGCCGTGAATGTAGACAACGGCGGCGTTCTGACCACTGCGCTGCATGTTCCGCGGGACGTACAGGAGTGCGGAAATCGTCCAGGTACGATCGCGGCTCGGATAATGCACCAGAAACGGCTCCACAAAATGCCGTGCCGGGATTCCTGCCATGAGCGAATGCGTGATCTGTGTGCTCTTGCCGGTCGCGAGGTGATAAACCCACGCGTCGTTCGGCGCATTAGGCCCGTTGTGGTAGTACAGAAACTTCGCTCCATCGTGACTGAAGGCTGACTCCGCGCCTCCGGGATAATTCACCCCCTTCGGCAGGGGAAGCGGAAAGCTCTTCTCGGTAACCAGCTCGTAGCGATAAATCTGGGTGTCTCCGTCAACCTCGGCAACCAGAATGGCGCTCTTACCGTCGGGCGAAAAATTGCGCCCCGAGACCTGCCATTTCTCTCGGGTCAGCCAATGAATCTTCTTAGTCGCGAGGTTCAGCAGGCCTGCATTTTGGTAGCCGTTGCCCGCATCGGACGTGATCAGCAGGGAAGTCCCGTCGGGGGAAAAGTCGTTGCCTGAGTAGATATACTCGCCCTCATGGGGAGTTACCAGCGTGCTTTTGCCCGACGCCATTTCAACCACGTAGATATTCGAATTTGTACCTTTGGCTTCTTCCTGCGTATAGGCGAGCAACTTCCCGTCCCTCGACCACACTGGATTGGTATTCAGTTTGTTCTCTGGCGTGTTCTCGGTCAGATGTTTGGTTTCACGCATCAGCGTGTCGAAGACATCAATCTCGTAAGACGAAGACGTTTTCGGCTTCAACATGTATGCGAGATATCGTCCGTTCGGGGACCAGGTGGGATTCTCTTCCGAGATCTCCCTTGTTTTGGTAACGTTTACGACTTGCCCAGTTTTCGGTGAGGCGAAGAAAATATCCCATTGCTCGTCGCCGTCGTAATCGGATTGATAAGCGATCCATTTCCCGTCTGGCGACCACGTCGGATGAGTTTGCCGCTGATCGCTGGCGGTAAGCTGCGTTGGCCACCCACCTTGGGCAGGAACAAGCCACAGGTTGTAGCGTCCTGAGATGTTGGAGACAAAAACGATGCTTTTGCTATCCGGCGACCATGCGGTATCAATGATCTGTCGCGTAAGGTAGAGCCGCTGAAGGGAAAGACTCTCCTCCCCCTGCTCCACATCAGCATCGGGCTTCGCGGTAACCTGCTTTGGGTCAGTAATTGCCTTTGGTGGCACGATCTGTGATTCGGCCACGGTGTTCATCGCTATTACCATAGCAGCCGCAAAGACGGCAGTGGCAAGTCTTCTCTCTGTCCTGCGCATGGCCAGATTTATTTCACCAGCAAAACGGATGGCTGTCCGGAAAGACTCACTGATGGACTCGCGGCGGGAGACAGACGCCCGGTCGGCGCGGAACCGCTCGCTGCTACCACCGAATTCGCCTTAAACACCGATATCGTGGAACCGCCTCGATCGGGGACAAACAGGAAGCTGCCGTCTGAGGTCATCCCTCCCGCTCCCGGACTTGAGGATGTGGAAACAGAGGGAGTCGTGAGCGCCGTCAACGCACCGGTCGAAGTGTTGTACTGGTATTGCGAAATCTGGTTGGCTCCGGAATCCACAACATAGACGAAATTTGCGACCGGGTTGATGATGAATGAGGTGGGGGAGATCCCGGAAGCAACCGGTGAACTGGACAGCGCCACGAGCGACCCATCGGCATTGGCGCAGGCGGGTGAGACCTGAATGCATGCCGTAAAGATGGTCACATTGTTGGAGCCGGAGTTCGCGACAAACAAGTTGTTTTCATCCGCAGCCGCGCAAACGCTGGTTGCGGTCGTGAATCCCGCGCATCGGGAGAAAGCCATGCCCGAGGGATTTGTCCCTGCAGTGTAGCGGGTTGGGGGCAGCGTCAGCGCGCCGCTGTTCGCGTCATAGGTAAAGCGCTCTACGGTGTTTGTGAACTGGTTGGTGACGTAGAGGAAGTTCCCTGCGGGCGCCGCAATCACCCCGCTTGGGCCGGATCCGGTCACATCTCCGAGGACTTCGGTTGGGAACGGGCTGCCTGAAACTTCTGTCAAAGTTGTTCCGCTGATCGAAAAAACTGAGATTGTGCCGGAAGCGGGATCAGCGAACGAGCCCTGGTTGGCGACGAAAAGATACTTGCCACCTGGGTCTACGGCCAACGCGACGGGAGTCTCGCCCGTCGGAACGGTCGCAATGGTGCAACCCTGGGAAGAGCAAGCCGCACTAGGCGTCTGATCTGGATTAATCGTGTAAATCGCGACTGTATTATCGGTCGCGTTCGCCACAAACAAAACTTTCCGATCGGGGGTCATTGCCATCGCGGACGGCTGCACTCCGGTCGGAACCTGGGTGCCGATCCGCGACGTTCCTCCGCTGGTTAGATCGACGGCGTAAACACTTAGCTTCTGATCCCCGCTAGTTGCCACCCAGACATATCCGGTCGTATTTACGTTTCTCGAACTGCTACAGCTCATCATTGTCGCTAACGGCAGGATCACGAAAGCCAGCGCCCAACCCGACTTCATGCGCATTCGTCTATGTCTCTCCGGATCGTAGAGTTCTAACGCGTTGGTCAGTTCCAGTCGAGCCCAATCTTTTACGGGCATCAACTCAGAGCAAGAGCCTTAGAAGCTGCCTTGCCGTGCGTGGACCTTGACCGCTGAAGCTTGAAACCTGAGATTCTGAAAGGCTTACCCCAATTGTGTATCAGGAATAGGCAGAAAAGAGCAAACCGCCCTCAATCAGTCGAGTCCAGTTGCCGCAGGCGCTGGCTGGGTCCGCGCTTCCCCCACAGTAGTTGGCTGCAGGGGAAGGCGGATTTCAACTGACAGCCCACCCTCTGGCAAATTGGATGCGACCACCGAGCCGCCATGCAGCCTGACCGCCTGATCAGTAATGGCCAGCCCGAGCCCCACCCCTCCGGTCGACCGTCCCCGAGCATCGTCGATGCGATAAAAGGGACGGAATATCTTTTCCAGGGACTCGACTGGCACGCCGGGTCCTGAATCGGTCACCCGGATTAGCGCCTGCGCGGAATTTAAGCGCTGCACTCTCTCGGCACGGACCCTGACCGTGGTTCCTTCCCGCGTGTAACGGGTTGCGTTGCGTACGACGTTTTCGATGGCGCTGCGCAACAAAGCAGGGTCGCCCTCCGCTGGTAGTTCGTCGAGAATTTCGGCTTCGACCCGGCAATTTCGCGCCTGAGCTTCAAAGTCTGCGTCGCGAGCGACCTCTTCGACCACCTCCTCCAGCCGCACGGGAATCTTGCGCAATCTTCCGGCGCCGCTTTCCAGCCGAGCGATCGTGGTCAGACTGCCGATCAACTCGTTCATGCGGCTGGTTTCAAGACTGATCCGCTCCAGAATCCCCTCAGCCTCTGGACCCGTACGTTGCCGCACGAGCTCGAGGGCCACGTTCAGGCGAGCAAGTGGCGATCGTAATTCGTGCGAGATATCCTTCAGCAGCCGCGACTGTGAGCTCACCAGCTTCTCAATCTGTTCTGCCATGGTGTTGAAGTCGCACACCAAATGAGAGAGTTCATCCTTAAACAAACCAGTTTCACCAGCTCGAGCCGAGAGGTCCCCGGCGGCCAGTTTCTGGGTTGCTTTTCTCAATCTCAAAATGGGCGAGGTGAGAAATCCGGCGAGCACATAGCAAACTAGTCCGGACGTAAGAACAGCGATGAGAAGGCCAAGCAGTGGGATACCGTTCGGTCCAAAGAAGGCCGTTTGTCCGGGAGGGAGCTCGGTTACCAAAACGTAGTGGTGCCCATCTGCCGCGGTCATCTCGGCTTTCAGGGTCTGAATATGAGGATTCAATCGACCCAAGAACGTGTCGGCAGTTCTGCGTTTGCCGCGGGCGGTTTCCGCCAGCCAAGGTGGGATAGGCCGATCGACGAGTTGACCGTGCTCGTTGAAGAGCATGGCATGGACGCGTCGCGTGTCGTGGTAAGTCCTTAGATAGTCACGAAGCTTTCCCGGTCCCCCTGCCTGGTAGGTGGCGACCGAATCCTCGAGCGTTTTCGGTAGCAGTGCCTCAATTTCCGAGATTCGTCGGGTGGGCCGCATGACGATGGTGACCAGGATGGCTAGCACCAAGAACAGTGCCTGCGCCAGCCAGAACGAGAGGAAGATTCTGAGGAAGAGTCTCATCGCGCCATGCTCTTCTTGGGAGAATTTGAGGGACGCGCCAGAGCAAAGATGTAGCCCGAGCCGCGGATCGTCTTGATGTGTTCTTCGCCATCGGAATCTTCGAGCTTGCGCCGGATCTTGCTGACGTGCATATCGATGCTGCGATCAAAGGGCGAGAATTTGCGGCCCAAAACTTCGTCAACCAGGGCTTCGCGGGTCACCACACGTCCTGCCTCGCGCAGCAGGACCTGAAGTAGGCTGAATTCGACAGAAGTGAGTTCGACCGGTTTGCCTCGGTGCGTCACGGTTCGCGTGGCTGGATCCAGTTCGATATCGCCGACCCGAATCACGTCGGGCACCGAAGCTTCACCCCGGGCCCGGGTTCGCCGCAGCACTGCCCGAATTCGTGCGACGAGCTCGCGTGGGTTGAACGGCTTCGGCAGGTAGTCATCGGCACCGATCTCCAAGCCCACGATGCGGTCGACATCCTCACCGCGTGCGGTAAGAAGCACCACCGGTAGTTTCGAAGTGTCCCGAATTTTTCGCAGGACGTCGAACCCATTCATACCCGGCAGCATGACGTCAAGAACCGCCATCAGGTGCTCCCCACTGAGCGCCCGCGTAAGCCCGATTCGCCCGTCGTGAACGCAGTCGACCTGAAAACCTTCTGGTCGCAGGTACTCACTCACCAGGGAGCAGAGTTCCACGTCGTCATCGATAACCAAAATTCGATCCACGTTCTTCATTTTATGGACTGTATCGCCGCAAGCCGAGTAAAGAATCGTCAAATCCTCGACCATTGATTTTACAAAGATTTACCCGAATTACCGCACTCTTTACCAACAAACACCCGCGTTCCGTGTTTCTATTCTACGTAGAACATAACCTCGGCAGATAGTCGAGAACCAGGAGGACGCAGTGAATTCAAGATTAGGGAAAACCGCATTATTCGTAGTGCTGGGGCTGGCGCTGATTGCGGGAGCGGCTTTTGCTCAGCAAGAAGGGGGAGGAGGGCACATGCGCGGTATGCGCGGCATGCATGGCCCCATGATGGGCGATCCAGGTTTTGGCATGATGCTGCATCAGCTTAACCTGACCGATGATCAAAAGGCCCAGGTGAAAAAGATCTTCGAAGCGGAAAAACCGAACCTGAAGCCGCTCGTACAGCAACAGTTTCAATCGCATCAGCAGATGATGCAGTTGATCACCAGTGGCAACTTCGACCAGGCGAAGGCCACCGCGCTTGCCACCCAGGAAGCTCAATCCCACATACAGATGCAGGTCGAGCACGCGAAGATCGCTTCTCAGATCTACCAGCTGCTCGATTCCACGCAGAAGACCAAGGTCGCTGACATCATGGCAAAGCACCAGGAGCGGATGCAAAAACACCTGCAAGGCCAAAATGATGGCCAGTCCGCGCCGCCGGAGCAGTAGCCGAGCGGACAATCTGAGTCAGGGCGGATCCTTCCGCCCTGTTGTTTTTGGGAGGAGTCCAATGTCGCACGCAGCCAACAATAACGAATTTGTCAATCTAATCGCACTGGAGATTTCGTCCGGAATCGATCGCGCCTTGGGCTTTTGGTTGGGGCGTATTGAACTGGAACTTATCGATGGCAGTTTCACGATAGCGCAGCGACTCGCAGCCATTGAGGCCATCGTGCATGAGTATAAGCAATGCAGTGGCCGGGAGGAGCTTGCATCAGCATAAGGACTCATGAACGCTGACAACTTCATTTCCTGGTTGATCCATTCGGATTGGTACCTGGTTGGCGGTTGGATCGTGTCGCTTGCAGTTGCCGTTGTCCTGAGCTTTACCAGGCTACCGCCCAAGTTGAGTCGTTCGCGAACTTCCCAGACGGACGAACCGCGAGCATAGCTTGCTCGCACAGTGGCCGTTCGCGCCGCACGAACGAGATCTCTGGCATACCAGATCGAAGGACTTAGCCCGCGCGAGTTTTCCGCAAAACTGGTCGAGTCAAGCAGGCCCCGGTAAACCCCCGACGGCAGGAATGCCGTGACATCGGCTTGGTTCCAGCAAAAGGCCGCCCGATTCGCACGACTTGGGGGAGGGCACATTCGGGCGGCCCAGATTTGCTTTTGTCTCGAAAACGAGACAAATGCCAGCAGCTTTCCTAGTCTCCCCCGACGAGGATGCCACCGGATTGATTGATTCCATGTTGAACCGCACTAGGCATGCTCGTCTATTCCTCAAATTGTGTAGAGACCCTTAGGTCTGATGAAAACCCGGCCAAAGACCAAGCCGGTGGCGGCATTTCGAGGTTTGAAAGGCCCATGGATCGCGATCATTCTATGGAGGGGGGAAAGAGACTGAGAAATGGCATCCTGTCGGTGCCTCGCGCGAAACTTTGTTGTCAGGACCTATTCCGGGGAGGGTTTTCAGGGTAATCCTTTGATTCGCGGGCGAAATTCCAGTGCGACTACTTTCGGGGCGCTTGGACGCTGGACGATTCCATGGAAGCGTCTGTATCGCCGGGCAGGATTTCCTGCAATGCCCACGCTATTCGATCGACTGAATTTCGCACGTCATCAAGATGCCCATGAATATAGGCGGAATCAACGATGGTTTGCAGTGCGTTGCGGACGTGATGGTTCATCAACTCAATGGTCCTCAACTTCTCGTTCATCCGCTCCTGATCCCGTCTATGAGCGAGCTCGAGTACCAGTACGAGCACGCCCGTGAATATTCCCAGCAGGAGTTCGTCAAGCAACGTGGCTTCGGCATGCAGTCCGCGCGCTGACATCCAAAGATTAATCGCATAATCGACCAGGGCAACGGCCACGCCAGCAGTTGTCGCGACCAAATAGCTACGAACAAAAGAAGATCTTAGCTGACCTTCCACCACAAACCCACTTTCGACCTAATTCTATCGCTCTTTACATCGACGGCGGGATCGCTTTCGGCATCGCGCAGGATGCCGGTACAGGGGATGCTGATTTGTTGAACATCCGCAGCGTACAAGTGAGGTGATGCGAGCTGGAAACCATTGTTTCCCAATTGAGCTCCCGGCGAAAGATGCCATAGCGGAGATCCCCGACAAAGTGCCGAATCCTGCATAAACACCGCTATCCTGCAGGATAGGCTAAACTTAAAAGAAACCACTCGGTTAGAATCGCATCTAGTAGCTCATGTTGGAACAGCTCCGTCCTCTATTCCCATATCTAAAAAAGTACCGCGGGAGGTATCTTCTCGGGACGATCTGTGTCTTCTTCCACAACGGTATCTGGATCCTTTTTCCGTTGGTCATCCGCCGGGCAATCAACGATCTGACCACTCCTACGGTCACGGCCCGTGTGCTGATGGTGTATGCGCTCTTGCTGTTGGCCGTCGCGGGCGCCAAGGGCGTTTTTCAGTTCCTCACACGCTGGATCGTGATTGGTGTTTCGAGAGAAATCGAATTCGATCTGCGCAACGATCTGTTTTTGCATTTGGAAGGCCTGTCGTATGGCTTTTATCAGCGCACGCGCACCGGCGACATTATGGCGCGCGCCACCAATGACCTAAATGCCGTCCGCATGCTGCTCGGACCGGCCATCATGTATTCCGCAAACACCATCGTGTTCACTGCGGGCGCTCTTGCCTTCATGTTCTCGATCAGCCCACGATTGACGCTATATGCCTTCTTGCCGCTACCGATTGTGAGCATCGTGATTCAGTACTTCGGGCGTCGCATCCACGAGCGCTTCGAGCGCATTCAGGCTATGTTTTCCGATATCTCTGCCCGCGCGCAAGAGAACTTTTCCGGCGTGCGGGTGATCCGTGCCTATGTGCAGGAAGAGGCGGAGGTAGCCGGATTCGAGAAGTCCAATCGCGAATACATCGCTCGCAGCCTGAAATTGGTTCGCCTCATGGGAATGCTCTGGCCTACGCTGGAAACGATGCTCGGACTTGCGATCGTTCTGGTGTTGTGGCTGGGGGGCAGGGAAGTGCTGCACGGACGCATCAAGGTTGGTGATTTTGTCGCATTCAATACTTATATGGTCCAGCTCACCTGGCCAGTGATTGCTCTTGGCTGGGTCATCAATATCTTCCAACGAGGAACGGCTTCGCTTAGCCGCATTCACCAGTTGATGCAGGAGCGCTCAGAAATCACCGACGCAGCTGGAGTTACCTCCGCTGCGGACAAGGAACTGAAAGGCGACATCGAGTTTCGCAATCTGAACTTCGCTTATCGTGGTGTGTCGGTTCTTCACGGCATCAATTTGCAGATACCGGCGGGTACAAGCCTCGCGATCGTTGGACCGACCGGCTCGGGAAAAACCACTCTGGTGAGTCTGATTCCTCGAATTTACGATGCCGACCCAGGCGCTGTGTTGATCGACGGGAAGCCCATACGCGAATATGCGCTCGCCGATCTGCGTCGAAACATTGGTTTCGTTCCCCAAGAGACGTTCCTTTTCAGCGAAACCATTCGCGAGAACATCGCATTTGGTGTGCAAAACGCGACTGACGAAGAAGTACGTTGGGCTGCGGAGGCCGCCAATATTGCCAGCGATATCGAAAATTTTCCCGGTCAGTACAAAACTGTCGTCGGCGAGAGGGGAATTACGCTCTCAGGAGGACAGAAGCAGCGCACTGCAATCGCCCGTGCTCTGATCCGTAATCCTCGGATCCTGGTGCTCGATGACGCGCTGTCTAGCGTGGACACGCAAACTGAAGACAAGATACTGAACCACTTGCGCGCCGTCATGCAGGGCAGAACGACCATCTTCATCTCGCATCGCGTTTCCACCGTTCGCAATGCCGATCGCATAGCCGTACTGCACGGTGGGCGTATCGTCGAGCTGGGTACGCATGACGAACTGCTCACCCTCAATGGCTACTATACGGATCTTTACAACAAGCAACTGTTGGAAGAGGAGCTCGCCGAAGTCTGAGTCAGCACCAGGCACGACTCCCAGAAATCAATTTTGACAATCGTTTCTTTCGAGCGTTCGCTCCAGCGACTGTCGATTTCCGGGGTGTTTCTGTGGGCAAACGATTTTGAAATAACTCGCTCGTGACAGCGCGGTCCCGCGCCATCCATTACAATCCCCAAAATGAAGCGTCGGCCAATGCGCGAGTTGTTGGACCAAGATCTGGGCACGTCCGCCGAAATTGCAGCTTCTCTCCGCGACCTGCGCTGGTTCAACCGATGGTTCGGTGGACTCTCTACCACCCGCCGGATGCTCGAAAGCGTTACTCGACTGACCGGACGAACTCGCTTTACATTGCTTGAAGTTGCCTCCGGAGATGGATACCTCATGCACACGATTGCCGGCCAACTTGGGCGCGATGGTATTCAGCTGGACGTTACGCTACTCGATCGCCAACCGTCACACCTGCCAGCGAACGGCGCAATGGCGAAGGTTAGCGCCGATGCGCTCCGCCTCCCCTTTCGTGAGTCGGCCTTCGACCTGGTTTCATGCTCGCTTTTTCTTCATCACTTGGCCCTCGAGCAGGCAACAGAATTTGCGCGGGAGGCGCTACGGGTCTGTCGCATCGCTGTGCTGGTGCATGATCTGATTCGACATCCGCTTCATCTGGCGCTGGCCTATGCGGGGGCGCCGCTTTATCGAAGCCGTATTACGCGTCATGACGCGCCCGCCTCGGTGTGGCAAGCCTACACCGTGCCGGAAGTGACGAATTGTTTTCGTGAGGCCGGAGCCGCCGAGGTCAGTGCCACCGAGCAGTTTCTATATCGCATGGGAGTCGTTGCCCAGAAACCAAAATGATCTACGACCTTATCGTGATCGGCGCCGGTCCCGGAGGTTGTGCAGCGGCCATGACGGCGGCCCGTGCGGGCATGCGCGTGCTGTTGCTCGAGCGAGGACGCTATCCGCGGCATCGCGTTTGTGGAGAGTTCATTTCTGCTGAGGCATCAAAACTTCTGCGAGAGCTGCTCTCGTCGACCAATATCGAGCTCGTCCAAGGCGCGCCCAACATTTCACAGTCTCGAGTTTTCGCAGATGATTGTGTGCTTGCTCTGCCAATTGACCCCTCGGCATTGAGTATCGCCCGATTTGATTTGGATCGAGCGCTTTGGGAGTCCTGCGTGCAGGCGCAAGTCGACGGGCACCAGTCCTGCATGGTGCAGTCTGTCGATGGCGAGGGGCCATTTACGGTCACGACCAGTATTGGAGTGTTCCGGTCTCTAACTCTGGTGAATGCTGCTGGACGATGGTCATTTCTTACGAGCTCGAAGATCCGAGACAGCGCCAGCGACGCTGACCGATGGGTCGGAATCAAGGCCCACTTCTTCGAGGCTGATCCTTCCCCGACCGTAGATCTCTATTTTTTCAACGGCGGATATTGTGGAGTGCAACCCGTCGTGCTGCGGGACGGTGACCATCCCCACGGCGTTGTCAATGCCTGCGCGATGGTGAAAGCGAACGTTGCAACGGAGTTACGGGAGGTCCTCGACCTACATCCAGATTTGCGCGAAAGATCGCAATCCTGGCAGGCCGCGACGAGCCAGGTCCGCACGTCCCCGCTGGTTTTTCACAAGCCGGAACCGGTTCAGAGAACGATTGTTCAGGTGGGTGATGCCGCAACTTTTGTGGACCCGTTTATCGGGGACGGTATTTCTCTGGCGTTGCGCAGCGGAGTTTTGGCAGCTGCATGTCTTGAGCGGCATTTCCGTGGCGGCTCGCTACGGAGTGCGGCGACACAATACCAGGTGTTGTACATGCGCCGACTTGCGCCCGTCTTTCGTGCGTCTTCGGTGCTAAGAACCTTGCTCAGAGTGCCTAAGGTGATTCGACGACCGGCGCTATCGATCCTTCGCCATGCACCCCTTGTGACGCGCCAAATCGTCAGGATGACCAGATAGAGAGGGGAACCATCGGGAACTTAGCTAGCCGTTGGAGACTCTTGTCCGTTTGCGCCCTGCAAACGTCGCCCAGGGAAAAATGTGCCACCGCTAAGCACCATGCGAACTGCATCGACTAAGTCCCTGGCTGCTTCACTTTTCGCCACCGCCCCGCGGATGCTACCGGTTTTAAACCGGTTTACAACCTCTTCTGATAGGTGCAGGGAGAACATGATGATAGGGATCTCGGGCCTTTGTACCGCGATGCGCGCGGCGGCTTCGATGCCGTTCATCTCCGGCATGGTGATGTCCATAATGATTATGTCAGGAGAGGAGAGAAGCGCCAGCTCCACAGCTTCGTTCCCCGTGGAGGCGCCTGCATAGACCGACCAACCCGGAACCGACTCCAGAAGGTTTCGCAGGCCCAGGCGCATAACTTCATGGTCGTCTGCGACCAGAATGCGCACGGGTCGATCTCCAACCTTCGGTGCCACGGAATTCAACGGCATAACAGCGGAAGCCATAGCGATACACCCCACAGTTTATGCCAACGACTCAAGATGATACGTGACATGAACGGAATAATTACGAAGCGCTTCTCTCCGGTTTAGTGTGAACCGCGATTTCGCTTCAGAGTTCTCTGGAACGCATAGCAAATTCGCCATTTTCGGACCCATCCTGAGTGACGCCCGTTCGCATCCCGGCGAGAAACATAGCTACTCCCGTAGACGTCCAGTAGTGGGTGCCTCAAACCTGAAGTTGCCCAGAGTTGCACGAATGACGCGAAGCAACGGTCCTGAGCCCCACAGAGACTCCCCTTTCCTGTCAATTAGGAAGCAATTCTGAGGCGATTCGCCAGAGGACCAACGAAGTCTATTCTTCAGAAATGATCAGCAACAATACAGGAAAGTCTGTACGCCTCCTAGGTTACCTCGCCGCCACAACTCTGGTGGCTAAGCTGCTTGCCCACTGACGGTAGCTCCTTCGAGCAATGTGTGAGCTTGCGCGCGATAGTTCGCATACGCTTTTCTCAAGCGGGTTTCCTCGGGAGAGCCTTTAACGGTAGAAATTCCCATTTTGCAGAAACCAAGCCGGAAGACCAGGTAAGCTAGTCGATAAAGATCGAATTTAGACGATACATCTAGTCCCGACTCAACGCGGAAGCGATTGAGCATGTACTCGGTTGCTGCTCCACTCAGATTCCACTCCACCGAAGCACCAGCCAGGTCCCATGCAATATCGCACGGCCCAGGGAAAAAGTGATTGTCACCATGGTCTAAGCCATCGACTTTGATCACTTGACCGGACTTTGCCGCTATCCATTCATAAGGCTGCATGCTGCCATCGCTAATCACTGGGCGGTGAGCGCAGAAATCATCTTCATGCAATGGGAGTGCAATTCCAAACTCCTGCATGATATTGAACTCGAGCATCTCTCGCAGCTGCGGAGTTCCAGATGATCCGGAAGAAAATTCCGAATTGCGAAATGCACAGTAGCTCGCGATGCGGTCCAGGACTCTGCCGTCCGCGTCCTCGGATTGCATGGCTTTTCCTTTGACCAGGGAATAACAAAGGAAACCGTCTTCTGACTCGCAAACTCTGGGTCCGAAACCCGCATCGGCGAGTTGGAAGGCGCGAGCGCGGGCTTCGACTCCGACAGGACCCATACCCTCGAATTTGTACAGGTGCTCCCAGTCCGGAGACACGAACTTAAGCCGCTCCATCTGTGTCCAACTTTCCGGCCAGGATTTGTCCGGCGGCAGCAGGAACTTACGCCAATCTCCGCCTCCGACATAGATATGACGCGCAAACCGTTGGTTCACCGACGGAGTGGTTGCCACAAATCGGAATTGCCGCCATCGAACTGGCGCATTGTCAGCACACAGGGAACCGACGTCCGGCTCCCGGCTTCCGATGAGGGTGATGTTTTCGCGCGTAATTCCGGCTTCCACTAAGGCCTCGGCGACGGACAAGAAGGTTGACCCACTTCGACCTGGTCCTTCGTCCACAATCAGGAATTGGGCACCGAGATTTCGTTCCACCCACGCCAGTTGTACAGCACTAAATTCTGTTCTGCGGGAGTACGGGTGTCCCGTGGGGCGGACCGTAATTCGGGTTGCTGGTATTCCTTCCCTAACTAAGGCAGCCAGCACTACCGCGCTAAGCGTGGTTCCAATGCTCCGTATTCCAAGCACCGCGCAAGGCTTCGGTTCTCTGGCAACTTTATCGAGCACCCCAACGAAGTCGGTTGCGTGCAGCGCGTAGTAGGTAAAACCTTCCGGCGGGGAAACGCTGACACGGGCGGGCACTTCGAGGGATTCCAGGGTATCAGCGGCTCTCGCCAAAGCGTCACGCGAGTTGCCGCAAACAACGGAGGCAATCGCCGTGGTGACTCTTGAAGCAGTTGTTGCAGACTCACACCCAGCATCCTCAAGGGCCGCCTCCAATTCACCTGCCTCAATGAGGGCATCAATGACTGCAGTGCTCAAGGTGGAGTTCGTGAGTCGAGCGCGCAGGTCTGCCACCAAGTCCTGGGCAGATACCGTTTTCTTGCCATCGCGAAATATCCACAAGTCCTGATCGGCCGGACGTGCTGGACGGGGTTGTGAGGTCGCCTTGGGTCGAGCGGCGGCTTTGAGAGTTTCCGTGCTAACGGTCATGCCGAAGTGCCTCTTCCAGTTGATTACGAGCTCATGTCCTGGTCACGAAATGGTCACGGGGCATCCGGTCCGATCGGTTGCGAACGTCACTCCGAGTCCTGGAATTGATCTTCAAACCTGAGATTCTCGGCATTTCACTTATGTTGCTTGTGGCGAGGGCCTGACCCCATTGGGAGTCAAGCACCGACCCCCTAAACAGAGGGAAATAGACCAATACATCGTCCCCGCTGGGCACGGCATCGAAGATGCGAAACCAGAGAACGTGTGCTCCGGGTGTGCGGGTCATTAAGCCCGGTATGGCAAGGAAACCGAGATGAAGTTAGTGATTTTCGGGTTGACCCTTAGTTCCTCGTGGGGGAACGGGCATGCCACCCTCTGGCGGGGCCTCTGCAAATGGCTGGCGCGACAAGGCCACCAAGTGAGTTTCTTCGAGCGCGACGTCCCCTATTACGCTCGGCATCGTGACCTGCACAATCCCGAGGGGTATAAGCTCGAATTATATTCAGATTGGGACCAGATACATTCCCGCGCCAATGATGAAGTCGAGGCATCCGACGCCGCGATCGTGACCTCGTACTGTCCTGATGCCCAACAGGCCTGTGATCTGGTGCTGTCATCCCCAATTATCAAGGTCTTCTACGATCTTGACACTGCTGTGACTCTGGAAAAGTTGCGCGCCGAAGGACAAGTCGACTACATACCCAGATACGGCCTTTCTGGATTCGATCTGGTGCTGAGCTACGTAGGTGGCCGCGCTCTGGAAGAGGTCAAGGCTTTTCTGGATGCCCGCCATGTCGCTCCACTCTATGGAAGCGTTGATCCGGAGCTGCATCAGCCAGTGCAGAAGTCGTCCCGTTATTGTTCGGACTTTTCTTATCTGGGAACATACGCTGCCGATCGACAACAGGTGCTCGAAGAACTGTTTTTGAAGCCTGCTCATCAGCTTTCCGGACAAAAATTTCTTCTCGGCGGGGCGCAATACCCGGAAGATTTTCCTTGGCGCGAGAACATCTGGTTTGTGCGTCATGTCCCACCGCGCGATCATCCGGCGTTCTATTGTTCATCCCGTGCAACCCTTAATGTCACGCGGGCTGCGATGGCGAGCATTGGATATTGTCCCTCCGGCAGACTATTTGAGGCGGCTGCCTGCGAGACGCCCATCATCAGTGATTCATGGGAGGGAATTGAAGAATTCTTCGAACCTGGTCGTGAATTGCTGATCGCAGAATCCCAGGACGATGTCGTCGAATTGTTATCCCGGAGCGCAGACGAATTGCGGCGGATTGGCAAGGCCGCGCGCGAGCGCGTTCTCGCGAGTCACACCGCGGAACATCGCAGTCGCGAATTGGTTTCGGCCCTGGAGGCAGCGGCATGAAGCATCGCTGGGGAATCATTCCTGCGGCAGGACTGGGGACGCGAATTCAGCCTTTGGCGTTCTCAAAAGAGTTGCTTCCCGTTGGCACCCGTCGCGAGGGAGATATTGAGCGCCCACGTGCGGTCTCGGAATACCTGCTTGAGCGTATGCTGGCCGGCGGCGTGGATCGCGTCTGCTTCGTGATCTCGCCGGCCAAAACCGATATCGTCAGTTACTTCGGCGGGAGAATCGGCACGGCTCCCATCTGCTATGTGGTGCAGCAGAATCCCAGCGGACTGTGTGATGCTCTGTTTAGTGCCGTGCCGTTCATCGCACCAGAGGACGAAGTCTACATTGGCCTTCCCGATACCGTCTGGTTCCCGCTGGCAGGGTACGAATTTCTTCCAGATGGAGAATTGTCGTTTCTCCTCTTTCCAGTGGAGCGGCCCGAATTGTTTGACTCTGTCGTAACCGACCACGACGGCCGAGTAGAAGAAATCCAAGTAAAGCATCCGAATGCCGCATCGGAGTGGATTTGGGGTGCCTTTAAGATGCCCGGGCGGCAATTCCTGGCGTTGCAAAACTTGTGGTTGGAGCGCGATCGCTCGGACGAATATTTCGGCACTCTGGTCAACGCTTATCTGGTCAACGGTGGGCGCGCCTACGGCATCAAGCGTGGCGATGTCTATGTCGACGTGGGCACGCTGCATGGGTACCGCGAAGCTGTCCGCGTGCTTTCGAATCAGACCACGGTTCATGAGATCGCACGATAACCAAAGCTGGCAAGAATGGTCGAGCGGTTTGCGCGAGAATCGCCACGATGGCGACGATCGGGTTGCCGTTCTCGCCGGGCATCCCGATGACGAAACGATTGGGGCCTCCACACTGCTCGCCCGTTTCGCCAGTCCCCGCGTGATTTACCTCACCGACGGTGCGCCGCGTGACCGCAAGTTGTGGTCTCCGGATTTTCATGGCGCTCGCGAGGCGTATTTGTCGTTGCGTCGAGCTGAGGCCGGACAGGCTCTCTGGTTGGCAGGATTATCCGACTGCCAGATCGATTGGCTGGGCGGAGTGGATCAAGAGGCGATCTTCAGCGCCGATGCTTTGGCTTGTCGCCTTTCCGAATTGCTCCGTAGGGTCGAGGTCGATGTTTTGGTCACCCATCCCTACGAGGGCGGCCATCCTGACCACGACACGGCCGCGCTGGTGGCTCACCTGGCAATTCATACACTATGTCGAGAAAGTGCTCCGCTGCTAGTTGAAATGACCTCTTATCATGCGAACGACCGGCAGTGCGTCTCGGGTATGTTTCTAAATCCCGATACGGATCAGGAACTTCAACTACATCTTTCCGAGGCAGAGCGCACGCGGAAGGCAGACATGTTCGCGGCCTATGCGTCACAGCGCCGTGTGTTGGGAGGGTTCCCAATCGATCACGAACGCTTTCGTGCTGCGCCGGAATATGACTTCACCGGCGCACCTCACCCAGGCAAGCTCTGGTACGAGTGCATGGCATGGCCAATGACGGGGCGACAATGGCGCGCCCTTGCCATGGAAAAAATCGCTGGAGTGCAGGAACTATCGTGCCCCTGACGGTCTTGAACGTCGCCTATCCTCTGGCCCCGGTATCGCAGGCAACCGCCGGCGGGGCAGAGCAAGTGCTGCTCACGCTCGATGAAGGTCTACTTCGAGCCGGCCACCGGTCTCTCGTCGTTGCGGCAGCGGCGTCTCGCGTTCATGGTTTGCTCGTTCCCGTACAGAGTCCGTCCGTGAATCTCACTGAGGGATGCAAGCACGAGGCCCGAGAAAGCTTTCGCAGCGCCTTGAACGCCGCACTTCAGAGATTTCGGGTTGATGTCATCCACATGCATGGAATTGATTTTGGGGAGTACCTGCCTGCCTTTGACTTACCTGTGGTTGTTTCCTTGCACCTGCCCTTGAATTGGTATTCAAGGAAACATCTTAAACACCCACCGGACAACGTCTCTCTCGTTTGCGTATCTCGCTCACAAGCCCAGAGTCGACCACCAGGAATGCAACCGACCCAAGTCATTCCCAACGGCGTCGACCTCGGGCAATTTCGGCCAACGGCAAGGAAGAGTGACTATGTTCTGTTTATGGGACGGATTTGCCCAGAAAAAGGCTTGCATCTTGCCATGCACGCGGCAAAACGTGCGCAACAAAAACTTCTTATTGCCGGAACGCTATTCGACTATCCCGACCACCGCAAATACTTCGAAAGAGTTGTTCAGCCTTACCTCGGGGCTAACGCTGCTTTTCTGGGAGCGGTGGGTGGACGGCGTAAGGCTAGCCTGCTGGCCGGCGCCAAGTGCTTGTTGATCCCAAGCCAGGCTCCAGAAACCAGTTCCCTGATTGCCATGGAGGCAATGGCGTCCGGGACTCCAGTGATCGCGTGGCGTACCGGGGCATTGCCGGATATCGTCGTTGAGCCAAAGACTGGTTTTCTAGTGGAGTCGGTCTGCGAAATGTCCGACGCCATTCGTCACGCAGCGAACCTTAGCGCCAGCGCTTGCCGACGTGAAGCCGAAGTCCGATTCTCAGGCGAGGTGATGCTCGGTGCTTACCTTGCACTCTACAAAGAACTGGCCCGCGGCAGCCGCATGCCGGAGTTGCAGGCCGCATAATGCCCCATTCATCGGCAACGAGAATTGCTCGAATACTCCATTCGCCGGAAGAGTTTACCTTGCTTCTTCCGGAATGGAAGGATCTTTTCTTACGTTGTCCGAACCCAGCTCCTTTTCTGGCCTGCGAATGGTTGATGGTGTGGGTCAATGAATTCCGCCCTGAAAACCTCATTGGGGTAGAAATCCGCGAGTCTGGTAGACTCGTCGGCTTCGCACCGCTGATCATCTATCGCAGAAACCAGAAGCGGATACTGGCGTTTGCAGGGGGAGGGGTCTCGGATTACCTGGGCGTGCTACTCGAACCAGGGGACGAGGGGGCTGTCGTCATGGAAGTCCTCAATGCGTTCGACACAATCCCGGGCTGGGATGTCCTTGATCTCACCGATCTCCCTCTTGGCAGCTTTTTGCTTTATTCCCGCACACTTCGCCCCTACGTGAAGGAACATGATCTTTGCTTTGTTTTGTCGCTCCCTTCAAGCAGCGAAGAACTGGTGCAATCGCTTTCGAAGCGACAGTGGGCAAATCTGCGCAATGCGCGTTCTAGAACTCAACGCGAAGGAGGGGCAGTGGTCGAGACGGCGACTCTCTCGAATGCAGAGGAGTTTGTCGAAGACCTGTTTCGGCTGCACACAAGCCGCTGGAGGGAATTGGGTCAAAGCGGTGTTCTTGGAGACCCGCAAATTCGGCAATTTCATCGTGTAGTAGCTCCCTCCCTGCTGTCCTCAGGTCTCCTGCGGCTCTACCGCATGCGGATGAATGATCGCACGATTGCCGTGAACTATTCCTTTTTTCATCAGCAATCTGTGTACTGCTATTTGCAAGGATTCGATCCGGAGTTCTCCTTTCTCAGTCCAGGCATGCAGCTTATGTTCGCCGTCATCGAAGAAGCAGTTCGTTTCGGCGCACGCAGGTTCGATTTCCTCCGAGGCGAAGAGGGATACAAGCTGCATTGGCGCCCCAGTGCGGAACCGACCTATCGGGTGGAGATTCCGCGCGGCCTGGCTTCGAGCTCGCTTAGGCTTGCCGTGTAATTACTGCCTCCCCTACAGGAAAACCCTGATTCAAGACGTCCTGGCCTGCAATCAACCCTTACAGGATGCTTTCGCAGGAGTTAACCGATGAAAGGGATACCGAGGTCCACCTGCAACGGCTAAAGTCCATGGAGAGTGTTGTGGTGCGACGAACCCACTGGCTGGTGCTCTTTATGATGAGACTCGAAACTACCGATAGAAAAGATTGGCAAGGATTTACCCGCATTCTTGAAGTGCTCAGCCTGTTGGACGAAATTCAGCAGCGCTCGCCCCAAGAGATTCGTGAGGCGATCGAGGGGTTTTGTGATTTGCCGCCCAATCCCGGACAGACCGTGAGCATGGAAGAAGTGGTTTTTTGGGCGGGGATCGCAGCCGGTATGGAATTGCGGGGTTACGTGGAGGACGGAACCGTCGACGAAGCAGTCGCCGAGAAAATGCTCATCTTCTCGTCAATCTTCGCTCACTCTATCAAGAGTGCAATTGTCGATCTAGCCCTGGGCGAACTTGATCCAGATAACCGTCCGTGGAATCGGCCCGAGCGTCAAGTGGGGTAGCAATGCTGAAACCGTTCAACCTCTAGATCAGAGGGTTTTTGGCGAAGCCCGAGCGATCATCGCCTAAGCGTGCATGGGCAGCGATATTTGCCGTCCCCGGAGCATGGCGATAGATTCGGGCACTATCGTTCGGTCCGGGGACGGTTCCACCGCACCTAGTGAAGGCTTAGATGGCGGCAGCATCGGGCAGGTTGGTGAACAGGCTGCCCGAGATGTTGTTACGACGCGGAAATCGGAGGGCTGCCTAAGCTATTTGCCTGACCGTCCAGCACTTTTACATCCTTTTCCTGATTGGTTGCGATCAACCTGGGCACTAGACTCGCCTTGAAGGAGAAACAGTTAGGAGGTTGAGATGCCGGAAAAACAGACCATGGAACGGGCTCGTGAAGACGCTAGAGAAGGCAAAGCTCCCACTACTCAGGCTGGGGAGTTCGTGCGGGAAGAAATTCACCACGTCAGGGAAGGGAAGCATGGAGTTAAGAATGCAAAACAGGCAATTGCCATCGGGTTGTCAAAGGCGCGGAAGGCGGGCGTGAAACTGCCACCCCCGCCTAAGGGGACGGCATCCGCGCAAAAGGAAAGTAGAAACCATCGCTCCACAAGTCGCCGTCGGCCCTCCGCCAAACGCTCACGCGCGGGCAAGCAGGTACTCAAGCGACAGGGCCGGTCGGGCGCTTCGCATCGTGCCCTTTCAAAGCAAGCCAAATCGGCTGCCCGTCGCAGAACGCGCTCCGCCCGTTCGCAGTCGGCCCATAAAGCGTCCCTAACTCGCCGGTCGTCTCGCTCCCGGAGATAGAATTTGATGCCAGCTGGATACGCGATTCATGTCGGGACCTCCGGCTGGCACTACAAGCATTGGTTGGGCGACTTTTATCCCGAGAAGCTTCCCTGAGGGAAAATGTTCCTGTGGTACACGCGTGAGTTCAGCGGCACCAGGTGGTGATTATCCGGAGAAACAGCTAATGGAGTGGGCTCGCCGCCTGTGCAGGTGGGAACCAAGGCTCTCGGGCATACGTCTACCTCAAATGACATTGGAGGGCATGCAATCCGAAATGCGCGAAGCCTACGCGCCCTCATGGGAATCTTCGCGAAACACCTTCTTCCGGCAGTGTCCTAGGATGGCAAGGGCTACGCGGGGTAAAGGCTACTTCTTCAGGATCGGGCTATAGCCGTCGCTGACCAGCTTTGCGCGCGTGGACTCGGCGTCCTTAATGTCAGCGAAAGGGCCGACCTGCACGTGGTAAAGCTTGTCGGAAGTAGGAGCGGCAATCAGTGCTGCATAACCATGGCCTTTAAGCGCTTCGACCAGCGCGTCCGCGTCTTCCTGCTTGCTCACAGCCGCGACCTGTACGAAATATCCTGGGCCAGAAAGTGCGGGTTGTTGAGCACCCGACCCTTGTGTTGGGTTTTGATCGTTTCCCGAGGGGGCTTGTTGCGCTGGCTGTCCGGACGAAGTCAGAGCGTTGTCCGGAGCCGACTGGGTTGCAGGGGCAGTTGCTTGTGACGGCGTCGCAGTTTTCGTTGCCGAACTATTGGCCGCTGAGGGGCGCACTCCGTTGGGGGTCGCCTGCAGTTCCGGCGCGGACCTCACCGCGTTCTTGCCCATGGTGAAACCCATGCCGAAAAATACAGCACATAGCAGCACCAGCCCGAAGAACAAAATCAGCATCTTGCCGGTGCCTAAAGTTATCTCGGTATCGGTTTCTTGTTCCAAGTAGGGCGCGCTCGCGGGACTCATAAGGATTGTGGAATCGGGGAATGTTGGTATTGGACCCAGTCTTCGTTACAAGATTCCCCAATCTTCTAACCCTATTTTGCTGCCGGAGTCTCGCCTTTCGCTAGTAACTTCTCGAGTCCGGACAACAGGTCCACTGGTACAGGGAAGACCACAGTCGTATTCTTCTCTACCCCGATCTCCGTCAAGGTCTGCAGGTAACGTAACTGCACACTCACCGGCTCAGTGGCGAGCAGATGGGCCGCGTCCACCAGGCGTTGTGCCGCCGAAAACTCGCCTTCTGCGTGAATGATCTTAGAACGCTTCTCACGCTCTGCTTCAGCCTGTTTTGCCATCGCCCGCAGCATCGTTTCTGGCATGTCAACCTGTTTCACTTCCACGTTAACTACCTTGACCCCCCATGGCGCGGTGTGCTGATCAAGGATTGTCTGCAGGCGAGAATTGATCTTGTCACGATGCGCCAGCAGTTCGTCGAGATCCAGCTCGCCAAGGACTGACCGCAGTGTCGTCTGGGCGAACTGGGACGTCTGGTAGATGTAGTTCGAGACTTCGACCACGGCGCGGGTCGGCTCAATCACGCGCAAGAAAATAACCGCGTTGACCTTCAATGTGACGTTGTCGCGAGTGATGATATCCTGCGAAGGAACCTCAAGCGCCTCTTGCCGTAGCGACACGCGAACCATTCGATCGATCGGTGCAAAGACCAGAATCACCCCAGGCCCTTTTGCCTGCTGGCGCAAACGACCCAGCCGGAAGATGACGCCCCGTTCATACTCAGCCAGGATTTTGATCGAACTCAGGAAGTAGATGACAACGATGATGATTGCAACCGTTACGAATCCGAAACTAAAATCCATAAAATCCTCCCCTTCTCAGTCCGACGTGATTGTACTGCAACGCGGAGCATGCGCGATTGTATTAGTCGGATTAGCGCCAGCAAGCTTCCTCCATGCACGTCTGTTTTCCTCGGTTCTGAAGTTGTAGGGCGTGATTTACGCGGTTGTCTTCTCTGGCGCCCTACTGGTGGGTGTGACTTGTAACTGCAGTCCGTCTACTTTCTCCACCACCACATTTTGACCCACACCAACTTCGCTGCTGGCGGTCGCATTCCAGATCTCGCCGTGAATAAAAACCTTTCCGGAGGGTGCCAGCGCAGTTTGTGCGGTTCCGATCTCACCGATGAGGCCTTCAATTCCGGTGACGACCTTGTTGCGCCGGGCCTGGAGAGCGATGGTCATCAGAAAGACCGTGATCAATCCCAGAGGAATGCTGACCGCGAGGGCGGTCCAAAGTTTCACCCGCATTTCAGGAATCGGTGCGTCTATCAAGAGCAACCCGCCCAACACCAGAGTGACAATTCCTCCGATTGCCATGACGCCGTGGGTAGAGAACTTCGCCTCCAGTGCGAACAGGGCGAACGATGCAAAGATCAGCACCACCGCGAAGAAGCGAATTGGCAGAAGGTGCAGCGCAAAAATTGCCAACAGAATAAAGACGATCCCGACCGTTCCTGGCCAGACTGCACCCGGATGATTGAATTCGGTGTACAGAGCCAGGGCTCCAATTGCCAGCAAGATGAACGCGATGTCCGGTTCCATCAGAAAGGAAAGGATCGTCTCTTTCAAAGTGGGCTCGAGAACTACTTCCTTCTGTCCGACAAGGTTCAGGGAGGCCGTCTTGTCATCAAATCGCGTAATCTGTTTGCCCGAGATTTGGCGAAAGAGGTCCTGCTCGTCCGAGGCAACGTAGTCGATCAGCTTTTGCGAAAGTGCCTCGGTCTCAGTGAACGATTTCGATTCGCGAACCGCGGTTTCCGCGACGTCGCTATTTCTTCGACGCTTTGACGCAATCGAGCGCAACATCGCCGACGCATCGTTCAGGACCTTGTCTCCCATGGGCCCCTTGATTTCGCCGCCGAACGGCCCAACCGGATGCGCGGCGCCGGTGTGCGTGCCCGGTGCCATCGCGGCCACATCTGCGCTCTCCAGTATGAAGAAGCCAGCCGACGCTGCCCGGCTCCCGCTCGGAGTCACATAAATGATGACCGGCACAGGCGATGCGATGATTTTCTGCATGATCTCCTGCATCGAGCCCATCACGCCGCCGGGAGTATTGAGCTCAACCAGAACCGCAACGTATTTTTGCTCCGCTGCGAGATCGATCGCCCGCGCCACACGCTCCGCGGTGGCAGCCTGAATGGTGTCATCAATGACGACCTTAAGAACGTCGGCTGTGCAGGGCAGGGAAAGTAGAGACAGAAGGATGGGGAAGGCAAGAAGTTTACCGAGACGCATGATTCATACCCCTCAAAAGGGAGGTGCTTTTAACATTGTCGCGCAAAACAATGCGATTAAGCATCCTGGTAGAACCTGCGCGGCAACCTTGGTTTTTCGGGAATGCCGATCCTCACCGCGTTACGAGGAGAGACACTGCGATCTGGGTCGTACCCCAAGCCTAGGGAGGGTCTGTCGCCGAAGCCCATGGCCGAGCACCGGGTCGGCGAGCTTCAGGTTGCCTTTCAAAGGCCAGGCAGGAGACGGAGGAACCCGTATTCACGGTCGCCTATCCCCAGGCGAGCCTGGTAGGAACAGCCTTCCCCGGGGAAAGCCGTGCAGCGCGCGCCCTCGGGTAGGGTTTGCCTTCGGAACTCAGCTTTCTACCACTAAAGAGGGGCTAACGAGGTCCCGCGGCCGTCAGTTCCGTCACCTTACTTTTCACCGCAATATCAATAAAAGCAAGGGCGGCGCGACTCAGGGCCTTGTCTTTGCGAAACACCAGCGCAAGGTCGCGGCGGATGTGAGCTTCGGCGAGGGGGACTGCGCACAGGACCTTGGCCTGAACATCTTCGAGAACATTCGAGCTGGCAATAAACCCAACCCCAATATCGACTGCTACGAAACGCTTGAGCAGTTCACTCGAATCGAGTTCCATAGCATAGCGTGGCTTCAACTTGTGCAGATGGAATAGATCTTCGATGGCATCGCGGGTATGGCCGACCTTGGGGACGACGAGAGGATACTGTGCGATGTCCTCCGCCGTTGCAGCTTTGAGCTTTGAGAGCGGGTGGCGCGGAGGAGCAATGAGGACGAGTTCGTCTTTGTGGATCGCGACTGCAGTGAGGCGGTTGTCGTTTACTGGAAGGGAAACGACGCCGAAATCGACCGTATTATCGATGACCGACTCAAGCACCTTCGCATAATCAGCACGCTTGATGTTTACGGAGACATCCGGGTACTGCTTCTTAAAATTCGCAAAGACCTCGGGCAAAATATGCAGGCAGGTGCCTTCATTTGCGCCCACCACGATTTCCCCCCGTGGCACACGCTCCGTTTCGGCAATCGCAGTCACGGCAGCCTTACGCGCGTCGAGCGTGTCCTCGGCAAAGCGCAAGAAGAGTTTGCCAGAGGCGGTTAGCGACACTCTCCCGCCTGAGCGATCAAGCAGTTTGGCTCCGATCTCTTCTTCGAGCGAGCGTATCTGGGAGGAGATTGCCGGCTGCGTGCGGAAACGTTTCTCCGCCGCCCGCGAGAAGCTCGACAGGCGCGTCACCTCAATAAATGTTTCCAACTGATCGAAGTCCATGGAAACACAAGCACTCAGCAGTCAGTATTCAACCAAAAACGAGGGATTGCGGGTAGCACGCAAAACAGCAATTCGAGCGCTCAATCCATGCTCAAAACACCCGCAATGGGCTGAGTGCCGATTACTGACTGCTTGTCAGGATGCCATAAACAGACGGCGACCCCAACCATAAAAACAATCAATTTCATGCTCACGTGGCTGGAGAGCTAGACTGGCCCAACCTGCACTGTTTGCACAGATTGTAGCAGGTGTACAATTCTCGCGATTTCTAAAGCGAGTTTCGACTACACCGGCAAAGCAAAGCGTAAGTAGTGCGGGATGTCGATGTCTCACGCCCGTCTGACTTCATAAAGGAGCTTCCCAATGGCTGATCCAAAGACCGTCCTGGAGTTCGCGAAAAAGAACGGAGCCAAGTTGCTCGACCTCCGGTTCACGGACCTGCCAGGCTTGTGGCAACACGTTTCTTATCCCATCAACCAGCTGACCGAGGATTCGTTTGAAGAAGGCTTTGGTATGGACGGCTCGTCGATTCGCGGCTGGGCAGCGATCAACGAGAGCGACATGCTTCTGATCCCGGATCCCGCCACCTACATGATGGATCCGTTTACCGAGGTGGCGACGCTCGTAATGGTGTGCGACGTGATTGACCCAGTCACTAAGCAGCGCTATGACCGCGATCCTCGTTACATTGCAAAAAAGGCTGAACTCTACCTGACTTCCACCGGTGTCGCCGACACCGCCTATTTCGGAGCTGAAGCTGAGTTCTTCATCTTCGATAACATCCGCTTCGATCAGCGCGAGCAGCACGGTTTCTACTTCATCGATGCCGAAGAAGGCCGCTGGAATTCCGGCCGCGAACAGAACAATCTCGGATATCGTCCGCGCTACAAGGAAGGGTACTTCCCGGTGCCTCCAATGGACCACTACCAAGACTTGCGTACCGAGATGGTGATGACGATGATCAATTGCGGTTTGGATGTTGAGTGCCATCACCATGAAGTCGCAACCGGCGGGCAGACGGAAATCGATCTGAAGTTCGACTCGCTGGTAAAGTCGGCCGATCACATGTTGCTTTACAAATACGTGGTCAAGAATGTGGCCAACCAGTACGGCAAGACGGTGACCTTTATGCCGAAGCCGATCTTTCAGGACAACGGTAGCGGCATGCACACTCACCAGTCGCTCTGGAAAGGCGGTAAGCCGCTCTTTGCGGGCGACGGCTATGCTGGGCTTTCGCAGTTGGCCCTGTGGTATATCGGTGGACTGATCAAGCACGGGCCGGCGCTGGCAGCCATCATTGCTCCCACGACAAATTCCTACAAGCGTCTGGTTCCAGGGTTCGAAGCCCCTGTCAACCTTGCCTACTCCCGGCGTAATCGCTCGGCGGCTTGCCGTATCCCCATGTACTCGGCATCGCCGAAGGCGAAGCGCGTGGAGTTCCGTCCGCCAGATCCGAGCTGCAATCCCTATCTCGCGTTCGCGGCTATGCTCATGGCGGGTCTTGATGGCGTCGAAAACAAGGTCGATCCCGGACAGCCGCTTGATAAGGACATTTACGATCTGGGTCCAGAGGAGCTAGCGAAGGTTCCATCCATGCCGGGCTCGCTCGAAGACGCACTCGACGCTCTCGAGAGAGATCACCAGTTCCTGCTGAAGGGAGACGTTTTTACCGAGGAACTGCTTAACACCTACGTCGATTACAAGCGCTCGAAGGAGGTGGACGCGGTTCGCCTGCGCCCGCACCCATACGAATTCGCTTTGTATTACGACATTTAGGTTAGGGTGTGAGCTATGAGCGGCATCGAAGAGCAGGCTCAAAGCTTTCGGAGTTTCGTCCTTAGTCATTGACTCGGGCCCGGCGTAAGCCGGGCCTGAATCATCCAAGGCTGGCCTTGTTTGCGCCCGGCTTTTTGCTGGCCTCAATAGCCTTGCGGAACTTCGCAAACGGCACTGACTTTGGCGCCTTGAGCGAGTCCTTTGCGGTGTAACGTCGTCTTGAGCTCGGGCACTGGCCTGGGGACCTTCAACGGTTCACCAGCGCTCGATGCGATGCCGACCATAACCGCGCGTGCCCCTACAACGTCCTCCGCTGCCTACCACTGTCGATACCGGCATGCAAACTGTTCGCATAAAATTGCGTCTGGCTCGAACCACGGACATGTCCATGCCGACTGCAAGGTCGCGTGGGGAAGAAATAGACCTCGCATGTTGCCATTTTCCGATCTCGCCCTTAGCCGTCGGTTTGAAGGCACCGAGGGGCAAGCCTGCGCTCAATATGCCGCTGCTCGCCGAAGGTTATTTCCAAATAGTGGGTCGGAGTGGATCGAATGTGCTGGCACCTACGCAGTCTTTGACGGGGTCGACTCGCCGGTTACCCAAACATTCGGTCTTGGAGTTTTTGCGCCAGTGACTCCATGGGTGCTGGACACAATCGAAAAATTCTTTCTCGACCGCGGAGCGTCGGTGTGTCACGAGGTCAGTCCGTTTGCCGGGGTCGAAACCCTCGATCTTCTTTGCTGTCGGAATTATCGCCCGGTGGAACTCAGCAACCTGCTCTACAAGAGGGTTGAGACGATAGAGACCGAACCAGCTCCCCATATTCGAACCAGGATTGCCGGTTCAAACGAATTGCAACTATGGTCCGATGTCAGTGCTCGGGGATGGGCCAGCGAGCACCCAGAGCTTATAGGCTTCCTGCGCGAACTCGGGGCAGTTACGTCTGCCGCACCCGGCTACGTACCTTTTTTGGCTGAGCTCGATGGCAAGCCAGGGGCAGCAGGCGGGCTGTTCATCCATGAGGGAGTTGCGCTATTCGCCGGAGCTGCGACGGCTCCCGAATTCCGCCGCCGCGGGCTGCAAAGCGCCCTCTTACAATTTCGTACGTGCTATGCACTCGATCACGGATGCGACCTGGCGATGATGGCCGCTGCTCCCGGCAGTGATTCACAACGCAATGCGGAACGCAAGGGTTTCCAAATCGCCTACACCCGAACAAAATGGAAGCTGTGTAGGGTACCGGGACGAGGCTAAAGATTGGGGGAGCAGCGATAAACCAAAAGGCCCGGCTTGCGCCGAGCCTTGTCTCGTTGCTGCAAAAATTCTTAAACCGAGGCTTTCATCCGTTGTCCCCAAGCCTCGCTCGACAGAGTGTGTACCTTGGAAAGATTGTCGCTGGGGTGTGGATGTGCCTCGAAGTCCTGCAAATCGGTCAGTCCACCAGAAATAGCTTCAAGAGTAGCGTTAGATTTCGCCAGGACGGTCAACAGATACTTGCGGGCAATCGGACGGTCGGCAGGATGCACCAGTTTCCACCACCGCTTTACCGATTCCTGTACCTCACCCTGGGTTTTGGAGTCCTCCACGAGGCTGTCGATGAGCCGATAAACCTTACTCTTGACCGCCTGATACGATACCGAGACTTCTTGCCCCATATTTCTCGTATTGCTCCTTGCCTGACGTTACTGCACGGAGATGGCCAAACGCCGGCTCTGATTTTCTGGCACTTACGGGTATAGTGCGTTCGTACTATCCAACTACTTGGAGAAACTGGGCTTCCGGCTATGGTTTTCCGTAGAGTAGATCCTCAGAAGCCCAAGCACCGGGATGTACAATGCGGCATTCGGGCGCACGCCACCGTACCCGCTACAGCAGCAATTAACTCAATCCATGGAATGTTGCGTCTCGCTCGTCATACGATCCGAGCCGTTAAAAGGGGAGAATCTATGAAGATAATTGCACTCCTACTCATCGTGGCCTGTTCTTGTCTGAGTCTCGAGGCTCAACCGGCACCGCAAAATGGACAGGAGCGCTTTTTCCTGCCGAACGACACGTTTTGGGGCTATGCGCAGTTCGAGATCGCTCCGCCGCACAACGAAATCGATCCCAACCTCTGCGCCGCGAATGCCGGGAACTACGGTGGGAAGGCAGCACCCTGTAACGCATTTGCACGCTACATGCTTTCCGGCATTCTGGAAGTTCGGCCGTTTGGCAGAGGACCTCTTCGCCGATTCATGCTCTGGGCAGAGCCCCGCTTCCTGTTCGGCAGGAATGTTCCCCAGAACTTGTACACTTGGTCCTTCGACGCGATCGGGGTCGAGCATTCCTGGGGAGCCGCCATCTACATGGGGCGAGGTTTCGAAATGCGGGTGACCCAGCATTTCCTTTTTGACCGCTTTGGAGCACGCGACCGCTACCTCGGACCGGCTGACCTTGGCCCGAATGGTCCCTGGGGGCGCTATAACACCATTGGCGTCCGCAAATACTTTGGAACGCGAAGGTGGTAGGCACGAGGGGGCTGCTGGTAGTCTGCAAGCCGAATACCGGCACGGAACCGCGCAACGACTGCTTCGCGCGAGCGCACTCCCGGTCCGCCAGGTGCTAGTGGCTAGAAGCTGACCATGCCATTCTCCCCACAGTCCGCTGCCCACGTTTCTGATCGGCTCGTCAACGTTCCATTCGGCGACCCTCAAGCTGCTCGGGTGACCTTCGAACGAATATCGAACCGAATATCCAACACGCTAGCCAGCGTTCTGATCTCCATCTTAGCCGACTGCTCCGATCCCGATGCCGCACTGTTGCTCTTCGAACGGTTAGTGATCGAGAGTTCGCCGGACATCATCGAACTTCTCGAAGAGCATCCCTTCGTGGCGCATTACGCGACGGCCGTGTTTGGGTCGAGTTGGTATCTGGGAGAGACGCTGATCGCCAACTCCGACATTCTGCATACCTTCCTTCGCGACAAGGGGCTCGATCACAGTTGCTCCCGCGAGGACTTCTCTGAGGCGCTTGCCCGGTTTCATTCGCGCTCTTTTGACCGCGATCCCTCTTTGCTGCTGGCTCGATTCAAGCGGCGCGAGTACGTGCGGATCATGTTGCGCGATGTGCTTCGCATTGCGCCTCTGGCAGAAACAACGGCGGAGATTTCTGCCCTGAGCGATGTATTGATCGAAGAGGCGCTCCGCGAATCTGCCAGCGCCATGCAGCACCGGTTTGGGTCTCCGCAACACCTTGATGCAGAGGGGCGCGTGGAAGACACGAGCTTTGCGGTCTTGTCCATGGGAAAGCTTGGGGGGAAGGAACTGAACTACAGCTCCGATATCGACCTCTTGTTCATCTTCGGAGATGGGAAGGAACTGCCGGATGCGGAAATTTCAAACCGCGAGTACTTCATTCGCTTGGCACAGCAGGTAACAGAGGTCCTCTCTCGCCCAACTCCCGAAGGCCCGGTATTCCGGATTGATTTGCGACTCAGACCGCAGGGGAATGAGGGTGAACTGGCGGTTAGTCTGTCCCAAGCGCTGCACTACTATGTCCATGGTGCCCACGATTGGGAACGCCAAGCGCTCATCAAGGTGCGTTATACGGCGGGGGACGAGAAGCTGGCGAGGCAGTTCATCCACCAGGTGCAGCCGCAAGTCTACCGAGAAGAAGTGAATTTTGCGGCCATCAAGACAGCGTTGTTGTCGCGCGAAAAAATTGATCGCAAGCGCCGAAATCAGACCCAGCTCGGCAAGGAAAGCATTAATGTAAAGATCGATCGCGGCGGAATTCGCGATATCGAGTTTCTGGTGCAGTGCCTGCAGCGGGTCTACGGCGGTTCAGAGCCATGGCTCCGCTCCGGCGGAACGTTGTTTTCTCTTCACAAGCTGCATGACAAGCAGCATATTAGCGGCCGAGACTTCCATGAACTGACCTCGGCTTACACCTTCCTACGCCATCTGGAACATCGACTCCAGCTTCGGCGTGGACAGCAGCTGCACCGCTTGCCGAGTGCGTCGCAGGAGTTGGCGGTCGTCCAGCGTGCCATGGAAGCGCTTATGCCGGAAAATCCGCGCATCGATGACCTGGTTGCGCTGGTTTCCGCCCGCATGTCGGTGGTCGCAGAAATCTATCACCGGATCATCTTTCAACAACAGGCCCGCAAAGAATTCGAACCTTCCGATTCCGAGTTTCGCTTACAGAGCAAGGTGGCCGCAGTGGGCGACCAGTCCACCCACGTTCTGCTCGAGAGGCTTTCCGAAGATGCTCCGTCGTTGTCGAGCGCACTCCGGAACCACGATTCCGGTTCGACCACGCGAAGGAACATGCTGCGGTTTTTGGGCGCGGCCTTCACAAGTTCGGAACGCTACGCCGCCGTGCTCCGCCATGAGGACGCCATTGTGCGTGCAATCTCTGTTTTTGGGTTGAGCGAGTACCTCACCGACACGCTGGTTCGGCATCCCGATGAAGTAGCCTCGCTTTCGGAGGTTGCTCCCAGCAGGCCAGCGTGGAGTGGCGGACGCCTCCTGAATCTCTCCGAGCAGGACGGCTTCTCTGCCCGGGATCCCGTCTTCGCCTACGTCGCGGACTCGTGGGCGGCGCATGATGAAAAAGTCGCCATGCTCCGGCGCCATTTTCGGCACTGCATGTTCTTGTCAGGTGCGCGCGATGTAACCGAGCGACGTCCGATCTATTCATCGCTCGCCGACACCACCGCGGCTGCCGAGGATGCAATCTCCGCGGCATTTTCGATTGCCGGTACTCCCCCGGGATTGGCGGTGCTGGCGCTTGGACGCCTGGGTAGCAGAGAATTCGACCTGCTTTCCGACGCCGACCTGCTGTTTGTCTGCGGCGAGAGGGCGGATCGCCAGTTGGTCACCCAGGGCGCGGAAGAATTGATCCAGGTACTAGCTGCCTACACTCAGGAAGGCCTCGTTTTCCCCGTGGACACCCGATTGCGACCGCGCGGCGAGGAGGGCGAACTGGTGGTGACGCCGTCGCAGCTCGAGGCGTATTTTTCCTCGGAAGCTCAACCCTGGGAAGCGCTCACATATACCAAGCTGCGATTCATAGCCGGTGACCCGGACCTAGCTCGTCGCGTCGAGGGTACGGTCGAGACCCTGTTTCGTAGGTTCGCCGGCGATTCCAACTTTGCTGAAGAAGTTTGCAAGATGCGCCGCAGACTCGAGCTGGCGAGCGCTCCGGAACGCAGCATTCGCAGTGCTCCCGGGGCGCTTTACGATGGCGATTTTCTTTCTGGATTCCTGCTGGTTTCAAGGAGCCTCCGCCCCAAGGCAGGCACGCTGCGAGACCGTCTGTGGCGCAGCGTGGCGGAAGGCGAGCTTGAAAAGCATGATGCGGCCAGCCTCGATCACGCTGCCGAGCTCTGTCGTACCGTCGAACACGTTATGCGTCTGGTTGTCGGACGTAAGACGCGATGGCTCCCCTCTGGCGAACACCCACGGCAGGCCGTCGAGAAGCTAACATCGCAAATCTTGCGCCGTGAATTCCCGGATGGCCTGGAACCGGAACTGAGCCGGACCTTTGCAACCGTGCGTGAGATTTACGCGCGCGTGGTGAAATAGTCGACGTTTGGTTGATGGCCGACGAGCTGAGATCGGCGACTGGCAGCTGCTATAGAATTGCAAGGCAGCTATCATCGGAAACCAGAAAGGATCCCCCATGGCCCGACAGTCCGGCACTTATGCAACCTTTAATACCACGGAGGGCACGATTGTTTGCCGATTGTTCGAAAATGACGCGCCTAAAACCGTGCAGAATTTCACTGACCTAGCCGAAGGCAAGCGCGAGTGGCGTCATCCAAGCACCGGGAAGAAGAGCAACGACCGACTCTACGACGGAACTGTTTTCCATCGTGTAATTCCCGATTTTATGATTCAGGGTGGCGACCCGCAGGGGACTGGCATGGGCGGGCCGGGATATCAGTTTGAAGACGAGACCACGGGTTCGCCCCACAACTTTGACAAGCCAGGAAAGCTCGCCATGGCCAATGCCGGGCCGAACACCAACGGCTCGCAATTCTTCATCACCGTTGCGCCAACGCAGTGGCTCACCGGACGCCACACGATCTTTGGGGAGGTAGTCGAAGGACAGGATGTGGTCGATAAGATCTCGAAGCTGGCTCGGGGCCGCCAAGATCGCCCGAATAAAGATGTGAAGTTAGCGTCCGTGGTGATCGAGCGGGAGTAGGAACTGATCTGCTCTCGTGGATCATTCTATCTCCCGTGGTGGCGGCGAATACCGGTAGTCCAGGGCGGCTCTTAATTCGGTGCGAGGTGTTGCCGTAGGCTCTCTACTAGTCCGGACAGTCGGCCGTTCTCGCTCCGACGCGTGGCCCAGTATCGCGCAGCAAGAATTGCGAGGTAAGGCCTCACACTCCGATCACCCCGACCAATTCTTTTACGGCATCGGCGCTCTTTTGCAGCGCGGCTTGCTCGTCAGACGTGAGCTTGATCTGAATGATTTGCTCGATCCCTTTCGCGCCCAGCTTCACTGGAACACCGACATAGAGGCCTTTGATCCCGTATTCGCCATCGAGATATGCGGCGCAGGGAAGGATCTTCTTCTTGTCCTTGAGAATGGCTTCGACCATCTCGGTGGACGCCGCCGATGGAGCGTAGAATGCGCTGCCTGTCTTAAGATATTTCACGATTTCGGCGCCACCATCGCGAGTGCGCTGAACCAGTTGCGACAACCGCTCTGGAGCGATCAACTCAGTAATCGGAATTCCCGCTACCGTCGAGTAACGAGACAGCGGCACCATCGTATCGCCGTGCCCTCCGAGAACGAAGGCGGTCACGTTTTCCACGCTCACCTTCAGCTCATCCGCAATGAAAGCACGGAAGCGGGCCGAGTCAAGCACGCCCGCCATGCCGATCACGCGCTCGCGAGGGAATCCGCTGAGCTTGTACGCCGCCTGCGCCATCGCGTCCAACGGGTTCGAAACGACGATCAGAATGCAGTTGGGCGAGTACTTCACAACCTTTCCGACCACGTCGGACATAATCTTATAGTTCGTGTTCAGCAGGTCGTCACGGCTCATGCCCGGCTTGCGCGGGATGCCGGCGGTAATCACGACGATATCGGAATTCGCGGTGTCCGCGTAATCGTTGGTGCCCATCACATAAGAATCGCGTTTTTCGATGGGCATGGCCTCGAGCAGGTCAAGGCCCTTGCCCTGCGGCACCCCTTCAATGATGTCGATAAGAACGACATCGGCCAGCTCCTTCGACGCAATCCAGTGGGCTGCCGTGGCGCCCACATTTCCCGATCCCACGATGCTTACTTTTTTGCGCATGATTTCCCTTTCGACAATATTCGGCTTCTGGCCGTCGGCATTCACTCAACAAGGGTTTCGGCTAGCACGAGTGAAGGCCCGCTCGGACTGGAGTCTGAGTTTTCAGTGCTGGTTACGCCGTAGTCAAAACGCCGGCGCTCATGTTCTCGATAATCTGGTCTCCGAACTTGCTGGTACTGACCTTGGTTGCGCCTTGCATGAGTCGCTCAAAGTCGTAGGTTACAGTCTTTTTTTCGATGGTCCGTTCCAGGCCACCCTCGATCAGATCGGCGGCCTCATTCCATCCCAGGAAGCGAAACATCATCACGCCTGACAAAATCACCGAGCCGGGATTGATGACATCCTTATCCGCGTATTTCGGCGCGGTGCCGTGAGTGGCTTCAAACACTGCGTATCCGTCACCAACGTTCGCGCCCGGCGCGATGCCCAACCCCCCGACCTGGGCCGCACAGGCATCGGAGATGTAATCGCCGTTCAGATTGGGAGTCGCAAGCACGGAGTATTCGTCCGCGCGTGTTACAACCTGCTGAAAGATGGAGTCGGCAATGCGGTCGTTGATCATCAGCTTTTTCTTCCACGCGCCGTGCCCGTGGGTGGCGTAAATGCTATTTAGGACGGAGCGAATTTCCTCGGCGACGGACTTGGCAAACTCGGGCGGCGCAAACTCGATGCCGGGCTCAATCAATGCGGCGTTTTCTTCCGCCGCAAGGTTCGGATTCTTGTCCTGATTGTCGATGATCCAGCTCTCGCGTTCGGTTACCACCTCTTGGCGGAATTCCTCGGTCGCGAGTTCGTAACCCCACTTGCGGAACGCACCCTCGGTGAACTTCTGGATGTTGCCTTTGTGTACGAGGGTCACGCTCTTGTTGCCGTTCCCGAGTGCGTGCTGAATGGCCATGCGCACCAGGCGCTTGGTGGCGAAGATGGAAATGGGTTTGATGCCGACGCCTGAATCCGTGCGCACTTGCTTCTTGCCGCCCTTCAGCATTTCCTTGTTGAGAAACTCAATCAGCTTGGCAACTTCCGGAGTGCCTTGTTCCCACTCAACCCCGGCGTACACGTCCTCGGTGTTTTCGCGAAAGATGACGACGTCCATTCGCTCAGGGTTTTTTACTGGCGACGGTGTGCCCCGGTAATACTTCACTGGACGAATGCAGGCATAGAGATCGAGCACCTGACGAAGAGTGACATTCAGGGAACGTATGCCGCCGCCGACTGGTGTCGTCAGTGGCCCTTTGATCGCAACGCGGAATTCGCGGATCGCCTCAATGGAATCTTGTGGCAGCCAGTCGTTGAACTTCGCCTTGGCTTTCTCGCCGGCGAAGATCTCGTACCACGACACTTTGCGATTTCCGCTGTACGCCTTGTTCACAGCTTGGTCGAAAACCCGCACCGAAGCCTTCCAAATGTCCCGCCCGGTGCCATCGCCTTCGATGAAGGGGATGATCGGCCGGGACGGAACTTGAATGCGGCCATCCTTATAGGTGATTCGTTCACCGTCTTTGGGCACAGGTAAGCTGTTGTATGAGTCCGCCATGAAACTCCTCCGCTGTGATAGGAAACCAAGAATTATAAATTGCGCTCGAAGAATTGAATAATCGATGACAAAATTGCGAGGCATGACCAGCTACAATCGAAATGATGCGCCTGGTGCTTGCGGTAACGATGTTATGGATGATCCCGTTCGCGCGTTCTCAGGATCGCAGTGATTCAACCGCTCTAGCTGATGCACCATCGGCAACCGCGCCAGTAGCGGTCATTTCTCCGACCACTGCGCAACCGGCCGCGACTTCTCACACCTTCTGGGACCGAGAGAATGCACTGCTGTTTTCTGGGGTTGCGGTGTTCCGTGCGCTCGACTTCGCGTCCACCAAGAACTTTCTCGCCCGTGGTCGCACTGAAGTTCTGGTCCCTGACGACATCGTGCACAACGACGCAGGCTTCGCCGGCCTCGAGGCCGCCGCTACAGCAACTTCAATCGGAATCTCTTACATTTTCCACCGTGCAAATCACCACAAGATGGAGCGCTGGGTGTCGATTGTTCACATGAGCGTCACCGCATTCGGAGATGCTCATAACTATGCTCTCAAATCCAAGCACCCCTAAGATAACGACCTCGTGTCGACTACTGTTGTTTGGTTGGTGGACGCGGAGGTTTCGGAGCAGGCGTGGCACCACTTTTCGGCGTGGTTGCGTGGTGAGCGGTTCCGGTTGAACCGAGGATCGTGATCTTGGTGATCTTGGGCGGATTCTCGGGTCGGTCGTTCGCGTCGCGAGGCAGGCTAGCAATCTTCTTTACGACTTCGACGCTCGGCTCATCGCACTGACCGAAGATCGTGTAATTGCCATCAAGGCTGGGATATGGGACCTCGGTTACAAAAAACTGCGAAGCATTGGTGTTGGGACCCGCATTGGCGTAGGCCAGACGTCCGGGGCGGTCGAAGCTCAAGTCTGGCGAAGTTTCATTCTTGAAAGGAAAGCCCGGACCCTCCGGGCCACCCATGCCAGTTCCCAGCGGATCCCCTCCTTGAATCATGAATTGCGGAATAACTCGGTGAAATATGGTGCCGTTGTACAGAGGTACACCGTGCATCATCTGGTTCGTCTTCGGGTGCACCCAGTCCTTGGTGCCTTTCGCGAGCCGAATGAAATTACTTGCCCCTATGGGTGCCTTGTCCGGGAAGAGGGTGCAGGTGAGCTTCCCCGCCGTAGTGTCGATAATGGCGGTAGGATGACTTGGCGTACTCGTCGCCGATTTTTTTGCGGTAGTTGTGGTTGAGCGATGAGTGCCGGTTTGGGCCGCCACGGGCAGAGCAAACAAGACGGTCAAAATGATCAAATATCCGCGCATCGGATCTCCTGGGTGAATGGGAAATAGCATTGTACGATAGCCTGGAACCGCTCGGATGGCTGGCCTGGTCACGCCCGGCAGCCCAATCTCACTCGGACCCCCATGGTGAGGGTGTGCTCCGCCCCCAATGATGGTGGAGGGGAACGGCGGATCCTCGGCACACTGGCGCCCAGCACCGATCTACCTGCTTTGCATCGGGCGTCTGCATGCCATGTTCGGAGAGCGTCCGAAGCTATAAACATCTACCTCTTTAGCCAGCGCTCGTACTGCTGCCAATCGTCGGAAAAAATCTGCTGCCGGACTCCAGAGCGGAGCCTTCGGGCGCGAAATCCGAACTGGGTATATCTGGGATACTCGGCCGGCGCCAGCACGTCGCGGTAGTCAACTTTGGCGCGATCGATGGCCTGGCGTAGTCCGTCCAGAGTACCATTGGCCAGTTTTAGCGCGGCCAAGCGGACTCGTGCCGGTTCGCGGTGCCACGCCTGCGGGCCGTATTCTGCGAGGATAGCGAGAGCCTCATCGACCTGGCCCTCTGCAAAATCTCGGCGCACCACGCGCTCAATATCTGCGGCCGTCACCTGCGGCACCGGTTGAATGGGGCCTGGCCCAGATCCGAATAATTCGCGCAACCTGGACATAAATTTCCGTTAGTCCTTCTCGTCCTCTCCCTTATGTAATTGCTGGGCCAGAAAATTGTCGAGACCAACCTCCTCAATTGCGTGCAGCTGTCCCTCGAGGTAGTCCACGTGGTGCTCTTCATCTTTGAGGATGTCCTCAAAGAGGGCGCGGGAAGCGTTGTCCCCGACCTTCACCGAGGTCTCGATGGCTGCGTTCAATTCCTTGACGGCCCTCAACTCGAGCGCGAGGTCATTCTCGAATTGCTGCTTGACGTTGCGCCCGACATTGATCGGACCCACCTCGGTCATGTTAGGTGTGCCCTCGAGGAAAAGAATGCGATCCATCAACTTCTCGGCGTGGAGCATCTCTTCGATGGATTCTTTGCGGTAGTACCCGCCTAGCCGGAAGTAACCCCAGTTCTCACACATTTTGGAGTGCAGGAAATACTGATTGATGGCAGTGAGCTCAGCCTTCAACGCTTGGCCCAAATGTCTCAAGACCTTCTCGTTCCCACGCATGGCAGGCATTGTAGCAAAGGTCAGGACAGGGGTGGACCTTTTTGCCACTCACCATTCAGTGCATGGAACCATGCCTCCCGAGAAATTCGAGAGGAGTGGAATGCTAAGTGCTTTGTTCCCTCCCACAACTGGCAAATACGTTGGCCTGCCTATAAACTTCAATGTCGTTCGTGGCCTTCGTGGTAAAGGGGGTTTTTCCAATGTCCACCGCAACGTCCACGCCTGCCCGCATTTCCGGTGGGAGTTTTCTCCTTGATTCGCGCACTCCCGAAGAGGTGTTCACCCCGGAAGACTTTTCCGAACAGCACCTCTTGATTGTCCAGACCGCTGAAGAATTCGCGCTGAAAGAAATTCTTCCGAATATCGAGAAAATCGAGCATAAGGACTTCTCCATTTCCCGCGAACTTCTGAGGAAAGCCGGGGAACTTGGGCTCAGTTCGTCTGAGATTCCCGAGGCGTACGGTGGCCTGGAAATGGACAAGGTAACCGCCGCTGTGATTTGCGACCGCATCGCAAAATATGCAGGCTTCGCGACCACCTGGGGCGGACATACCGGAATCGGTACGCTTCCCATTGTGTATTTCGGAACCGAAGAGCAGAAACAGAAGTACTTGCCGCGTCTCGCCACGGGAGAAATCGTCGGAGCATATGCGCTTTCAGAAGCGACATCAGGATCCGATGCCCTCAACTGCCGCGCTCGTGCCGCACTCTCGCCCAGCGGCCAGCACTACGTGCTCAACGGCGAGAAGATGTGGATCACCAACGCCGGCTTCGCCGATCTCTTTACCGTCTTTGCCAAGGTGGATGGCGAGAAGTTCACGGCGTTTCTCGTCGAGCGCAATTTTCCCGGATTTGGGATCGGCGCTGAGGAGCACAAAATGGGTATTCGTGGCTCGTCCACCTGCCCGATCATTCTGAATGACTGCCAAGTTCCGGTTGAAAATGTGCTTGGCGAGATCGGCAAGGGGCACCTGATTGCCTTCAACATCCTCAACATCGGACGTTTCAAGCTCGGCGCCATGTGCGTAGGCGGCTCGCGTAACTCTCTCGACAACGCGATCTCCTATTCCCGGCAACGCAAGGCGTTCGGCAAAACCATTGCCGACTTCGGTCTCGTTCGCGAGAAACTGGCTAAGATGTCGGCTTCGGTTTACGTCGGCGAAGCGATGACCTATCGTACGGTTGGCTTGATGGACGCAGCTCTCGCTGCTGTGGACAAGTCCGCGCCCGATGCCGCCAGCCAAACGCTTAAAGCCATCGAGGAGTATGCCGTCGAGTGTTCCATCATCAAAGTTTGGGCTTCCGAGATGCTCGACTTCGTGGTCGATGAGACTGTGCAGATTTACGGCGGCTACGGCTTCGTCGAGGAATATCCGGCCGAACGTGCTTATCGCGATGCGAGAATCAACCGCATTTTTGAAGGCACCAACGAGATCAATCGGCTTATTATTACTGGCTTCCTTCTGAAGCGCGCCATGAGCGGCCAATTGCCCCTCATGCCGGCAATCAAACACATCATGGATGAAGTGCTCTCCGGTCCGTCCGTAGGCGAAGAGATCGAAGGTCTGCTCGCAGACGAGCAAAAGCTGGTTGCCTCCATGAAGAAGGTGGGGCTCTTTGCTGCCGGCGCGGCTACCCAGAAATACATGCAAGCCATCCAGGACCAGCAGGAAATAATGGGCGCCATCGCTGACATCACGATGGAAATTTATGCCATGGAATCTGCTCTTCTTCGCGCGCAGAAGATTGCGACCGTCCACGGGGAGGCCGCAGCCACACTGCCCGCGATGATGACTCGCCTCTATATGGCGAACGCGGCAGAAGAAATTGAGAGGTCCGCGCGCAAGATCATTGCTGCGGTTGCCGAAGGGGACATGCTCCGTACACAGCTTTCGATACTTCGTCGCCTAGCCAAACACGATCCTTACAACCTCATCGAACTCGAACAGCAAGTCGCATCGGCAGTCATTCAGCGTGGAAAGTATGCCCCCATGAACGGGGTATGACTCTAACGCGCAAGAACCGGCGTGGGATGCGCTTCCTCTGCCGCCGTTCCCCCGGGAGCGAGCATTATTGGCGGTTTCCCTGAAAACAGAGATTCTGACTGAAAAATGGCAGCACGTGATTCTGGAATCGGTCCGCTACCTTGCTCGTGTGAGTTCCCTGATAGATCTCGAAGCCGTGCTTGATTCCGTACTCGTCCAGAGCATCATGCAGCTTGCTGGTGTCAACCTTTAGACCATCCTGATCACCGACGTCGATAGAGATGGCGCGATACTTGCGCAGATTCGCGATGTACTGATCGATGAAAGCTAGCGGAGCGTTGGCGGTCCATTTAGCCAGGACGTCCGGCTGCGGTTGGCCGTCTTTGCTTGGCAGATCAAGGTACAGTGGCGGATTTTTTGGATTGGGGGACCATGCTGCCGCGCTCGCCAACATGGCGCGAGCGAAGAATGGCAGCTTGGCGGAGTCTTCGGGCACCTTGACCGATTCCAGCTGTTTTTCCGCGTCCGAGTTCCTAGGTCCGCCGGTTCGCGACAAGCAACAGGGGCTCATGATGTAAAGGCTACCAAACGCATCGGCATGCTTCATCCCAATGCGGGTTGCCCCGTAACCCCCCATCGAGTGCCCAACCAGCCCACGGCTTTCACGCCTGGCAATCGTGCGGTAATGAGCATCGATGTAGGCGACCACGTCGTGCGCTATGAAGCTCTCGAAATCTCCCGTAGTCACGGAACTGGAATACATAGAACCGTTGTGCAGCGTCTTTGAATCGGGCAGCACGACAATCATCTCGCTCGCGCCTTGCGCAAATGCTCCTTCAATCGTTTGAGGGATATGAATTTCTTGTGTCCACTGCTCCGCGCCGATGGAATAGCCATGCAGCGCATACACCACTGGATAGCGGCGGGACTTTTCCTTGGCGTAGCTCGGAGGCAGGAATACGAACACATCGCGTTCGACCGCGTCGCCTTCCAGATTGCCTTCCAATGCGGTGCCACGGACTTTGATGCGCTCGACGCTGACCGGCTTCGCGCCGGGAACGACCGCGGGTATGTCGGTGGTTACTTGAGCGGTCATTTGAGATCCAAGAGCAACCGCAGCGGCGAGTGTCATCAATAGGAATGATTTCTTTTTCTTGGTGATCATGGTTGTCCTTTCAGGCACCGTCACAAGGGCGGTGGAAAGCAAATGAGTCGGAGCACGCTAACTCCACCGGCTTGTTCCCTTAACTTGAGCTCCACATATATCCGGGAGGAAGCGAGAAATCGTTTTCTCGAATACACGCACTTAAGCGCACCTGTCTCCCGAGGAGCCGCTATCCAAACGACGGCATACTACCCTTAGGGAATTCTTGAAGTAAAGTTCGGATTTCCGCACTCCGAAAATTTCACCTGATGGTTTGGGTCTCGATCATCCCTGCCGCCGCCCACCCGAAGTAGGCTGTCGCCCGGCTCGACATCGATCGGGAGTGTGAATTCGATCAAGAAATTCGGACTGGAAGCGGGTCGCAAAGACTGGCTAATATAACGGGTTATGACTTCGACCGCCGAGCCTCGACCATCAACTTCAAACTTCCCGATAGGGGGGCAATCCCCATTTTCGGGACAGCGAATTGGTCATCTCCGCTGGGTGATCTGCACGCTTCTTTTGATGGGCGTCACCAAGAACTATATGGACCGGCAGGTGCTTGGAGTCTTGAAGACCACACTCCAGCATGATCTGGGCTGGGACGAGATCAGCTATAGCAATCTAGTTTTTGCTTTCCAAGCCGCGTATGCAGTAGGCATGCTGGTGATGGGCCCTGTTCTGGACCGCTTGGGAACGAGGTGGGGATATTCGCTCAGCATGATTTTCTGGAGCGCCGCATCTATGGCGCACGCCGCGTGCAATTCAATTTTCAGCTTTACCATGGCGCGCTCGGCGCTAGGCTTAGGCGAATCGGGAGTTTTTCCTGCAAGCATAAAAACGGTTGCAGAGTGGTTTCCGCAAAAGGAGCGCGCTCTTGCTACTGGCATCTTCAATGCCGGCTCGAACGTCGGTGCGATCTTGACGCCGCTCATCATTCCTTGGATCACAATTCACTACGGGTGGCGGATGGCGTTCCTGTTCACCGGAGCTTTGGGCTTCATATGGCTCGCTTTCTGGGTTGCCTTGTATCGCAGGCCGGAAGAGCACCCGCGCTTGTCGCCGCCCGAATTCGATTACATCACCCGCAACCGTATTCCACCGATACCGAAGATGCGTTGGATCAAACTCCTTCCACACCGCGAAACCTTGGCATTTGCGCTAGGGAAGTTCATGACAGATCCCATCTGGTGGTTCCTGCTGTTCTGGATTCCGGACTTTCTGCAGCGTACGCACGGCCTGAAGCTGATGCAGATCGGCATTCCCATCATGGTGATTTATTTACTCGCAGATGTCGGCAGCGTTGCGGGAGGGTGGCTTTCCTCAGCGATGATTCAGCGGGGAAAAAGCGTGAACGTCGCCCGCAAGACAACCTTGCTTTTATGCGCCATCAGCGTAGTGCCAATTATCTTCGCCTATCACATGCAAAGCTTATGGGGCGCGGTGCTTCTGATTGGCTTGGCAGCGGCCGCGCACCAGGGATTCTCGGCGAACATCTTCACCTTGACTTCCGACGTTTTCCCAGGCGAAGCGGTGGGTTCGGTGGTGGGCATTGGCGGTATGGCGGGGGCAATCGGCGGCATGCTTATGGCAAAAATCGTGGGCTATGTTCTGCAATGGACAGGAAGCTATATGATTCCCTTTCTTATCGCGGGATTCGCGTACTTAGCTGCAGTTGCAGTAATCCACAGTTTGTCGCCGAAGCTGGAGCCGGTAAAGCTGCAATAAGCTGCTTGAAAAATATCAAAAATATCAACATTCGCTCCAATGGGTTACAGGCAATCAGCCAGTTGGCCAATTGACATTCTCGTCTGCAAGGGCTACCTTAGGCGAATAAAAGGCGAATATGGCCACGCCAGCCTCAGCCGTTTTACTCCGCAATGAGATTGAAGCCAGAATCCCGGCTGCATTCTCGTTTTGTACTCGGCAGCACCGGGGAAGCATTCCTACCGGAATCGCTTCTATTGATGATGCAGTTCGCGGCATTCCCCTGCATGCTCTGACAGAAATTTGCGGCAGCAACCTGGCTTCTTCGGGAAAAACTTCTCTGGTGATGTCGCTGCTTGCACGAGCTACGCAGCAGGATAATTTCTGCGCGTTGATCGATGGGCAGGATGCTTTTGATCCCGCTTCTGCGGAAGCTTCAGGCGTAAATCTCTCACGCCTGCTCTGGGTGCGCTGCGGAAAGACGAAGCAAAAACTCAAGCCTCTAGAACAAGCATTCAAAGTGGCGGACATGCTGGTGCAGAGTGCAGGGTTTGGCCTGATCGTGGTTGACCTCTGTGATTTTCCGGAAAGGCTGGTTCGCAGAGTTCCGCATACGTCGTGGTTTCGCTTCAGCCGGGTTGTCGAGAGACAACCGACGGCGCTGGTGTTTTTGGAACGCGAACCACATGCCACAAGTTGTGCCGGGTTGGTGTTGTCGCTAAAAAGCAGGCCGGCAGTTGGGAAGGGAAACCTTTTCACGCAGTGCGGCATGGAAGCGGGAATTCTCCGCACTCTCGAAAGGAAACCTCCCCAAGCTGTGAGGCCATTGTTTTCTCTGAGGTCGCAGTGGGCGGCGTAATCCTATGTTTGCGTGTCTTTACCTCGCTGATTTCCCCGTACAAGCGGTGTTGCGCTGCGAGCCTGAGCAGCGCAGGGAACTGCTGACCCAGAGCGGCATTGTCATTCTCGAGGGATCTGCCTCCAACAATCGGGTTATCTCGCTGAATGACGCAGCTCGTCAGTTGGGAATTGAGCTCGGCATGACCAAACTGCAAGCACAAAGTTGTGGCTCGGTATTGGCGCACCAGCGAAATCTCCAGAGCGAAGACGCCGCGCAAGCCGCATTGCTTGACTGTGCTCGGATGTTCTCTCCGCGAGTTGAGTCAACCGCACCTGGAGTTGTGATTGTTGATGTGGATGGAACCGAAAAACTGTTTGGTCCTTTACAGCGTCTTGCCGCACGCATCCTCGAGCAATCACGTGAGTTTGGGTTCTGCATGAATGTAGCCATCGCGGCCGACCCGGATAGTGCTTCCTGTGCCGCGCGCAGTTGGGAAGGAATCACCATCATTCCGCAAGGAAGGGAAGCGCAGTTTCTGGGCCGCTTACCGGTCGAAGTGCTCTCTCCCGCGCCCGAAGTTTTGGACACGCTGGAAGCTTGGGGTATTCGCAATCTCGGCGCTTTGGCGGAGTTGCCGTCTGTTCCGCTGGTCGAACGCCTGGGGCAGGAAGGGCTGCGTTTGCAGAAACTCGCACGGGCGGAAACGTCCAGAACCTTGATTCTCGCTGAGCTAAACGACGAATTCCTGGAGAACTTCGAGTTTGAGGATCCGGTCGAATCGCTCGACTCTCTGAGTTTCATTCTCAATCGTCTTCTACAGCAGCTGTGTACACGCCTTCTGGCGCGCGCGCTTGCCACCAACGAGTTGCGCGTGCGGCTCGACTTCGAAGTTCACCAGCTTCAAACGGAAGCGAAAGAGGAAGTGTATGAACGCGTCTGGAAACTGCCGTTGCCGGTTTCCGATGCCAAGGTTTTGCTGCGGCTTACCTGTTTGGAGCTCGAAGGCTGTTCTTTTTTTGCGCCGATCAAAAGACTGACGGTGCAAGCCACACCGGTGAAACCGCGTGCTTCGCAAGGGGGATTGTTTGCTCCGGCAACGCCGCAAGCCGAGCAGCTGGAAATTACTTTGGCGAGAATTCGCGGGGTTGTCGGACGCGAAGATGAAAACAGAATGCCATGCGTAGGTTCTCCGCGAACGGTGGATTCGCATTACTCCGGCAGTTTTGCCGTGCATGCATTTTCCAGTGAGCACGCCGTTGCCGGTTTGTGCATCGAGAGGCCGGTCGTTGCCCTACGGAAGTTTCGCCCTGCGCTCGAAACCAAAGTTGAGTTCCGTGAGAAGCCTCACTCTGTGATGTTGGGGAAGAGGTCTCTTGCCGTGCTGGCCGCGTCGGGACCATGGTCCACCTCTGGCCACTGGTGGAATCATTCTGCGGCATGGGCGCATGAGGAGTGGGATGTCGCGCTGAAAACATCCGATGGCCCCGGACTGTACAGAATCTATTTCGACCGCATGCGTACGCAATGGTTCATTGCCGGGATGTTTGACTGATGAACTATGTTGAGCTTCACTCTCGTTCGGCCTTCACGTTTCTGGAAGGCGCCTCGCTGCCGGAAACGCTGGCGCAGACCTGTGCTACGCAGCAAATGTCCGCCATGGCGCTGCTGGACCGAAACGGCGTTTATGGCGCTCCGCGGTTTTACTCGCAGGCGAAGAAGTGCGAAATCAAAGCGCATGTAGGTGCCGAGGTCACCATTGCCGGATACGGCAACATGCCTGTGCTCGTTAGCTCTCAGGCGGGATATCAGAACCTTTGCCGCCTGATCACGAGTATGAAATTGCGTTCGAAGAAGAAGACTACAGGATGTGCATTTCTGGAAGAAGTAGGAAGCTATGTCGACGGCTTGATCTGCTTGACTGGCGATGAACGCGGTCCGTTAGCGGTTTCGCTGCAGCGCGGCGGAATAGAAGAAGGACGCCGCTGCCTCAAGCATCTGGTCTCAATTTTCGGGGTGAGCAATGTCTATATGGAATTGCAGCGTCACCGCAATCGTCAGCAGGAATCCCGAAATCAGGCGGCCATCGATCTCGCGCGCGAATTGCGTTTACCATTGCTGGCAACCAACGGAGTTTGCTATGCCACAAAGAAAGACCGCCGCGTCGCTGACGTATTTACCTGCATTAAGAACAAATGTCGGCTGGATACGGCAGGACGGCTGCTTTCGGAAAATTCGCAGCGATATCTCCGTTCTCCGGAGGAGATGGCAAAGCTGTTCTCCGACCTTCCCGAGGCTATTGCCAATACTTTAGAACTTTCGTCGCGTCTCGAGTTTTCGCTTGAAAATCTTGGCTACCAATTTCCTCCCTATCCAGTGCCGGAGGAAGAGACGATGGATTCCTTCCTCTACAAGCGTAGCTGGGAAGGCGCACAGGACCGATATCGAACGATCACGCCACCCGTTCAACAACAACTCGAACGCGAGCTGGCGTTGATTAAGAAACTTAAATTAGCCGGCTACTTTCTGATCGTTTGGGACATGGTGCGTTATTGCCGAGGCCATGGGATCTTGGTGCAGGGAAGAGGTTCTGCCGCCAACAGCGCCGTTTGTTATGCATTGGGAATTACCGCCGCCGATCCAATCAAGATGGAGCTTCTTTTCGAGCGGTTTCTCTCCGAAGAGCGCGGTGAGTGGCCCGACATCGATCTCGATCTTCCCAGTGGGGACGATCGCGAAAGGGCAATCCAGTACCTTTATCAGCGCTACGGTGAACGTGGCGCGGCTATGACCGCCAACGTTTGCACGTATCGTGGCCGTTCCGCCGCACGCGAGGTCGGCAAGGTTTTCGGATTCGATACCGAAACCCTGAACCGGCTGTCAAAGATTGTGGGCGGCTGGGAGTGGCGTGGCCCCGACGACAACTTCTCGACTTACTTCACCACCGCTGGCCTCGATCTCAGCAATGAATACATCTCGAATTACCTGCAGCTTTGTGTTGAGCTCCAGGACCTGCCGCGCCATTTGAGTCAGCATTCCGGCGGGATGGTGATTTGCCAAGGATCACTTGATGCGGTTGTTCCTCTTGAACCTGCGACCATGCCAGACCGTGTGGTTGTGCAGTGGGATAAGGACGATTGCGCCGATCTCGGCATTGTGAAAATCGATCTGCTCGGGCTGGGAATGATGGCAGTACTCAAAGATTCCATCTCCTTGATTCGCGATCACTATCACGAGGAAGTCGATCTCGCTCACCTTCCCCAGGACTCTCCCGACGTGTACGATGCGATTCGCAAAGCGGATACGGTAGGTATGTTTCAGGTGGAAAGCTGTGCACAGATGGCATCTCTGCCGAAGAACAATCCCACAAAGTTTTATGACCTGGTGACGCAGGTCGCGCTCATTCGTCCCGGCCCGATCACTGGCGAGATGACCAGCCCTTATCTGAATCGCCGAATGGGCAAGGAAGCGGTGACCTATCCTCACCCGTCTCTCCAGCCAGTTCTCGAACGAACTCTAGGAGTTCCGCTTTTTCAAGAGCAGCTCCTGCGCATGGCGATGATTTGCGCGAACTTTACCGGAGGCGAAGCCGAGGAATTGCGCCGCGCGCTGGGGCATAAGCGCTCCGAGCGTCGCATGCGGGAAATCGAGGTCAAGCTGCGTGCGGGCATGACGCAGAACGGAATCGAAAATAACGCCCAAGACGCGATCGTGAAGTTCATTACTTCCTTTGCGCTTTACGGGTTTCCTGAATCTCACGCCGCCAGCTTTGCACTCATTGCCTATGCCAGTGCATTCCTGAAAGTCCGATATCTGGCAGCATTCACCGCTGCACTGCTCAACAATTGGCCGATGGGGTTTTATCATCCGGCGACAATTGTGAAAGATGCACAGCGTCACGGACTGAGTTTCCGGCCCGTCGACATCATGCACTCAGATTGGGACTGCACGCTGGAGCAAGATGCCCAAGGCATAGTTGTCCGCCTTGGATTTCGCTATGTGCGCGGCATGTCGCAAGCCTCCGCCCACGCGATCGTCTGCCAACGATCGAAGTGGAATTTCTCTTCTATTGATGACCTGTCCCGGCGTGTGCCCGAACTCAACAAAGCCAATCTCAACATGTTGGCTAGAATTGGGGCTCTCAACAACATCAGTGGACGCGGCAAACTGCATCGTCGCGACGCCTTGTGGCAGGCGGAGATGGCAGCTCGTAAACCTGGGCCGCTTCTGCAAGAAATCCCCGAAGCCGATACCTCATCCCCACTCGCACATATGGGTGTCGAAGAGCGGTTGGTAGCCGATTTCCATGGCACTGGATTAACAATCGGGCCACATCCTATGGCATACCGGCGAGTCGAATTAAACAACCGCGGAATCAAGACGGCAGCGGAACTGAAAACCTTGCGCCATGGCGCGACCGCAACTACCGCAGGTTCGGTGATTACGCGTCAGCGTCCGGGCACAGCGAAGGGACTCATCTTCATGACGCTGGAAGATGAAACCGGCCACTCGCGCGTCATCATCAAGCCCGATTTCTATGACAAGAATCGTCACGAGGTTCTCTATGCCAAATTTGTTCAAGTCTGGGGCAGCGTTCAGAACCAGGACGGTATTGTCCACCTTGTCGCGAAAGCCATTCGTCCGTTGGCCATCAGCGCCGCGGAGACATCGTCGCATGATTTCCACTAATTCGGGCGTTTGTTTAATTCAATGTTTTCAATATTTAGAAGACTACCGTTCAACTCTTATATGCAACGTTGGTAAGTTGCCAAGCCTCCCAGTCCGTCGTATGATTCGCGAAAAATTGGTTTTGCTAGGAAACAGAGGGGGAATCCATGACTCACGAGTCTGCTCAGGAACGCAGAAGGTTTCCTCGCGTAAGATCCGCAGTTGCACTCGAACTGCGTTACCGGGGGGCAGTTGCTCCACTACGAGCCACAACCAGCGAAGTCAGCCTGAGCGGCTGCTATATAGAGACGATGTTCACGCTGGACGTCGGTACCGCCCTTGAAATCGTCATGTGGCTGGAAGGCGAGAAGATCTTCGGGAAGGGTGTCATCGCGACCAAATATCCCCAGGTTGGGAATGGGATCGATATCAAAGAGATGAAGGCGGAAGACCGCGCCAAACTCGAGGCCTTTCTTAAAGCACAAGAGGTTCAAATCCCGAAATTCTGAAGCGCTGACCGTGAGTGACCCTAGGCTTGCCCTGCTCCTTGCAAGGCGGCTATGGCTTCCTCGGGGCTGGGAAAAATCAAGAACAACTCCTGTACCCGGGTAATCTCGAATAGCTTCTGCACGCGAGGATTAATTCCGCTCAGAACAATTCTCCGCCCCGCCTTTTGACGCGAGATGAAGGCGCTTACCAATGAGCCAAGTCCTGCCGAGTCCACGTAGGGCACATCTGAAAAATCCAGGATAACGACCTCCGCAGGTTCCTCCCTGCGCATCGCATTCTGAAAAACCGGTGCATTGACGGCGGTCAAAGGGCCGCGCAGGGCAAGCACTTCGTGCGGAAAAACCTCGCTGCGGTCGATCGTGAACTCTTCATCCATAACGTCCAGACTGGGCTGGGCAGAGGATTGTAGGGCAAGCGAAGCAAGACGTTCAAGGGCCGAACAGTGCCTGCGTCTCAGCCGCGTCAGGTGGCAGATTTCGGGGGTTAAAGGGGCGAGAGGCCGCAGGACGAATGGTCGATGGTCAAGATGACACACTGAGCTGTCAGCCTGACATGGTAGAGTTGCACTGTCTTGATGATCCCCGGTGGCGAGCATCCGATGCCTTGGTTGTTCTGCAACGGTTGTAGGCGCCGCGATTGTCGGTTCGCGAGGGCCACGAGCAATCATTAAGCTCATAACCGCTCCGATTCCCCAAAGAGCCACGATCTCAGAATCGTAGGTCGTTTCTGTCTTTGACCGCTATTCATAAAGATCTTTAACGGAGAACTTCTAAATGAACGTAGCAAAGGATATAACCGACCTAATCGGCCGCACGCCGCTGGTGCAGCTCAATAAAGTCGTGAACGGCACGTCCGTGTTGGCGAAATTGGAAGGGTTCAATCCGTGTGCCAGTGTGAAGGATCGAATCGGAGTGAGCCTCATTAGCGAGGCAGAAAAGGCAGGGAAGATTCACCCCGGCAAGACCGTTCTGATAGAGCCAACCAGTGGAAACACCGGAATCGCGTTGGCGTTCGTCGCCGCCGTAAAGGGCTACAAGCTTGTGCTTACCATGCCGGACACGATGAGCATGGAGAGGCGTGTACTTTTGAAGGCCTTTGGGGCGGAGATCGTCCTCACTCCCGGTGCCAAAGGTATGACGGGCGCGATCGCAAAAGCAAACGAGATTCTGGCGAACACCCGCGAGGGCTTCATTTTGCAACAATTCGAGAATCCCGCCAACCCGAAGATACACTTCGAAACCACCGGCCCGGAGATATGGAATGACACAGACGGCAAAGTGGATATCTTGATCTCCGGCGTGGGCACGGGTGGGACTCTCACCGGGGTTTCTGAATTCATCAAGCCGAAAAAGCCATCATTCAAGGTGGTCGCCGTTGAGCCCGTGGAAAGCGCAATTTTGTCGGGCGGCCCGCCATCTACGCATAAAATTCAGGGAATTGGGGCGGGCTTCGTACCAAAGATCTTGCGGACCGAATTCATCGATGAGGTTGTGACGGTCTCAAGCCAGGACGCAATCGAGATGGCACGCCGGCTGGCTCTGGAGGAGGGGCTGCTTGTAGGCATATCTTCCGGCGCGGCAGTGGTTGCGGCGTCGCGGGTAGCGGCCCGAGATGAGAACGCCGGGAAGGTGATTGTCGTAGTGTTGCCTGATTTCGGCGAACGTTATCTGAGTAGCATTCTATTCGAGGATCTGAAGAAAGAAGCTCAGGAGCTGCCGACGACATCGGTATAAGCATGATATTCCAGCGCATGCGCGACGACATCTCCTGGGTTTTGCACAACGACCCTGCCGCAAGATCCGTGCTCGAGGTGGTGTTGTGCTACTCCGGACTGCACGCGGTGTGGTTCTATAGGCTGAACCACTGGCTTTGGAATCATGGCGCGCGTCTGTTTGCGCGGTGGCTATCACAAGTTGCGCGAGTGTTCACCGGAATCGAAATCCATCCCGCGGCGCACGTGGGCAGGCGTTTGTTCATCGATCACGGGATGGGCGTGGTAATCGGCGAAACCACGGTCCTCGGCGATGAGGTGACAATCTACCAGGATGTGACTCTTGGTGGCACGGGGAAAGAAGAAGGTAAACGCCATCCCACCATTGGAAACCGGGTGGTGATCGGCGCCGGGTCGCGCGTCCTCGGTAATATCGAGATCGGTCACAACTCGCGCATCGGCGCTGGATCCGTGGTTCTGCGCAGTGTTCCAGACGATTCTACTGTCGTCGGGGTTCCCGGCCACATCATCTTCCGCCAAGGCAAGCGCGTAGTGATCACCGATCCCAAGCAGATTACCGATCCCTTGTCAGAGGCACTTTCTGTGGTTGCGACTCAGGTTAAGGAGCTACAGAAGCGCGTGCAGCAACTGGAAGGCAGCGTTGCCGAAGGGATAGACCAGGACAGCGAAAAGTCGCTGCAGGCGGTCATCGAGATCGATTACCAGATTTGAGGTTAAGGGAGCGCCGCCCTTAGCTCGCCCGCCTCCTGGTCACGCGCTTGCCTAGGGAGGAACGTTTGTAGCTTGCGGTTTGCTTTCTATCCCCGGAAGGGGGGCTAACGCTCCGCGTCCGGTTCTTCTGACCTGCAGAACTTACTTCAAATCCGCCACAATATTGGACTCCGGCCAGTGCGAAGGCTGCGCGTTCAGGTTGGTGCTGATTGACACCGGTCCATCTACCGCCTTGACATCGACGTTATATCCGTCTATCTCGATGAGTGGTTCGTCGCCCTGCAGATCTTTGGTTGCCACTTCGATGGTGACGGTTGTGTTTTCACCCGGAACCAGGGACAGATAATTATCGGAGTAGAACACTGGAAGAACCCGCCTTCCACTTTTCTTCTGATGGAGCTGCAAGTGCGAGAGCAAGGCGATATTGTTGCTCTTGTTTGCCAGGCTAACGGTAAAAAAGGTCTTGTCGTTCTCCGCCCGGCTGGTCGCGTCAGCTTCCAGAGTCACCGTCGGAAGGTCCTGCAAGCCGTCAAACTGGTCCTGCGCAACGTGCTGCCAGTAGAAGTTCGTGGACACTAGTTTGTCTTGAGCATCGAGGAGGTTCAGCTTGAAGAAGAACAGCGCCGTGTCGTAGGCATTCGGTACTTGCGCAACTTTTTCGGTCGCGCTGCCGGGAACTTGGGCGACGGAATCAACTCGGCGGAAATCGACGTGCCCGTCGGAGCGATACATCAGTACCTCGAGCTTGAGGTCCTTTAACGCTTCCGGCCGGTTATTCACAATCTCAATTCCCCGTGTTGCTTCGTTCATTTGAACGTGAACCGTCTCGCAGGCTTTCTTGACCGCAAACAGCGCCGCATTCGGCTCAAGATCGTAGTGATAGAGTTGCCAAACAAAGCTGGGTTGCGCGGGATTGCTCATCCACGTGAGGACGCCGGTTGTGGACTTAAACATTTCCGAGTTGCGGCCCTCATACATAGCACGAAATGCTTCATAGGTGGCGAGCTGACCTTTGCGGACAAAGTCAGCCAGGTTGCGAATGTGCCCGTAACGGTGGGCCAGCATGACAGGGAACTCATCGCCGCGTTGCGCGCCGTGTGCCATGTCGTGCTGCGCCCAATCGTCATTGATCGTCTCCCAATCGTTTGGCGGCATCATTCCCTGAATTGACTCAAGGGTAGGAATCGAGACCGATCCGGTTTCGGTCTTGAAGCTTTCGCTGATCGCGTAAAAGAAGCGAGGGGAACGCCAATAATATGGACCACCGGATGACACCCCCCGCCCTTCCGCGGAGTTCGACTGGTAGAGGCGCGACGGATCGAGCCGCGCCATTAGCGGCTTCAAGTCGTCCTCAAGCTCCTTGGGCGGATATCCCTCGTTGCGCGCGCACCAGACTGCAATCGAAGGATGGTTTCTATAACGGACCACCTTGTCGGTGACGTTTGCGAGATAAGTTGGAAGGTCTGTAACATCTGGTCCGTCGTAGGGATTGGGTTGGAAGAACTCGTCCCACAGCAGGATTCCGTATTTGTCGGCCAGATCGTAAAAGTCGGGACTGGTGCTTTGACCCACCCAGTTGCGGATGATGTTGAGATTGGCGAGCGCATGCATGTGGAACTGCGCGTCCAGCCGGTCGCGAGGGATGCGCTTCATGCCCTCGTCCAGGCCCCAATTTCCGCCACGCGCCATCACCTTCACTCCGTTGACCGAAAGCGTGAGGTTCTGCGAATCGGCAACCTGATATTCAATCTTGCGAATGCCAAACTGGCGAGATTGCGTAGACGATTCCCTCCCGTCGATGTCGAACCGTAGTGTCAGGGAGTAGAGATTCTGCGGCCCATATCCGTTCGGCCACCACAACTTCGGATCATCGAAGTGAAGTTCCGGCGTGGAATCCTTGTCGAGGGCTATGTCCTGTTGGCTGCCCGCGGCGATGGCCATTGTTTTGCTGAACGTTACCGATTTCTGGTTCCCGTTTTGCCATTGGATCGTTCCGGTCAGCGTGCCAGTGACTGTTTGCGGCGATTTATTCTCCAAAGTCACTGCAATGCGAAGATCGGCATTCGTAAAAGGCGGTTGGATTTCGGATGTGACAAAGGGATCCTTGACCACGACTGGCCCGCTTGAATCCAGGGTGACGGGAAGCCAGATTCCTGTGTCCCGATCTCGAACTGCCGGGAGCCAATCCCATCCGATGGTGCAGAGAAAGGTCGGTCCATCGATCGCGCTATCTCCGCCGTTTTTGCCCACGCCATTGGCAACCGTATGCTCAATCGGAGTACCAGGATGCGGCTGAGGCGAGACCAGCACCGCCAGAACCGCGCTTTTGCCGGACCTGACGAAATCAGTCACCTCGAAGTCTCCGCGAATGAAGGCGCCCTTCATAGTTCCACTCTGGTGCCCGTTCACCCAGATCTCCGCGCCGTAATTGATGCCGGCAAAGTGCAACCAGACGCGCCGTCCTTTGAACTCCTTGGGCACGCTGAAAGTCGTTCGATACCACCAGCCTGTTTTGTTCAGACTCTCGGGAATGCGGCGCATGTTTTCGCCGTACAGCGGCTCGGGGTAGATCCTGTTGTTTACCAGTGTGGTCAGCACCGTTCCCGGCACGGTAGCCGCATACCAACTTTTCGGTTTGTACGAAGAGGACGAGACCACAGAGCCCGGTTCTTTTACCCCGGCCGCGTCCTGCATGTACCAGTTGCCGATGTTGGAGACGGCCGGCTGCGCCAAGGAAAAAGAGGGAAGTAGCACGACAAAAGCAAGCAGATGAATTCTCATGAATTTAACCGAAAGGATGCGGTCGTGGCTTCTGGGCGGTTAAAGAGCTGTCGAAACCTCCTTGGCTGCTTCGACTTGCCCGCTGTACTGGTTAATGTGCTCCAGATCTTTGAGGTGGTCGTACCAGGTGTACTTGAGGATGATCGACGTGATCGCAACAACCACTACCGCATAGCCCGCATAGGGTAGGTTCCAGGTCACAATGTAAATGGGCAAGGCGACGAGCGTTACCTGCCATACCATTCCCACCACGATGTTAAACATGTCGCGCCAGAAGTCCGTATTTCGCCGGAAGGAGGGATCTTCCGCCTGTACCTTCTGCAGGACCGGTCCCCAGAATCCCCAGGGGCGTACACGACGATAAAAGCTCTTCAAGATTTCTTCCTCTTCTGGCTTGGTGAGGAATGTGCCCAAAAGGGAAGCGATTAACGACAACAGAAACACCAGGCCGAATCCAAAGGAAACCTCAAGGTTCAGCGAGTGTCGGCTTGCCCAAGCCTGCAGGGACGGAATCTTGGTGAGGCTCAGGGGCACAGTCAGGGACGAGGCCATGCCGACCACCATCCCCCAGAAGTATCCATGTCCGTTGAACCTCCACCAATACCACTTCAAAACGTTGGACGCGGTATAGCCTCCCCATAGCGATGTAACGATCCAAATCACCACGTCGTTCACGGTTCCGATGTACCAGCCGATAAGTACTCCGAGCAATACCACCATGAACGAGCTGAGATAGCTGAGCCGCACATATGTCTTCGGGTTCGCATTCGGGTTGATATAGCGCTTGTAGATGTCGTTGACGAAATATGGAGGTGCGGCGTTTACGGTCGCAGCAAAATTCGACATGTAGGCGGCCAACAATCCGGCAATAAGAAAGCCGAGCAATCCGGCGGGAACGAACCGTCCGAGAGCTTCGGGAAGAATGCTCTCGAAATCCATGTGCGTGCCCATGCCGCGTATGGCGCCACTGAAGAACACCAGCGCGAGGACGGTGAGGCCGGTGATAAGGAAATAGCGCGGGAAGGTCAGTACGACGTTAACCCAGCCGCTCATCATGGCAGCCTCCCGCGGATTCTTGCAGGAGAGCACGCGTTGCATGTCGTAGTTGGGTGCGGGGCCAGCCGCGCTGATCAGAATTCCCTTGAACAGCAGCATCATCACAAAAAATCCGAAGAGTCCGTAGTGGTCCTCAGCGATCTTGGTGTTAGCGGAAGGAACCAGCCGAGACCAGTCCATGTTCAAGTGCCAACCGAAAAAAACATTTTCCCATCCGGCGGGAATGAAACGGCGAAGCGTGTCCGGGGAGACTTTCATCATGGCGATGATGCCGACGGCAAAAGATGCCACTGACAGAATGCAAAACTGCATGACCTCGGTGATTACGACGCTGAACATCCCGCCCTTGATCACGTAAAAGGTGGTGATGGCAATCAGGATGAGCGCATATTCGTTGGCGCTCAGATGCCAAGGAAGGAATGTGGCCGCGAACTTCCCAATCCCCTTAAAGCCGTAGGTGAAAAAACCGATGATGCTGAAGAACGCATAGATGACCACGATGATGTGCGCTAGGTTTGCGCCTCGACCTTTACCGAAGCGCGTCTGAATCCACTCCGCACCCGTCATAACATTGGATCGCCGGAGCCAACTCGACAAATACACCATGAGAAAGATTTGGTTGAAGGTTGGCCACAACCAAGGAATCCAGACGCTCTTCAAGCCATAGACGAACATCCAGTAGACCAGCAGCATGGTGCCGCTAATGTCGAACATGCCTGAGGCGTTCGAGACCCCCAGGACGTACCAAGGCATGACGTTGCCACCGAGGAAGTAGGCCTTGATATCTCTTGACGCGCGATGCGAGACCCAGTAGCCCACGAGAACTGAGGTCACGAGATAAGCCACGACTACGGCGATATCGATGCCGTGTAGATTCAAAGGACACCTCATTGAGACGCGAAGGTTCGATTACAGGCGCTGACCATCGGGGCCGCAACCACGGCCAATCGTGCTGGGGCCGTGCCAACTATACAACAGAGAACCGAGAGTACTCAGCCAAAAACCGGCGTAAGATCGCCCTAATCTTCAAATGCAACGCTCCAACTATTGCAGTGTTCCCGCCAATAGAAATACCACTGCAGCCTGCCAATTAATCGCGATTTCGTTGCTCGCATACGAGCCTTGATCGTCGGCATACACCTTGGCCGGAGGCAATCCCTTCGCCAGTTTGGCAAGCACCGCGTCCTGACGCCCCGCGTTTGGCCCTCCTGACAGCAACCCGGGCCATGGCTCTTTATTTTCATCCGCACCGCTTGGTCGGTGATGCGGATAACGGTAGGGATGCTCCCCCAGCTGGGTCACCCATGACAGTGAGAAGGTATTGCGCCCCAGCAGGTAGTGCAGATCATCGGTTGCCGCGTTGAGCAAGGCCGGATCGGGGGAAAATGCGTTGGCCACAAGCAGCTGCAGCCCGTATGACGCGGCCACGCCATTTGATCCCCAGACGTAATCCTTTGCCACCAGGCTGACGTGATACGGATCGGCGGCCGTGCGCTGGGCAATGCGCCTGGCCAGTTCTACGCTGTTCGTGCGGATGGCCGCAACCGCCGAGGCATCGGAACCTTGACGCTTCGCCAATGCGTATGTCCAGAGGCCCATGGGAGCAACTTCTCTCCACCCCTCGGCCGGAGGCGCGTCCAACTTGGGTTGAAACTCAGCGTAATTTTTCAGGAAGAAGTCGTTATAGTCCGCATTCCCGGTTGTGCGCCACAGTTCTGCCGCTGCCCACACCCGCTCGTCGGTGCAGTCGTTGTCTCCGTACTCACCGGTGCTAATGCCAGGAGGGTTCTTGAATGTAACGTTCGGATTCTTCTCGGTCCACAGCCAGGCTTGGCGTGCCGCTTGCAAGTTCTTCGCGGCGAATTTCTCATCGAACGGCTTGTACAAACGGGCGGCAATCGCCGCCACCGCGGCCAGATCTGCGGTTGCGCATGTACTCTTATAGGGCGACGTCCCAGTGCCAATGACCTCGCTCACCAGCGTGTCGTCCTCCGGCAGTACGAACCCAGCAAAGTGTGGGCTGGTCTGTTTGTGCCATACTCCGCCATCATCATCCTGCATCTCTAGCATCCACTCGAGGTTCCAGCGCGCTTCGTTCAGGATGTCTGGCGTGCCGTTTCCACTCTCAGGAATTTTCAATTTGATGTTCTTGAGATTGGACGCGTACAGCTCCCATGCCCAGAGCAGGGAACCAGTTGAGATGCCCGAATTCACCACGTATCGACCATAGTCGCCAGCATCATGCCAGCCACCCAGGTTGTCGCGATCCCCTGATTTACCGGAGGTCGAATGAAACTCGCCTTTCACATGACACGCGGCATGCTTGTAGCCTGGAAATTCAGAGCCGAGATCAACCTCTCGTCCGCAGCGCTGACCATAGAAGCCGAGCATGACGAGCTTGTATGCGCGGGCGTAAACGTTGGCCTCAATTGAGAAGTTCCAACTGCGGCCGATGCCTGGAACCTCGATGTAATACCGTCCCGGTTCACGCAGTATCGAAAAATCAGCGGCTTGGACGTCGTCGCCGGTATTGGAATCGTGCGCCCGAGCGCCCAACTTTCCCTCAAACGCCACCTTGTTGTCGCTGCTGCGCTTGACCGAAAAGCTCTGCGCGGTTTCACCCGAGGTGGCAATGAATGCGATTTTTTGCGCAGCCGGCAGATATCCGACCTGATCCACCTTAATGTCTGTGGTTGCTACTTGTCCTCGGGCGACCGGCGTGGCGGCAAGTGCAAAGAGGGCTAAGACGCATGCGAAAACAAAAGAACGCTTGCTCACGGATAATCGTTCCTGACGCATGATTTCGATCTCCTTGCCCGAACATTTTTCTTGAATCCGCCACCGCCGCGATGGGTTCCTAAGCATGCATCCCCACCCTAACGAAAGTTCTTGCGTTCGATTCTGTCCTGCACTGTATAATCTCCGGTTCGCTTCAGACAAGCGAAAAATGCCCTAGAAAATCGTTTCGCAAGCCTGTACGCTTGCAGTCGGGCGTACCTCCTCCGCGGGGAGCACGGATGAAATTTGGATACTTCGACGATCAGAAGCGTGAGTACGTCATCACGCAACCGGACACGCCGTTGCCGTGGATTAATTACCTCGGTTGCCAAGCGTACTTCGGAATCATTTCCAATACGGCGGGAGGGTACTCGTTCTATCGCGACGCGCGGCTGCGGCGACTCACACGATATCGCTACAACAATGCCCCCTTCGATTGCGGGGGGCGTTACATCTACCTACGCGACAACGATGCCAAGGAATTCTGGTCTCCTTCATGGCAGCCCACGCGCCATCCACTCGAGAACTACAGCTGTCGACATGGGATGGGGTACAGCATCATCGGTTCGGAATACAAGGAAGTTGAGGCGTGCACTCGGTATTTTGTTCCGCTCGATGAAAACCTGGAAATCTGGCAGTTGACCATTACCAACCATCGCCTCCACGCCGCGTCACTCTCGGTTTTTGGCGGCGTGGAGTTTTGCCTTTGGGATGCGCAAGACGACTCGACGAATTTCCAGCGGAACTTGAGCATCGGCCAAGTTGAAGTCGAAGACAGTGTCATCTATCACAAAACCGAATACCGAGAACGTCGCGATCACTTCTCCTATTTCGCATCCTCGCTAAAACCCGATGGCTTCGACACCCAACGCGACAAGTTTCTCGGACCGTATCGCGGTTGGGATAATCCGGCGGTGGTTGAACGTGGAGAGTCAGAGAACTCGATCGCTTACGGCTGGGCGCCGGTAGCCTATCAGCACATCAAATTGAACTTGAAGCCTGGCGAATCGCGGCAGATCGTATTCCTGCTCGGCTACCAGGAGAACGCAAAAGACCAGAAGTTCGAGCCGCCCAATTCGCAAACGATCAACAAAAAATCGGTGAAGGCGACAATTACGAAGTATCTCAGTCCCTCAAACGCCGATGCCGCTTTTGAGAGGCTGCGCGAGTATTGGGACAGTCTGCTGAGCATCGTGCAAGTCGATACGCCCGACGAACACACCAACCGCATGGTGAACATCTGGAACGCCTACCAGTGCATGGCGACATTCAACATGTCACGCTCGGCTTCGTTCTATGAATCTGGTATTGGGCGTGGCTTAGGCTTCCGCGATTCCAATCAGGACCTGCTCGGCTTCGTGCACATGGTTCCGTCCCGCGCCCGCGAGCGCATACTCGATCTCGCGGCCACACAACTTCCGACCGGTGGCGCTTATCATCAATATCAGCCTTTGACAAAGCGCGGGAATAACGATGTCGGCAGCAACTTTAACGACGATCCGCACTGGCTCATTCTCGGTGTCGCGGCCTATCTGAAGGAGACCGGCGATTGGGGCATCCTGAAGGAGTTGGTTGCCTACGACAACGAGCCGGGATCGGAGCAGTCGCTCTACGACCACTTGCAGCGAAGCTTCCAGTACACCCTCGATCGCCTCGGGCCTCACGGTCTGCCGCTGATCGGCCGCGCTGACTGGAATGACTGTCTGAACCTAAATTGCTTCTCGGACACTCCGGGACAGTCTTTCCAGACGACGACGAACAAAGAGGGCAAGGTAGCCGAGTCGATCTTTATTGCCGGCCTTTTCTGCCTCGCCGGTCGCGAACTCGCCGACATCACGGTCCAAAAAGCCTGCCCGAAACATGGCGGAACAAGCAAGTGCGCCGAAGCGGAAGCCGAGGCGAAGGACTATATCGCTGAGGTCATGAAGATGGAGGAGACGATTCGCAATCACGGCTGGGATGGCGATTGGTTCCTCCGAGCC
>DATNEX010000139.1:0-33521 GCA_035606605.1 Terriglobales bacterium
CTTTGATCGACAGACGCAAACAGATGATGGACTCGCGTGGCCACTATAGCCGACCAGAACTGCTTAGCCTCATGCTTGACCGCACTCCTGCCGCCCACATTCACGAGCGAAATGCACATTCAAGCTCGAATGCCGTCGAGAGCGAGACCGGCGTTTAACGACCCCAGCCGGCATCGATTGATTTGTTCTAGTAGCAGTGGAAGACAGCGACGAACAAGAGAAAAGGGAGTAAATATCATGAAATCGAGCAAAATCATGGTCGAGCGATTCGACCTTGTGTCGAAGAAATCTTTTGAACAAGTGCTTTTCGAATTGGACAAGGGGATCGGACGCCCCATTGCGAACTACTTCGAGCGAAAGGCTGTCACTCAATCTTTCGAAGAGTATGAAGGCCTTGTGAATGGAGCAATCGGAACATCTGATCTGGTGGAATTTCTTCGCTTCGATCCAGGGGCGGTGTTTCGCAAGGATCCGGCAGCTAAGGAACTCAAGATGGTGAGGATCATTGCTGGCAACCCGCTCCTCATGAAAAAGATGGCAGAACGAGTGCCAGACGCCGCATCGTACGCTCCGGTGACCATTCTGGTAAGTGAGCGCGAGGACGGCGTACATCTGTCCTATGACACGATGAGCAGCTATCTTGCTCAGTACGGAGATCTGCCGGCGCTGGAAGTGGCGAGAGACTTGGATGAAAAGGTCATCAGTTTACTCGATCATGCCGCCAATTGACCGCTCGTGTACGTGGATCAGATCGGGCGGTAAATAAAGAAGCTTCAATAGAGAGCGCCGAGCGCAAGCCTCCATGGTCTCCGTGTCAGATCGGTCATGAAATCATGAAACAAGGTCTCCTCATCGTCGATGTTCAGCCGAGCTTTCCTATCTCGAGGAAAGTGTTGGATGGGATTCTGGAACTGAAGCCATCCTCCCAAGCGTAGCCCCCGTCGAGAGGCACGATGAATCTATCACGCCCTTTGAAGGACAGTTAGGATGGAAACCCGGTAAGGCTGACGAAAGCCTTATACCCGCGGACCGCATTTTCATAAAGCATGGCTATCTCCCGCCTCCGGCTGCTATTGAATATCTTCGAGATCTAGGTATGGATCGCATACTGGTTTGCGGTGTTCAGGCGGACACTTGCGTTATTGCTGCAGGCTTCGCCCTATTCGATGCCGGTTTGCATCCGACACTTCTCAAATGGCTCACCATCGGGTCGTCCGTGGATCGCTCTGGTGATCTTGGCGCGCGTTTGTGGGCGCATCACTTTGGAAGAGTATTAGAGCACCGGAATCAACTTGGCCTACCTGAACTGGCCACGCCTTCAGCGCCTGGAGATTTTAGGCGTAAATCAGTTCGGGTCGGATGCAATGTCCGCCTACTACGGCGTTAGCTTGGCGACAATTTGCATGCCGGCAGTTTGATCGAGTGAGGATTCACGCACGGATCTCTCAATCAATTGCAAAGCTTCGGCAGGGTCTTTTGCCACCAGCACTAGTCCCAGGTTGGCTGGCCTTACGAACTCCTCTCTCACCGCTTGGTCAAGAAAACGTAGCAGGAAGTCATAGTAGCCATTCGTATTGATCAGAACGCAAGGCTTGAAATGGATCTTTAGTTGCGCCCAAGTGACGATCTCGAAGAATTCGTCCAGCGTTCCGTAGCCTCCGGGCAACGCAATGAAAGCATCTGACAAAGATGCCATAAGCGCCTTGCGTTCGTGCATGCTCTCTACCAGGTGCAGCTTGGTGAGGCGACGATGTGCAATCTCGCGCTCCTGCAACTCTCGGGGAAGTATCCCGATAACCTCCGCGCCGCTGGAGAGCACGGCGTCAGCAGTTGCGCCCATCAACCCAACGGAGGTTCCTCCGTACACGAGGCCCCAGTTGCCGGCAGCCATCTGGCGCCCTAGCGATTTAGCTTCAGCAAGATGCTTTGAGTTTACCCCCACAGTCGATCCGCAAAATACGCAAATTCTTCTTGGTGTCGCCCGCGGTCTTCTAGGTAAATCAGTCATTGAAACAGGATACTATCCGAAAGGTGATGCTGCCGCGGCACTACGGTCATCAGTTCTGCGGTAAGAGTGATGTCACTCCACTTCAGAGCAAACAGCTCGTTTCTATCGAACGCCAGTCAAAGCCGCAATGGAGACCGGAGTTCTCTTGCGGATTTCCAAGGACTCTCGAAGCGTACGGGTTCTCCTGGTGACACGAGCGAACTGAAAGACTGTTTTCATAGGATCCAGGCCGGAATGGTTCAGTAGCGCCATCGAGAAATTGCCAGCTCTTTCGCCTATATCTGCGGATTGTTGAAGTCAAAATAACGTCATCATTTCGATGGGCATCGAAATGTGTTGTGCTATGCGGCTACGGCGCAAAAGGAGCAGGTAATGGGTAAGCTGGATGGAAAGATTGCACTAGTCACAGGTGGGAACAGTGGTATCGGTTTGGCGACGGCAAAGCGCTTTGTTGCCGAAGGGGCGCACGTGTATATCAGGGGACGCCGTCAGGAATCTCTGGAGACGCTGTGAAAGAGATTGGCAGCAACGTGACCGCCGTACAGGGTTACGTCTCGAAACTGGACGATCTGGAGCGCCTGTTTGCGCAAATTAAGCAGGAGAGGGGCAGGCTCGACGTTGTGTTCGCCAATGCGGAGGGGAGGCGAGTTTGTTCCGCTGGGAAGCTACACCGAAGAACACCTGGACAAGACTTTCGACATGAACGTGAAGGGGCTTGTGTTCACGGTACAAAAGGCGTTACCACTGCTCCCCAACGGTGCGACGATCGTGCTGAACGGTTCGATCATGTCAGTAAAGGGATTCGAGAATTTCGGCGTCTACAATGCGATCAAGGCTGCCGTCCGATCATTCGCGCGAACTTGGACAACCGAACTGAAGGAACGCATGATCCGTGTGAATGTGGTAAGCCCCGGACCGATCGACACTCCCGCGATTGAGGGTCTCGTGGAGAATGACAATGAGCAGGAGAAGCAGCTCAACGCGAACCTTGCGGCCGGTGTCCCACTGGGCCGCATGGGCGAGCCTGACGAGTTGGCCAAGGCGGTCGTGTTCCTTGCGAGGGACGACAGCAGTTTCGTCGCGGGCGTGGAGCGGTTTGTCGATGGCGGGTTCGTCGCAGTTTAAAAGAGATGCTGGACGCTCTTAGTGGGGCTCCGCCGGAGGCAGAATGGGTGGCGATTCGGATGTGAAATCCTTTGCCCCTCGGTCGCGCACTAGGTTGTTGTTGAGCCGTTGGACAGGGAATAGTGCGAAGATCTTATGAGATCATCGAGAGCGGTGGATTGAGCGTTGCACAAGGACGAGCGAGGTCTAATTGTACGGGGGCCAAATGAAGATTGGGATTAGCGGCTTTGCTTGGACGTCAGATTTCAAATCTCCTCACCTTGCATCGCTGCCGGCGATCAAAAGACTCGGTCTCTCGGCATTGGAAATACCGATGTTTGATCCCCGGCGACTTCCGATCGAGGAAATAAAGCTCGCTTTCGAAAGCAATGGCCTTGAGTGCACGGTCTGCGCCATCTTGCCGACTGAAATCAATCCAATCAGTCCTGATCGGCTGATCCGAAAGCAGAGCATTGAGCATCTCAGGGGATGCATTCACGCGACTGCAGCTATGGGCGCGAAATTGATTGGGGGACCCCTTTTTGCACCGATCGGTTACCTACCAGAGCACCGTCCTAACGCAGAAGAATGGAACTGGGCGATCGAGGCATTTCGATCGTTGCGAGAAGACCTCGAGAGGGCAGAGGTGACGCTCTCCATTGAGCCTGTAAATCGTTCGGAGACCTTCTTTTTGCGGACTACAGCGGAAGCCGCACGTCTGTGCGAAGCGATCGACGACCCTCGTATCGGCGTCACAATCGACACGTTCCACGCGAACATTGAGGAGCGGGATATCTGTAGCGGCATACGATTGCTAGGCCCTAATCTCAAACATGTCCACGCCAGTGAGAACGATCGAGGTCCTCTTGGCCGCGGGCACGTTCCATTCAGGGAAATAGTAGCGGTGCTCAAGGAGATTGATTATCAGGGCTACCTGATGATCGAGGGATTTGGCTATAGTCCCGGAGAAGGGAAGAGTCCAGGATATTTGTGGGCTGATCCCCATGTCTCGCCTGACAGACTTGCGGAGGAAAGCTACGAGTACCTGAAGGCTCTTCTCGCTGATTGAGGAGCGCACCCCCGATAGATTTCAGAGTTTCCGAAGGTGATCGACGCCCGTAACGCGTGACTTATTTTCGCCGACGGTTGAAGCAATTGGTCACAAAGCTGTATAGGGTAATGTATGGTATTGATCGCAGCTCGAGCGGTGCCCCCTGGGCGAGCTCTCGGCTGAACGAGGGAAGTGTGGCAACTCATAAATATCGCGACATTCTGGAAAAGATTCAAGAAGACATCCGATCGGGACGTTATGTTCCGGGCCAGCGACTGCCGAGTGAAGGAGAACTAGTCAGACGTTACGGTGCATCGCGCATGACGGTTTTTCGGGCAATGCACGAATTGCAAACGATGGGTCTGGTGGTGAGACGTGTGGGCTCGGGGACTTTTGTCTCTCAAAATTCGAGTCCCAGGAGCCACGTGTTTGGACTGCTCATTCCCGAGCTCGGGCAGACGGAAATATTCGAAGCGATTTGCAAGGGAATGATGGAATCTCAAGAGGCCAGTCGCCACTCGCTGCTCTGGGGCAACACTGCGTCTGAAGAGAATGAGAGCGAAAGAGTGGCGGAACAGTTGTGTCATCACTACATTGCCAAAAAGGTCTCAGGAGTGTTTTTCGCGCCCGTGGAATTTTCCTCGGGAAGGTTCCAAGCGAATCACAAGATCGTCCAGGCCTTAGATAAGGCGGGCATACCGGTGGTGCTTCTCGACCGGTGTCTCGAGCCCTATCCAAGGCGAAGCAGGTATGATCTCGTCGGAATCGATAACCGCAGAACGGCTTACCTGGCGACCGAGCATTTGATCAAGGCGGGCGCGAAGAACATTGCGTTTTTCGCTAGACCACATTCGGCCCCTACGGTTGATGCCCGGATCGCGGGCTACCGCGAAGCGATTCAATCGCAACCCGGTAAGTCCTTCCGCGATGGCGTGCACATGGGAGATGCATCGGATCAGAAATTTGTAAAGGCGATTCTCAAAAGGGATCGGCCTGACGCCTTTTTATGCGCGAACGATTTTACAGCCGGGAAGCTGATGCACACGTTGATCACGATTGGGGAGAGGATACCGGATGACATCAGAATCGTCGGCATAGACGACGTGAAGTATGCAAGCCTGCTCCCCGTTCCCCTGACGACTCAACATCAGCCGTGCCGCGATATCGGGCGGATCGCGTTGACAGTGATGCTGGATCGAATCTCAAATCCAGATTTGCCCTCCAGGGATGTTCTCCTCGGTTGTGAGATGATCGTCCGTCAATCTTGCGGGCGTGCGAAGGATTGAGCAGGCTTCGCGGAGGGCACGGGCATTTAAGCGAACGCGCTTGTCTAGTGTTGCGTGGGCAGCAGGCAACCGAAAATTCAACAGATCCAGGCAAGCAAACCACAAGCTGCTGAAATGTATAGGCAACTTTAGTCGATTAGTCTGTATAAATCGTTGACAATTGCATGAAGCAACGCATAAAAGTTCTCTTCGTGAGTAGTTGCGCGATGTCTGTTTCCAGCACCAGCCAAACCGAACTAGTGATTCTTCCCCGAAATCGGCTGCGTTGACTGAGACATCATGCGACGAGCTTCGGAGGTCGAGAAAATGTCCAGCATTCAAGCTGCGTCGCGGCGCCGCATGGCGGTGTCCATTGAGATCGCATGTTCAGCATTCAGCCGGCAAAGGATTTGGCTGGCATTCTTCGTTCTCTGCCTGATGCTCAGAGCGGGCCTGGTTCATGGCCAAACGAGCTACGGCAACATAGTCGGAACAGTCGCTGACCAGGGAGGTGCCCTGATTTCGGGTGCGCACGTTCAACTGGTCAACAAGGGAACGAACGCTCAGCAAGAAACGGTTACTGGATCCGGCGGTACGTATAACTTCATCAACCTGACCCCCGGCGTATACGGCATCACGGTGACTAGTCAGGGATTCAAGTCGGCGACTAACGAGCGTGTTGAAGTAAGCATCGGCGGTTCTACGCGAGCCGATTTGACACTGCAGGTCGGAGATGTATCGCAGACCGTAACTGTAACAACTACCAACACAAATATCCAAACAGACAGCGCGACCTTGGGTGGAGTAATTGAGGGAGCGCAAGTACAGGAAGCTCCGCTCAACGGGCGAAATGTGAATAACCTTCTTGATTTTGTTCCTGGAGTCATACCCGGGGGCGGAACTTCGGGCAGTACGATGGCCAACGGAGGTACTGGTCAAGTTAGCGCAAATACGCAAGCCATCTCATACGGCAATTATCAGATTGGGGGTGCGTTTAGCGGGCAAAGCCTCTTTTTCATTGACGGCGTTGGATCAAACATTGCCGAGAACAATGTCAACACCCTCGTACCCACTCAGGACGTGGTTCGCGAGTTCAGAGTATCAACAAGCGATGTGAGCGCCGAATTCGGTGGCTATGGCGGCGGCGTCGTCCAGATCTCCACGAAGAGTGGTACAAACCAGTTCCACGGTAGCGCGTATGAATACTTCCGGAACACTGTTCTGGATGCGAATGATTGGTTCTCTAATCATGCCGGTCTAGGGAAAGTGCCTCTTCATCAGAATCAGTACGGAGCAAACTTAGGCGGCCCTGCTATCAAGAACAAGCTGTTCTTCTTCTTTTCATGGGAGCACGAGTCTCTCAGTTCTGCGTCGCCTGCCAGTTATGTAATGCCTACTGCGGCTGAGTTGAGCGGCGATTTCTCGGCCGACCCCCAGGTCATCTACGATCCGAATACCGGTCAGCCCTTCCCGGGGAACAGCATCGCAGGAAGAATCGATCCAGCCGCTCTCGCTATTCTTCAACTTGAGGCGCCTAAACAGTCCTTCGTAAAGCAAGTTCCCTACACGAACAACACGTTCGTCTCTGTGCCCGCGGTTGGAGTCCAGACCCAGTACAATGCCCGGATCGATGCGACGCTTGGGAAGGACACCCTCTTCACCCGTTACACGTTCTGGAATCCGCATAACGTCTCGGTTGATCCGTTCGGAAACAAAACTGGCGCCGGTCCCACTGGAAACTACACGCAGGAAGCGGTGCTTGGAGACAATCACGTATTCACTCCCACCTTCATCGCTGAACTCCGTCTGTCCTACCTTGAGAACTACAACTTCCAAGATCCGTTAAGCAACGGATTCAACATGTCACAGATCAACTCAAACTATGGAGACGTGCAATCAACGAATCCAAAGTGGTCTCTGCCCGCTCTTGCAGTACAGGGATACAGCGTCGGACCGAATTTGTCACAGCTCCATTGGAACAATAACATCTGGGCAATAGTGGGAAGCGTTACGAAGATTGCTGGCAAGCACAGCATCAAGACGGGAGGGAACTGGCGGCAGGTGCTGTGGGAAGCATATGGCGGCAGCAGCGGAATCACGCTTACCGCGCTTCCGGCATTTACCGGAAATCCGAGTATCCCCGGTTCGGGAAATGCTCTGGCATCGTTCCTTCTGGGAATTCCCTCGAGCACCAGTACAACGCTCTTTCTTCCAACCTATGCGTTCCTGCATAACTACGGATTATTTGTCGAAGACACTTATCAAGCGACTCCTAACCTGACAATCACGGCAGGGGTTCGCTGGGAGCAGCCAGGTTCGTTTTCAGAAGAGCATGACATTGGCGCGGTCTTCCTTCCAAATCAGCCTCTAAGCGTCGGCGGAGTCAGCTCCTACACCGATCCGTTAGGGAACGACGTTCAACTAAAAGGCACGGCGGCGTTGCTCCATTCGCAGCTCCACCCGTCCCGGAGAGAAGAATCACTCCACTGGAATACGTTCTCGCCTCGTGTAGGTTTTGCGGAGCGGTTCAATGCCCGCAGCGTGGTGCGTGCAGGTTACGGTATCTCTTACTTCCCCGCGGTTCTTGATCAGGATGGCCCCCAGCTCAGCTCTCTGACTCGTTCTGCAACCACCAATCAAAATACGCCTGGCCAGCCGATTGGCGCGACCGTAGCCAATCCATTCCCCAACGGAGTGACGCCGGCACTGGGCCATTCACAGCAAGGAATCGACAATCTCTTAGGCAGGGGTGTCTGGGCGCGTGTCCCCGATCAGCCACTTGGCTATTCCCAACAGTGGAATCTGGCGTTGGAGCGGACCTTCGGCAGCAGCGCAACTGGTAGTCTTGCATACGCCGGCTCGAAGGGCACCCACCTCATTATCGCGTCGCCTTACACTGGGTCTGGTCTTCAGCTCAATCAGATTCCTGACCAGTATCTCTCGTTGGGTAACGACCTCTTAACGCCGGTGCCCAACCCGTTTTACGGCATCTTGCCCGCCGGCACCGTAGCTGGTGGGCCGACAATCCTCAAAGGAAGATTGCTGATGCCCTATCCGCAATACCCGCTCGGCGTTCTTCGTCAGGATGCACGGATCGCCGCCTCGAATTACCACGCCTTACAGGCGAATTTCACAAAGCGATTCAGTCACGCCGGTATCGTTCAGGCTGCATACACGTGGGGTAAGTTAATCAGCGACACTGATAATACCAGCGCCTTCCTAGATGGACAGGGTGGCACAGGGCTTGTGCAGGATCTCTACAACATCCAGGCTGAGAAGTCCGTCAGCCAGCAGGATATACGGCACAACTTTGTGGCGAACTATGGATTGGATCTGCCATTCGGGGTTGGGCAACGGTATCTTTCAGGGGCCAACGGCATCACGAACGCAATACTCGGCGGATGGCGCGTCAATGGAATTACGACTTTCAGAAGCGGCGTACCGATCGCGCTCACTGCGAATCCAAACATCTTGTCGCAGGACTTCGGTGGCGGCACTCCAGGATTTGGTCTTGGGAACGGAATCATTCGACCGAGCTACACAGCAGGATGCTCAAAGCACGTATCGGGCGATCGTCTTGCAAGGCAGCAGCATTGGTTCAATACTGCGTGCTTCACTCAGCCAGGTCCATTCTCCTTCGGCAATGAGCCGCGGGTAGACTCCGATTTGAGAGCGGCTGGCGTCGCAAACTTCGATTTCTCTGCGAATAAATCCTTCAATCTTGGAGAGAAGGCGAAGCTGAAGTTTAGCGGTGAGATCTTCGATCTCTTCAACCATCCTCAATTCGCAGAACCCGGCGTCGGACTAGGACCGAACTTCGGAGTCGTGAACCACCAGAGCAGCCTTCCTCGCACAGTGCAGTTGGCTTTGAGAGTTTCGTTCTGACAAAACGAATGGACGGGTATGGGCCCGACGCTCCTACGAATTGTGCGCGCGTCGTTGGGCCAACTTTCAGCTTCCAAACCGGCCAAAACTTCAACCGAAGGGTGACAGTTCTCATGATGATCAGATCACTTGCGTCAGTTGTCGTGTGTGGCATTCTCATGTTGTTCAGCGGAGGAGCGGTTGCTTTGTCGCAGAGGTCTCCTGAGGCTCCGAAGGTCACTGTGGAGTCAGACGGAACTGTCAAGATTCCCGCCGAATCAGTGCCACTCTCCAGTTTCTTGAGTCCGGAAGCAAAGGCGTACGTCACACAACACCTCCACGATATGCAGGACCCTGAGATCGTCAAGCAGGATAATGGCGTTCCGCGCTTTATGAAAGGCATGCTGGCCCGCGACAAAGAAATCTTTGCTGTCGATCAACAGGATACGAAGGTCGGTGGCGTTCATGCGTATGTCTATTCTCCCAAGAGTGGAATCTCCGAAGTGAACAGAGATCGCGTGCTCATCAATCTACATGGTGGCGGCTTTTCAGGTTGTTGGCCGGGCTGTGCTGAACTGGAGTCGATACCGATATCCGCATTGATGCAAATTAAGGTGGTGTCTGTTGATTATCGTGAAGGTCCCGATCACAAGTTCCCCGCGGCCAGTGAGGATGTTGCCGCCGTCTATCGCGAACTCCTGAAGACTTACTCTCCTCGAAGCATCGGCATTTATGGCTGTTCGGCAGGTGGGATGTTGACGGCCATGTCCGTGGCGTGGTTCCAGAAGCAACGTCTACCTTCCCCGGGTGCAATCGGGATCTACTGTGCCTCGGCCGGCAGCTTCGGTGGGGATGCTACATACATTGCCTTCCCATTTGGTGAAGCACGTGTTCCGGTTTCTCGTCCTCCTGGTGCTTCGCAATTGGGATATTTCAGTACGGCTGATACCAAAGACCCAATGGTGTCTCCGATCAACTCTCCTGAGATACTCGCAAAATTTCCGCCAACTCTCCTGATTACCGGAACGCGTGATTTCGCGATGAGCGGCACGTTGTACACGAATACACAACTGTCCAAGCTTGGCGTTACTACTGAACTCCATGTGTGGGATGGGCTTTTTCACGGCTTCTTCTATAACGCGGAAGTTCCTGAGTCAAGAGACGCTTTCCGCGTGATGATCAAATTCTTCGATCGCTACCTGCGATGAAGATGACCTGGCGAGAGCACTGGGACTGATCGAGAAAAGATATGAGAGCCAAATCCGCTGCAATCGTACTTCTCCTGCTGACCCTTCCCTTCAGCGTTTTCGCGCAAAGCAAGGTCGAACAGGGCAGATGGGTGAGTGCGTGGAGCACCGCCGTTCACACTCCACTGCCTTTTCCTGGTCTTCCGCCGACGCCTGTCATTGAGAACCAGACAGTCAGGATGGTTGTGCGCCCTTCCATCGGTGGCGCCCGCCTTCGGATCCGGTTCTCGAATACGTACGGATCGTCTCCGCTTGAGATTGGCGCAGCGCACGTCGCGCTGACCGCTAGCGGATCATCCATCCAATCGCCTTCCGATCATGTCATAACTTTCAATGGCAGGAACTCCGTTACGATCCCTGCGGGTGCTCCACTTCTTAGCGATCCGGTAGATCTCAAGATAAGCCCGATGGGCGAAATCTCGGTCAGCATCTATCTCCCTCACAGCTCAACCGCTGCTACAACACATTTCTGGGCGCAGCATGATACCTACATCTCCAAATCCGCTGATGTGTCGGGAGCGAGCGACATCGCAGCCCCCACGGCCAAAAGTTCCTGGTACTGGCTCTCTGACGTCGAAGTCTGGACTGCCGAACCAGTTCGCGCACTCGTGACATTCGGCGATTCGATTACGGATGGAGCCGGGGCAAAGCAAGGGAACTATGCAGATTGGCCCGATCAGTTTGCCAGGCGTCTTCTCACGGAAGGCCATGCGAAGAACGTAGCGGTGCTTAATGAAGGTATCGGAGGAAATCGCATCCTGCATGATGGTGCCGGAACCAACGCACTTGCCCGTTTCGATCGAGATGTGCTCTCGCAGCCGGGCGTGACCGATCTCATTGTGCTCGAAGGAATCAACGATATTGGCTGGCCTCACATGAAGCCGAGACAGTCAAAGGACGGAGCGACCACATCTCCGAGCCCGTTTGCAGCACAAGGCGTAACCGCGGCGGAACTGATTGCCGGGATGCAGCAGATTGTGGATCGAGCGCACCAGCATCAGATCCGAGTTTATGGCGCAACACTGACGCCCTACCGAGGAGCGGACTATTTCAGCGAGGATGGCGAGCAGATCCGGCAGAGTGTCAACCAATGGATTCGGACCGGAGGCGCTTTCGACGGGGTCATCGACTTTGACGCGGCGGTGCGCGATCCAGCTCAGCCTTCGAAATTTCGAGATGCTTATCAATCCGGCGATTATCTCCATCCAAACGAAGCGGGATACAAAGCAATGGCAGATGCAATCGACCTCACTCTTTTCCGTGCACCTGGAAACTGAGTCACGCAACAGCAATCGCAGACATGCAAACAGCAGCAGGAGGACCCGGCTGATGACGCGATTTGCCTGGCTATGTACCACCATACTTCTATGTAGTCACGGAGTGGCGCAACTCACGGGTGTTGGCCCTGCCTCAACGAACATACCTGGTGCTGAGTTCCCACGCGTGAATAAGGATCTTAGCGTTACGTTCAAGATCAAGGCGGAATTCGCCCACAGTGTTCAGTTGCTCATGGAACTCGGCCAATCGACATACGAGATGTCCAGAGATTCCTCCGGCCTCTGGGAAGTAACAACAAAGCCATTGACAACTGGCTTTCATTACTACGCAATTTCTGTTGACGGCTTCGCCTCGAACGATCCTGGCAGCCGCGTCTTCTTTGCAGCCCGGAAAGAAGTCAGTGGCCTCGAGGTTCCCGGAGCTGAGTCGGAATTCTTCTCCATTAGGGATGTTCCGCATGGAACTCTGCGAACGGAGTGGTACCGGCTCAATGGGACAGGTCAGATCCGACGAATCATCGTGTATACCCCCCCGGGCTACGACCAGTCGCATGAACGCTATCCAGTGCTTTACCTTCTGCACGGTTTTGGTGAGGACCAAGCAGGGTGGAGCGAACAGGGACACGAGAACTTCATCCTCGATAACCTGATCGCCAGCGGGACAGCCAAGCCGATGATCATCGTCAATGAAAATGGCATGATCGATACGGAACATCAGCCGCCTCCGCCAGCAGGCGGCCCATCTCGATCGAGCGCGATTGTTACTTACTTCATGAACCAACGGTATGCGCTGTTCGACAAGATTGTCAGCAGTGAATTAGTTCCATTTATCGACACTCACTTTCGCACGGTTCCAGATAGAAATCATCGCGCACTAGCTGGTTTGTCTATGGGAGGGTCTCAGGCGCTCCGTATCGGGCTGAATCATCTCGATCAGTTCGCTTCTCTAGGAGCTTTCAGTCCAGCGATCCATATCACCGACACTCGGACCGACTACGATGGCTCACTTGAGAAGGCATCGACGATCAATCAGCAGCTAAAGTTGCTATGGATCGGAATTGGGCGTGATGATTTTCTTCATTCGCCGGTGCTCGAGTCCCATGAAGCTCTCGAGCGTGCTGGAATCAAGCACGTGTGGATTGAGAGTTCAGGAGCACATGTCTGGACGGTCTGGAGGCGGTACCTTGAAGACTTTGCGCCGAGGCTCTTCCAATGAATGGTTCGGTCCTCATGGTAGGGCTAGGCGAACTCCTGTGGGATGTTCTACCGACCGGGAAAGTGCTCGGCGGCGCGCCGGCGAACTTCGCCTACATGTCCAGTATCTTGGGCAATCGTGGCGTGCCAGCTAGTCGAGTAGGTAATGATCCGCTTGGGAAGGAAGCGCGTCAGCAGCTTCATCGTTTAGGCCTGGCCGACGAGTATGTGCAACTTGATCCCAATCTCCCGACAGGAACTGCGGGGGTATTGATTGATGCCAAGGGTCAGCCAACTTTTACTATTCACGAATCGGTGGCTTGGGACTTCCTTCAATGGACACCTGCCTGGCAGGAGCTATCCGCGCATGCCGACATAATCTGCTTCGGCTCACTGGCGCAACGAACACCGACCTCGGCAGAGACCATCGATCGCTTCCTTCGGAATTCCAGACCTGATGCAATACTCATATTCGATGCCAACCTGCGCCAGTCCTATCACGATCGCGCCACTATCAAGCGATCCCTTGAGCATGCAGATATTCTCAAGCTAAGCGACCAGGAGCTGCCAATCCTCGCCTCTCGGCTTGGAGTCCGCGATATGAGTCAAGAGGAACTGGCGTTTTCTCTCATTCAAGAGTTCCAACTACGCCTCGTGTGCATCACGCTGGCGGACAAAGGTTCGGTACTTCTGTCTGAGAGCCAGTGCGTCACCCATCCGGGCTTTGCTGTCGAAGTCGTCGATGCGGTAGGAGCAGGCGATGCATTCACAGCCTGCCTGGCGCATTGCTTCATTCGCGGTCACTCATTGGAGGAGATCGGCGCCTATGCAAACCGACTTGCATCCTGGGTAGCGACCCAGCAAGGTGCGACGCCCCCGATTCAGCGCGCGCAAGTGCGAAGTTTGTTGCAGAGTGTAGGGCGCGCAGGAGGCAAGGGTTGAATTCCAATCAAGAGTGAAATAGCCGGGCATCGCACTATTTATATGAATTCTGACGAAGCGCATCTGATTCCTACAGCAAAGCCGACCACGCCCACAATGCTTGAAAATGACCTACTCTGGACCCACCTACTATGGCCCAAGCGTCTAAACTTGTTGATCGCGGCGAGGGTACCATGAGCCATTGCAGGTGATTCGTAAGCGTGGTTTTCTGACTGTCTTTGATTTGGGACCGAAGTGTGCAGTTGAGTGACTTGGTTGTGTCCAGGATGCCGGGTAGTGGACACTAGTATGTAATGGTCGATTCCGATATAGGGTTCACTTCGTCGATGTAAACCAGCTCATTGAAGACTCTGCCGATGGCCTGATCGAGCCGATCAGGGTCTGGTCCAGGCTTTCATTTGGAAACCGACGGAGCATGCCATTCAACTCGCCCGCGACAGCGGAGTCATGGCCGCCGTAGCGACACTTCTCGCACTAATCGGGATCATTGCTGCCGTCGGCCCTGTGTGGCGGACAACATCAATTGACCCCACGCAAGCGCCCCGGTCTGAATGATCACCAGACTTCAACTGTCGCCTACGTTGGGTGGCGACCAAGCGCCATGGATTTTTCCTGCCAGTGCGCGTGCTCAGCCGCATGTTCCGCGGCAAGCTGCTCAGCTTTCTAAAGCGACGTTATCGCAGTGGCGAGTTATGCTTCACCGGCAAGCTGGTTGCATTCTCTTCGCCGCAAACCTTCTACTCTCTGCTCGGAAGCGTCCGACGCAAGGAGTGGGTGGTCTACTCCAAGCCTCCTTTCGGGGGCCCTGAACATGTGCCGAAGTATCTGGCCCGCTAAACGCATCGGGTCGCTATCTCCAACGGAAGGCTGCTCACTGTCGAGAACGGAAGAGTGCGCTTCCGCTGGCGCGATTCGCGGCACAACAACCGCAGCAGCACGATGACACTCGATGCTACTGAGTTCATCCGGCGCTTCCTTCTTCACGTCCTCCCCGCTGGTTTCGTGAAGATTCGGCACTTTGGCCTGCTTGCCAACCGGAACCGCCGGAGCGCGCTGGACTTGTGCCGAGTTCATCTGCGCTCTAGGGAGACCGACCTCATCACCCTGCTCGGCGATGAGCAGAGGTCTGCGCTGAACTGATCGTGTCCCCAGTGCCGATGCGGAACTCTTCACGTTATTGCCCATGCGATCCGGACTCTAATCCGGACTCAGCCTACAGCCGTGGACTCCTCCTGACGGAACGATGCTCAGCTCTGTCCCAAGCCGATTAGCGGTGCTCGCGGCTTCTCGATCAGCCATTCGCCGACGTGTGCCTCGGATGGTTCTCCTTACCTCAGCACAAGCCTCGAAAGCACGACAGAGTCGCGGCCTCAGCCCGACTTCACCGGGCCAGAGACCAGCGGGTTAGTGCAAATCGCCAAGTCGCTCATCGAAGGCGGAAATGGAACGGAACGTCGGCGAGTATTGAGGAATCCGGAGGTCATGAAATTGTTGAAATGCCTAGCGGCATGCTCGCTTCTCGAGAGCTATCCGCGGTGCAACTCCACCTGCGAACAGCTATGCGAGATTCGAGCAAGGTATCCACGAGGTGACCGAAGTGGTATGCAGAAGTCAGCGTAGAGATGTGACTTGACACCGCGGGTCAAAAGATTGACACGGTTACGACAGGGTGGGCTTCGACAACGCGGTAACAGCCATTCTGGTATTTGTGTAATAACACCCTTGTCTTGTTACTGAATGAGAATGGACAAGCCCAAGGATAGACTTCGGCAAACCTTCGCGATCTGAGTTCGATTTTTGGCACCGGAACTCCATATCTATATCGCGGGGTAAGACGGAGTTCTATGCGGAAGCTCGAAAGTCTGCTTGCTGTCTCCACTCTGCAGTTCGCCCTATTCTTGATCTCACCTCAACACACAGTCGCACAGGCCTCCAACCTGTGGTCGGCAACTGGCCGGATGGTCCAGGGAAGGACCGGAGCGGCCGCTGTGGCCCTTTCCGATGGAAGGCTATTGATTACCGGAGGTGAAGATAACAACGGGGTGCCCCAGGCATCGACAGAGATCTTCGATCCAGCGACTGGACAGTTTTCGCAAGCCGCCTTGATGAATGTTCCGCGTGCCAGTCATGCTGCGATCGCGCTGACTAGTGGTGATGTGCTTGTCACGGGTGGCTTGACGACAGGCGGCGGATACAGTGACACTGCCGAGATCCTAAATGCGCGGACCGGAACTTGGATGCTTCTGGAGTCTTCGCTGGGAACCGGGCTTGCGAAGCATGCGATGACGACATTGTCGGATGGCAATGTACTCATCGTTGGAGGGGAAAGCACGACGGGGCCGGTTCTGAACCTGCTTCTATTTAAGTTGTCAGATCAATCGATCACTACTGTCGGCTCGTTGCTAACGGCGAGAGCAGGCGCAGCTTCGGCACCAACTCCCGACGGTCGAGTTCTGATCGCCGGTGGAACGGACATCAATGGCGCCGTTTTAAACTCGACTGAGATTTTTGCATACAGCGCCGACACGTTGAATGGAACGATTTGGGCGGGACCGAACATGTCTTCGCCGCGTACAAAGGCCAGCGCAACGACAACGTATGACGGCGTCGCAGTAATCGGCGGCAACAATGGCTCAATAGATCTGGGAACAGCGGAAATCTTCAGTCAATGGACGAACGCGCTACGGATTGTGAGCGGGGCCACTCCGAGGAGCGGTCATATTGCGGCGCTTCTGCCGAAGAACGGAAGCATTCTGGCGATGGGAGGGACGGGCGGCAACACTGTTGATCTTCTTCAGCCCTGGGGGAACAACCTGGCGGGGACGTTCATCGCGGGTGCCTCCTCTGCTTTCGATCACACGAATGGAATCGCTGCTCCGGGAAGCTTTGGCACGCTGCTGGGAGCAGGTGGCGCAGGATCCTCTCCCAATTCGGCCGAGCTCTATTGGTTTCCGACTATCGTCACGGATCAGCCGGACTATGCACCTGGAACAACGGTTGTGATGACAGGCGCAGGATTTCAACCTGGAGAGACCGTCAAACTGTATATGCGCGAGTGGGTCAACAAGATGCTGGTTGACCCACCCGACTATCAGGTCACGAGCAACGCGAGCGGGCAGTTCTCCTTGTCCGATTACGCTCCCACGACCACAGATATAGGCGCCCGTTACCATCTAACTGCCGTGGGCACGAGTTCTGGAATGCAGGCTCAGACGATCTTCTCGGATTCCAAACCAAACACCGTAACCATCGGTGCGCAGAACCCGAATCCGGTACATGCTGGGGCCTCAACGCAGTTCGCGCTCACTACCGGCTTCAATGGAAATGCCAATTCGTGCACTGTGGATTTGAGTATTTCTGGCTTGCCGAGCGGTGCATCAGGCGCATTCAATCCTGGAACCTTTACGTCGACAGGCGCCGACATCCTGTCTACGTTGTCCGTTAGCACGACATCTACAACGGCAGCGAACAGCTATACCTTTACTGTGACTGCGACAGGCAGAAGCGGATGTCAATCGCCACTCACGGTTACGAAGAACGGGACGCTGGTGGTTGCCGCACCCAGTCCGACTTCCATGGCAGTGAGTGCTGCAAGCGGAACGTTCGGCGGGACGGTCGACCTCTCGGCAACCTTGACTATAATTTCAGGAGGCGCGCCAGTAGGAAGCCAGACAGTCTCTTTCAAGCTGAACGGAACGAGCGTAGGATCTGCAACAACGAATAGCAGCGGCATTGCGACCCTCAGCAACGTCAGCCTAGCTGGCATCAGCGCGGGGACCTACGCCTCCGGAATCAGTGCGAGCTTCGCCGCTGGATCCGGATTTGCCGGCAGCACAGGTTCAGCTAGCCTCACAGTCGCTCCAGTCCAGGTGACACTGACAGGTGGTAGCTACAGTGGGACATATGACGGCAATCCGCACGCTTTTTCGGGCTGCTCAAGCTCGGTCCCCGCCATGGTTACATGCACGAATTCGCCGTCGGGGCCCGTTGGGCCTGACGTGGGTTCGGGCTCGGTGACGCCGACGCCTGCATTTGCGCAGGGCTCTGCTAGCGATTACGCCATCACGGGCAACAATGGGTCATGGTCAATCACGACCCGTGCCGTCACACTGACAGGCGGCAGCTACAGCGGCACGTACGATGGCGCGACACCCGCTCTCTCAGGCTGCACAAGTTCAGATGCCGCATTTGTGACCTGCCTTAACAGCTCGGCAGGTCCAGTGGGTCCTGAGGTCGGATCAGCGTCTGTGGTTCCCACTCCGGTTTATGGCAAAGGCTCTGCGGTTGATTACACGTTTACGATCAACAACGGATCCTGGTCCATCACAACACTGGCCGTAACGCTCTCGGCAGGCTCCTACAGTGGGGTGTACGACGGCAATACGCATGCGCTTACACCATGTTCGAGCAATCACGCTGGCTTTGTGACGTGCGCGAACAGTCCGGCAGGCCCCATTGGCCCAGATGTCGACACGGTGGTGGTCAGCCCGACGCCGTCCTTTGTCCAGGGCAACGCGAGCGACTACACCGTCACCACCAATAACGGGTCATGGTCGATCACACCTCTGGCAGTGACTATGACGGCAGGGAACTATATCGGCACTTACGACGGCGATCCGCACGCTCCATCGGCCTGCAAGAGCAGCTATGCGGGCGTCAGCTGTGTGAACGATCCAGCCACAGTGGGACCTGATGTGAGTTCCGGCGCAATTGCGGCTGTTTCAAGTGTCGTCACGGGTATCGCGGCCGACTACGTTATTACCAAGACCAATGGAGCATATTCCATAACTCCAATGGCCCTGACGCTGACGGCAGGCGGCTATAGCGGAACTTATGACGGCAATTCGCACGCGCCTTCCAGTTGCACCAGCACGCAACCGACATTTGTCAGCTGCAACAACAATCCGGCAGGACCGGTGGGACCGGACGTGACGTCGGATGCGGTCAGTCCGACGCCTCTTTACGCGAAGGGATCTGCAATCGACTACAACCTCACGAGCAACAACGGCGCGATCTCGATCACGGCATTGGCGGTGACTGTGACGGCGGGAAGCTATACCGGCACATACGACGGCGATCCGCACGCTCCACTTGCCTGCAAGAGCACCTATGCGGGGGTAAGCTGCGCGAACAATCCGGCGTCGGTAGGCCCGGATGTGAGTTCCGGCGCCGTGACGCCTGAGTCAAGCATCGTCACGGGTATCGCGGCTGACTACGTGATTACCAAAACCAATGGAGGGTATTCCATTACGCCTCTGGCTCTGGCGCTGACTGCTGGTAGCTACACCGGAACTTACGACAGCAACACACATGCACTCTCTACATGCAACAGCACACAACCGACCTTTGTAACGTGCAACAACAATCCGGCCGGAGCAGTCGGGCCGGATGTGACCTCGGGTGTGGTTAATCCAACGGCGGCTTTCGCGAAGGGCTCCGCGATTGATTACAATATTACGAGCAACAACGGCGCATTTTCGATTACGGCTTTGGCTGTGACTGTGACCGGAGGTAGCTTCAGCGGAATCTACGATGGCGATCCGCATACTCCGTCGGCCTGCAAGAGCTCCTATGCGGGCGTGAGCTGCGTTAACGATCCGGCCTCAGTGGGGCCGGATGTGAGTTCCGGTCTGGTGGCTCCGGTGACGAGTATCGTGACCGGCATCGCGGCTGACTACGTTCTTGCGAAGGAGAATGGAAATTGGTCAATCACTCCATTGGCTGTGACACTTAGCGCGGGCGGCTATTCCGGTGTTTACGACGGGAGCCCGCATTCACTCTCGGCCTGCTCAAGCTCGCAGCCGAGTTTCGTGAACTGCACCAATGATCCGGCGGGTCCCGTTGGCCCCGATGTCGGCTCAGAAACTGTCAAGTTAGTCGCCGCGTTCGCGAAAGGCTCAGCGATCGACTATGCGATTACCCTCAACAATAATTCCTGGTCGATCACGGCTCTTCCGGTCACACTGACTGCCGGTTCGTATGGCGGCACATACGACGGTATCGCTCATTCTCCGTCCGCCTGTGTGAGCACGTATGCAGGCGTCACCTGTACTAATGATCCGGCTTCGATTGGTCCGGACGTAGGCTCTGGAGCAGTCGCTCCCGTGATGAGTATTGCAAGTGGCATTGCGGCCGACTACATCATCACTCCCAAGAATGGATCGTGGTCGATATCGCCGGTGGCGTTGACGCTTACTGCGGGAGGTTACACCGGTGTTTACGACGGCAGCAGTCATGCTCTTGCTACTTGCTCCAGTACAGAGCCGGGCTTTGTAACCTGCAGCAACGCCCCCGCGGGTCCGGTGGGGCCAAATGTCGGATCTGCCGTAGTGGCCCCGACTGCGATTTTGCAAAAGGGCTCCGCTATCGATTACACGATCACCAGCAATAACGGCTCGTGGTCGATCACGCCGCTGGAAGTTACCGTGACTGGCGGGAGCTACAGCGGCGTTTACGACGGCGGGGCTCACCCGCCGACAGCTTGCGTGAGCACTTATGCTGGCGTGAGCTGTACAAACAGTCCGAATTCCGTCGGACCAGACGTGGGCTCGGGAGCTGTCGGCGTGTCGTCGGGGATTGCGAGCGGCATTGCTGAAGACTACGTTATTACAGCCAAGGATGGATCATGGACGATTTCTCCGCTCACGGTCACCCTGACCGCTGGCTCCTTCAGTAACACTTATGACGGCAGCGCACATAATCCAACCCCTTGCACAACCAGCTATGCGGGGGTGAACTGCACCAATAGTCCGAACTCCGCTGGCCCAGACGTCGGGTCCGGGTCGACTACGGCGACGCCGGCGATTGTTACCGGAATTCCTGCTGACTATACTTTCGCTCCCGTGAGCGGATCCTGGTCAATCGCACCGCTAACGGTGACGGTGATCGGCGGCAGCTATGACGCTACCTACGATAGCGATGCGCACCCGCCCTCACCTTGCACCAGCTCCTTTGCGGGTGTGGGTTGCACGAATAGTCCGGCCTCAATAGGCCCTGAAGTGGGTTCGGGAGCGATCTCTCCAACGTCAAGTATCAACAGCGGTATTTCGGCCGACTACATCATCGCCCCGAAGAATGGATCGTGGTCGATCTCTCCATTGGCTGTAACAGTCACCGCCGGCAGCTACTCAGGTATTTATGACGGCAGCTCACACGCGCTTTCGAATTGCTCGAGCACGCAACCTGGATTTGTAAGTTGTGCGAATGCCCCGGTGGGACCAGTCGGGTCGGACGTGGGATCTGGAGCAGTGAGTCCTGCTGTGTCTTTCCTGAAAGGCAATGCGGGGGATTACGCGCTCACCAGCACCAATAGCTCATGGATGATTACAGCTCTACCGGTGACTCTCACGGCAGGCAGCTATGCGGGCGTCTACGATGGTGTGTCGCACCCGCTTTCTGCCTGCATAAGCACCTCATCGAACCTAGTGACCTGCACGAACAGTCCCACAGGGCCAGTCGGCCCCGTCGTAGGCTCCAATCCCGTAAGCTCAAACATCGTGTACGTGAAAGGTTCGGTCATTGACTACGCGTTCACACAAAAGAATGGGGCATGGAGCATCACCAAGGCGCAGCCTGCCTTCAGTGGGTTGATGAATCAGTCCATCACCTATGGAACCTCGTCCATTACGCTTTCAGGTGTCATTGCGGCGCCCGGATCGGTTTATCCGCCTTCGGGTGAGACGGTCTCGGTGGTCGTTAATGGGTCAACGCTACAGGCTCCAATCGGATCGAATGGTACGTTCAGCATCACCATTGATTCGCATGCCATTCCGGTCTCCGCAAGCCTTTACACAGTCACCTACAACTACGCAGGGGACGCCAACTTCCTCAGCGCTCCCATGGGAAGCACCACCCTCAGCGTGAAGTACGCAGCTGGCGGGGTGTGCGATGGTGATCTCGGTCATACAATTCTCCAGCCGATCAACACGAACGGAACGAGTGTATTCAATTCAAAGAGCACATCACCTGCGAAGTTCCGCGTGTGCGATGCGAATGGGGTTTCCGTGGGAACTCCAGGCGTGGTCAAAGCGTTCGTTCTCTACCAGATCCTCAACGGCACGGCTACGACGGTTAACGAGACCGTGGATTCGACCACACCTGACACGGCGTTTCGATGGGATTCTACCGCGCAGCAGTGGATATTCAACATCAGCAACAAAGGTCTCGGCCCGGCGAATCAGACCTACTTCTTCCTGATCACGCTGAATGATGGAACAGCCATCTCATTCAGCTATGGATTGAAGTAGCCGATGGTCTTCCGTTCAGAGAACTGATTAAGGACCTTACTTCATAGGAGGGTCCCGACCAGGCGCCCTCCTTCAGCTGCGGTCGAAAGGCATTCGCCCTGAAATGCAGCAGGCACGTTTCTCTTCGAATTGCGGGTAGAATTGTCGGCTATCGGGAAACTGGCAAATGTTTGCTCTCAGCTTCTCCATGGCCGGTCTCCGGCTCATTGTCAGGTTTATAGCTTCTCGTACGTAGCGTGAGACTCGATCCATTCACCTTGAGGACGGTTCTTCCATGTCTTCCCCTCTGGCTCAAAGTCGCACAGTTCGATGTGAACGGTATTTGCACTATCCCAGCTTGCCCCCTGATAACGCAGTTCAAGCACCACGACTTGGCCGGTCACTTCGCCAACTGAAATGGGAGCATCGAGGTGCGCCACGACTGCTGGGGCATCATTCTGGCCGGGGATGAAGCGGGTGATCGTCGCCTTGCGTACTTCTGCTCTTGCAGCCATGACGATTCCAGTCATAGTCTCCACTCAAGCGTAGCCGATCTCCAAACGACGCCTTCGCCGTCGGTGAGAAACATTTGCGCAGCGCAGCAGGCGTGGCGCGAGTCAGAGACAAATCGCTTCGTTTATAAACAAGCCCGACATAGCAGACACGCTCTCGGACCTCGGCCAGTTGCCACGGGCGGCCGCCGCCCTTGTAATAGGTTCCCGTACCGAGCTTCCAGGCGACAATCGAGGGATGTTCAACCCGGCGAATAGGTATGCAGCCTTCCGTGGTGAACAAATGCGGAGCGAGGGTCGTTTCGCGGACTATCTGCGTGACTATCCTATCCTTGAGAAGACGGGCTTTCAGTTGGCGCCGGAAGTCGGCTACGTATTCGTAGACCTCTTTGCCTTGATCGCGGGTCGAGATAGCACGCCTTGTTGGCGGGCGGCGAACCCTTTACTGCGATATAGCCATCTGCGATGTACTGCTTAGATTGATGGTCGCGCTTTTCCAGAATGGGATGTTCAGTGGAAAAGCATAGGTCACCGCAACCTTTACGAGATTGCCCGGATTGTTGCACGGAAATGTCGACGGATAGCATTCAGTGATACCGGACGGCCATGTTGCCGCGACAGTCAGGTGCTGAGGGTTGATTCCGGGATACCCTAGATTCCTGACCCAGGTCTGAATTTCATCGCTCGTTACATCGCAGTCCGTCAAAGAGGGTGCGTTCGAGCACGACGTGGAACCGCGAACGATTGCATAGCGGCTACCTTCCCGTGCGGCGTCGGCCACAAAGTGAGATGCATAAAGCGCCAGACAAATCTGGAGAATGGCTATAAATAGGGCGAGCAACACAACGAGACCGACTGCGGCCTCGACGAGGGTGGCTCCTTCCTCCCGGCGAAGCGCAATTCCGAGCCTTTCGATCATAATCCCGGCTCTTGCTAATCGATTTGCGCTCCGGCAAGCCCCAATCATTGGTTCAACACTTTCTGAACCGCTTGTCCTTGCAAACGGAGGTCACGATTTATCCCCATTACAGAAAAAACCGGATGATAGGTTGTCGCGACATTGACCGTCAGGACTGTCTCAATATGAGAGCTGGAACAGTCTGTGGAGCGGCACATACCGCCTGTCCCGGTGCACGCGCTTCCGTCGGAGCAGATCCCAGCTATGGAGACCGTAGTGTGCAAACTGCTCAGACCGGACGCATCGGTTGCAGCGGCATTTGCTATCGAGGAGGTGTCAGTTGCAGTGGCGCTGTTCTGCGCTCCGTACTGAACCGCAGCTTTGGCCGCATTTGTCACCTCAATCTCCATGTAAGCTGCACGTGCGAGATCGACGGCTCCGAGAAGGAGCAGAAAAAAGAACGGCACACACAGACAGGCTTCGGCGAGTGCCTGTCCGGCCTCGCACTTGAAAATCGCGAAGCGCTGGCTTCGGAGTGAAAGTACTCTCTTGATCATTGCTTGATTCCTCATTCAACTAAGGCCACGGACCGAAGCGGAGTCGTAGTAGAGTTCGCCTCGCTGTAGCTGCTTATGCTGAGAGTTGCCGTTTTGACTACAAGCGTCTTCACGATTAGATCAGTGGTGAGCGAAATCCCGCCGCTCGTGTCGCCACCGCTGTCCTGAAGGTACAACTGTGCCGATGGTGCATAGATGATGCCGGTCAAATGTCCGGTGACATTGCCTTTTTGGATCGTAATCTGGTTGCTATTGGATGAGGGTTCTATTAAAGCAACGCCGTTCGTAGAACCGGCGGTTGGAGCAACAAGATTCAATACCGTTCCGCTATTCATGGTGAGAGAGCCACTGTAGATGTCAAGGGTGGTCCCTCCCGTTCCTGATGTTATGGTGCCGGTCGTGGTCACACCGTTCTCGAATAGGTAGATACCTGCCCCCAACGTTACGTTGTTCATTTGCACAGCGTTGGTAAAACAGAGTGCTTTGCCCGTTCCAGCGCCCATAACCGAACCGGTGAGAGAGGTTGCGGTACTCGTTGAGGTGCAGTTAACTGGAGGGATCGGTCCTGAGATGCGGAGCGGGTCATTTTGTGGAGCAACACCAGTCGTAGGAATTGGACTGCTATCCAACGTTTGGCCCCCGTCTCCGCCCACTACGGAGACAGAACTTGCAGAGAGGCGACCGCTCGAACCGGTAAATTGCAGGGCATCCGAATCATTGGAATCGACCATCACGCCGCAATGCGAGGCCGAAACGTCAAATGAGCCCGATAGCGACATTGCACCAGCACCACTTGGGCTTAGGACATAGACGCAGGTCTTAGTCGGAAGGGGGGTGCCGCCCACCGCTCGTGCAGCCACTGACAAACTGTGATAACCGAACATCCTCATGAAGACGGTAGGATTAGGCTGCTGGATGATGACTTCAATGTATCCAGAAATTCCGCTATTAGGGCCATCGGTCGGCGGAGTTCTGACGGTGACTGTCACCCCGCCCTGGCCATTGCTCAGCCCATTAGCTGATGCGGCTTCCTGAGCCGCCGCTTGCGCAGAAGAGACCGAAGCATTGTAGTAATAATCCAGGGCTCCGGCGGTTGCAGCTGCGTCTGAGGCGACTTGAAGATTCCGTTTGGCACGGAACAATAGACCTACGTCGAAGGAGAGTGCGAGGAATCCGAACAGAATGAGAAGGAGAAGGGCTGACACGATCAACATCTGACCTTCCTCCTGTCGGATCATCGTCCTTTCGCGCAATCGACACCTGGTTCTGTATTCCATGCTACAAAGTGTTCGAAAGGGAGTTGCTCGCATGTTCACTTGATTTAATCCTGCAACTCTGAAAGGGGATTTAGGCTGTCTGTAGGCATTGCAAGAGACCCTTTCCGCTTTGAAACATTCCTTGGAGTTGTGCGCGGTGGTTGGAAGCGTTGTTGCCCGAACGAAGCATCAAATCGTCGAGTTTCCCAATGTTCTCGATAGGAGACTCAGCTTCACTGAGCGATCGACTTATATCCAAACAGTTCATAAGCGGCTTGCGATCAATTCGCAAGAGACTTTCTGATCCTGCAATGAATAGCCAAACGGCACTTTCAATCAAAGGAGGGCTGACCTCTCCTGAGCCCTCGGATTCATTTGGGCTTGAATGGACGGTCGATTTGAAGTTTGTTTTCGCGCGCAAGACGGCAGTCTGTAAGGGGACGCCGCTTATTCCAGCAACGTCTTCCTTCTCCCATGCAAGAAGTGGCTGATAAGGCCAATTGCAGTGTCGCTCCAAAGGTACCGATTGAGAATGGTACTTTCGGGGGTCACTCCTTTGCTCTGCATAAAGCGGTACTTACGCCCCACCGGGTCAATCTAACTGGACAGGATCGCGATGACCTTAGAATTCGCTCATAAGCTTTGCTCGAGAGATCAAATACCTCAAGCTTCTGAAAGAAGGCAGCGTTCCGTTCCTTTGCCGATAGTGAGAAGGTCAGAATCTACCTGATGAAACGTGCTCACAACTGTAGAAATGAAGCTCTCAAGAGTTGCTCTCTGGGCGCGGTATGGACATATCGAGTTGACCTCCTGGTCCCACGGTGTAGATGTCTGCTCTGAACTCGAAATCAGAGGTCTTCATTTGAGGTGGTCTTCCCGCAGTCGCCGATGCAAAGTCTCGATCGACCGGTAATTCCATTACTATTTAGCTATGACAAACGGCGTCTCCAGAGTGTTTTGCTTAGGACTGCCGCTTCGCGAACGCCAAAAAGCCTTCGCGATTGCAATGCGCGAAGCTGTTCTTTAAACCATTTCATTAAGCTTTCAATAGCTGAGAAAATTGCTCGCCTGGAGGTTCTTTCACTAGATCCAAGCGCGAGAGGCAATTTGGCGAGTAGCCCTGTCGAAAGTCCTCGAGCTGTTCCGCTCCCGATCGTGCGAAATGGAGGTACAGTGGATCAAAGATATGCAGCGCGCGATAGTCAGGATCCTCACGGCAGAATCGTCGCCGAATTAACTCAGAAATCGCACGTCTCAGGCAAGCTCGTTCGTTGCTGTGCCACTGCCCGGAGTTCTAAAAACCTCACCGGTCGCTTACAAACGTCGCAAACTGAATAAAGCCGATCGGGCTAAGATGAGCGGAGCACAGAGTAAGCCAGGCGCAACCATAAGACATCCGAAGCAGAAAATGGCGATAAGTCTTCAGCGATGCCTCTCAAATTCAAATTAGATTTCCTGCGATAGAAATACCCAGCTGTGCACCTGAATTGCATGGCTACTCAGCATTGTTATCATCGGACTGTTTTGCAATCGATTGTTCAAGATGGGGAGGTACAGGCACTTGGAGCCCAGCTCCTTGTCACAGATATCGATAGGCTGCAGAATGCTGCAATGTGTCCGTTGAAATTTGCGATGCATCGTCCCCGAAAAGCAAGAAGTACCAGGTACCACCGTAACTGACAGGCACGCGCGAAAATGCCCGAAGCTGTGAGCGAGTTCAGACCTTCGGGCATTCCGATAGTACATTTGGAGGAGATAATTTTGAAGTCTATCAGGACAATCGGTCAACGGATCATCATTCCTGACGCTGATCCATGACGAAGGTCACGTCCAAAACAGAGTAACGTGAATGTTTTTATTCTCCACGGTTTCGTACCAACTAAATCACACCAATTCGGCGCAAGATAAGGTTATGCAATCCCTCCTTGACCTCCATTTTCTCGTGGACAAATACGCTGATTTGCTGCCGAAGCTGGACGTCGACGGCGACAATCAGGAAGAGCACAGCACCATGCTCCTCTGGCTGCAGAACCAGGTCGGAGACGGAACGCCGATTCCGACGTATGTGGATCAGTGTCTCAATTGGCTGGACCGGTTTGCCGAGCGGAAATCATCGCCGCGTCAAGGCAACGCTGCCATTGATCGACCGCTGCTAACTTTAAATCCTCAGACATGTTCTTACCCCAACCTCCCCTCGTGGTGACGGAACCGGAAGGGCAATTGGGCATCGCTCTTCGCCTGGCTCAAACGGGTCTGTCCGAAAAGACCGGAATCCTCTCGATATAGGGCCAGAAGTCAAACCTCGGCTCAGCGTCGTCCGAGACCGCTCTATCAATTCGGCGAAATATTAGGGCCATTCCTAGTCAGAACTGAGATGCATGCTCTAAGAATTGCATGGACGCGACTCAGGCCATAACCAAGAAAATTGCCAGTGTTGCGGTAGGGACGCTCATCCCTGAGCGCCCCCCCACAGATCCGTACGATCGCGTTTACGCATACGGCTCTTATGAAGGATGGGTGGCGTAAAAGCGTGCATCGGGGTAAGGGTGAAGGATTCGTGGGGAAGGTAGCCACCTGTCGAAAACCTTGGTGAGCGACTTCAATTTCTTTCTTGGGCATTGACTGCGACGGATTAGAACGTTTCGCCATCGTCGATTGATACGCTGTCGGAAGGCGCGCAATTGATCGGTGTTGCCGGGCACAGCGTGGTATTGGTAGTAGCCGAGAACGACCTACCGAAGCCAATCACCGACCTCACTGATGCGATCATGCTTTCGGCTCCGAAGCTCGGCCTGTATAGTCTTGAGCTTCGCGAGCATTCGCGGTTTCGCAATGATCCGCCAGACTGTGAACGTCTTGGTCTTATGGCGTTGCCACAGGAGTGGGTAAAGCCAAGGAAGTTGAAGTTTCCGGTTTTGCCTCGCCTCGCTGTTCGCGGTCTCGGGCGGCATAACGCCTGAATAACTCGGGTGGAACGGTTGCAGTCGGTGCAGCAAAGACGCTGAGGAATTCATACGCAGAGTATGAGCAGCTTGACGCCACCACCCCTTTACGGGAACAGATTGGGCATTCTCGGACCTGGCCGCGCTGCAGCTGGACACCCAGTCATCGACTTAGAATGACGATTAGCACGAATGTGGAGAACCGAGTCCCTTCCCCCGAAAAGCTCAGTTCTCCAACACACATTCGTGTTCCTGGGTTGGAGGTAAGCACAACCATATCTCCCTGTTCGGTAATCATTCAAGAAAACTTTCGTTTGATCCCACCGAACGTACGATCTTTGTGTCAGCATTGTTGCGTGCCACGAGACATTGAGGGTGCCACGGACAGAGCACCAGAGCTCCTGGGCCTTGCAGCGGTTGCATTGGCGGCTGTAGGGATCGCAGTCGTGTCATTACCCCTGAGAGTAGCTTGCCTTCTCGGCGCGTCTGTCTGCTTCCCTGCCTCTTTCCATTATCAGAAAGATTGGCCGCCTTGGGTTCGCTGGCTGCTCTCAGTTTTGACGGTGTCGTTCCTCATCTGTGTCGCATTGATCGCCATTCGTGACCGTTAAAACGGTTCTGTTTGCCAAGGTCTTCGGTCATCACTGGCGGCCAAGCCAGTTCCCAACCGAATAGGCGCATGCTCATGGCCGCATCGTTCGGACACACAGGAACAGAATGCCGCATATCATCAGAACGGGAATTGCCGCAATGGCCAGAATCCTCTCTATCGCTATCAACAATGAGAACCCGCTTTGCACTGCAAACGGATCACGTGAGAAAAGCGATTGTGAAAGGTCCAGCAGGCACCTCAATAGCGGTGACATGCAGTCGGGACAAATGACGAAGAAATATTCTAGAACAGATCGCGAACAAGTGAAAGGTACGACTAACTGATGGGCTTCCGCTGAGTTTCCAGATCAGCAATGCGGTCCGCGAGAATCCGCTTCAGATCAGCAATTCGCGGTGTCTCGCTTGGTTCAGATTCCAGCGAGAGTAAGGCATTCCGGAGTATTTCGAGATTGTCTCTCCGACCTGTCATGTTTTCGCTCGGTTTCCGATGTTCAAAGAGCGACATGTTTATGCAGCCTCCGACAGGGACGCATTGCGTCTCAGGATGCTTTCGGCTTCGCGAATTCTCAGTTCGAGGAATCGTTTGATCACCTGTACATCTAAGCCATCACCCACGTCAGGACTGAGTTGGAAATGTTCCAGGTTGGCGCGGAGCGTTTGAAGCCGCAAATTTTGTGACGTGTGTTGCATGTGACGAAGGAAAGAATCACATCATTTCCGTGCTGTGAATGTGATCTATGTCACTCGGCTAGGCGCCAGGGCTAATTGTCACGAACCGAAATTTGTAACTAACCTGTTCACGATGAAGGAGATATGGCGGGCAAATAGTTGAGAGTTTTTCTGCCGAAGGCCGCCGGTCAGTCAAATTGCACCCGCACCGATCTTTTTCGCAGAATTCAGAAATGTTTCGTAAAATTCAGAGGCTGGAAAGTTAATAAGGCGCTTACTTTCAATAGTTTATATTTTCATATCGTGTGCCTAATTTGGCACAGAACTGGCCTTAAGCAAGGGTTTTCGGCCACAAATGGAGGCGAGTTCTTCCGGGACTGGGGAGAGAACACAAACTCAATCGTCTGCGACGGCTGTGATCAGCCTGAGGAGCACATGGATGTCCGGTTCTGCATGGCAGGAACCATCAAGCCGAGAGGCAAAACGTGCGCAAACGACTTCTCCTGATCACAAGCAAAACGCGCTCTTGAGAGCGCATACAGGAGGCTCGTGCTTTTCAGTTGACAAGTGACTGGATCGAAAATCGCATTGGTTCAAGCTGGGTTTGTTGAGGGTTGAACTATGTAGCCAAGTAGTCTCAGTTTCCGGATCATCTTTGCGGTGTGCCGCTGTTTGACTGCTCTGAGACAGCTGGACCACGTTCTTCATAATGAACACCGTTATGCAAAATGATCCAGATCAAGTGGCAGAGGCGATTGGTGACGAAACCGATTGTTTTGTTGTGTCCCATGCGAGACACCAGGCGTCGGTATAACAGCTCGAAGATGCTGCCTTTCCGTTTGACAGCAGTATTCGCAGCTTGATTGAGAATGCGCCGCATCTGGCGGTTGCCATTTGGCGAACGTCGGCTGCGGTTTACGCCAGCGCTCTCTTCCTTTCCTGGGCATGCCCCTACCCACGAGGAGAGCTTTCCAGCCGAAGGGAACGTAGCTGCATTGGCGCCTACTTCGGCGATGATTCTGTTGAGTCGAATCGACTCCCTGGAGCAGACGCCAATCTCTCCACTGCACTCTGGTGCGGCTGAAGGAGAGACGCGATCTCCTGATCCATTTGACCGATCTGCTGCTCAACGAATTGCAAGCCGTCGAGCGTCATCCTCACCAGCCGACGATAAAGAGGGTTGAGCTCCGTGCAGGCACCAAATGCATCCTGCAGTTGTACGGGCGTCGCGGGTAGACGTTGATGAGCTAGAGCAGCCAGCTCTCCGGGATCCGTCTCTCCGTCTTCGATCGCGTTCAGCATGCGACGCGAACTGGATCCCAGTAGATCTGAGACCAGACTGGACAACTTGATATGAGCTTCTTCCAGCAGCGCCTCCAGTTGATTCTGCAGGCGTACTTTCTCACGCGTACGTTGATATCTTGTGCGAGTGAGTGTCCGCCAAAGACGCTGTTCTGTATCCGGTACGAAGCTCAAGACAAGCTCCTGTGATACGAGTCGTTTCACCAATCGTTCGGCATCTCGAAAATCTGTTTTGCACCCACGTCGACCTCGATGGGATAAGGCTTGTGCCAGATGTAGTGTTTTAGACATTCGACCCGCGTCTTCCCATCCTCTACAGATCGGCCTCCAATATCCTTCCAGCGCTCCCCAAGCAGGTTTCCAATACTGCGCCGTCGATTCCATTACGGCTTCTTCGACTCGTTGCTCAATGAGCCATTCAGACAGCGCTCGCAACTGCTCAGGATTGCTCCCATACCAACGCCGCTCAAACGAAAATCCTCGCACGATTCAACGTCAGCCACGACGACAGCCAGTCCGTTCTTGTGAACATCGATTCCCGCTATCCGACAGGACATCGCCTTCCTCCTGGCAGGAATGGAGAGCGTGCCGGGCTTACATTAACCTGGGTCACGGGCTATCGCCGCTCCGCACGGGCGGCAACGCACCATCTATTCGCTCGATCACACACGCTCCGGATCAAACTTACATTCGGCCTAAGGTCTCCAATGTCTCTTCGATCTCGCCAATTCCAGCCGCCCGGCATTATGCCTCAGCCCGGAGCGAGTTCCATGGGATTTCGCGGGCCGGAGGCCCTACCCAACTCACATGGATGCCGGTTACTGTCTCGATGACGTCCATCACTCCTTTGTGGGCTGAGATAGCTCTTAGAGAAGCCTCACGCATCGTAAGGTGAACCGGGCCAATCGTCATACAAAAATCAGGAAGCAGAAGCGGTCCAGAATGTGAGTGAATTTTGTACTTTCATTTTTTCGTTCTCGGCTTACAATGGCCGCCATGTCTTGCTGGGTCCACGAAGAGCTACTGAGCGAATGGAAGAGGCTGGTGAGGCAGCAGGTGGGGGCGCACACCAGCGGCTACGACAGTCCTACGGTCCTGCTCTACTGGCGGCTCATCGATCACCTCAGGAGTTGTGAGATCTGCCGAGACGATCAGGCTAGACAGAAGCTCTTGGGCAAGCCGTAACATCTCCGCTTTCGCGCCTCGAATGGTCCCTAGATCTCTGTGCTGCACGTATTCATTGACGAAACCCTCGCCCAAGGCACACAATCATTTCACTCTTGAATTGAAAATCATGAGCCAGTCCCCCCGGCTCAGGGGTGCGTCGTGGAATTAGCTGACGTTAAGCTAAAGTGTGAGTCCTGCGGTGCGGTATTCCTTTTTACGGCGGGTGAGCAGCAGTTCTTCCAAGCCAAAGGTTTCGTTCACAGTCCGAAAGCGTGCCGACCCTGCAGAGCCAAGAAGAAGAATGCACACCCACGAATCGATTCTTTTGTGACTTGTGCGGATTGTGGTAGAGAGACAACGGTTCCGTTCAGACCGACTCAGGAGCGTCCTGTCTATTGTCGAGCTTGCTTCACGAAACGGAAAGCTTCTGGGGATTGAGCTTTCAGGACGTCTCGACTCTGATGAAGATGTTCCGTGCTATGTCCTCATCCCGGCAGACTTGGCATTTTTGTCGATGCTCAACCATCTGCCAATAAAGGATGACTGCGGGACTATCGTCGCCATTGCACGGTTCACCGTGGCGCACGATCCACTTCCATTCAGTTTCGAGTGATTGATGGAGAGTGCAACTCATCTCAGCGAGAAATATACCGGAAAATGGCTCAACCCGGTTGGGAATTCAAATGCTGTTTTGAGCTGCCCCCTTCAGTTAGTCCGCGGAAGTGAGAGCACTCGGGTTTGAGTTTAGCTGTAAATCCTTCTCGCAGCCGCCGTCGTGGCTGTGCGAATGTGGGAAGCGCAGTTTGCTTTCCACATTTGCATAGCCATTTGCGAATTCTTCCGGTGTCAGGTATCCCAGCGCACTGTGCGGGCGCACCTGGTTGTAATCGATTCGCCACCTTTCGATGGTTTCCCGTGCATCGTCCAGGGTGAGAAACCAGTGTTCGTTCAGGCACTCCTCGCGGAACTTGCCGTGGAAGCTTTCGATGTAACCGTTCTCCATCGGCCGTCCAGGGGTGATGAAGTGCAAGGTGACTTTATTCTCATAGGCCCACTGATCCAGAGCCTTGGAGGTGAACTCGGTGCCGTTATCAATGACAATCCGTACTGGCATGCCGCGATGTTGCCGAAGTCTGTCCAACACGCGTACCACGCGCAGCGCCGGCAGCGAAGTGTCGACCTCGATGGCCAGCATCTCTCGCGTGTAGGCATCCTCGATCGACAACGTCCGTACCTTACGACCAGTAGCCAGGGCGTCTTGGAGGAAGTCCATCGTCCATGTCTCGTTCCTCTTTGCTGGAGCAGCTAACAGCACCCGTGCCTGAGCGCAGATCCGCCGTCTCCGCTTGCGTTTGCGCACCACCAGCTTCTCTTCCACGTAGATCCGGTATACCCGCTTGCTGTTCACCATCCAGCCTTCCGCTTCAAC
>DATNEX010000141.1:0-41542 GCA_035606605.1 Terriglobales bacterium
GCTCGCACGCACAAAGCGGTGGTCCCTGTGGAACCATCGTTCAGCCAAGGAAGTATTTCCAACTCGGGATGGATGAGACGCTATGGCCTTCTCGATCTTGGAATCCATTGGCGGGTCCATCACCGGCCTGATTATCATCAGCTTCGCCATCTCACCAAAGAACTGGGCGAACCGCTAAGAGAGGTGCTGGCGAAGTTTACGTCCTCTTAGTTTGATCTGGGATCACCTGCATTTTCCTATTGAACGCCACAACGGTGCATCGTCAGGAATCGATCCCACTCTCTTCATCAGTTCTTGATCTCCGGTACTCCAATCGAAAAGCTCTAGGTTTCCCGTGAGGTGCGTATCCAGTGTGATCGTCAGCTCCGTTTTGTCTGCAAATTCAAGGGAAATATATCGGCAGTCCAGCTCATTGGAAATGCTTATGGCCCGCAGCACCTTGCCCTTAATGCTCCGGGTGAAGGTAGCCAGGTTCAATTTGGGCCGATATCTTTTCCGTTTTGGTCTTGCCATCGAAATTCTTATACGTACTAAATATACCACGTCTTAAATAAGACGTGTTCCTTTTGGTACGCAAGCCTTAGAAACATGGGGTATGCGAGATGAGTCCCAGTTTTTCAAGGGATTGGGAACACGAATTAAGCGGTTACGCGAAGAAGCTGGCCTCAGCCAGGAAGACATGCTGTCGCATGGCTACTCCGTGCGATATTGGCAAAAGGTTGAGGCCGGGAAACCCGTTACGTTGCGTACTCTGCTTCGCATTTGTCGAATATTCGGAACTCCCATGTGCGACGTTGTTCGTGGGCTGGACGGAATCTCTACAAGGAGATCGCGATAGCCCTGGAAGTTACTCAGCGCAGACAGAACGATGCCGTACGGCATTGAGTGAGTACTTCTCCTGGCCGTGCGATGAGACCCCTCTAGGTATCTTCGTCTCATGACACGCATCACTACCCTGTGCCGCCCTACTTAGCTTTCCCAGTGTCCCTCGCGTGTTGACGGTTCTCCTCAAAGCGGCGTACGATTTCTATTCGGATAGTCTGCTATGCGAATCCCTGCCGCCAATCTCTGATCCTCGGCATCCCGCCGTGCGCAGTAGCTCCTAGCCAGTACACGTGTCTGTGCTTGCCTCTGATCACCAGTAATCCAAATTGGGACGCTTACCATGATCTATGCTCTCGAAGTCCATAATCTTGTTAAAACCTATGGTTCCATCCGCGCGATAGACAGCCTAAGTTTTGCGGTTTCCCCCGGCACGATTTTTGGATTGCTGGGGCCAAATGGCGCCGGAAAGTCCACCACTCTGAAAATCTTGACCACGCTTACCAGGCCCACTAGCGGCAAGGTGTCTGTGCTGGGTTTCGATGTGCTCAAGCAGCCGCTGGAAGTGCGTCGACGTATCACTTCCGTCATCCAGGAAACCGCAGTCGATCTCCTGCTCAGCGTCCGCGACAATCTACTCACCTTTGCGCGGTTTCACCAAATCGAAAAGCCTATGGCGCAGCGGCGTGCTGCACATGTCATTGAGCGCTTCCGCCTCAATGCCGAGGCCGAGCGCAAAGTGCAGGATCTTAGCGGCGGGTTTCGCCGTCGTGTGCAGGTGGCCAAAGCGTTCATGGTAGAGACTCCCGTGTTGTTCTTAGACGAGTTCTCCACCGGCATGGACCCCCTCCTGAAGCGCGAGGTCATGTCTATGCTCCGAGAGGAAGCGCGTCGCGGCCGCACCATTTTGCTTACCACGCAAATCCTGAGTGAGGCGGAAGAGCTGTGTGAGGACATCCTCATACTCGACCGTGGACGCCAAGTGGCGCGTGGCGACCTGGGCACCCTCAAGCTGCTCTCGCAGGAAGTCTATGAAATCTCCATGACATTCGATGCCATGCCGGACGGCATCGAGACGGAGATTCAGGCCGTACCCACGTTACGCACACGCGTCGAAAACAATACGCTCGAGGTGGCCGTCAAGGCCCCTGAAGGAAAAGTTCTCGAAATTGTAACTGCTCTGGCGCGCAATCGCCGCGTGCTGCGCCTGGAAGTGAACGGCGCCAGCCTGGAAGACGTCTTTCTTGAATTGACGCAGCAGGAGGTAAAGTCATGACCAGCATCGATGCCATGCTCTATCGTGAAGCGAAGATTCGCGCCACGAACCTGATCTTCATATTTTGGGATGTCTTTTATCCACTCGGCTATATGCTTGTATTCGGCGTTGGTGTGAACGCCGCGTTGGGTTCACCACTCACGTCCGAGCGAGTGGACTATAACGCTTTTTTCCTCGCCAGCGTGCTTGGGATGGCGAGTTTTGGCATTGCCTCCAACACCTCGTGGTCATTCTTTCTCGATCGTGACAATGGTATTTTTTTCGAGATGCTGACCTATCCACTGAGCCGTTCAGCGTACATGTTGGGCAAAGTGCTGTTTACATTGCTCGTCAGTCTCGTGCAGACCATCATCACGGTGGCGCTAGCCGCCCTGATGTTTCATATTCATTTGCGCTGGGACCGCATGCCACTTGCTCTTTTGGTAATGATTGTGGGGACCGCGGGATGGTTCTTTCTGTACTCTATCTTCGCGCTCAGCACGCGCCGAAACGACATCTTCAATACGGCAACGTCGATCCTTTATTTTGTGTTCCTGTTCGCCAGCAACATCTTTTACCCGTTGGAGCCTCTTCCGAAATGGTTCCGCGGTGCGGCGATGGCGAACCCAATCACATGGCAGACTGATTGCCTTCGATGGGCCACGATCGGCCTGGGCAGTACGCGAGGTGTAGCGCTGGAGGCGAGCGCGTTCATCCTGTTTGCCGGCGCGTGTTTTTGGTACGCGGCGCGCTGCCTCCAACGCCAGGAGTAAACGCATTCGTCTTTTAGCCAACCTGTTTTCACTCATCATCTGACGGCATGCCATAAAAATAGGGCAAACCGCGGGGCCGCGGGCGGTTTTGGGCTGCCATTTCCGCTTGCGCGTAGCGCTGCTTATTTTCTCGCACACCACTGGCAGCTTCCAAGAAGTACTCAGTCGCGTTTCGTGTCTCAGCTCCCGAGGCTCGACCAAAAGCATAGAGTCCCTTTGCGTCCTCAACCAGTCGCTTGATATCGGCTCCGGTAAAAGCCTCGGTTGCTGAAATTACGCGAGCAAGATCGCAGTTCGAAAGCTCCGCTGTAATCCCGTGCAAGTGATTTTCGAGAATTCGCTTCCGGGCGTCTGCATCGGGAAGCTTCATTTCAAGCCACAGCTCAACTCGACCGCTTCTCACGAGAGCTGGAGGAAGGTGCTGCAGATTCATCGCCGTCATCATTACGCAGACGCGAGCCGTACCTTCGCTTTCCAGACCATCAAGCATGGTCAGCAGGTATCGATACAAACCTCGCTCCTCCCCGTCCTCGAAAATCGCGTCGGCATCATCAATGAAAATCACCGACGGAGAATTGTCCTTCGCAGCCTCAAAGACTCGGTGGATGCGGTTATAGAAGTCACTGGTGCCTGCAATGAATGTTCCATCAATGAGGAAGAACTTGCCCCTCAGGCGATGCGCTAGAGCGCGCCCAATGGTCGTTTTGCCAGAACCGGGCGGGCCGTACAGCAGCACGCCGCGCTTCGGGCGGAGCCCTAGCTGCGCAGTCAGGGAGTCCTTGGTGAGTGGAAGAACTATATGAATTTCCAAGCTGCGCACGACATCATTGACGCCTTGCAGGTCATGAAGATCAACTTCCTGGACTTCATCCAGATCGACGTTACTCGCTAGTCTTTGTGACCGGAGATAGTCGATGAACTGATCGGTCGAGAAAGGGCCAGATGGGCGCAACCAATCGCAAGCTGCCCGAATCTGGTGAGCATTGAGCTTCGGCGCAAAACGATAGATCTTCTCGGCGTCGAGGCTGGTGGCGGGCTCCGCGCCAAGAAACGTTCCGAGTAGAGCTCCATAATCGGCAACGGAGTACTTTCCAATGGAAGCGCTGAAACTGCGGGTTGCAAACGTCTGAGCGATAGCGCCATCTGTCGAGACGAACAGCTTCTTCTCCTCCCTGAGAGCCGCATCGCTAAGCTCGAGCAGGGCTGTCTCCACGTATTGCCCACGGGGATAGAAATGGCAACTCGAAGTTGCGTCGTGGATTAGATCGACGTCATCCACGAATACGATTGGGTTCTCCTTCAGAGATGCGATTACCGCTGAATACAGCGTTTCTTCTAGAGACAGCGGGTGCCGGGCAGCCGAGGTCTCGATGAAGTCTCTCCCTGTCACGAAGCCGCCACCCATTTCCTCGTGAAGCTTGCGCAGAACGGTTGTGCGTCCCCGTCCCGATGGGCTGCTGAGTAGCATTAAGCTGCCGGCCTTCGAGGCGTACTGCAGCACTCGAAAAGCGGATTCTTGAGCTGGAATGAGTTGGATCATAAGAATTCTTGTGCTTTCATCACTCAAAGTGGAGACATTTTCATCATCGGGCAAAGCGTCAAGGATAGGACGGGCGCCGTTCGTGCCCGTCCTCGCCGGTTAATTCACCATGCGCTCCAGCGCGCGGATGTACTCGATGACCGACTCGGACCAACCATCGATGTGCGTCCACTTGCCGTACCCGACGCCGTTCTTGTAGCTGGCGACATTAATCACGTAGCCCTTGCCGTGCGGCGCGGGCACCGTATCATGTGCCTGTTCATCAGTGACCACGATCAGACGATCGTACTTCTCCCTCCGATTCAGTTCCTCGACCGCCTTGCCGAGATAGGTTCCATTGTGGCGCTGCGACGTGTCGATGGCATCGCGCAAAGCGAAACCACGACGCGCAGGCACCTCCACCAGACTGTCGGAAAAGGAGAACACAGCAACCTCCCGTCCGACCTCGCGGAGAAGCACCGCCAGACCGTAAGCTGCATCGGTCCGCTGCATCTCCGAACGGCGAGACAGCGGGGCGGTCATCGAACCGGAAACGTCAACCAGGGCAATGGTTCTGCCCGGCAGCTTGTCTGCCGAGGCCAGCGACTTCAGCATCGCCTGCTCAAGCGCCTCTTCCCAGCGCGGAGCATGACGCGCCGCAGCCAGGAATCGGAACGGGAGCACACGTGCAGCGCTCATCTCGCGCAGAGCGTTCAGCACGAGCGGCTCATCGACTCCTGCCTCACGCATATTGCGCAGGTTGCGGAGCAGCGCCAGTGCGCCAAGCTTCTGCTCGCGGAGCAACCGCTCCCACGCCTCGCGCTTGTCGGCGCCAGATGAGAGGGCAACCTCCCAGGTATCGGGCGTGGTCAGCCGTCCCCAGATGAGCCGCTTCCAAACTGCTGCCTGTGCCTCGTCGCGCGGTTTCGCGTGGCAGAGGAACAGTACATCCCGCAGCTTGATCGGCCCACCCCGGTCGTACTTGGCGAGCTGATACTCGTCAAACTTCGGAAACGCCGCCGCCAGTCCCTTTTTCACCTGCCCCGAAAGCGGCACACGACCATCCTTCCAGTAAACGGCGACGAACTCGGCGAGTTCGTCGGCACGCTGGATGACACGCGCAAGCGTATCCGAAACTGCCGCACGGTGCGTCTTGTGACGTGCCATCTCGCGGACGAGCAAAAGTGGCACATGGCGCAGTTTCGACTGCTCGCGTGCCTCGACGGCAAGCGCTGCCACCTTCTCAGCCGCGACCTTGGGTACGAGTTCGGCGATACGTCCTGCAATCTCTACTCCGTCCTCGTAGAACTGCGACTCCCAAAGCAGGCAAGCGAGCACGGATCTTCGCAGCTGCATCTCTGGAGAGATGTGGCGTGCAGGTGCGCCCTCGTGGCTACGAGGTGCGGCGTTGAGATTCAGTGTGTTCAGTCGGGCCATGGTGGCCTCCTTTCTTCAATCGCCGGGGAATGTAGCGACAACGGTGTTGTCCGAGGCTCTACCACTGAACTACGCGGAACAAAGCCGTGACAGGAATCGAACCTGTGGCCGTCGGGTTATCGAAGTAGCCCTCGTCTTCACCACCGGCGAAGCTCTTTTATTCCATACGTTCGATCAGATCTTCCCTTTCTGAATCATTGCTGAAACCCAGTCCGGAGAATCCCAACTTCTTCCTCGTCGGTTCAGTTGAGATGATCAGCGCAATCTTCTCCATTTGGGCACGCGTCGGTAGTGTGCGATTCATATAGTCCGTGCAGTCACGGACGCGAAACGGCACCTTACGCATTGGACCAAACATGCAGAAGGTCGCTTCCTCGCTTTCCCGAAAACCTTTTTGAGCGTGCGCCCAATAGCAGGTTCGGCAGAGCGATTGGCCATCACCCGGTCTCGTGATCTCGATTAGTTTGCTCTCGTCCATAACTTGCAATCATTGGCCGCGGGGAAAGCGACATGGAATATTTGGTGCAATTCCCTTAGCCCAGCGGGCATCATTCCCGTGGCAGGATTCGACCTGCGCCCTTCGAAGGAACCGCCGCACATCGCCACCGGCGATCTCGGTCGGTATTTCATCGCCGGGGAATGGGCGATGCGGTTCCGGCATTTCTGCCGCCGCAGACCGAAGTCAAACGGTTCGAAGTAACCGCGATCTTTCACCACCGGCGAATGCTTTAGCTCAAGACTCCCTCACTCGCCGCCACCTGGTCCGAGTGATATTCTCCAGGTTCCAGAGCCAACAGCAAACCTTGAAACTCAGCCATCGTTTCTGCCGAGCGAGAGGCGCTAACAAATTCTCGCGCTTCTAGTTCCGAGGCATCGGGAAAGAACCTGCGATAGAGCTCCACTTTTTGCTGATCGCTTGCCTTTCCCAGGAAAAGTTTGTGATCGATCCTTCCTGGACGCAATAACGCTGGATCCAGCTTGTCGACGTGGTTCGTTGTCATCACAAACAGCACACCGTTCGGAGCATGAAAACCATCCAGCAGATTTAGCAATCCAGCGAGAGTGACGGCATTCCCGGGCGCATTCTCCTTCCTGTTCAGAGTTGTTGTTCCGTCCGTTGCTTCTCTCGAATCTCGTCCTTCGCGAGATTGACTTCCGCGCATGCAATCAATGTCCTCAAACAACAGGACAGAATTCGCAGGCACCCGATTGATTGCGCTCATCAAGCTGCGATCACTGAACTCCCCGAGATTGATGACGTAGACCGACAGTCCAAAGTGAGCGGCTAACGCCGATACCAAGGACGTCTTTCCTGTTCCCGGCGGGCCATAGAACAAATAGCCCCGATGGTAAGGAACTCCCAGCTGCTCGTACCGACGTTTCGATCTTCGAAATTGCGCCACGTCTTCCAGCAACTGTTCCTTCTCGCCAGGCTGCAAAACTACTGACGCCAACTCCCGCGGCGAGTAGCCCTCCAGGTAATCCCATCCGTCGTCGTATATGTACAGGTACGACTGCACGCCTTGTCGCTTAATGTGGCAACATACAACGTCATCAACGAAGTGCTCCAGGAAAGCTCGATTTCTGCCGAGAGTCCGGAACGTCAGCGATTCGACTCGCTTGCCGCTCCATCCATGCTTCCCCTCCGTGCGAGAAAACGACACTTCAAAAGGTCTGCCTGCATACCAGAACCAGTGCTCGCCAGGCGCCGGAATCATCGCGATCCGCTCATTGCGTACTGTTGTGTCTAGATCCACGCGGCGGATTCGCTTCAGAAATCTCTGCTCCAGAAACCACTCCTTTACCCATGCAAAAGCCGCATCATCGTCCTTGACCGTAATCATCATGGTGGTTTGGCCTACGATCCAATCCCAGAGGCGTTCCGGAACGGCTCGCAGCCAGACACTTATCCCGCCGATGATCATGAGCAGCAGACCGCCGGTTGCAAACTCGTTCCTGCCGGCCAGCATGTTTTTAAGAATTTCCCACATAGTTACTTTCTAACCGGTACAGTCCGGAATTTCCGCTGAACAACACGAACCGAACACATCATTGGCCGGGGAACAAGCAACAACGGAACATGAGGTGTCCTTCCGTTAGACCACACGGGTATGATTCCCGTGGCAGGATTCGAACCTGCATCACCCGCTCCTGAGGCGAAGTATCCGTAGTCTTCACCACCGGCCAAACTTGTTTTTACATTTTCCGCAAGTACTGTCTCCATTGAGCAATGCGCTTGTGAATGCTTCTGACTTCCTCTCGATTGCACTGCCGTTTGTTGATGGCGATGTGGCACCGTCCCCACGTAAGCTGTACCTGCGTGCGCTGAACGACGTCCCATGCCGTCCGCGGCCGTTCATAACGACCAACCTCGACGACTTGATAAGTAACGACAAACCACTGTTCGCCGATCAACTTAAAACATCTCGTGTCATCGATTCGGAGTTCGTCAATCTCCTGCTGCATGAGCCGTTCTTTCTTACGCTCGCGTGCGCTGGGTCGAGGCGCAAAACACAACAGCTTGGTTCGCGGGTGAACATAGAAGCCAGTGACTTCATATCCCCGCGGATACCCGTATACCTTCCGATCCTCGCCGATCGAACACTCGGTTTCGACCATCCATTCCAAATGCTCGAAGATGTGGCGCCCAGTTACTTTGCGCACATCCAGTGCTTGGCGTAATTCGCTGAACACGTTATCCCATGGGCGACCGATGTTGCTGCGGAGAAAGCCCCTGAGTGGACCAAGCACATCACTGAACCTCTTTTTGGAGTCGGCGTACTGGCGACCACGAGCAGACGAAGCAAACTTCGGCTGATCGTCATAGTCAGCATTCGGAACGTAAGCAATGCGTGTGCCCCACTTGCGATTCCTTCGAGTGCTACCGTAGCGCTCGCGTTCCACAGTCACTTTGTGCATATCCGAACGCACTTCTGTTCTCTTTCTAAGGTGTCGCGTGCGACACCGGTTCGTTGTAGTTACGGTCGCCGGGGAACCGGCGAGAAGAGCCGACTCGGGGCGCGATATCTTCTGGTACTTCTTAGTTCGAGGCTACGCCTCTGTCCCAGAAGCTCTGATCCTCCGGCAGGGCCGCCACCCTGCGCGTCGTTAGGGCGAAGTATCTCTCCTCTTTCACCACCGGCGAAACTTGCGTATTACACTTCCATCCCGTCCCACCGCATCCATTGCGGGAGTTAGAAGAACTTGGTCAGGGAACAAGCGATAACGGCAGGGCTCTCGCCCAAGAGGATTCGAACCTCACAGCCCGAAGGCTGTTTCTACCTGAGAAGTATCCGTCACCAAACACCACTGACCGTGTAAGTTACGCTGGGGAATTGTTCGACCGAGGCTATGTTACAAAGACGAATCGATCGACCGTCGAAGTAACAGCAGTCTAAGTACCCCAGCTACGTTTCAGTTGTGCGGGAAGAGCGCCTGGTATAACCGAACGAAGATCGGTTAGCGGGACCGGAGCGACGCCCTATAGCAACTCAGGCACATAAGTAGCCGAAGTTGCCCGCTTAGCGTCTTAACTGTAAATTCCGCCAATTTGGGCGTCCTTTCGTAAGAAGATGATTGAAGATGCCATGACTAAAAAGTTTTTGCAACAGAAAAATGCAGCCTTGTTAAATATCCTGAGTTACACCGCCTTAGTTATAGCCGCCAGCAAAAACAAACTTCGTTACTGCTTACTGTGAGAACGCGTACTAGCAAGGCATACATTCTCCAAGAAGCTTGGAGGCTTGTGACAAGTTGAGAAATTGGTCCGGGTGGCAGGAGTTGAACCTGCGTAGACATGTTCCCAAGACATGTGGGTGGCCGCTGCCCTACACCCGGACTGCAGAGAGGACCTTTCAGCCCTCCCTGGTTTATCCCTTTACGCACACCACCTGGCGCAACGTGTGCACTACGTCGACCAGATCGCGCTGAGCTTCCATCACGGCGTCAATGGACTTGTATGCCATTGGCGTTTCGTCGATGACGTCCGCGTCCTTGCGGCACTCGACACCGGCTGTGGCTTTCGCGTGATCGTCCAAGGTGAATCGGCGCTTCGCCTCAGCCCGCGACATGGCGCGTCCGGCTCCATGACTGCAACTCATGAAGCTTTCTGGATTGCCCTTGCCGCGCACGATGTAGGAACGCGCTCCCATGCTGCCCGGGATGATTCCCATGTCGCCTTCGCGGGCGCGCACTGCTCCCTTGCGGGTGATGAGCACGTTCTCGCCGTAGTGGTGCTCCCAGGTCACGTAATTGTGATGGCAGCTCACGACCTCCACATTGGCTTCGAACGCGGGGACCTCTCCCGAGGCCCGGACCGCCGCGATCATGTTATGCATCATCAGTTCGCGGTTAGCCAAGGCATAGTCTTGCGCCCAGTGCACTGCACGGACATAGTCCTCGAAGTGCTCCGTTCCCTGCGGAAGATATGCCAGATCAATGTCCGGCAGATTGACCATCCACTGGCGCATATCGTTCTTTGCCAGCTCGATGAAAAACGTGCCGAAGCGATTGCCCACGCCACGGGAGCCTGAGTGAAGCAGAAACCAGACGTTCTCGTTCTCATCGAGGCAGACTTCGATGAAGTGGTTCCCGGTGCCGAGCGTTCCCAGATGATTCACCCGCTGTGGGTGATTCAGCTTGGGATACTTCTTGGCGATCTCCTTGTACCCGAGCTCCAGCTTCGGCCATACCTCCAGGTGATGCGCCGGAGCGTCGCGCCAAGCTCCACGATCGTTCTTTCCGCCGTTATCGGTACGTCCGTGCGGCACTGCCCGCTCAATCGCAGTGCGGATCCCATGCAGGTTGTCAGGCAGATGGTTCGCGTCGAGAGACGTCTGCACAGCCATCATGCCGCACCCAATGTCGACGCCCACTGCAGCGGGAATGATTGCTCCCTTAGTCGGAATCACGCTGCCCACGGTTGCTCCGATGCCCCAATGCACGTCTGGCATCGCGGCCACCCACTTGTAGATGAAGGGCAACTGTGCGACATTCAGAAGCTGCTGGCGGGCCGCATCTTCCAGCGGGACCCCCTTGGTCCACGCCTTAATAGGCGATCCCTTATCAGGCTTCAACACGTTGTAAGTTGTCCCTGTCATCGTCTTTCCTTTCTTGTTTCACAAAGTCAAAGGGGCTAGATTCGAACTCTCAATCTCCTTCCCCTCAAAACCGGCTTGCGCCTGTTGCACCATGCTATGACCAGGCTTCGACCAAGCTCGGCCACTTTCCCATTCTGGTGGCTCGTCACGGAATCGAACCGTATCCACTGGCTTTTCAGGCCAGCACTCTTCCGTCGAGTTCACGAGCCAAATCTGGTGGACGGTGCGAGAATTGAACTCGCATTTCACGGGTGCAGGCCGTGGGTAATCCCCTTTATACGAACCGCCCATTTTGGGGCGAGATGAGAGAATCGAACTCTCGTGGCTGGATTCACAGTCCAGCGCCTAAGCCATTCGGCCAATCCCGCCATCAAACTTGGAGCTGGTCGAGTGAATCGAACACTCGTCGGAGAGGTACAAGCTCTCTGCATTGCCACTGTGCTAGACCAGCCAAACTCTGGAGCTGGCACGCAGTCTCGAACTGCGGTCGGGCGCTTACCGAGCGCCTGCTCTTCCCGTTGAGCTATACCAGCGGAGCTGGCGCGGCGATTCGAACGCCGATCACGGACTTACGAGGTCCGTGCTCTTCCTACTGAGCTACACCAGCAACACTTCTCCGAAAACCTGGAGGCGGCGGGGAGAATTGCACTCCCGATTGTCTGCTTTGCAGGCAGATGCCTTGCTGCCTTGGCTACGCCGCCTCACAAACTTGGAGCGGAAGGCGGGACTCGAACCCACGATCTCGACGCTGGCAACGTCATGTCTTTGCCGCTAGACGCCTTCCGCATGGAGCGAGCAGCGAGAGTTGAACTCGCGTCATCGGGTTGGAGGCCCGAGGCACCAGCCGCTATACCATGCTCGCAATGGCGGGAGATGAAGGACTCGAACCCTCGTACCTGGATTTGGAGACCAGTGTCCTAGCCGCTGGACGAATCTCCCGCAAACTTATTGGCGGAGCTAACGGGAGTTGAACCCGTCCCTGCTGATAGACAGTCAGCTATCCTGCCGCTAGACCATAGCTCCGGCTCCCTCCCGTGGACTCGAACCACGATCTCCGCGTTCAGAGCGCAGCGTCCTACCATTGGACGAAGAGGGAATTTCTGAAATTGTCAAAGAACTGGTTGCCGGGGAGCGATTCGAACGCCCGTACCCGGATTCAAAGTCCAGGGTCCTGCCACTAGACGACCCGGCATTAAGCTTTCAGCGGTATCGCTTTCATGCACCGTACGCACAACACCGCCGATTCATTGAGGTTGTGGCCAAGCCGTTTACGATCGATGCGAGCCCGATCTGCAAGTTCGCGATGATCTCCGCCGCGATCGCAATGCAGCTCTGACGCGACTTCGATTGCAAAACCCTCGAGTTCAATCATTTGCGTGTTCATAAACTTGGTAGCAGCGAGGAGAATCGAACTCCCATCTCAGCCTGGAAGGGACCGCATCCTGGCCGTTAGACGACGCTGCCTCCTATCTGCGCATGGACGAAAATGCGCCATAAAAACCAAAAGCCCCCGATTTTTGTCGGAGGCCCAGAAAACCGCGTTATCGATGCGCCCCCGTTACATGAACGTACCTTCTCCCGCACCTTGCCACATAAAGGTGGCCGGTGTCAGGCAGGAATCGGTATGGGGTTTGCGCATCATCTGTTTGTAACTCATCTTCACTGTTACATCATTCCTGAAATTCGTCAATACCCAAAAGTGGTGGGCAGGCCGGGAGTCAAACCCGGATTTGCAGCTTCGGAAGCTACTGTGTTGTTCGGATTACACTACCCACCCATGTGGAACTCGCGTCGCCGGGAATTGCGAAACCCGGATGTCGTTTGCGGTAAACGCAGTTAGGACCGAAGCGTCATCATGCTTTAGACCACGCGAGCCGAACTAATCTGGTAGGGATGCAGAGAATTGAACTCTGATCTCAAGGTTCGTAGCCTTACGCCCTCATCCGTTGGACCACATCCCTATATTGATATTGGAAGCGGCAGAGAGATTTGAACTCTCATCATCCGAGGTAGAAGCTCGGCGCATTCGTCCGTTATGCTATGCCGCCTCTTTCTGACGCACATGGTGCGGGATACAGGATTCGAACCTGCTTCGTCTCGCTTAAAAGGCGAGTGCATATCCCTATCTGCCAATCCCGCAAAATCTGGTGGGTGACGCTGGAATCGAACCAGCCTGGTCTCGCTTAAGAGGCGAGTGCATGAACCCTCTCTGCCAGTCACCCGTACTCACTACAAACTTGGTGCAGGATGTTGGAATCGAACCAACGCCTCGCGATTATCAATCGCGGGCTCGACCCTCGAGCTAATCCTGCATGGTGCGCCGTTCGGGAGTTGAACCCGCATCTGTTGGGTGTAGGCCAACTGTTCTCGTCCGTTGAACTACCGGCGCAAGAAAATCTGGTAGAGGGTGCAGGAGTCGAACCCGCGTAGCCGCGCTAATCTGGCGCCGGAGTGGGTATAAGCCACTGCCCCTCCCGGAGGCCCCTCCACTGGTGGCTCGCGATGGATTCGAACCATCCACGACGGCTTTATGAGAGCCGCGTTCTTCCTACTGAACTAGCGAGCCCACTAAAATCTGGCTGGCCGGGCAGGATTCGAACCTGCGCATGGCGTGAGTAACAGTCACGTGCCTTTCCAGCTTGGCTACCGGCCAAGGAACATTCGCAAAAACCAAAAGGCCCCGACTTTTCGTCGGAGCCTTCGAGAACTTGAATCTGAACTTAGTAGAAAGCTATGGACAGACCAATCCCGAAGGCCGAGCGCGATTAACGCGCCGTCTCATCATGGATTTGGTCTTTATAGTCATCTGCGAAACCGAGTATAGCATGACTTATTGACTTTAGTCGGACTTATTGATTCCCCACTCTATAAGGAGGTACTTCAAATCAACGAGATGACCCATCAACAGCAAATCTTCCTCTCGTCCAAGGGACATGCTCACCTGCAGGACCTTACCGAGCAAGTCGCCGCTGTCGTTACATCTTCCCGAATCAAAACTGGGCTTGTACATGTTTTTAATGTCGGTAGTACGGCTGCTGTGGGCACGATCGAGTTCGAGCCGGGTTTGGAGCGCGACCTGCCGACCATATTGGACAAACTCATTCCGCCCGGCCGTAACTATGGCCACGAGCAAACCTGGCATGATGGCAACGCGCATTCGCATTTGCAGGCGACGCTAGTGGGCCCTTCTCTCACCGTGCCGGTCGCGGAAGGGAAACTGATTCTCGGACGGTGGCAGCAGATCATTCATCTTGAGTGCGACGTCCGGACCCGCCAACGGACGATTGTTGTCACCGTAATGGGAGATGAAAACCGTTAATAAATACTAGAATGAGAGTTCATTCTATGGTGAAACGCGCGCCAGCTAAGAAGCGTCCACGCAAGGCAAAGCCAGGGTCGAAGGGGCTTGGCCCTCGAGAATGCAGACTTGAGCAGGTTTCGGGTTCCGCAGCCGATGCTGCGGAAGCCATTGAGAAAGCTGGTGGATGCCTAGTGGGCTCTTATAAAGAACCCTTGGGTGGCCATCCCGTCCTGATTTCCATTTTGCCAATCGACGCCGTTGAGCCCACTCCCTTCCAGCGGGATTTGTCCGACGCACATCACAAGCGTCTGGCTGACGTCATTGATAAGACTGGCCGTTTCCTTGACCCCATCATCGCGGTCGTGGCACCGCGCCATGGCTTCTGGACTCCCAATGGTCGGCACAGGCTCGCGGCCATGCGACGTCTCGGCGCCAAGTCGATTTCCGCGCTGGTGGTGGCCGACCGAGAAGTGGCGTGGCAGATTTTGGCCTTGAACACCGAGAAAGCGCACAACTTGAAAGAACGCGCCCTGGAGGTCATCCGCATCTACCGCGGCTTGGTAGATGAAGATTCATCTCGGCTGGAATCCCAGTTTGCGTTCTATTTGGAGGAACCTGCCCTGGTCACACTGGGGATCTGCTACGAACGAGTGCCACGGTTCGGGGGTGGGGTATATCACCCCATACTGCGCCGGACGGAGACCTTCAAGGATGAACCGCTACGAACCGAGCTCAAAAATCACGAAAAACGGGCCGAGATGGTGCTCGACTTAGAAGAGAAAGTTGCCGGAGTAGTAAAGAAGCTCAAAGAGCGAGGGCTGGTGAGTCCATACCTTCGGTCCTTTGTGGTGGCCCGCATAAATCCTTTGCGCTGGATCAAAGGCGAACCACCTTCACTCGAAGAGGTGCTGAAGACCATGCGCGAGCGGGTTGGCAGGTTCAAGATCGAAACCATCCGGCCACAGGATCTCGCTGGTGCTGGAGGGCCTTTGGATGAAGAGGCTTGAGTCGCCGTTCACTCAGACCCATTCGACCCGCTGGGCGAAGTCTTGATTCGAGAAGGGGTATCGCGCGCTGAAGCCGAACGACGCAACCATTTTCTTCCCGCGGCACCATCGCGTGAGGGGGGAAGAGCTACACTTGGGATTTCGACGGCGCTCGCGGAGCGAGTCAATCCTGGTTTTCCAAGGCGACTCGCGCGTAGGATGCTTTGGAGGCAGAAACAAACGGTTGTGCGGAGATTAGCGGCCGAACACCGTACAATGGTCAGCGCACTTGGGGTTTTCTTTCATGGACAGGCGTGAAGCGTTGCAACTACTCGGGACGGGCTTTGCACTTCACCTGGCATCGCCCAATCTTCTTGCGGCCTTGCGCGAAGTGCGATCGAGGAGTGAAACTCAGACAGCTCTTCGCACCCTGAACCCCCACCAAAACGCCACCGTAAACGCGATTGCAGATCTGATGATTCCGAGGACCGAGACTCCTGGCGCCGTCGATGTCGGGGTGAACCAATTCATCGATTTGATTCTGTCCGAGTGGTTCAGCGAGGAGGAGCGCAAGCGTTTCCTAAATGGGTTAGCGGACATCGATGCGAGTGCCCGAGATTCATTCGGAAAAGAATTCATCGAGTGCTCACCGGCCGAGCAGTCAGAGATCATGATGGCGATGGGGGAGCAGATGACCAGAGAGGCCGAGGCTGTGCGCTATAGCGCTCGCCGCTACCGGGGCTCCCTGCCGAACCCCGACAAGAACTTCTATTACATGCTACGAAGTCTAGTTCTAACTGCTTATTACACCTCTGAAGAAGGTGCGACCAAAGAACTACGCTTTGAAGTCATTTCCGATCGCCACGACGGATGCGCCAGTTCAGAAGAGGCGCGGGAGGCCAAAGGTCAATCGTGAGTTCAGACATTGCTTATGACGCAATCGTAGTCGGCTCGGGGATGACCGGGGGCTGGGCCGCGAAGGAGTTGACGGAGAAGGGGCTGAAAACTCTCGTGCTCGAAGCTGGGCGGTCGATTGAGCCGGGTCGAGATTATGTTGAACACGTTCCACCGTGGGAGGTAAGGTTCCGGGGAATGCGCGACCGGCGCGCGATCGAAGAAGCCCAGCCTATTCAGAGCCTGTGCTATGCGTGCGACGAGTGGTCTGCGAAATTCTTTGTAAACGACAAAGAGAATCCCTACACCACGGAGCCGGGTAAACCCTTCCGCTGGATTCGAGGACGCCAAGTAGGTGGCCGATCCATCATGTGGGGCCGGCAGGTGTATCGCTGGAGTGATCTGGATTTTGAAGCCAACCTTCGCGAAGGGATTGCCGTTGACTGGCCCATCCGCTACGCAGATCTCGCACCGTGGTACGACCACGTGGAAGACTTCATAGGAATTACCGGCGAAGCGCTAGGCCTTCCACAACTGCCGGATTCCAAATTTCTGCCGCCGATGGAACTTAATTGTGCGGAGATCGTGGTCCGAGACGCGATGGCGAAAAACTTCAAGGGAGAACGCGTCCTAACGATTGGCCGTGCCGCCATCTTGACTCGGCCGCATCGCGGACGTGCCCCTTGTCACTATTGCGGTCCTTGCGAAAGGGGGTGTATCACTCGATCCTATTTCAGTAGCGTGAACGCCACACTACCGGCCGCAGAAATGACCGGGCGAATGACGCTTCGACCTAATAGCATCGTCCACAGCGTGATATTTGACCCGCGCACCCGCAGAGCAACTGGAATTCGGGTAATCGATGCGGAAACACGCAACACCTCGGAATTCAAAGCCAAAGTGGTTTTCCTGTGTGCTTCGGCTTTGGAGTCGGTGCGGATCCTGCTTAATTCTTCCACTTCCGAATTCTCCAATGGGCTGGCGAATTCGAGCGGGGAGCTCGGTCACAACCTGATGGACCATATAAAAGGCGGAGGTGCAGTTGCGGTCATTCCCGGAAACGAGGACCGAGTTTCGCTCGGTAGGCGTCCCAACGGTATCTACGTTCCTCGATTTCGAAATCTAACCACCAAGCAGGGTGGATTTCTGCGGGGATACGGCTATGAAGGGGGTGCGCAGCGTGCGGGATGGGAGCGTGGAATTTCACAGACCGGATTTGGTGTCGAGTTTAAGAAATCGATGAGACAACCTGGGCCCTGGAGATTCAGTTTTTTAGGGTACGGAGAATGCCTCCCGAACCACGCGAACTATGTGGAGCTCGACAGGGAAAAGGTGGATGCGTGGGGCGTTCCTGTGTTGAAGGTCCACTGTGCTTGGGGTGAGAACGAACTCGCGATACGAAAGGACATGTCAATTGCCGCGGCAGAGATGTTGGCCGCAGCCGGGGCACGCGACATTCAGCCGTTCATCGATGACGATCCCCCAGGGTTCTCGATCCACGAGATGGGAACGGCCCGGATGGGACGGGACCCAAAAACTTCCGTTCTTAATTCTTACAATCAGGCGCATGACGTCAAAAATCTATTCATCACCGATGGTGGAGCTATGGTTTCAGCATCTTGCGTAAATCCGTCCCTGACCTATATGGCCCTGACCGCGCGCGCCTGCGACTATGCCGTCCAGCAAATGAAAAAAGGAGAGCTCTAATGATGCGCTCTAGCCGCAGAGGATTTCTGCAGGGACTCTCTATGACGGTACTCGCGTCGAGTCTGGGACCGAAGGCCTTTCCTGAAGACACAAGAAAGAAGATAGGTTTGCCAATTGCGTTCTCGACCTTGGGCTGCCCGACCTGGGAATGGCAAAAGATCCTGGACTTTGCCCGTCAACATAGATTTGCCGCCATTGAATTGCGGGGCTTGCAGGGAAATCTCGATTTGCCGTCGAATCCGATTTTCGCCTCGGATCGAATCGAGCAAACGAAGCGCGAAATCCGGGAAAGCCAGTTGAAGATTGCCTGCGTCAGCAGTTCGGCAAATCTTTATTTTGCTGACCAAGAAAAACGTAGCAAGGAGCTGGGGGATGCGCGCCGGTTTATCGACTTGGCCTCGAGCCTTGGCGCCCCGTTCGTGCGCGTTTTTGGCGGGAAGGAAGAGTCCGATCACAGCCGCCTCCCGGATCAGGAGACGAAGGCTCGAGTGGCTGCCGGGTTGCACGAGCTGGGAAACTATGCAGGACCGCGCCGAGTAAAGGTGCTCATCGAATCCCATGACCACTTCACCGCCACCGCGTCGCTCCAAGATGTATTGCGCGCCGCGAACTCTCATCACGTCGGCCTGCTCTGGGACGCACACCACACCTTTGCGGATTCGAATGAGGAGCCTGAATTTACCGTCAAGCAATTAGGGTCCTGGATGGGGCACACGCACTTGAAAGACTCGACCGGAAGTGGCGAAGATCGCCACTACGTTTTGACCGGTCGAGGAAATGTTCCTATACGACGCCAAATCGAATCCTTGCGCTCTCGTGGCTATAAGGGCTTCTACTGCTTCGAGTGGGAAAAGCTTTGGCATCCCGACTTGGAAGAGCCCGAGATTGCGATTGCCGATTTTGCCCGCGTGGTCGGCGAGTGTATGGGGGAGCGGCAAGGGTGTGGTGTCTAGACCGAGGTTGGCGCCGGTATGGCTGACCGCGCCGGAGCTCGATCGACAATCAGCTCGCTGACCGGGTCCCAATAAACCTTCTTGCCCGACCAATACGATTCCGCCGCCATCGTGCAAGCCACGGAGTGGGCAAACCCGTCGTGAACCGTGGCATGTGGCGGTTTGCCCGATCGCATGCAATCAAACCAATTTCCCATGTGCTCCAAAGACAAGTCATCAATTCCCATGGGCGGGACCCCACTCTTTCCGGGGAGAGTAATGAATTTGGATCTGCGCTTTTGGTCAACATCTGCGTCGTCTTCGTGCGTCCCTCCCTCCTCGACCAACTGATATCGTGGACTGCCTTCTCCGCCCATGTTGACCAAGGTTGCATTCTTCCCCATGTACCGGGTAAAGCCAGGAGAGTCATTGCCAAAGCTGGTCGAGTAGCTCACCAAAAAACCCTTCGGGTACTCCAGCATAGTCTGAAAGGTATCAGGTGTTTCGCGACCATCGTGCCATGCCAGGACTCCTCCGTGCGAAACCACCGATCTCGGGAAATGATCGTCCATGAACCAATGCACTAAATCTATCCCGTGGCTCATCCACTGATCAGCAATGCCGCTCGAAAATTCCTTATAGAGCCGAAACTCAAAATAAAGTCTTGGATCAAATGGTCGCGCGGGCTTTGTAAGCAGCCACTTGCTCCAGTCCGTGTCGGCCTCGCGAATTTGATTTACCTCTTTACGCCCTCGCCATCTCGGGCCATGGTAGTTCCATACAATTTCAATCTTGCTGACGTCCCCCAATGCTCCGCTTCGTACCACCTCGCAAGCTGCCTGCGGGTACGGCTCGCTGCGATGTTGCGTCCCTACTTGGACAATTTTTTTAGATTGAACCACCGCGTCACGCGCGGCTTTTGCTTCCGTCAACACATTCCCCATCGGCTTTTCAACGTAAACGTCTTTGCCTGCCTCTACTGCCATCTTGAGGATGGTCGAGTGCGAGTGCTCGGGGGTCGAAATTAGGACGGCATCGACATCCTTGAAAGCAAGAAGTTCTTCTGGGTGTTGCACCGCACGCGGAGTTCGTCCGTGATAGCGCGTGTTGGCCGCTACTGCCTTTTCGCGGTTAACCCGCCACAGGTCGCACACAGCCGTCATCTGTACGTGATGACTATCTTTCAGCTTGGAGGCAATCAGCCCCAGGTCATCGCCACGGCTGCCGACTCCGATGTGCCCGAGTGAAATGCGATCGTTGGCACCAAGAACGTTTCCGTATGACAACGCCGTAGAGTGTAGGATCGCTCCACCGGCGACGGCCGCTGCGGAATTTCGCACAAACTCCCGACGGTTTTGCTGAAAGGGTTGACTCACGGTTTGCTCCGCTTTCATCGATATTTCTCCTGATCCCAACATCCGAACTTCGACCTGAACAAAGCAATTCAGAGCGCCATGCTACGGGCGAGCTGTGCGCAAGTCAACCGCGCTAGGCCTCTGCAAGCAGCAGGCGGTCGAGGCGAAGGCTGACGTCGCGCAAGTAAGCTTCGTCACCCTCTTCGAGTTCGACGATCGCGCTTCCCGCATATTGTATTTCCATCAAGGCCTTGCGAATTTCCCGCCAGTCGGTGTCGCCCTCTCCGAGGTTTACCCACCTGTATCCATCCCGCTCACGCTTGAAATCTTTGACATGCAGTTTGACGATGCTCTTGCCCAGCGTGCGAATCCAATCTTGCGGGTAACCATAGAGCAACACATTCCCGATATCAAACCAGACTTTGACCCAGGGGCTATTGAATTCCGCCACGTAACTCTGCATTTCAAGCGGGCTCAGGAGGAACTTGTTCCATACCTCTTCAATGCCGATCACCACTTTGAGTTCGGAAGCCAGAGGAATCAATTTGCCAATCTGGCGTTGTGAACGCGTCCAAGCATCGCGATACGAGGTTTGGGCATTGACGACGGCCGGCACGAGCAGGACAACGTCCGATCCCCACAATTTTGCATTGTGCAAAGACGTGCGCATTCCAGAAAGGCTCCTTTCGACGACCGTCGGATCACTGGATGATAGCGGGTAGTCCCAGTGGTCCATGTTCATTACGGAGTCGATGCGCACGCCGGCTTTCTCAGCAGCGGTTTTCATCTCCTCAGCCTCGTGCTCGTCAGGAGTGGTGGGAGCTTGCACGACTTCAAAACCAACGTCCTTTGCCAATTTGCAGCGCTCCAGGTGACTGAGGGTTTTCGGCAGCATGCTGTAGACGAGGCCCTTCTTCATGGCTAGAGATCGGTCAGGATTCGCGGAAAGGGACTGGGGTGCCAAAAAGCTGCTGCCGGGAATGACCGCGGCGGCTGCTACTGAGGATCTGAGAAACTCCCGACGTGATGATTTTCCCATCCGCCCCCCTTTACTTCAATTTACTCAGGTCGATCCTGGGATTTAAGACCACCTTCGACTTCATGATCTCGTCCCAAGTGACTTCGCGCTTCTCCTCAGCGGAAGTACGCGCCATGATGCAGGAAATCGCCGATTCCGCGCCGGCCTCGGCTTGATTATGAAAATTGCCACTAGTGATGCTGGCAATAAACGATTTCTTCTTCTCCGGATCGGCTTGCTCGAGGTTAGATGTGAACTTCCCCGTAGCGGAGAAGTTTTGAGGTGCTTGGCCGCTCGATGCTGATCCTTGCCATTGCCAGGGCTCTTCGCCCCAAATTCCGAGGGGACCGGAATAAGGAGACTGGGAGGTGCCTCTAGTGCCGAAAAAGCGCTCCGTGACATCCCACCATCCTTTGGCGAACTGGGTGGAGCCAAACGCAACATCCACATCGTTGGGATAACGAAACAAAACTTCGTAGTTTCCGTTTGCATCGCCATCCCCTGCCGGTCGGCCTTTGCGACCGCAGCTGGCGGTTGCTCTTAACGGATGCGCCTGCAAGACCCAATTGCAAATGTCAATCACATGAATATTTTGCTCTAGGATAATGTCCCCGGAAAGGGCTCGATCATAAACCCAGTTGCGTAGCCGCAGCTCGAGTGGCGAAGCGCTCGGACGCGGAGGGCGCTCCAGATAACCAGTGAAATAGTAAGCCTCGCCACAAACAATCGTTCCCAGAGCTCCGTTGTGGATACGATTGACCAGTTCGACAAAGGGCGGGCAATTGCGAATCTGAAAGCCTACATCCAGGCTCAGTTTTCCCTGAGCGCGGTGGCCAATTTCGATTACTTTGTGCGCGCCGGGAACATCCACCGCAACTGGTTTTTCCAAGTAAACATGCTTGCCGCCTGCCACCGCGGCTTCAAGGTGCTGCGGGTGGTAATAAGGAGGCGTGGCAACGACCACAGCGTCGACATCCTTGGAGTTGGCAATTTGCTCAAAGGCTTTTGGACCCACAAAAAGCTGTGAGGAATCCAGCGCCGCGTAGCCCTTTGCTTGCTGTAGCTGATCGAAGTGATTCCGAGCTGCGTCAAGCTGGTCCTGGAATAAGTCAGCCAACGCCACAACCCGCGCACCGGCATCGACTAAATTCGAAGCGTCTTCCGTGCCACGTCCGCCGCAGCCGAGGAGCCCAACTCGTACCGCCGAGTTGGCTTCTGTGCCGAAGACGAGCCTCGGCTGCATGTACATCACGCCCGCCCCGGCGGCGGCAATGCCCAGGAACTTACGACGATCCAATTTCTCGGTTGCGTTACAAGGTTCTTCTGGTTTGCCCGTCATGCGTGCTCCTTAAGCTCCTATCAAGTTTTCCAAATACTTCTTCGCCGCGCGCACATCTTCCATCTGCTGGGGGCCAGAAATCTCACGCTCGATGGTGACCGCCCCGCGGTAGTCGATTTCTTTCAGCCGTGTAATGATACGTGGGAAATCAACTTTGCCCTTGCCGATGGGGACTTCCTCTCCGAGTCTTTTCGGATCGCTTGGCCACAAGCCGTCCTTGGCGTGAATTCCCTGAATGTATGGGCCAAGCAGTTCGATCGCGTCTACCGGATTGGCTTTACCGTACAAGATCAGATTCGCAAGATCGAAGTTGACACCCTGATTGTCGGTTCCGACATCGCGAATCGCACGCACCAGCGTGATCGGAGTCTCTTGGCCGGTCTCGTAACGCAAGTTTTGGCCGTTGCCTTTGCAGTATGTGGCAATTTCCCGGATGGCTTCGATGGTTTCCTTGTACAGCACATCGTTGGGATTTTCCGGAATGAACCCACAGTGAGTTTGGACAGCGGGAATGCCGCATTGCCGTGCAAAATCGGAGGCCTTTTTGATGTGAGCGATTCGCGCAGCACGCGTCTCGCGAGGGACCACGCCGATCGTGATCGGACCGCCGTAAAAGTCCCAAATTTCCTCGCCGGGTCCACCAACGACAACCGACGTTGCCTCGACGTGAGACGTGTCGAGCGTTCGCCGGAGCCGGCCATCGAGGCCGGGATGAAATTCCTCAACGTATATCTGGGCTGTGGGAAGGCCAAGATCGCGAACCTTGGCTATTGCCGAATCGGGATCATTGCCGATTGCGACGATTAATCCCAGGCGAAGCGGTTTTTTACCCTGATTTTCCACGCTGGCGGGAGCATGAACCGGGCTCGATTGGGCAGATACCGCAAGCGATTCAGCCGTTAAGCCGACAATCGGCGCCAACCCCGCCCCGAGAACTGTGGCTGTGGTTTGCAAGAATACTCGGCGATTTTTTTCTTCCACGAAGAACTCCTACTTAATCAGAGTGCACGGTGGCCCATTCCGCCCGGCGGTTGCTTCCCTGGCACAGGTCGAAATAGGCATCCAGCATAGTAGTTTCTGAGTGTAACTCGGCAGAGCACGCGCAACTACCAGGGCTTTCGCAGCCCTGGGGCGGCGGCAACAAATCGGCCGAGCGCTGGTACATTTCAGTCGGGGTCCCCAAAAGAATCCCATGGCGTCCTCCTGGATTGGACGTTCAAGCTGATGAGAGGTGTGAAATTGTACCGCGCGGCGTTGCCACATTGAATGCCTCGGAGTAATTTATGAGCGCGAGGGGGAATATGCAAAAACCGCTACGGTTGTCTCGCAGTTTGGGGGGACAGGTTTCGCGACGACAGTTCTTGGGACGTACAGCGGCCGCCGCCGCATTTTCAATCGTTCCGCGCCGTGTGTTGGGGGGCCCAGGATATGTCGCGCCCAGCGACAAAATCAACACCGCGTTCATCGGGGTGGGTTCGCAGGGCTTGCGCGTGATGCTGCACTTCCTGCGCGAACCCGATGTGCAAGGTGTCGCGGTCTGCGATCCCAACAAGAGCGCGGCAAACCACCCGCAGTGGTACACGCACGAGTTTTGCAATTCGGTGCGCGAACTGCTCGGCGTGCAAAGCGGTTGGGATTGGCTCAGCCCCGATAGCCCCATTCAGTTGACCCATTCCATGCAGTCGTCGGCTGGGGTTGCGGGACGCGACACTTGCCAAAAAATTGTTGATGCCTACTACGCCAGTCAACAACGCTCCGGTCAGCACCGTAGTTGCGCCGCTTACGCAGATTTCCGCGAGCTGCTTGAGAAGGAAAAGGGCGTGGACGCTGTGGTCGTGTGCACGACGGATAATCTCCATGCTGCTGTTTCCGCCGCCGCCATGAAGAAAGGGAAACACGTCTTTTGTCAGAAGCCGCTGACACACACTATTTACGAGGCCCGCCGGGTTGCTGAGATTGCTCGTGAAACCGGGGTAGCAACTCAGATTGCGGTTGCCAACCAGGCCTCCGAAGACACTCGCCTGCTCTGCGAATGGATTTGGGACGGAGCCATTGGCCCCGTGAGGGAAGTTGAGAACTGGTCCAGTCGCCCCTTCTGGCCGCAAGCACTCGAACGCCCCAAGGAAACACAACCCTTGCCCGCAGGGTTAGATTGGGACTTGTGGCTCGGTCCTGCGCCACAGCGTCCCTATAATCAGGCCTACTTGCCTTTTGTTTGGCGGGGATGGAGCGATTTCGGTTGCGGTTCCCTCGGCGATATGGGTTCCTATAGCTTCGATACGATCTTTCGTGTCTTGAAGCTGGAGGCGCCGCTGAGCGTAGAAGCGAGTTCTACAGATCGCTATCCGGAGACCTATCCGCTGGCCTCCATTGTGCGTTATAACTTTGCAGCCCGAGGCGATATGCCGCCGGTGAAGCTTAGCTGGTATGACGGGGGCATGAAGCCGGCGCGCCCCGATGAATTCGACAAGCATCTTCCCCTCCGTGGTGAGGGGGAGGACGGTGACGAAGGACTTCTGTTTATCGGGGATCGCGGCAAGATTTTCTGTTCATTTAACGGGGCCCATCCAAGGCTCATTCCGGACGAGAAGATGAAGAGCTACAAGCAGCCACCGAAGACTTTGCCAAGGTCTCCCGGCAACGAGCGGGAGTGGCTCGATGCCTGCAAGGGAAGCAAAACCAAGCCGGGTGGGAACTTCGAGTTCTCCGGCATGGTGACTGAAACTCTGCTGCTGGGTAATGTGGCGACTCTGGTCGGGCAAAGGTTAGAGTGGGACCGTCCCAGCCTGAAGGTTGCTAATTCGGAATCTGCCCAAAAGATCGTGCGCCCGGAGCGCCGACCTGGATGGGAACTTTAAGAACTTAGACTACTGTTTACGCTGGCTAGGAGGATGCCAATGTCTGCGATATCGAGAAGAGAGTTTGTTAAGAATGCTGGCGCGGCGGGAGCAGCCGGGCTTCTTTTTTCACACGCCCTGGACCTTCGCGCGAATCCGCTTGGGCTGCCGATCGGATGCCAGACTTGGCCGGTTAGAAAAATGGTCGAAAAAGACTTTCCCGGCACCGTGCAAAAGCTTGCCCGGATCGGATTTCAGACTATCGAGCTTTGTTCTCCAGCCGGTTACGCCGACTCGGGCTTTGCTGGCCTCGCCAAATACAACGGGACTGAGCTAAGAAAGATCCTGAGCGATGCTGGGGTCTCATGCATCAGCTCGCACTTTAGCATCCAGGAACTCAGGGACAATCAAAGCGGGCGAATTGCCTGGGCGTCCGATGTCGGCCTGAAGCAGATGATCGTCCCTAGTCTCGATGGCCCGAAGAAGCCGACCCTGGACGACGTGAAGCGCGCCGCCGACGAATACAACAAGATGGGTGAGAACGCGGCCAAGGCTGGCATTCAGCAGGGGCTTCACAATGAAGATTTTGAACTCTCAACGGTCGATGGCAAGCGTACCTATGACGTCCTGTTCGGTCTGCTGGATCCCAAGCTGGTCAAGTTTCAATTTCAGGTTTCGACCGTCAGCAGCGGTTACGATGCCGCCGACTACTTCACAAAATATCCCGGGCGCTTCATGTCCATGCACGTCCAAGGCTGGTCGGCGAAAACCAGGAAAATCGTGCCTGTGGGACAAGGCACTCTCGACTGGAAGAGAATCTTCACCGCAGCTAAGGCCGGTGGTGTGCAAAACTACTTCGTTGAAATGGAGCTGGAAATGATGCAAGCGAGCGTGCCGTTCTTGCGCTCGCTACAGGTGGACTGACGCCGGTCAGGGATGCTGCCCTGGCGCGGCAGTAGCTTCGACCAACCGTCTCACGGGCTCAACCACTGTGAGCAGCAGATTTGCGGTCGGGGCCATCGCGGGTCCAAGCTGAGCGAGTTGCGCGCTTCTCCACGATTCCGCTGAAGTCCGGGACTGAGCCAGATAATCCAGCGCACTCAAGCCGATCGTTCCGGTTGCCGAAAGCTCACTCGAAAGCGGGACATTTTCTTGCAGAAGAAAAGAGTTCTCAAGAAGCGGATGTAGTTTCGCGTCGTTGTCCCGCCAACTAGCAAAAAGAGTTCGAAGCTGGGCTTCCGCGTCATGATCTTGAAAGTTGCTTTGCATGTACTTCTGCACCAGTTCTTGAAAGCGTCTTCCAATTTCACTCTCGGGATTGGCTTCATCCACCAGGCGGTTATAGGGCATTCTGAAATCCCAATCGCCCTTTACACTCGAGATACGCGCGTAGTCTTTCACAGGTTCGACCACGTCTGCCAGAATGTGCAGCGCCGCGACATCCTCAATTCCGGCCATACGACGCAACATGGGAACTTCATGGGTTCGGTGAGTCAGGCCTAACCACTCCAGCCGCCAGCTGATCTCGCCAAGTCTGCCGTACATAGCGCTGGCGTCTTGAACCTCCTGCCGAGACCATAGACGTTCGGCAACCGCCGCGGTGCGCGGCCACACTCGTGAATCTAAATTTTCAGGGCTGATCCATTCCCCCCACATACACGCTTCGCCTCCGAGGATTCGTTTCTTCTCTTCCGAGTCCAAACTAGAGGCTGGCCCTGACATGGGATCGACCGCGTAATGCCGCGCTGCCGGCCACATCAGGTCGAGGTAATACCCAAACGAAAGCAACCCGCTGTATCCCTGCCGAGCGGCTGCTGCCAACGATTCTTGCCCCCGCCATGATTGCACCACGATAGTCTTTGGCAAGTCTGGACGCAGAATTTCGTCCCATCCCATCATGATCTTGTGGTGCTTGTCGAGAATCCTTTCGAGATGCTGGTTGAAGTATGCTTGCAGGTCCTGATTCGTCTTCATCCCGTGGGAATGCATGAACTCTTGAATCTTGGGATTTTCGTCCCACGGCTTTCCGTTAACCTCGTCACCGCCAATGTGAAAGTAAGCATCGGGAAAGAGCCTGGCCATTTCGCCGATGAATTTGTCGAGGAACTTGTAAGTGCGCTCTTGCGTCGGGTCCATTACGGTGTAGACGCCGCCAGGCTGAATCTTGTATGTGCCGGGAGTGCTGGCAAGCTCCGGATATCCTACGAACCAGGAGCGGCTGTGTGCGGGAACATCAAACTCTGGCACGATGCGAATCCCGCGATCGCGCGCGTAAGCGATAAGGTCGCGAAGTTCGGTTTGCGTGTAATACAAGCCATCGGAACCTTGCTCGTGTAGCTTGGGGAACTTCTTGCTCTCGACGCGGAAGCCTTCGTCATCGGAAAGATGAAGATGCAGAACATTCATCTTTACCGCTGCCATGCCATCCAGATTGCGTTTCAGTACGTCGGGCGGAATGTAATGCCGGCCGACATCGATCAGCAGGCCGCGCCAGGCAAACCGCGGTTGATCCTTGATGGTTACCGCTGGCACAAAAAACCCCTTGCCACCGGTTTCGACAAGTTGCAGGAAGGTTTCGAGGCCGTGCAAAATGCCCAACGGATTCGGGGCGGTGAGGTTTGCACCTGTCGTGCTCACGGTTAGCTCATAAGATTCATCCTCGCCGAGTTTTTGTATCTCCTCGCTCCCATGTTCCGCGCGCACGCTTAGCGTCGGTCTGGTATTGGGAGCCAACGACGAACTGAGCAGCATGCCAGTTTGTTGGGAAAGCTGCTTGACAAATCTTTGCACCCCACGTTCAAGCCTCGAGTCCCTGAAACCAGAGACCGCAACCGAGAAGGACTGGGTGATGGCTAGCTCACCCTGTTCTGTTTTCACACTTGCCGGCATAGGCATGGCTTTCAACTGCTGTGACTGCGCCCCCGAGGGCGCCAGCAGGAGCACGAGACTTAGAATGAGGAGTCGCATAGTTGAGCAATGTTACAGCTAAGAATTTCGAGTCACCAAGAGTAAATTCCTCGTCTTGATTGGGCGTATTGAACCATGCGGAGTTGCAAAGGTTCGCTGACATTCCAGCTGTTGAGAAACTCAGAAGGTCCCCGGAGTGTCGTCCCGTGAACATCGAGCTCGCCGAATCTTGTAGGCGTTTTGGGGTTGATCGGGGCAGGCAAACCGGCGCCGAGTCGGCGACTGGTGAGCTTCCGCTTCCACGGCGTTCGCTTTCGCGCTACTCTAAGTGCGAGCTGGTGCGCTAAAACTTACGTCTTGCGATCCACGCCAAATGCTGGAAAGACAGGCCATATCCGTGCGTATGCGGCGGCCCATTGCCGGAAGAAGTATCCCCGCGCACATCTTCCTCTTGCTGGTCGCGTGCTCTACCTGTTTTCTGAATGGCACACGAGCCATAGGGCAAGGTGCGGACCGGGCATTGCCCACCCTCGTTCATGCTGACGAAATTCGTCGCTTGAGCCCTGAACAGGCTTCGCTCGGTTATCCCGTGCGCATTCGCGGTGTCATCACCATGGATGCTCCGGAGCCGGACTTCTTTCTTCAAGACGCGACAGCAGGTATCTACGCGGAGGGCAGCGCGTCCCCCAAATATCCCCACCTTCTCGGTCAGTTGGTTGAGGTCGAGGGAGTGACCGGACCCGGCAAATTCGCGCCCGTCATACGCGAAACCAAGTTGCGCGTACTGGGGAAGGGAGCCCTTCCGAAAGCGCACCTCTGGGCTTTTTCGCAACTGGCGAATGGCCAACAAGACAGTCAGTGGGCAGAAATACGAGGCATCGTTCGGTCTGCGGCCGTCGACCGAACTTCCTGGCGAGAAACGACGTTGGCGATGCATGTGGCATCCGAGGGTGGAGAATTTGAAGTTCGTGTACCCATCAGCCATGAACAGAACTTCTCCTCTTGGGTGGACAGCGAAGTCCTCGTCGAGGGTGTGTGCGGCAGCCTGTACAACGTCAATCGGCAACTTACGGGGATCTTGTTCTACGTTCCAAGGTTGAGTTTGATCAAAGTGGAAGCTTCCGCCACGGAAGTTCCGGTTTCGGCGTTGCTGCGTTTTTCGCCCGGGGCTGGAGCGCGCCATCGGGTAAGAGTGCGCGGGGTTGTCGAGTACCAACAATTGGGCAAAGCTCTGTTTCTGCAGATTCAAGGCAAGGGCCTGCGTGTCCTGACGCAGCAATCTACCGCTCTAGAAATCGGTGATCTGGTCGACGTGCTCGGTTTCCCGGCGGTGGGCAACTCAGCGCCGATATTGGAGGATGCCGTATTCCATCGTGTAGGACACGAAAATGCGCCAAAAGCTGTCAACCTCGACCTAAAAGCGCCATGGGAAGAGTTTGACAACGCCGTCGTGCACACGGAAGCGACGCTTTTGGGACGGCAAGTGAGACCGGATGGCCTTGTGCTCCTCTTCCAACATGGCGACACCTCTTTTGACGCAACCTTGCCGCAGGCCGTTTCCGGCGACACCCTCCTCCCCATCCCGCTGAACAGCAAAGTACGAGTTGAGGGTATATGTTTGGTGCGCAGCGGCGGGCTTTGGCGCGTTCCCGAGTCGTTTCACATGCTGCTTCGCTCACCCCAAGACGTCGTGGTGCTCACCACTCCCTCGTGGTGGAATCTGCGCCACACGTTATGGGTGTTAGCGATCACAACTGGTGTTCTCCTGGTGGTTGTGGCGTGGGTCGTCCATCTCGGTAGACGCCTGCGCCAACAGATGTCAATCATCCACCAGAAGCTGAGACACGGCGCAGTGCTCGAAGAGCGCAATCGCATCGCCCGAGAACTGCATGACAACCTGGAACAAGAACTGGCAGGAATTACGATGCAATTGGACCTTGCCGCCGACTGCTTTCAACAAGCGCCAACGGTGTCGCGGCAAGCGCTCGAGGCTGCCCGTGACATGAGCCGACACAGTATGGTGGAGGCCCGCCGTTCGGTATGGGATCTACGCTGCCATTTGCTGGAAGGTGGAGACCTTGTCTCTGCCATATCGCAAATTGTCGAGCCGCTGGTCGCTCGCCACCATGCGAAAGTTGACGTAGAAATTAAGGGGACACCAGTGCGCCTGCCCGGGCAAATCGAGATGAATTTGTTGCGCATCGGACAGGAGGCTGTGGCGAACGCCGTGAAACACGGACGGGCGCAACGGGTGGGGATCGAACTGCAGTACACATCGAATTCCGTTTGCCTCACGGTAAGCGATGAGGGAAATGGCTTCATCACAAGTCAGGCTCTACCCACCGGCCACTTTGGATTGCTCGATATGCGCGAGCGGGCACAGTCGATGGGGAGCCAGCTGAAAATCGAGAGTGAACCTGGGACCGGGACTCGCGTCGTGGTAGCGGTTCCGCTCCCGAACGAACCGAGCAATGGAGAACTCAAAAACCATACGTATTCTGGTGGTTGACGACCACTTTATGGTGCGGATGGGACTTTCGGCGTCGCTGAATGTCGAACCGGACATCGAAGTGGTGGCCGAGGCGGCCAACGGTGAGACCGCCCTACCGCTCTACCGCAAACACCATCCCGACCTGGTGATGATGGACCTGAGACTACCCGGCATGAGTGGCGCGGATTGCACGGCTGCGATTCTCCGCGAGTTTCCGGAGGCTCGTATCTTGATACTCTCCACGCATTCGAGTCAGGAAGAAATCTATCGCGCGCTGCAGGCAGGCGCACGCGGATACATCGTGAAGAGTATTGTCCGCGAGGAGCTTCTTCGTGCAGTTCGCGAGGTACATAGCGGCGGTTCCTACATGGATAAAACCGTTGCTGCAAATCTGGCAGAGCGGCGGTTCCACCGCCCCCTGAGTAGTCGCGAGTTAGAGGTACTGCACCTGGTAGCCAAGGGCCTTGGCAATCGGGACATCGCCAACGCGCTTAAGATCGCCGAGGTCACGGTCAAGCTGCACGTTAGTCATACTCTCGAAAAGCTCGGCGTCAAAGATCGAACCGAGGCCGCTACCGTCGCCCTACGCAGAGGGATCATCTCACTCGACTGACGAAGAGGCGGTTTGCCCCCGAAATTTACCCTCTTGGTACCCCGCTGACTCGTTTTCTCAGAAGTTCCGGCCTTCTGCCGACGTTTCTCTAGTACTACTTTCGTACAGTATTGACAACGCTCGCCTAGCTATTTTGTATTAGGGACGCAAGTTCCTGGTGAGGGGTTTTTGCGCTCATTCGTAGCCCTCGCCTAGCTCCAAAGCGCTTAGGGAGTGCAAATATGAAGAGGTATTCCGCAGGGCGTTTGCTTGGAATCGCGTGTCTGATTCTTGGCGGCATGGCATTCGCGCAGTCCGACCGTGGCAGCATTGCGGGAACGGTTACGGACAGCACTGGTGCGGTAGTCAGCGGTGCTTCCGTGGTTTTGCGAGGAGTGGACAACGGAATTCAATACAAAACCCAAACCACCGGCGAGGGAGTCTATCGCATTTCCGACCTGGCCATCGGCAGATACGACGTAACCGTCGAGTCGCAGGGGTTCAAGTCGTCCGTGCAAAAAGGCGTGCTGATCCAGATCAACACGGTGGCTGCGCTCAACGTCTTGTTGCAACCAGGCAGCGCGGAAGAGCAAGTGAGCGTTCTGGCGGACGCTCCAAGTATCCAGACCGAGAGTTCCGATCTGGGGACCGTGGTTGGCGAAAAGCAGATTGAAGACCTACCCTTAGCGCTGAATTCCACCGGACAGAGCTTCGTCCGCTCGCCCGAGACGTTTATCTTCCTGACCCCGGGGACCACCGGTCCGGGCACCAACAGCGATCACGCTAGCTCGGGGGTCTTTCAGTCAAAACTGTCGGGCGGCCAAAACTTCGGTACCGAAATCCTGTTGGACGGGGCTAGCGTTCAGCGCTCCGACTCGGGATCTGCATTCGATCAAACTGCACCTACGGTTGAGGCGTTGACGGAGTTCAAGGTAACAACCGCTACTCCAACTGCGGAATTCGGTCATACCTCGGGTGGAATTGAAAGTTTCACTACGAAATCAGGAAAAAATAGCTACCACGGATCAGTATTCGAGTTGTTTCGCAATGAAGCCCTGGACGCATTCCTTTGGGACCAGTCATACCAGAACGGCATTGCCAAAACCCACAACCAGCTGATCGCCGCCTGGAACCAGGCAAATCCCGGAAACACAGCGAGCCTTGAGACGCTGACTCCCAAACCTAGAGACCGGCAAAATGATTTTGGAGGCTCCCTGGGCGGACCTATTCGCATTCCGCACCTTTACAACGGCACGGACAAAACGTTCTTCTTTTTTGCATGGGAGCAATATCGGAACCGCCGCGGCCTAACCAATAGTGTGACAACGCTCCCTTCGGCAGCGGAACGCACCGGCGATTTTTCCGCTCTTCTCGGCTCCGGAGTGGTGGACAGCAGCAACAACCCGGTGATCAATCCGTGCAACGGACAACAGATTCTGCAGGGACAGATATTTGACCCTTCCACGACCCAGGTGGTTGGGGGCCAGACCTGCAGATTGCCGTTTGCGAACAACCAGGTTCCAGTAAACAGCGCGGTCGCGCAGAAGGTCCTGACCTACGTCCCGGCGCCCAACCGCGGCGGGGCGGGCCCGGGTGGAATTTCCAGCAATTTCCTGAACCCGGCTGCCTTGGACCATGTCATCACCACGCAAACCAGTTTTCGCATCGATGAGAATCTGACAGAAAAGAACAAGCTCTTTTTCTCTTATCACAGCCGTGAACAATATTTCTTGAACGGCAATGCCGTTAACCTGCCCGGTCCACTGGAGGGAGGAAACTACAACAACTATTACTTCACGCACTATTTACGCACAGGCTGGGACTACACGGTGAGTCCCTCGATGTTGAATCACCTTACCGTTGGCTTTAACCGAGTTTACACGGCTGCCAAAGCGCTGAGCGTAGATGGCAGTGACTGGACGTCAGTCCTAGGCATCTCGGGCGCGAGCGGCGGGGTTTTCCCATCGTTCTCTTTCAGTGGCGGGCAGTACGGTATTAGCTATGCGAGCTTGGGCGGCGGGAACTATACCGTCCAAATTCCCAACGCCTTATTGGTGGCTGACAGTGTTTCCATGATTCGCGGCGCGCACTCTCTGCACTTTGGGTTTGATTGGAGGTCGTACCAATACTCAGTCGGCAATCTGAACACGTCCCCGGTATACGCGTTCACCAATGGTCAGACTGCATTTGCCCCTACCACGCAGCAGCCGGCCGCGGTCAATACAGGGGATCCATTTGCTAGCTTTCTGTTGGGAGAGTTGAGTACTGAAAGCGTCACAGTTTCTTCCCACAATCCTCGCTGGAATCAGAATTATTACGGCGTCTTTGTGCAGGATGATTACAAGGCCCGCAAGAACCTGACACTAAACCTTGGTCTGCGATGGGACGTGGACACCCCACGTCACGAAGCGACGGGCGCGCAAGCAGTTTTCTCTCCGACCGCCAACAATCCGCTATCACCGGGACAACCAGGGGCGTTCATCTACGGCAAGAACGCAACTGGGGCAAAAACATACTACAAAGACTTCGGCCCCCGCATAGGTTTCGCCTGGTCGCCAGGGTTCGTGCGCGACACCGTGCTGCGAGGCGGCTACAGCATCTATTATGCGCAGCTGACTTATGGCGATTTTGGAATGAACCTGGCTAGCGGCACTACCGTCAACCAGACTTTCCAAGGCCCCCCCGACAACTTCACACCAGTACCACAGGGCACGCTCGATTCTGGCTTTCCAGCATTTACTCCCCCCAGCAACCTAAACGATCCAGCGCGGAACGCCTTCACTTTCAACGGCGCTGATTATGCGGCTCCGGAGTATGGACGTCCGGGTATGGTGCAAAATTGGTCTCTGGAAATTCAGCACCAGCTTGCGTCGGACCTGATCCTGAGCGTCGGGTATGTAGGCCAGCATGCGACCCGGCTGCGCTCGAACCTGTGGCAACCCAACACACCGAACCCGAAATACAACTCACTCGGTGGCGCCCTGAATTTCATGGTGGATGGTAGCGATGGGAATGGCGGGCCAGCCATTCTCAGTCAGCTGGGAGTTTCTGTTCCCTCCTGGTTCGTGCCGGGATGGGGAAGTCAAGCGACGATCGGGCAGCTGCTGCGGCCATTCCCGCAATACTGGACTATCTCAAGCAGTTGCTGTCTGGAAAACTTGGGCCAGTCGACCTACAACGCTTTGCAGGCGAAACTTGAGCGCCGTTTTCGCAACGGGTTCAATCTTTTGGCGTCCTATACATATTCGAAGACGATCACTGATTCCGATACCGTGTTTTCCTCGTTTACAGGATTTCAGACCAACTCCTTCGGGGCACAGAATCCATATAACTTGAAGGCAGAGAAACAGCTCAGTTATCAGGACATACCCCACATCGTAGTCCTAAGCTACATGTATGAACCGCCGGCCGGCCCCGGCAAGAAATACTTTAATCAGGGTGTAGCCAGCAAAATCTTGGGCGGATGGCAAATTGGCGGTGTGCTCCGATACCAAAGCGGTTCGCCTGCCGCCATCAATCAGTTTGCGACTTCCAACCCATACAGCGGCGGGAACTATCGCTACAGCCGGATTTCCGGGCAGCCGTTGTTTGGCTCCGGTCGCTGGAGCCCGGCCGCGGAAACCCAAGGGCTGTCTATTACGGGAGTCTCGGGTGGTTCGGCGACTTTCGGCGGCGGCTGGAACAGCGGCTGTAGTGAGAACGGGTCTGGAGTATTCCAGCCGAACAGTCCGCAGCCCTCGCCGGTGAACTGCATGGCGTACCTTAATCCCAGCGACGCGGCTTTCCTGACGAGCCCAACCGGGCAACAGTACAACGCAGCGTATGTGTTTGGCAATTTGCCGACGATTGTGGGTTATTGGCGCGGCCACCCCTATTTCAACGAGGACTTTTCGATCATTAAGCGGACGTCCATTACCGAGGGTACGGCACTTTCACTAAAATTCGACATTCCCAACGCGTTCAATCGCCACACCTTGGGAACCATAAATGGAAATCCGGGTGATCCCCATTTTGGCTCACCTGGGTTTACCTTCTTTGGAGGCCCGAGTTCTAACAATGGACCAAGGGACATTCAGATCACGGCGCGTTTTGAATTCTGAGTTTAGACTCAGAATTCCCCGTTTACTCTAGGTGGCGTACGAATCCTCCTCTCCGATGAATTTCCGGACAGGAGGATTTTATTTGCATTGGAAGGTCGCATAAAATTTCCTGTATATGAACCTCCAAGGCTCTCACGATTATCAAGAGCTTGCGCATAAAGTTTCCCGGTTCACAAGGTGGACTTCACTGCTAGCCACGCTAATTTGTGTAGCAACTTTTCTCTTTGCGCAAAGTCCCGATACCCCTCCCGAATTCATTCAAGGCACACAGGCGATGCGCGAAGGCAAGCTGCAGGAAGCTGTTGTTGCCTTTGCCGCGGCTGCAAAACGTCAGCCAGGTTTTGCCGAGGCGCATTTGAATCTAGGCTTAGCCAACGAGGAGCTGGGCAAATACGATGAGGCGATCACCAGCCTCCGGGAAGCTCTGCGCTTGAAACCGCATTTGCGCGGAGCGAATCTTTTCCTGGGAATTTCCGAGTTTCGGTTGAATCGCCTGGATGATGCTGCAGCCGCGATTCAGAAGGAAACCCATGCTTATCCAAAGGACGCCACTGCTTGGATGTGGCTAGGCGTGGTGCGCTTGTCGCAAGACCGCCCCGAAGATGCAGCCGAAGCCCTGGACAAAGCCGCCAAGCTCAATCCTGATGATCAAGACATCCTCTACCATCGAGGTCGTGCGCATCTACTGGTCTCAAAGAACAGCTACGATCAGATGTTCAAGCGTAATCCGAAGTCGTGGCTTGTGCACCGGGTTCTGGCACAGGCGAGTGCGCAGGCAGACCGGCATATGGACGCAGTCACAGAGTACGAGGAGGCGATTAAGCTTGCCCCTACGCAGCCGGGCCTTCACGAGGAACTGGGAACCGAGTACCGCGCCGTGAATAAGATCGCCGAAGCTGAGCAGGCGTTTCAGCAGGAACTTGAGCTCGATCCGCATAATGTGCTGGCGACCTACAAACTGGGCGCCATTGAAGTCGAGAAGGGCGACGGGGCAAAGGGTAAGGAGCTGATCGAGACCGCGCAAAGGGAAAAACCCGACCTCATTCATCTTGAATACAACCTCGGACGTGCCGAGATGCTGCTGGGCAACGATACTGCAGCCGCCGCACATTTCGAGCAAACGATCAAGAGCGACTCGGATCCCGAGGTCGTTGAGCAGGCGTGGTACCAGCTGGGGAACGCTTACCGACGCATGCACCGCATGGACGAGGCACGAAGCGCCATGGCGACCTACCAACAACTTAAAGATGAAGGCGCGAAAAAGTCGCAGCAGCAGTTGGAGAGATATCGGGAGCAGCATCCGGACACAACGGACGCACCCCCGGCGGCGAATCCGCAACAATGACTTGGATAGCAGCTATGGCTGTTGGGAAACCGGCTTTGATGCACGGCTTTGAAGCTCGGCGACTCGATCGAACTCCGCCTTCGCGCGGGTCAAATCGTTCATGTCCTTATATAAGCGTCCAAGTTGATAATGGGCTTTCGCGTTGTCGGGCTCCAACTCAGTGGCTCGTACCAGCTCCCTCTGGGCGTCGTCGACCTCGCCAAATTTTCGATAGAGCAGTCCGAGAGTCAGGTGACAATAGGCGTCGTTCGGAGCCAAAGCCACGGCTTTCTTAAGCGGCTCAATCGCCTCTCGGGGACGTCCCTGCTCGGCCAGCAGGTTTCCCAAATTGACGTACGGCTGCTCGCTGATTGTCTGGTTTTGTTCTTGCCAGGCAATCGACTCCCGATACGCTTGGATCGCTGCATCGGGCTGTCCTTCGGTCTCCAGTATCAAGCCCAAATTGTTCTTAGCTCGGGCGTTCTTCGGATCGAGTTCAAGAATCCTCTCAAACGCACGACGCGCTTCGCCCAGCATGGCTTTCGTGTAGTACGCACGCCCCAGGTAGTACCACGCTTCCTTATTGGCGGCGTCCAGTGCAACCGCATGCTCCAGCCATTTGATGGCGTCCGCATAGTCGTTCAGAAGCACATAATTGAGGCCCACAATCTTTAGATCGTCCGCCGTGGGGTTCGCGATTGCGGCGGCTTTGGTGTACACCGCAAGTGAATCCGCCGGCCGGTTTTCGCGGTTTAGGACGAATCCGAGCATGTAAAGGGCGTCAGAGGAATTGGGACTCGACCGAAGATATCCGCGCAAAGCTAACTCTGCTTCTGGAAACTGTTGCAAGTGCCCGAGGCATTTCGCCCGGTAGAGCAGCGCATCCGTACCTCCGGGCGATGCGGCCTCAATCCGCGCAAACATTGACGCGGCCTGTTCATAGTGTCCAACCCGAAACTCGGCCACGGCGCGATCAAAGTCGCTGCTGGATTGCCCGAAGCCCTGGAGTTCAGAGAAAAAACAAGAGGTCGCCAGACAAAACAGGCAGACCGCATTGGGAAGGCGTTTACTCATCGCGATCCAGCAGGCGCGGACGCTACAGGTTCATCAATCTGAAGAATCTGATCGCCGGAAACATCTTTGATCACTTGCCGCACGCCGCTCGGCCAACCGATCTCAATCTTTTGTATCGTGGTCTTGTCTCCCAGCCCGAAGTGCAGTCGTTTGTCGCTGCTGGAAAGATAGCTGCTGGCAGTCGAAACCGTTGCGTACTGCGAACCCGTACTGGTGACTAGTGTGACCTCGGCGCCAATGGCGTCGCGGTTGCTTTTGTGTCCGACCAGCTTAAGCAGAATCCAATGGTTTCTCGTTGAAGTTTCGTTGTGCAGAATGTGCACCGGCCCGTCGTTGGTGGTTACTACTGCGTCGAGGCGGCCATCATTGTCAATGTCTCCCACGGCCATGCCACGGCCGACCCAGGACTCACTGAAAACGTCCCCAGCTTGGGCAGAAATATCTACAAATCCGTGTCCAGTATTGCGTGCGAGCACCATCGGTTCCCGATAACGCAGATTGGGGTGATCCAACTCTATCGTATCGAGATCGTGTCCTTGCGCAAGCAGCAGGTCCTTCCACCCGTCATTGTCGTAGTCGAGAAACCGGAATCCCCACCCGGAGTGAGACAAACTAATTGCTCGTATCCCTTCGGTTTGGCTCACATACGTGAATGTCCCGTCACGGTTATTTTGGTACAGCGCGTACCCCTGGTTCGCGAGATCCGTGACCAGGATGTCTGGCCAGCCGTCATTGTTATAGTCGGCAAAGTCAACACCCATACCCGCGTACGTACGCCCGTCCTGATCCACCGCAACTCCCGCCGTAAGCCCTACCTCTTCGAAGGTACTGTCTCCCTTGTTGTGGTAAAGGAACTCTGGTACCGAATCATTAGCGAAAAATAAGTCGATGTGGCCATCGCGATCGAAGTCCGCCAGGGCGATTCCCAATCCCTTAGAAGGTTTGGCGAGCCCGGCCCTCTTCCCGATCTCAGTGAATGTTCCATCTCGATTGTTGTGATAAACGAGCGGGGCAACTGGCTTGAAGTAGTCCGGATGGCAATATGCGCGATAACCCTCCTTGTGTTCGCCGCACCAGATGTCGTCGAAGTCCCAATCCAAATAGCGCAAAACGATAAGATCCAGGAACCCGTCTCCGTCCAGATCTACCCAGGCCGCGCTGGTTGACCAACCGCCGCCCGCGACTCCGGCCTTCTCGGTGACATCGGTAAATGTCCCGTCACCGTTGTTGTGGTAGAGCATGTTGCCACCATATGCAGTGACATAGAGATCTTCGAACCCGTCGTTGTCATAGTCTCCGACCGCGGCGCCCATGCCGTAACCCCTGCCTTGAAGACCGGACTTTTCTGTGACGTCTTCGAAGCTACCATCAGGTTTTTGATGGTAGAGGCGGTTCCAATACTCGGGGCCTGTTTTCTGTGGGATAGATCCTCGGGGTGTGGGATCAGCAAGCCTCGCGCCGTTGACGAGATAAATGTCCAGCCGGCCATCGTTGTCGTAATCGAATACCGCGACACCGCCACCCATCGTTTCAAGAAGATATTTTTTGGAGGTATGGGAAGCGCGGTATTGAAACGAAACCCCGAGTTGCTGGGTGACGTCAACAAACGATCCGGCAGGAACAGACGACCGAGGCGATGCGGATTGGGCATAGGCGGCGATGGGAAGGGTGGGAATCCGCACCAAAAGAGAGAGCAGAGCGATCGAAAAAGTGTACGCGATCTTAGCCCTTGGGCTCGCCACTATTGCTCCACAAGACCCTTGCCTTCGGTAACGGTAAGGATGCGGTCCACCGACGGAACCGATACTTCTTCCCTAAACCCGTCAGGCCAGAGGATCTCAACCTTGTCAATTTTCGTCGCCGTCCCCAACCCGAAATGCACGCGGGGATCGGAGTTGGAAGCGTAGCTACCACCGCTGAAAACGTCTGCTCTCTGTCGCACGCCTCCCGCGGTCAGAAATACCTTTGCACCCATCGCATCTCTAGGGCTTTTCCGGCCACCAATCAACTTGAGAGTGACCCAGTGGTTTCCGTTATGAACCACATTGCGAAGCAAGACGGGTGTTGAGTCAATCACATTCAGGACCACATCAATGTGCCCATCGTTAAACAGATCCCCAAATGCCGCACCCCGTGCGGACACAACGTCGGCGAGCCCACTGCCCGTGGTCGCGGGAACCTCCGTGAATCTTGATCCGTCCACATTGCGGAACATCAGAGGACGTTGCGCCCAGGTTGTTCCCCAATCTTGTTTGTCGACGCCAGGATACACATGGCCGTTGGCGAAAAACAGATCCAGCAGGCCATCGTTGTCATAGTCGAGAAATCCTGTTCCCCAGCCGAGAAAAGGAATGGTGGCATTCGCAATTCCGGACGCATAGCTCACATCCGAGAAGCTGGCATCCCCGTCATTTCTGTAGAGCGTGTTGTAGTCATCAGAAAAATTGGTGATGCAGAAGTCGATGCGCCCGTCTCGGTTGTAATCGCCTACCGCAATCCCCATCGCTGCCTGTTCGCGGCCTTCATCGTTAAGCGCAAATCCCGAAAGATAGCTGACGTCCTCGAATGTGCCGTCGTGCTTGTTGCGGTAAAGATACTTTGGGACCGAATCGTTGGCGACCAGCAAATCAGGCCAGCCATCGTCGTCTACATCCACGAAGACGGAAGACAAGCCGTAATAACCTCGTGGATCAGATACGCCGGCTTTTTCACTCACATCCGTGAATGTGCCGTCACCGTTGTTGTGGAACAGGTGATCGTTTTCGCCAGCCAGGCCGCGCGGCCCGCACATCACATCTACGCCGCGGAATCGGCAAAATCCAGGCGGAAGCCCGCCTTTGCCGGCAAGCGGCGGCTTGTCAGAATCAAATTTCACATAACCGGGAACAAAAAGATCTAGCCTTCCGTCGCGATCGTAGTCTCCCCAGGTCGCCCCGGTGGACCACCCACCTAGCGTTACCCCTGCCTGCTCGGCGACGTCGGTAAACGTTCCATCGTGATTGTTTCGATAGAGCCGGTTCTTGCCGAAATTGGAAACGTAAAGGTCGGGCCAACCGTCATTGTCGTAGTCTCCCACCGCAACCCCGAAACCCCATCGTTCGTTCGCAACGCCGGCTTTTTTAGTCGCATCAGTAAAGGTTCCGTCGTGATTATTGTGCAACAGCATGGCTCGCGGTTTCGCCTCTTTGCCGTTCAGTGCGGCAAATGTCGATCCGTTCAACAGGTATATATCCAGCCAGCCGTCGTTGTCGTAGTCGAAAAGCGCAACGCCGGAACCGGGAGTTTCAAGAATCGTGGCCTTCTCGTGAGTCCCGGAAACATGATGGAATTTGTCCAATCCTGCGGCATGCGTGATGTCGGAAAAAATTACTGGTCCATTGTCAACGAAACCTCCAGCCGTAATCGGCCGGGACAAGGCATCTTTGATCGGAGCGTGCGCGACGCCGGTGCTCGCTCCGTTTTGCTGAGCGCGGTCCTCGGGTGGATTTGCTTGCCGTGCCACCGCGGCCTGGGCGCACAGCAATAACAGGGCCGTGCAGGCAAGGAAATTCCACCTGCTCTTGCGAATTGTGACAAGCAAGGTCATGTCGATCGCCCGCGACCGGGGATGGAAGTAAAACGTGTGGATTAAGCGATCTTCTCACGAGAGGAGCAGGCGCCCCAAGTGCATACTGACGTGTGGCCGACTGGATGAAGGGGCCTTTTTCCGGATCGATATCCACGTAGTTGCTTGGGCTGAGGAGCGACGGCGCTTGCATGAGAGCGCTAACCGGAGTGGGA
>DATNEX010000043.1:0-20699 GCA_035606605.1 Terriglobales bacterium
GCAGGAATGTTGAGCATGTATTCGATCCAGTCGGGACCGTCAGGCACCTGCAGTTCGTACCAGTCCGTACCGTCGTCTTTGAAACCGCCCCGCCAGTAAAGACGAAACCCCAGGAGCTCCACGTAAAAGCGGTTCTCGGCAGCCAAATCTTTGACGACAAAACCCGCATGGATCATCCGCAAACTGGTTTGTTTGGATGAAGGCGTATTTTCGATCTTAGGAGGCAGCCGATGAACGAAACCGATGGAATTTCCCTCCGGATCCCGCACGCGAAAGGATTGCGCGCCATCAGAGTCTTTTTGAATCGGCCCCGGCTTGAGGCCATGAGTCAGCAAGTATTGCCGCAGATCAGAAACTTCGTCGGTTGCGAATGTGATTTCCGCAAGCCAGCTGTTATGGGAGTCCATTCTTATTTTTGTCGGCGCTAGTTTCAATAGAATTTGCTGTTCCGACGAAGGCACACGAAGACAAGTCTCCGATCCGGAGTACTGCGGGCACCCGACGGCCAATCCGAGAACATCGGAATAAAACCGCCGCGATTTTTGGACATCACTGACAAAGATCGTCACATGATCGATTCCAGTGATACGCGGCCGACCGCTTTGCTTCGGCGAGCCAGCCGCCAACATTACGCCGGACAGCGTAAAGCAGAGCCCGAGCAACTCGGCAGACATCAAGGTTGGGAAGATTCTAGGCAAGCGTCGCATGCCCGAAAATTCTATCGTAGGTTGCTGAAATGCAATCGAGATTTCTCGTTGATTGCTTCTGTTCTGAGGTGCTTGCGATCCGGAGACAGACGACCTAGGACGAACCGTATGCGCTGGCTGAAGGTAGGGTTCGTCTGCACCGTTTCTAAACACGAAATTACGAATCCCTTCTCGCCAGCGTAATAATTGCCATTCGGGATCGCCGCCACGTGTCCCACTAGGCGTGCCGAAGCGCTACCGTCGTACCAAGTATCCACGCCGCAGGTTACCTGGAGCTTTCTCCACGCACCTCCACATGCACGGCGTTCCCGATCAAAACCGATGTGCATTGTGCAGCCTCTATCCTCAATCGATAGTTGGCCAGCATCGTTACGAAATCGTCCGTCTATACGAACGAGCTTATCCGCGAACCCATCGAGTCTTTGTGTGATTTCGCATACCGATGCTCGATGTAGTTCAGTTTCCGATTGTTTGCACGCCAGACATGGTGGCTGCTCTTCAGAACCAATGTATGAGAGCGCGAAGGTCAGCATTGCTGCGACGATCACCAGGAGCCCAGTCGCAGGAGCAAGCATGGTCACGCGGCGCATCGAGAGTACCCCTTTGGGGCACAAGAGTAAACTAAATTAGACTCTGCCCGCCTCCAATGTCGCAATCATGGCGGTTGCTCAACTTTGCGCCTCGCCTTCGCGGGACGATAACACAGCTTAAATCAGAAGACCGCGCAATCAGCCACCACTAAGACTGCCCCGGCAATAAGGAACGTCAGCGCAAACTCGGACCAGTTCAGATGTGCTTTTGGATGAGCAATCAAGGACGGAACCCAAACCAACACACCAAAGAGTGCCAGCATGAGCGCCATCAGGCGCGTTGCAAGCTGTGCATGGCGATTGGCAAGCATAGCGATTGCTGCCAGCGCGAACGCGATGGTTGTAAGTATCGCCCAGAACATCTGGTTGGGTGGAATCCACTTCGGAACTAAGGCGGCCGTATCACGACGATAGAGCACTTGGCTGAGGGCAAATGAAATGGCACAGACTCCGAGTCCAAGTCGCGCCAGTCGGCCTAACACCACAGCTCGTACTGAACTCGCCTGAGTCGCCGCGTAAAGGGCAATCGCGCCGCAGAATAAGGAGAGCTGTTGGAAGAAGCTCCCGCCATATCGCTCATAGAGGCTCGCTGCAACAATGATGTCAGGAACGCAGGCGAGCGAGAACGAAAGATAGACGGCGCAAAGCGCGATCGCTCCTAGGCGCACGGTACGGGGCGACTGTAATGCGATCCCGCCCGCGATTTGAAGAGTCATGAGACACCCGCCGATGATGGTGCCAAACGGGAGCTTCCAGATTTGTGCCAAGGTTTGCCATGTTTCAGCGTCGTACCACATCAGCCCAATGACGCCGAACAGCACAGCTGACGCGCCAAACGCGATCCGTCCATAGGATGCGACCTTCATGGTCTCAGGGGCCCCAACCGCGTCAGCATACTACCGAATCGGGAGCCTTCGACTCGAAATCGGGCTGCAATCGGCAAGCACCGCGGAAGTCAATTGGCGAAATCTCGGCAAATACGAATATAAAAACCGCACGCTTACCACATTGCCTGCTACGTCAAGCGATGAGCTACGGGGTCGAGTTGACGCATAACCTGGGCGAGAGAACCCGCAGAAAGCAGTGTACTTACCTACACAACTACATGCTAACGGTTCTTACCATTCCAGCTCTGGGAACCGCACACCGTCTTTTTGCGTAGAACACATTAGGTGGAGGTTTACCCCATGAGAGCGATTCTCTTGCTGTTGGTCACCTTCAGTACAGGTGCGCTCATCTCTCAGGATAAAAAGGTCGAGGAGACCGGAAAGAGCCCCGTCGTGACAAAGGTCTCATCTGGAGGAAGGATTCGCATGGAGCTTTGCTCTAGCGGAATCGAACTCCTCGGCCACGAGGAGGACACGCTACGGGTCTCCTATGATCCCGAGCGTGGCAACGTAAAGGTCCGGATTCAAGTAGCTGGGGATCAGACCGAGCTTTCAGTGAGAGACTGTCCGCGCAATAACTTCACGCTCAGGGTCGAGGTACCGAAGTCCACCGCGCTGTACATTCGCATGTTTGCCGGCGAATTGAACGTGCGAGACGTCGTCGGCGACAAAGATGTGGAACTACACTTCGGCCAGCTGAGCATGGATGTTGGGAAAGCCGAGGACTATCATCGGGTGTCCGCTTCGGTGAACAGCGGAGAACTTGATGCTCCTGCGTTCAATGTCTCAAAAGGCGGACTATTTCGATCGTTTGCTCAAACCGGCTCGGGTAAATATCGGCTGCACGCCCACGTGGGAGCCGGCGAGCTAGATCTGCGCTGAGCATTCTTAGCCTATATCGCTCAAATCCCGCAGAGCATCGATCAGGCACTCCGGTGTCTAAAGATGATATGCGTAAATGGGGGAGGGTCAATCTGTTGCTTTGGGGTTTTACCCTGTTCACGGCATTGACCTACCATGCCGTTGGTGTGAGTTACGAAAATCACCGAGATCTCCCAAGCCGCTATTTCTGGTGGGAGGCGGCTCGTCTCGACTCAGATCCAATGAACAGTCCCTCCCCGAAGATGAGCACAGTCAGGCCCTGCCCAGAGAACGCAGACGGTTGCGTCGAGTGGAATCCGGAGACCATCTGGGTTGAGCCGAGCCTCATGGAGAGGGACCCTTGGTTTCTCCGCACTTCCGGCCTTCATTGTCGGTATCGCTATCGCTATCGCTCATCGAGGTCCGAAAGAGAAAGCGCAACGTTGTGTGATCGCCTGATTGCGTCAGTCTGAGCGCGAGTCGGCCACTTGTCGTTCCCGGACAATTTTCAGAAAGTCGTCGAGCGCAAACACGTTAGGTATCTTCTCGATTGGTATGCCGGTCTTTTCCTGGCCGACGCGCCAGAGATAGAATTGTCCTTCCTCAAGGCCATGGGAGTAAAGTTCGCTCAACGGAAATTCTCTCTCTCGTGAGTCTTTCTTCGTGCGGATTCCGTGCTGCCGGCTAATTGTGATGGGGCCAAAACTTACGTCCACCCATTGGTAAAGCGTTCGATTGCTGATTGAAGAACATGAGGTCGAGAACGCTCAATCAATTCGCTCGCCAGGAGTTCGCGCCTCGACAGGCCAGGACCGCAGCGGAGTTTCTGACCCAGGGAATCAATCAGCACAAACGAGTAGCGCCGTAGAAATGCAACTGGGAGTGGGATCGGAAAAAGAAAAAAAAGATTTTCTCTCGAAATAGTAAAACTCCCGAAGCTGATCCCATCGCATTCGTTTCTCGCCGAAAATTCCCTTCGAGGCGATCTCCTGTGAATTGACTATTACGCGCCGAAAGGCAATCCACACAGCAATAATCGCGAAGATCGCGGCAATTGCAAGTAAGATCGACCCGAGAAAGCCCGCTGCAAATTCATCGCGCCACTCGTCGGTAGGTTTGTTCTCCAGCCACGCCAGATAAGTCAGAGCGATTGCGGATGCGGCAAGAAGGCCGACTAACCAAAGTCTGGGACCGTGCGTCGCCGCTTCGCCAGCGATGGAGTTCGCAGTCACTGTTGGGGAGCCAGAATACCCTAGGTATTGACCAAACGCGACAACGGATTTCGAGGTCTTATATTCCTAATTGGTAGGCGTAAACAATTCGCGACAGTCGCCAGTTGACTGTCCCGTCACCGCAATCGCACTGAGAAGGGTGGAGGGCGCCTCTTGCCCCGGTGCCAGTGACCTCAGCTGTCAATTGGAGATGGCGAAAAACCTATTCGCTTATGGAGCAGTCGAGCGGGAATTTCGAGGGCTACGCCCGTCTCGTTGCCAGATGTAGATTGATGCGTACACTCCCAATATGACATGGCAGGTGAATCTCCTGATCGTGAGGCTGATTGCGACTTCCGGGTGGTAACCCCTCTCGACCATCCTGAACAGGTTCTGGTTTCCTAAAACAGACAGCGTAAACTGTGGCGATGCCCCTGGAAGACAGATTGGAACGTCGTGCAGTTCAAACCCTGGCCGGCCGCCACGCCGAGCTCGAGCGCCTGGAAGTCTTTGCCTTAGGGGATGAGCCGCTGGTGATGCATATTCAGGGCATCCCGGGCATAGGAAAAACTCACCTGCTAAATGCACTCGCGGCAACGATTGTCGGAAAGGGCGTTTTCGTTGTGCGGATCGACGCCCGCTTGTGCGAACCTTCTCCCGCGGGGTTGTGTCGAGCGATCTGCAGGGAAATCGGCGAGTCGGAGTCCGAAGATTCCGCGGTCGTGGGGAGAAGACTATCGGGCAGCGCCAAGCGCACTCTCCTGGTGCTCGACAGTTACGAATGCTTCCGTTTGCTTGACTCTTGGCTCCGGCAGGTTTTTCTGCCCTCGCTCGACGACCATGTGCGCACAATCTTCGCCAGTCGCGAGTCACCCCGGCCAGCCTGGCGCATTGCCCCTGCATGGAAAGGCTTATTTGATTCGATGCTCCTGGAAACATTTTCTCCAGAACTGGCTCTGGAGTATCTGACCTCAGAGGGTGTGCCGGAGGGCAGCGCTCGGGAGTTGAATCGTGTTGCCCGCGGGCATCCGTTGGCGCTTTCCTTGGCATTGGCACTTTACCTTGCGGGCGGGCAAGTGCGTGGGAGTGCGGCGACGCGCCATCAAGTATTGGAGCATATGGCGTCGCTCTTTCTGGAGGATACCGATTCGCGAACCAAGCAGATCGTGGAGGCCGCTTGCCTGGTCCGAACTGCCACCGCTCCGCTCTTTGCGGCGATGCTGCCGCATATCCCAGCTGACGATGCACTCGACCGGCTTCGTGCGCTGCCATTTGTCAACGCTGGTCCTCACGGACTGCTGGTGCATGAAGCCGTTCGCGAGCCAGTAACGGCTGCTCTCAAATCGCGGGATCCGGCGAGATACCAGACGTACCGGCGCGCCGCTTCGCAGGTCGTGCGCGAGCAATACAGGCAAGCACCCCGATCCGACCTCTGGCGTTGCACGGCGGACGTGCTCTACCTGCTTGAAAACGAGAACCTGCGCCAAGGGTTTTTCCCTACGACTGATAGCGCGGTTTCCGTCGAGCCAGCCCGCGCCGACGACGGGACATTCATTGCAACGATCATCCAGAACTTCGATGGACCTCAGTCGCATCAAGCGCTGGAGCAATGGTGGCACTACCATCCAGACTCGTTCTTTGTCGTTCGCGATGAACATGGCGGAGTGCAAGGTTTCTACCTGGCGATTGTGGCATCCAAGGTACACAAAAATGTGATTGCGAGAGACCCGCTTGCCGCAAGCTGGGCCAGAGACCTGCCGCGTTCAGAAGACAGGGCCGCCACTCTCTGGGTGCGGCGCTCGTTGGATCGCGACACGGGAGAAGGGCCATCACCTGGCCAGGCAGCCTGCTGGCTCGACATCAAACGTACCTATTTGGAACTGCGTCCGCGGCTGCGCTGGATCTATACCTGCTACCGTGATGCGGAGACGTATCGTAGCTCCTTCGCCCAATTAGGATTCCGGCTAGTAGACGAAGGCCGCCCGCTCCTTGATAGAGTCATGCAACACACATTTCGCCTCGACATGGGAGTGGATTCCGTAGATGGCTGGCTTGGGAACCTGCTTGCCCAGGAAACCGGCACGGTAACAGGCGAGACTGCGTCTTACTCGCCGTTGTTGGACGAGCAAGCGCGTGAGTTAGTAGTGAACGGAAGCCGAATTGGCCTTACCCCGCTTGAGTTCGACGTTTTCGCATATCTTGTGGCTCGTCCGAACAGGGCCGTGGCTCGCTACGAATTAGTCGAGGCGGTCTGGGGATATGGAAAGGAAGCGTCCACCAGCAACGTGGTTGAGACAGTGGTGCGCTCCATCCGACACAAGCTGGGAGCGCACCGCAACGCGCTGGAAACGGTGCGGGGAGTTGGCTACCGATATCGGCCAACAACCTGAATTTGCGCTCCCCGCACGGAGTGGAACGTTCATGGGCGAGCCTCAAGGATTATATTGAACGGAGTTTCGATAGCCACCCTCGCGGTCCCGAACCCCGCGTCCTTGAGGATTGCAAGCAACTGGGTAGCGCCGGCCTGCGCTCCCAGTGAATAGCGTCCGCCTTGCGAGAGGGCGTTCTGGGTACAGAAACCCGCGGAAGCCGAATAGTACATCCTTGCTACAGGGCCTACGTTCTCCTCAGAGCGGTCCTTTGCGAACGGTTCTACCACCATGAGTACGCCGTCAGGAGCCATGGCTTGCCGGGAGGCCCAGACAGCTTCCAGCGGATCACCCATGTCATGCAGTGAATCCATATAGCAGATCAGGTCGAACTTCTCCTTGCTGCTCGCAAGCACCCGCGGCGTTGCTAACTCAAACCGAATCTGATCGGCAACTCCGGCCTGCTTCGCTCGTTCCCGTGCCACGGCAATCGAAGATTCGTGGTAGTCAATTCCCACGAACTTTGATTTCGGAAATGCCTGCGCCATGAGGATGACCGAAGCGCCGTGTCCGCATCCGAGGTCGGCAACGCGCCCGCCGTTCGCTAGCCGCTCCTGGACACCGCTGAGAGATGGGATCCAGCTTTGAATCAGGTGCGCCCGGTATCCGTTGCGAAAAAAGGCCTCCGTTCCTGTGAACAGCCGGCAATTATGTTCGTGCCAGCCCATCCCCTTTCCTGAGCGGAATGCAGCGAGGATTTGATCTTCGTCGTGCCACAACGTAGCTGCTACGTCGAACGCCGGCGGAAGAAATGCGGGACTATCCGGATTGGCCAATACAAAGGCGTGCTCCGGCGGCAGTAAGTACCGCTTGGTGTTCGTGTCGAACTGCACATACCCCCCGGCGACCTGCCCGTTCAGCCACTCTCGGACCGAGCGCTCATTCGTGTCCGTTCGACGTGCCAGTTCATCCGAATTGATGGGACCACTCTCTGCCATAACCCGGTAAAGGCCTAGCTTGTATCCAAGGTTGGTCATCACACCGGCCATGGCGGCTGCAAGATCGGTGACCACCTGACCAGCGAAGTGGTCGATTCTCTGCTGCATGTCTTCCCTCATGGGCTGTGTACTAGTACTCCCCATTACCGACCTCCTACCATCAAGGCATGTGGTTCTGATTCCACGCGAATATCCGGCAGAGGAGCCCGCGTAAGAGCCGAGAGGGAATTCTCTACATCCCATAGTTGGGACTGAGTGGATACGACAGCAGGATTGCTCGTTAGAACCTGGACTATCGGGTGGTTCAGGTAAGCCTCGGCAGCTTCACGGTCGGCAAACAGATACACACCCCCCATCTCAAACTGCTCTTCCTGCAAAATCCATATCTTCCAGATCAGACCTTCTACCGAGGCAGCGACGCTAGCGACTTCTCGGCTCTGGGCGAGCAAGGCAGGCGGCGACACCCGCAACTTGATGCGCAAGTGCAAGACGGCGTAAGTGGTGACACTTTCCTCTGACATTCGTTTTCTCCAATGTGTTTATCTCTGCATCTTGTACCAGACACAAGTGAGTCTAGGACTCCTGAAACGTTCCGAGATGAGAGGATGATGAGAAGATGATGAGAATTGAGGCCACGATGGGCATTGGTCACACCGAACGGAACCCGGTCCCTCGTGTACACTCGCTCAAAATGGGAGCAGTCCTAACTCGTCCGGCGATGCCATCCGAACAAAAGGAACTCGAACAGCTACAGCTGCGGGCATCGCTTGGGAACGTGGGCGATCGCGATGCCCTGCTCGCTCACCCTGACGCGATCGGGTTGGGGGTTGACCAAATCGCCCTAGGCAGAGTGTTTGTCTCAGAGTGCGAGGGCGAGATAGTCGGATTTGCTGCCGTAGAACGCAGAGGGGATGGCGATAGTGAACTGGACGCGATGTTTGTTGAGCCACGTATGCAACGTCGCGGAATTGGAAGAATGTTAGTCGAATATTGCGCCGAAGTCGCCCGAAAGCAAGGGTCCAGATATCTCCATGTGGTGGGCAATCCCCATGCGGAGAATTTCTACCTGGCAACTGGTTTTGAGGTTATTGGAATAACCCAAACCAGATTCGGACCAGGTCTTTTAATGCGGAGGGCTGTCTAATTAGCCGCTCAGACATTCTTGGGGGTAAATCTCAAGATTGCTCATCAACCTACAAGACGGCGAATAGAAAGCGCAAGCTTACGACATCGCCTGCTATCATCCATCGTCGCAGGTGCGGTGAAATGGTTCGAGGCCTTGCTGCAACAAGGATGCGCGACCCTGTCCGGTGATGCGCAATCGAAACTGTAACCTGCCTCAACTGCGCCAGGAGGAGGCCAGACCAGCTCTATGACGGGACGTTATTTCGTTTCAGTTATTGCTCTTCTTTTTTGTAGTCAGACCTTGGTTTCTGCTCAGGTGAAACCCCGCGCGCGCGATCTTGGGGTTCCCTTCGATGGAACTCCAGGGACTCTCAATGCGATTACCGATGTAAAGGGCGTAGAAGTTGGACACACTACGCTGATCTCTGGCTCCGGAAAACTCAAAGTCGGTGAGGGGCCGGTTCGAACGGGGGTGACCGCGGTCCTTCCGCGTGGCAAAAACAACTTGAACCCTGTCTTTGGGGGATGGTTTTCACTCAATGGGAACGGCGAAATGACTGGAACCACGTGGCTTGAAGAATCAGGCATTCTGGACGGACCGGTGATGATCACAAACACGCACAGCGTGGGGGTGGTACGGGACGCCGTCATAGCTTGGCGAATAAAGAAGGCGCCACCTGACGCGGGGGGTTATTCCTGGTCCCTTCCAGTTGTAGCCGAAAGTGCAGACGACGATCTCAATGATATGAACGGTTTTCATGTCAAACCTGAGCACGTTTTCAATGCACTTGAATCCGCCCATAGTGGCCCTGCGGAGGAAGGCAATGTCGGCGGGGGGACAGGCATGATCTGTAACGAATTTAAGGGAGGGATCGGGACTGCTTCTCGAGTATTACCCTCTGGAATCGGAGGCTATACGGTCGGGGTTCTCGTGCAGTGCAACTTCGGGCATCGTAACCAGCTGCGAATAGCGGGTGCCCCTGTAGGTAGAGAAATCTCGGAAGCTCCAGTACACAATAAGGATCAGGGTTCCATCATCATCGTGATCGCTACCGATGCTCCGCTAATTCCGACGCAACTAAAGCGTTTAGCGCGACGAGCATCGCTAGGACTGGCACGGGATGGTAGTTTTTCAGGGGATGGTTCGGGGGACATATTTATCGCTTTTTCAACTGCTAATGAAGGCGCAACGAACGGGACAGGCTTGCGCGAATTGAAAATGCTGCCCAACTCGGAGTTGGATCCACTGTTCCTCGCAACTGTGCAAGCGACGGAAGAAGCCATCATTAATGCAATGATTGCTGCAGAAACCATGAAAGGGATAAATGATTTTGAAGTAGTGGCACTCCCTCACGATCGGCTCCGAGAAGTACTGCGCAAATACAATCGATTGGCAACGAAGAACTAAAAATCAACTGGAGAGGTGCAGGAGCACACCTTCCAAGTTGTGCGGGTCTCGGATTCTTCCGTGCCGTTGGAACTGCTTTCGCTCAGGCGCAAGCCCTCCTTGAAGCAGAGTATTCCCCCTCTTGTGGTTCGAGATGAAAACGGCGGAGCTTAGCGACGCCATCGCCGGTATGCACCTAGCAAGATGGTGGTCGGCCATAATCCAGAAGCGCTCTCAACCGTAAGCTTGGGCAGTTGTCCCCCTTCGCCCCCTTTAATCTGCAGAAGATGTTTGTTCAAAATCAAGGCCGTCAGTTCTGGCGCACCAGGCCGCATTCTAAAAGCTCTCATCCAACGTAACCTGTTGCACAATCTCGTCAAGCTTTTGTTGCTCTTGAGCTTGCTTGTTGCGCAGGCTCGCGATCTCACGGCTAAGAGTGCTTAGGCGGTCTTCCTGCGAATCGAGCTGTTTCGCGTAACGAACAAGCAACGCCTTCTCCTCCGCGCTGCCTTTCAGCGCCTTCATGTTTTCGCGGATGCGAGCTTGATCCTTTGTGATCGACTCCAGCTCATGTTCACGGGAGTGAATGTCCGACTGCGTGAAGTAGATCTGGTTCTTCTGGTCGAGCACTTGGTGAAAAGCGGCTCGCATTTCGGGGGTCACTCGATTCTGTATTGCGAATAACTGAACTTGGTCGTCGGTAAGATCGCTGAGTTGAGAAGTGGTTTCTTCGGGATGGAATTCCTCAACCGTGAGTTCGTTGGTTTTGCTTGGGTCAACGGGCACGCGAAAGCGGTAATGAGAGGCAGCCGTTTCCTCGGGCTTGCTGCCGTCAGCCAGCTTCCAGCCGTCGCGTAGGGGATGCTCAATCACAACCTGACGCTGCTGTGCATCGGCGTTGTGAATTGTGTATTTCACTTTGCTACGCTGTTCTCGCGAAACCAAGATGACACCTTTTGAAATGCGAATATGGCTCACTGGCTGGTCTTTGGCTTCGGTCTGCGAAGTGACGCGAACCGCTGTGTCAGCCGCATAGGAAAGCAGCCGGCGTTCGTCGGGATGAACTGTGGCAATCAGCCCTTCCCCAGCAAATGTGTCTCCTTCAATGATGTTGAAGGTGCCGGAATCGAGGGTCTGACCGCTTGCGTTTTTGATCCAGAGCGCGCGGAGAGGAGCGTGACTTGCATTCGCGGTCCATAGCGTAACTTTCTCCGCCTCGACTCTGGATTGCAGAATTGGTACCAGTGCTGATTGATTCTTCCCAATGGTGATGGCCTGCTTGAGGTTGTATTCAAAGTAGTCACCGAGATCTTTGCTCTCAGCGGAGGGCTCGAGCTTGGAATACGCCCCCAGTCGCTCAAAACCCCTGACATCTTGACTCAGCAACTTGTCCCCTCCGTCTCCAGACCGGTCAGCCTTGGATGCCATGCCCACTTGTTCGTCAAGGATCAAGCCTCGCTTGGGCACCATAAGCAGGGCGTTGGGTCCACCTAGGGTGTACGTTTTTCCGCCAGCACCTGATCTAAATTCGAATCGCGATCCTCCCCCGGCCCCATCCTGCGCGACCTCCGGTTTTTCCTCTTCGTTTATGGTTGCTTCATGTGTCTGCGGGTTAAGCATGGCTGACTGTGGCAACGCCAACCACCGGCCTGCGCGCATACAGCGGCTGCGAGATGTCTTGAATGAACGATTGCGGCGCGCCTGCGATCAGCGACAACTGCACGTCCTTCCAGTCCTCGCCAATCGTGTTGTCGACAATTGCCCAGCCTTGTAGAAGCGGCTTTTCATTTGGCTTATTGGAGAGAATGATGCGATAAGTACTCTTCCAGACTGGGACCTCGCTGATGTAGCTTACGAAGATATTGCGTTCGCCTGTTCCTCCAGCCGAAATAGTCATGCGACGCAGATCGCGCGCCCGCGACGAGCCTACCAGATTCAAATAGCGACCAACTTCTTCGTTCAGGTCGTGCTCTGCCAGGCGCACGGAAACCGCTGGGCCAAGCTCAAAATTTCGCATTTCTCCTGAACCGGTCACAATGGAAAATAGGTTGATGTGGTTGGTTACACCCGAATCGCTCGTTCGGTCTTCCTGCTCCACGCTCAGCAAGCGGCCAGTGGTGGTCTCGCCCTTACTGCGCACCTCCACTCTTGCGCCGCGCAGCGCCGAGAGGAAATCTGAGCGTGTAACCGTCTCGCCGAACGGAAGACGCAGCGCCTTGAGGCGTTCATCGAGTGGAGCGATCGAGTTGTACCGGACGTTGGAGATACGGCCCTCTCCGTGGTCCAAGACGGTCAGCGACTTAAGTACGTCGTTGAGCTGCGCAGTGGTGAAATCAATGGCAAGTTCTTGGCTCCCACGCACGAGCGCCGAATGCTCGAAGTATCCAATTCCATTTTTGTACAGCACCACCCGTTTGACAGGTAGGCGAGTCGAGTTATCGTTGGTCGCAGATTGAGCGGCGGCGCGTAATGGCTTGGGAAGATCAGCTTTTTGTTGCGCTTCGGTTAGCACAACGGACACGACGAAGACAAAAATACCCCAACGGCAACTGCACATCTCGCACCTCCTCAGGCGGATTGCAATTCCTAACAGAAGAACGTTGAGTATGAATACTCGTGCGATGTAAACCGTAGTTCCTTTGGTTGCCAATCCTGCAGCTTTGCGACGCGCCCAAACCGGCTCTGCCCCTCCAACCCGGCGAAGGAGAGAGGTGTATTGACAACTGCAGCTATCATCGGTCTTATGACGGGCGGGCTCAGGATCGGTTCTATCGTCGTTCACTGCCAGCAGTTTGACCGTACAGTCGCGTTCTGGCAGAACGCTCTCAGTTACGTACCAAAGCGGCCCGCAAAGGATGGATGGGTGATTTTGCAAGACCCACTGGGTCAAGGGCCAAACTTGTCATTTCAGGCACGCGAGAAACGCCGACCAAGCCGGAACTGGATGCACTTAGACCTTTACACCGACGATCAGGATAAAGAAGTCAAGCGACTACTCGAGCTTGGGGCGCGACGCTACCCCTGGAGATATCGCCCAGGCTCAGACTTCGTGGTCCTGCAGGATCCCGACGAAAATCTGTTTTGCGTCGTTCAGCTCCCTCAGAGTCAATGAGTACCCCGTGGCATCATACTTGACGATAAGTCTGTGATCGTGTTCGCCGGCACTGATTCGAACCCCTGATAGAACTCTCTCTGCGCCATCTGTGAAACTTTCCCAGACAAATCAAGCAACCATTATTCGATGAAGGGCGAAGTGTGAAGCGTCATCGGATGCAATAGTCACTTTGCGGTTCACCTCGATGAAGGTGCTGATCTCAGCCGCGTCCCTTGGATCCCGAGACAAAGTAGCGGTGGGGCTGGCCTTAATGAAACGTCGGTGGAGCTACTGACTAGACCTGAAATGAATAGTGAAAAAGATCCTGAACAAGTCATGCCGAGAGTAATCAACGCGTTGAAGGCATCCCGGATGCCTTATGAACTCCTCGCGCACGCCCAGGTCCTACGGGGAGCGCAAGATGGAGCGTCGCTTCTTGGGTTGGCCCTTTACCAGACCGCCCCCACTCTTGTCCTTCAAACCGATAAAGGTCCCCTGGTTGTGATCGTTCCGGGCGACAGGCGTCTTTCATTCAAGAAGCTCAAGAAGGCCTTGAGCTTAAGAAACGCATCGTTGGCGAAATCAAATGTCGTGGAAGCGGTGACCGGTTGTCAGCCCGGAAGTGTCCCGATTGTCAATTTTGACATACCCACCATCGTTGACGCCGGAGTTCTAAGACAGCCATGGGTATATGGCGGCTCCGGCACCTGGGATCACACACTTAAGATGCGCCCCTCAGACATTGTCCTCCTAACCGACGCGACGATTCTCGACGTCACCGAAGAACGAGAGAGAGAAGAACAAGGCGATAAGTCTGGACGTTTTCATTGATCCAGCTTCGGTGTCGATATGCCATGTCTGAGTCCATTCCGGTACGGATACCACACACGATTAACAGACGGGCCGAAGAGAGGCTCAAACCCCTGTCCGGGATTTCCGCTAGCAGCCTCTGCTCTGTTATTCGAAGGGTTGCCTTGAAGGTTTGCCTATGGATGGACTGAAGTTCTTGCTCGCAGCGGCGACGATCGTTGACGGGCTGCTGGCGGGAGCGAGCCTGGATCAATCTGTCGAGCAGCTTCCGGCGCGGCATCGCATAGGAGTGCGCGCATATCATGCCTATACTCAAGCCTCGCACATGGCAAACGGTCGCTTCTGGCTGATCCCGCTTGGCATTGTCGGTCCGATATTAAGAGTTGCCGCGAGTTTCTGGGTGTACCGCCTTGGGCTCGCCGAGGACGCGGTGCTCTCCGTTGGCATGGCTGCAGTGCTCGCCGTAGGGCACCTTTTGTTGACCTTGAGGGCGGGAAGTATCAACTGGGCGCTTACTCCCTGGCAGCCACCCGAGCGGCAAATCAAAGATGAATTGGAACTCGCCAAGATTTTTCAAAGCTTCGAGCGTTGGCAAGCGGTTCGCGCAAGTGTCCAGTTGTTGACCTTTGTCGCCGGAGTCTGGGCATTGGTTGCCGTCATGCAGTAACACCGCGCGCGCCGACGAAGCGCTCGTCAGAGTCGCTCGGTTGGCGATCTTGTTCATGGGAGGTGCCTATGACGCTCGTGGCTGTGACACGCAGTCTGGCGGTCGGAGCGGTTGTTCTCGGTGGGATTGTGGCAGGTTTCAGCGTCAACAGACTGCTGGTGGAGTTGCCTGCGTGGGTCAATCTCGGGCCGGAGCAGTGGGCCTCGTTTACTCGCCATGCCGATCTGGGAAAAGGGCTGGTTGTTTACCCACTAGAAGGCTTAGCTGCGCTCGTGTGCAGCGTAGGAGCGGCGGTTCTCGCTCATTTCGATCGATCCGACGAATCAGCGTTCCTGCCGCTCCATCTTGCTGGAGTAGGGGCCCTGCTCGCGTTTTTCGTCACTCGATTTCTAATCGCTCCCGAGGTCCTAACCCTGCGGGGCGACTCACCCAATCCTTCGAGTATCCAAAACGCGTTTGCGGCAGTTCGATCGTGGTGGCAGCTGAAGGCAGGGTTACACACGATTACTTTCGCGTGCAATGTCTGGGGTTTGATGACGCTAATGTCGCATTGAAGTCCTTGACTGCTTGCAAGAGCCAGCCGTCTCAGCAATGAAAGCCCAAAGCTCCTCCACATCGCTTTGCTGTGTTCGAATGTTCCCGATCGCCACACGAATGGTAAAGCGGCCACCTACAACTGTATGCGACACGAAGAAACGACCAGAACCATTGATGCCGCTCATGAGTTGTTTTGTGGCGGCATCTCCCTCATGCAATCGGAAGCAAACCAAACCCATCGCCCCTCGTGCCACCAGCTCAAATCGTGCATCGGCGGCGATTTGTTCACCCAGCCAAGCAGCCATCGTGAGGGCGTCACGGAGAAAGGCAACCAACCCGTCGAGACCAAAATAGCGCATGACGAACCACAGCTTTAACGCCCGAAATCGACGTCCGAGGACAAGGCCATAGTCCATGTAGTCAACTGCATTGGCGGCATCGGTTTTTAGATATTCCGCGTCAAGGGAAAAAGCACCGCGTAGTTGGCTCGGATTGCACGTGTACAACAAGCTGCAATCAAGCGGAACCATCATCATTTTGTGAGGATTGACCACAAAGGAGTCAGCCTGATCCACCCCCTGCAAGATATGTCGGCACTCTGGAACAATGCCAAAAGATCCGCCATATGCACCGTCAATATGAAGCCAAAGGCCGTGTTCGCGGCAGAGTGAGCCGATCTCTTCAACCGGGTCCACGGCGGTGGTGGAGGTAGTACCAACCGTCGCAACGGCAAAGAAGGGCGTGAGCCCCTTGGATAAGTCCGATCGAATGGCTCGCGCGAGAGCGTCGGTTCTCATCCGAAATCGAGCGTCAACCGCGATGTGGCGGACCTTGGATTGTCCCAATCCAATAGCAATCGCAGCTTTTTCAACAGAAGAGTGAGTGTGGTCTGAAACATAAGCTACCAGGCGGCTCGAAGCCCCCGCCGAGCGACTCTGCGGTTCGACTCGTTGCCGGGCCGCTACAAGTGCGTGCAGAGCACCGCTAGAAGCTGAGTCGAGAATCATCCCAAACCACTTTGCTGGCAGCTCCAGCCAATCCAATATCCAGGCGACTGTAATCTGTTCTAGCTCGGTCGCCGCCGGGCAACTCTTCCAAAGCATCGCATTCACGTCGAGTGCCGCGGTGAGCAGTTCACCAAGAATTCCCGGCCCAGAGGATGAGATTGAAAAGTAGCCATGGAATCGTGGGTGATTCCAGTGGGTGATAGCGGGTAGAATCGATTCCTCAAAATCACGCAGGATCACATCCATCGATTCGCCCGTCCGGGGGCCTTTGGCCGGCAAGCGGCTCTGTAACTCTCCCGGCCGGCAGTTTGCCAGCACCGGGTGTTTCCCCGGATCTTCGAGGTAATTTGAGACCCACTCGATTGCTTCGTGTCCAAACCGGCGAAATTCCATAACCGGCATGTCGCCACGCGATCTTGATGTTTTATTCCTGCGCCTTAGTACTGATGGGCTCACACTGGCATTGTTCTCCATGGTCGCCGCTTCCGGATTGCTAAATGTGCTATTTATAAGCCTAGGAGCGCATGATTATGCTTGTAATAACCTAATAATGAGTGATAGATTGCTCCTCCCATGCTTGACGAGATAGATTTGCACATACTAAGAGTTCTTCAGAAAAATGGCAGGATATCCAATCAGGATCTTGCCGATGAGGTTGGCCTTTCACCTTCTCCATGTCTTCGAAGATTGAGGGCCCTAGAAAAAGACGGCGTCGTCCAACGATACGTGACTCTATTGGACCCGGCAGCGGTTGGGTGTAAATTGCAAGCAATCGTGGAGGTTCGTCTCGATCGTCAAAGAAAGGACACAGCTCACAGGTTCGAAAAAGAGATAGCAAATTTTTCGCACGTGCTTGAGTGTCATCAATTGGCTGGCGATTGGGACTACGCTCTGCGCGTCGTCGCTCGTGACCTGGAGGACTTCCGGGAGTTCTGCGTGAATTCGCTGTCCAACATATCCGGGGTCGGCAATGTTAAGTCCAATATCAGCATGAAGCAGATCAAGTACTCCACCGAGCTCCCCTTGGATCGCTAGCGTCGAAGACCCTGGCGCAATCCTGATGCAATCGATGGTTTTCTTTCACCATACTTTTCAAGTTCGGAAAAATATTCTCGGCTTTCAGCATGCACGAACTCGCATCATCTGATTTCCACCTCGTTGAAACTCATATGGAACAGTCTGGATTGAGACCTCCCAACTTTCCCGGAGTTGCCGAACTATCGCCGGCAGATACCCCGACCTATGACCGTCCAGCGTGAGCAATGGGAAAATCCTCACCTCATCGGCAACTCTGCACATTTCCCGGATAGCTTCCAAATGAAACTCTTCGGATAACTGCTCGCTGTAGAGAAAGAGGAAATGCGAGCACAATGCTAAGTCAAAAGAATGATCCTCGAATGGGAGTACTGGGAGCGCGGCAGCAATATATCGCTCGTCTCGCTTTTCTGAGCTGTAGTCGGCCAAGAAAGTCCGCATAGCCTCCATCCGGACCCGTCCAAGTTCCTCCACCGAGCGAATCGTCGTCCAGACGAAGTTGTTCGTCTTGCGCCGCGTTTCATCCAGGACTTGCGTATACGTCGCCGATATCCGATCGAGAATTTCCTCCGTGCTCAATCGGTACAGGGGATCGACTGACTTAACGAAGCCGCCGCGACGAGTGAATTCGGCGTTGAAACTGGCTGGACCGTCTGCACAGCCCAGAACTCTCAAGCGCAAATCCGCATCCTCGAGAGCAAACATCTGCCGGTATTCCGCGTAGCTTCGCCCCCAAGGGACGATTTGATTCAAAGCACACATCGCGATCTCAGTAGATGGGGATGCGACCACCGTCCCGGCGGCGAAAACTCTCTTGGCATATGCGGAGCACTTCGTTAGCTGCGCTCAAAATGGGAGCCCGCTTCCAGGGACGGGTCAATGCAGGATCCTGTTCGATAACGATATCGAAGAATTCCAAATAAGAGCACGCCAAGCAAATTCTGAAGACCTGCTAGGAACAGAACAATTATCCCCGTTTCTCCGAGGCGGTTTTATCAGGCTCCATAAATAGAGTGTCCCTGCGAACATGGCCAGGGACAGTAAACAGCTAATCAAAGGGGCGTTTGTCTGAGTTTTTCGATAAAGGGGATGGCTGAGCAGCAGACAGACGCTGTAGGGAACTGAAAGGAACATAATCTCCAACAAAATATTCCTTGCGAAGGGATAGGAGCCATCCGTTTGCAAGGTTAGCTCCGACCAGATTGGCAAAACGGCCGTAGCGTGGAAAATCAAGACGCCTTCGCCGATCATTCTGAGCGCTGTCGGCTTATTCATATTTTCGTTTGCATCGCACCCCTGACGACCCGTTGCGGGGCCATCCTCGAACTCGATCCGGCGTTTAAACCCTTTCAAGGACTTCCGAGGTCACACCCAGGGTTCGCACATCAACAACGAGGGTTTTTTAGAAGGAACATCGTCAAGTCCAAATCGTGCGATCATTTCGTGTCGGCCAGTTTGGGTCACGCTCAAAGCGCGGCTATCGAGATCCCGAGCCACCCATTTTCGTTGTAGCGCCACCCCAAGTAGCGCTGTACCGAGAGCCCCTGCTAGATGGGGACGTCGCTCACTCCAATCGAGGCAAGCGAACGCAAATCGACGACGCAAACGGCGAGTCTCCTCGATGTTGATCCCAATTCGCTCAAAGGCCCGCATTCCTTCCGCCGTGACTTCATATCCGCTGTCGCATCCCTCTGTCCCGGTCAGCCATTTGAGCACGCTGAATCGGTTGAGGAGTGACACGCCTAAATTGCCCGCGATGTGGTCGTAGCACACCCTCGCGGCACGCAAGCGGTGTGGCACATTCGGTGCGAAGCGTTCGGGGGCACCCGCTAATACGCTCAACGCTTCGAGGGCGGACGCGACATCTGTGCCGTTCAGACTGTAATAGCGATGCTTCCCCTGAGCACGGACCTTCACCAGTTGCAAGCTCTTCAGCCGTTTCAAGTGCAGGCTGGCTGTCGATGGCATCACCCCGGCTACCACTGCAAGCTCTGTGCTGGTTCGCCCTCGGCCGTCCATAAGACAATAAAGTATGCGGCCTCGTGCCCGCTCGCCTATCACCGCGGCGATCAAGCAGGCCGCGTCATCCGCATCTGCCCCGAGGCTCAGGGTCCGATCATCGGGGCCACGCGACGTGCGGCTTTCGGCCGCCAAAACTAAGCTTTCACGAGCCAACATAGGTGTGCTCTGACAATGGTTTTGGACTCAGCGGCAGGCAATGACAATGCCAATCCGCTCCCTCATCAATTGGCATTATTGTCCAATAGGACCGATTGTTGATTGCGAAGTATGTCAGCTTATCCTTTGATTACGCATGATTATGCCTAACCTATGGCTAATACTAGTTAAAAATTGCGACCTGCGAGCATACAACGTATTCCAATCAGAATCTCGCCCGCGCAGGTTGCCATTTCAGCGTCTTTCGCGGTCAGCTCTGATCTAGGGGAAGCAGCGTGCACGGGAGACCGGTTCAGGTAAGAACAAGGTGGCTTGTTGAGTCTGTCGGTCCAAATTTTTGGAAGTTTCGTGCCATCGGCCTCATTGTGAGATCACGCAGAGGAGGTCAAGAACACCCATCAAATCGGCTTCCAGTTATGTAAACATCTCTGCCCATGTCGCCACCCTAAGGCCCTGCCAGGAGGGACCCTCGCGCACGAATTTCCACTCGGGATTCTTATTTACATCGCGCAGGTTTGCACACACCGAGTGGAACGTTGGCACATCGCGATCTGCACACTCGAAATAGTTCAGGAAGTCGTAAGTCCCTGCTGGTGCCGGTACGTTCACTCCCCTATAGGTTCGACGGAGAAGACACGCGATTCCCGCGGCCGCTGCGAGCGTGTGGCCTTCATTGATCATCTGCCCGTTCTCGTCGTATCGAGGAAGGAAGTACGTGTGGCGCTCAAGCCAGTGTTTCTTCCACCACTCAGCCGTCTTGCTCATGGGAACCAGAAAAGCATTGGGCATGGCTCTTCCCGGTTGCTGTGTGACCTGATGCGCGTATGCAAAGTTGTGCATTGCCGTGCCCGTGTAGCTCATGGGGCGGGTGACGCCTCGCAGGATGAGTGGTTTCAGTGCTGCACCAAACAGGCGCCCAATTTCGCGGCAAAACTCAACAACCACCGGCGAGGCCGGAGAGGCAACGTGAATGATCGCGCTTGCCTCAAGCAGACCGTTATCGACTATGTCACCGGGGACGGCTTTGACACGCTGCAAAAACGCAACGGCTTCGGTCGGATGCCCGCCTTCGGCCTCGAATTCGTTTTGTAAGCCTAGCCGCTTGACAAGCGGCCCCACGTCCGAGGCTGCAACAGCTTTTCGTGCGCCGTCCGTCAGGCAGATATATGCTCCGTAACGAAGAATCTCGGTTGGAAGAACCTCATTGTTTGCACTCAACGCAACGATCTCCTCGTA
>DATNEX010000157.1:0-60521 GCA_035606605.1 Terriglobales bacterium
CCCAGCGAGCGCGCTCGAGACATTGCGTTACCCCATCCCGCGCGCCTACCGCTCGGTGCCGCGTGGCGGGGCGGCTGTAGCGCGCCTGGAGGCGAACTGGTTCAACTCGGGGCGACGGAACTAGAGTCCTGCAACCTTGGATACGCCCACGCCTGCCCCCGACTTCCCAACGAGCGCCTTGCCGATGCAGTGCGTTTCGCGGTGAACAAGGAATCGACAGACCGGCTACAAATCCAGTTCGTCCTCGAGTCAAAACATCTGCCCATTGCGTATGGGACGTTGCAGTATGACCGCATCCGGCAAATGTGGGCATCCGAGCACAGCGATTCCAACATTCAGAAGTTAGCGGATTGTTTTCTGCAGGCTTATCTGGAGAGAAGTGCGTCCTGATTTTGTTTCGCGCAGCCATCAAGGGAGCTCAGACATGCGATACAAAACGAAGCGGTTCTTACTCTGGGCGTTCGCCCTGTCCATGTGTATGCATCGATGGGCAGAGGCGCAGTCCACCCCCCCGCGGACTTTATTGGCACTCTCCAAGCATGAACACACACTCGCGATCGTCGATCCGGTCGCGCTGAAGGTGATTACGCGGCTTCCCGTGGGTCAGGACCCGCACGAGGTGATCGCGTCCGCTGATGGCGCCACGGCCTACGTCTCCATTTACGGCTTCGGCCGCTATCACGCCCTGTCTGTTCTCGACCTCGTCGCGCAAAAGGCACTCCCCGATATCGATACGGGAGCGCTGAACGGACCCCACGGACTCGCGGTTGCAGGTGGAAATATCTGGTTCACTGCCGAAGGGGCCAAGGCGGTTTCTCGATTCAACCCTTCGACCAAGAGCATCGATCGCATTCTGGGTACCGGCCAGAATCGAACGCACATGCTTTATGTTACGAACGACGAAAAGAAGATCTACACCACCAATGTCACTTCAGGGACGGTGAGTGTTCTAGAGGCGGGAGCCGTGTCTCCCATGGGACCTCCGCCAGGTGCCCAGCCCGGCACCCAACCAGGCTCTCCGCCGGCGGTGCCACAGGGTATGGATTGGAATCAGACTTTGATCCAAGTCGGCAAAGGAGACGAGGGTTTTGACGTTTCCCCGGATGGACGAGAGTTGTGGACGGCAAATGCACAAGACGGCACGCTGTCGGTTCTCGATCTCGAACGCAAGGAAGTGACGGTTACCATCGACGCGAAGATTCTCGCGTCCAACCGCCTGAAGTTCACGCCCGACGGGAAACTGGTGTTCATCACAAGTTTGCGGGGCGGGGACGTAGTCGTCTATGACGCGGCTTCGCGGAAGGAGTTCAAACGCGTTCCGGTCGGACACGGCGCTGCCGGCCTTCTGATGGATCCTGTCGGCGGACGGGTGTTCGTGGCCTGTACGCCGGACAACTACGTCGCCGTCATTGATCTCAAGACGATGGAGGTCACTGGCCATCTTGACGTTGGCGGTCAGCCCGATGGCCTAGCCTGGGCAGTGCGGCAGTAGGTACGTCCCGCGACTCCTCTGCTGGTTTCCTCTATTTCCTTCTGTGTGCTCTGTGATGAAATTGTCTTGACTTCAACCTACAGAGGCACCCCATGAACGATAAGTCCGATACCCTCATCCCGCGGCCGGTCAGCGACTCGCAGTCTGAGATGAACGAGATTGTTCTGCCAAACGACGCGAATCCTCTCGGGGCTTTACTCGGTGGGCGGCTGATGCACTGGATTGATATGGCGGGGGCCCTTGCTGCACACCGGCACTCCCGCAACTATGTGGTGACGGCGTCCATCGACCACTTGGACTTCCACACTCCCGTTCACGTCGGCGACATCGTGATCTTGCGATCGTCGGTCAACCGGGTCTTCAATACCTCGATGGAAGTCGGGGTGAAGGCATGGGTAGAGAACTACCTGTCGGATGAGTCCCGCCTGGTGAGTTCAGCGTACTTGACCTTCGTTGCGGTCGATGCCGCTGGACGTCATCTGAAGGTTGCGCCCGTCATTCCTGAGACGGATACTCAGAAACGTCGCTACGAGGATGCAGGGCACCGCCGCGAAATGCGCAAAGCCGAGCGGGAGCGAAAAAACCGGAATAAGTAGCATTTCATTTCGTAAGCCGGGCCAACAGCGGGCCGGCCAACGCGAGCAACAGAACGTACGCAGCCGAGAGTGGGCCGAGACGTGGCTCGGTTGCGACCCCAAGTCCTGCGATCACGATAGAAAATTCTCCGCGCGGAATCAATTCGACACCGGCACGCAACCGAGCTTGCTTTGGAAGGCCGGCTCGGCGAGCCGCCCAGTATCCTGTCAAAACCTTCGTGATTGCGGTGATGACCGCCAGGCCAAGAGCGAGCGGTAGATTCGGTAGCAAGGCTGCGGGGTCGATTTCAAGACCAAAGAAAAAGAAAAACGTGGCGGCAAAAAGATCTCGCAGCGGCTCGAGTAGGCGATGGGACTGTTCTGCGGCAGGACCTGACAACGCGATGCCGACTAGGAAGGCTCCAATGCCAGCCGATACACGGAAGTGCTGCGCCGCCCCGGAAATCAAGAGAATAGCGCCAAATACGGTAAGCACGAGAATCTCGTCGGATTGATGATGGGTGAAACGGCTGATCCGCTCGCTGTAGCGGAGAGCGGCGGCCAGGGCAATGGCCACGGCGGCTAGGGCGATCCCCACCGACACGGCGATTTTTATCAATCCGCCGCCGGAAATCACAACTACCACCAGGGGCAGGTAGATGGCCATCGCGAGGTCTTCAAGGACCAATGTGGATAGGACGATCGACGTCTCGGAGCTGTCTCCACGCTTAAGTTCGGCAATGACCTTCGCAATCACACCGGATGATGAGATGTAAGTAACTCCGCCGAGCAGGACGCTCGCCAACATCGACCAGCCGAGCAGAAGGCCGGCCAGGAGTCCCGGAATGAAATTGAGAAGCATGTCAGCGACGCCGGCCGGAAGCCCGGAGCGAAGATTTGCCCTGAGCTCATCGCCTCCATATTCCAACCCCAGCATGAACAGGAGCAGCAAGACGCCAATTTCTGCGCCAATGTGAATAAAGTTGGACGTGAGATTGAGGGGCGCCAGTCCGCCTTTGCCAAAGGCAAGCCCAGCCAGCAAGTAGAGCGGGATTGCAGAAAAACCCCATCGACTGGCGAGTCGCGCAAGGAGGGCAAGGCCGACGACTGCCAGGCCTAATTCGATCAGCACTCCGGCGGGATCGGGGGCATTGGGCATAAACTTCGGAGGAAGAATATCAAGGGAGCGATGGCGGTGCCCACTCCTGCCACGACCGAAGGGGCGAGCGGGACCGTTTTCCGCCAATCGCCGAGCTAGGGATGGGGGCCGGCGAGAGTATTTTGCGCTTCGATTTATTGTGCCTGTATCGGCTGCGGTTCGAGCTGCGCCTTCAGCACGCTGGGGACCTCGTCGCCGCGGAAGTACTGACCCTTTCCGGACTTCATTTCTGGCATGGCGGCGTAGGGCTTGCTGTAGTCGTTATTGGCATTCCAGAAGAGGAATCCCACTCCGCCCTTGTTCTTGGCGGTGAGCACCTGGACTTCGATGTACTTGGGCGAGTAGGTCTTGGTACGCCAGGCAAATGCCTGCAGCCATGGACGAAGCACCGCCCCAGTGCCCTTGGTGATCAGCTGGAAGCGGTCCATCGACTCACCAATAAAGTGCTCGGGAGCGTCTCCCGGCTTGTCGTAGCCATCCATGCCAAAGAAGTGGGAGGGGTAGATCATAGGGGAGAGCACGTCGCAGAACCTTGCCATGCGTACGATGTCCTGCCCAGTGTGGGAGAGGTCGACCTGGCGCTGCCATGCCATCACGCCAAAAACGTCGAGCGAGAGCAGCACACCTTTCGGGTGGATGGAAGTGTAGGCGCGCTGCAGGAAATCTGCGATGACGTCGGCCCGCTGCCACTCCGGATGTGACTTCTGGAAGGCAAAGCTGGCGTCCTTCTGGTCACCTTCGGCAGGGAAGCGGACATAGTCGAACTGAATTTCATCGGCCCCACCGGCAATCGCGGTCTGAGCGAGAGCAATGTCATATTCCTGGACGTCAATCCGAGAGGGGTCGGTCCAGACCAGCTTGCCGTTCTCACGCCAGGGCTGGCCCGTCTTCTTCGACTTGATGGCCAATTCGGGATGAGAAACCACCAAACGCTCGTCCCGGAACATCGCGATGCGAGCTATCGCGTGCATACCTTGCGAGTGCAGGAAATTCGTGTACTTGGGTAAGTTGTGAATGAAGGTCTTGTGGGCTCCCAGCAACGGGTGGTCGAAGGGAATATTTACCGTGCCATCACTGTCTTTGATATCGAAGACCACGGCATTGCCGCCCGTTTCGCGCCAGTGCTTCACGATCTGGATTCCATGATCGCTCGCGGCCATGAGACCCGTTAGGTAAATGGCGCGAACTTCGAAGTCCCTAGCTACGGGAACGGATTTTCCAACCATCGGGGCGTCCAGAATTCCAGGAATGGTAAGTTCCTGGCCGGATTTTACAAAGGGTCCTTTCAGCTCAGGGTTCGAGGCACGCATTGCCGTCGTCAATTCGCTGGAGGTCAGATAAGAAGTTTGTGGCAAGTACTTCCGAGCTACAGAAATTACCGTATCGCCCGGTTTCGCCTGATACAATGCCGTCCCTGGGCTAGGGATCTTTGGCGTTGTGGCTGCCGAGGCGGTGATGGGCGCACTAGCGGGAACTACTTTCGCGTCCCTCGGTTGCGCTGCATCTACCGTGCGAAAACCTATGACCGCAACCACAACCGCCAAAATCGCTGCAAAGAAAATCGTTTTCGAACGCTTATTACCCACGTTCCTCTCCAGTGACATCGTTTTTATCGATGCTACTGATGCGGAATTCTGCTCGCCAGTTACGGGTGGTCACGGACGCCGGGGAGTTTATGGACCGGAGAAGGGGAATTTGGCTGCCCTCGCGCTGGTCGCATGCGCAAAACATTTCCGTTTACACGATCTCACTGGTGAATGTAAGTGACTCCCGAGATACAGCAGCGGCATCTAAGTCTTGTAGAAAGAAGGTTGAAGGGACTGGCCGGAGATGGCGAAGTGCTTGCTCACTCAACTGGCGAAAGCTGCACTGGCAACAAGTGACAGAATTTGTCACTCCGGAAACCGAGGCTAGAGCCTCTGGCGCTGGCCCGACAACCTGTAGAACAGGTGCCAAGAGACTATGAAGACGACAGCCAGTATGGTTCTCGACCCCAACCGCCGCAGCGCCGATGCCCGTGACTTTGAGGGTGGGCTTCACCGTAAGATCGTTGGCCAGGATGCCGCAGTCGAGAAAGTAGTCGAGATCTACCAGATGTTCCTCGCCGGACTGAATCCCCCCGGCCGTCCAGTTGGAAACCTTCTATTTCTGGGGCCGACGGGCTCGGGCAAGACCCGCGTTGTGGAAGCCCTCGCCGAATCGCTTTTCGGCGATGCCCGTGCCTGCATCAAGATCGATTGTGCTGAGTTCCAGCACTCGCACGAAATCGCCAAACTGATCGGATCGCCCCCGGGCTACCTCGGACACCGCGAAACTCACCCCCTACTTACCCAGGAAGCGCTCAACCAGTGGCACAGCGACAAGCTCAAGCTGTCCATCCTGCTTTTCGACGAGATCGAAAAGGCCTCCGATGCCCTTTGGCAGCTGCTGCTCGGAATCCTTGATAAGGCGACGCTTACCCTTGGCGATAACCGCCGCGTGGACCTCTCGCAATGCATCATTATCATGACCTCGAACCTCGGGGCCGGGGAGATGAGCAGCCTGGTTGACGGAGGCTTCGGGTTTGCGCCAAAGGCGAGCGTTGTCGATGACGGCCTGGATGAAAAGATTGACCGCACGGCGGTCGAAGCAGCACGCCGCAAGTTCACGCCCGAGTTCATGAACCGCATCGATAAGGTCGTGGTCTTCAAGACGCTTCGTCCTGAGCACCTGCAGCAGATTCTCGAAATCGAACTTGGTATGGTGCAGCAGCGCGTACTCATGGCGTCGGCCGCGAACCAGTTCGTGTTCTCATGCACGCCCAAGGTGAAGAGTTTTCTGCTGCACGAGGGAACGGACCCGCGCTACGGTGCGCGACACCTGAAGCGCGCGATCGAGCGGCATTTGGTGTTCCCACTGGCGAACCTGGTGGCCACTGGGCAGATTCATCTGGGCGACTTCGTCCGGATCGATCTCAACGGCGAAGGCAAGCTCACGTTCACCAAGGAAGCCGAAGGCGCGATGGTTCCGATGCTCATGGAGCGCTATGGCGCTGCTGCGGGTGCACCGACGCTGGTCAGTCGGGCGGCGCGTCCGGTTGCAAAGTCGAAGGAGTTTACCGCCACGCCTGGCAACGAAACTAAATAGATTTTCGGCAAGCACAACGCCTGCCGCACCTGAAAGATAAGAAGTCCGGCCAACCAGCCGGGCTTTTTATTTTGGCGATACACGATCGCCGCTGGGCGTGACGAATTTCAGCATGGACAGAGCGGCATGTCTGGCTGGCCTACCCGTTCCAGCCTTTTCTCATCGAATCGGGCGTGAAAACACGCAAGAGCTTCTTCCGGCGTCACTCACTGAGCATCATTTCCAGCATCGTTCTGATTGCCTGGATCATCCTCTACGCTTCTTCCAGTCCCAAGACGCACTGGGGAGCATTCTTCGGCAATGCGATCGCCGATTGGACTGGCCTGGTGGTGACCGTCCTGGCCACGAAGTTCATGTATGAGGTTGGATCAGCCGAAAGTCGTAAGCCCCCACATCGCTACTTTCGACCTCTGCGCGAGTTTTTGGAAGAACATTCGCTGAGCATTTTTCTCGTAGTGACCGGTGCTGCATGGGTAACCCTGTTCGCCCGGTCCGATCCCGACTCGAAGTGGGGGCAGGTGCTTGGCAACATCGTCTCTGAGTGGACGCAAATCTTCGGTCTGCTGATTATGACCAAGCGCCTGGTAGAGACCCACTCGAAGGAGAGCCACGAATGACCTTCCGTGAGTCGGACATTTCCCCCGGCCGTTCGGAGCCTAGTTGTGCTTGATGAACTCGCCCTTCTTCCCGGTTAAGTCGTTGTAGAGTGTCTCAAGCCAGATGTCGGTCTTAACGAACTGGCCCGACCACTTCTGCCAGGGAGCAAGGACATTCTCTTTCTGAAGCTGTTCGAGTGACTTTCCCTGTTTTACCTCTTTGTCCACCGCCGCGAGCGTCTCTTTGAGCATGGTGACAAAGCGCTTCATGTCATCCAGGTTGGAAACCGGCCCGTGGCCGGGAATCACTTTTACATCCGACGGCAACTGCGCCATCACCTGCTCGACCGCCGAGATCATTCCCTCCACACTGCCGCCGGCACCGAGGTCAACGAACGGGAAACCGTAGGTTACGAAGTCGTCTCCCATGTGAACGACATTCGATTTTGGAAAGAAGATGACGCTATCGCCGTCGGTGTGGCCGCTAGGGAAGTGCAGAGCGCGAATATCTTCGCCATTGAGGTGCACGGTGACATCGTGTTCGAAAGTGATAATGGGTAAGGCTTCCTTGGGCTGAGGCTGAGTTTGCCTGCTGATTTTTCCAAGATTGCCGGCCATGCCGGCAAGCTCCATTCGTTTGCGAACGTTGTCTTGCGCGAGAATTGGCGCATCCTTCTGAAAGAGAGCATTCCCGCCAGTATGATCGCCATGGTAGTGCGTGTTGATCACAAAGCGGACCGGTTTGTCGGTGATGCCCTTCAGCGCCGCGCGAATCTTGTCAGCCAGCGGAGCATACTGATCGTCAACGATGACGATGCCGTCCTCGCCCACCGAGGCGCCTATGTTGCCGCCTGCTCCCTCCAGCATGTATACGTTGCCGTTGACCTTGGTAACCTTGATCTGGACCTTGCTGAAGTCCTGATCCTGCCCTACGGCATAGGGGAGAGCGACGGACAGCATAATTCCGAGTAAACACGCTTTGCGCATGAAGCCTCCTGGATGGCAGGTGATTGTAGCGGAACGAGAATCGACTTGCGAAATCAGCTTCGGCACCAAAACCCCAGCGGATCCCACTAAGGGTATTGGCACGCAAGCATGTACCCCGAGCCGCGGCCCCTCCTTGAAGGCACGCTCGTCGAAAGCGGAAAAGCATTGAGAAAGACAGTGGTAAGTCGCTACTTGTCTACGTACTTCACAACAATGTAGACAAGTTCCCCATTCTCGATTTTCTTTACCCAGTGCGGCACACCGGGGGGAATCCGAAGGAAGTCGCCTTTGCCGAGCTTATAGTCCGTGCCACCGGAAATCCCGGTACCCTGGATCTGACCAGCCCGAACCTCTTTGCCGTCTACGACCGTGCCGCCGGTTGTGAGGACGCACCCGCCATCAATGACATACCAGACATCGGCTTCGGTCGAATGAACCTCCGCCTTGCCTGGCTTCGAACGGCGCAGAAGGATGCCGGCGTGCTGCGGAGTGCGCTCTATCAAGTTGATTTCCGACTCGCCGATCTCATTCGCAGGAGCTTTGCGAATGTCGTTCTCAATCTGTTGCCCGGTGTAATAGACGATCTTGGCAGGATCTTGGGCGATCGCAGATGAAGTGAGGAGTACTGCGGAAGCAACCATTAGAAATCGAAGCATCGGTTTCTCCTAGGCAGGTGACTTTACCACGAAAGAAGATCCGACCTCCGTGGGTACTCGAGGCTTTGACCGGGGTTGCCCTATGTGACCATGGTGCCGTTGTAACTGCGGTCGAAAGTGGCACAATCTCATGGATGGCGGAAGGGACCCCAGCGACGACCCTCGGTGTTCAAGCCGGTGAGAAGAAACCTGGCCTTTTGCACTCCCTGTTTGGCTCGACTCTGGGTCTGGGGATTGAACTGCTTGTTCGCACGACGGGGCGTCGGGTTCGCCCTGCAGACCAGCCATGGCTCTCGTGCTACCTGGGAGACAGTGGTCGGATTGGAGCGGGAATCTACGAGCGCATCGCTCACTCCGAACACCTCGAACTACGAACGCCCGCAGCCGCTGGCTTGATCCCTGATTTCGAAACGCTGCGCGGACCAGGTTTCAATCCCGACCTTGTGCACCCTCGTATTCGGCATTTCTATGAGCATGCCGCGGCCTATCACCTGGAAGTCTGGAGCGAAGTTTATTTGGTCGGTCGTTTTTTTCTGTGGCTGCTCGTCGAGTTTTTGAGTACTCACATGGACCAGCTGAATTTCCCATTGTCCTCGCTTGATGTTGCCAAGGGTATGAGCAGTGAAGTTGTCCAATTGGTCGATCCGGTAACGGGAGAGGTCGAGCACACGGGATGGCTGCGACGCCTGAAGTCGTCGGGCCGCGTGATTTACGCCGGCATCTATTCCATCTGCCGGGTTCCGAAGGAAGACAATCCGGTGGTGAAGGTGACGTTTCCATGCCGAGGAAGCGCGAATGTCTATCTGCGTCCCGTCGCACATCCCGACGGAGCATTTGGACTCGATTCGAGCGGCTCAGGTTGGGGACGCTCAGGGTTTTATCGAATCGTTAAAGCGGGTGCTGAAATTTGGAGTGTGCGGAACTTCAAAAGCCTGCACGAACTGTTTCACGTATACGTGGATCTCGAGGGGACCTTGCGCTGTGACCACAAAATCACTTTCCTTGGGCTGACGATCCTGCGATTGCACTACAAGATGGCGGAGAAGAATCGCACGAATTTTACCTCCGCCGCAAGTTCTGCCGCGGGCTGCTAATCCAAATCCTGATTCGGTACTGTTACAGTTTGAAATCCACCGGCTTTTGCTGACCCGGATCTGTGTACCATAGCAAAAAGATTGACAACCATCGCCATGCCGTTGCGCTGCATTACATGTTTTACAATTTCTGCCGGATTCACCAAACATTGCGCGTTACGCCAGTGATGGACGCTGGACTCACGGATCACGTTCGGAATCTTGAGGACCTGGTTGAATTATTAGAAAGAAAAATCGACTGAGGTTGGCGGGATGAAAGAGATTACAGAGGAAGTTCTAACACGTTGGTCAGAGAGCTGTTGCCACATGCTGCATCTCGGAACGCTGATTGGGCGAGAACTCCCCAAAAGTAAACAGAACGCACGCGCACTAGATTAGCCGAGCGTGTCGAAAAAAGAGCGTGGGCGCTTTTTAATGAACTTATTGAGCATGGTGCAAAGAAGCCCGCTGGCTATCAGGAACCGTGAAAATTCAAACTGTAACAGTACCCCTGATTCCGTTTTATTTCATCATTGTGGTCTTGAATGGTTTCGCCGCTCTGTCGTATGTGATCCATTCCCCCACTTGCTTGCCGTTTTCGAAGTGTCCAGAGCGCATTCTAGTGCCGTCTTTGCGGAACCACTCCCAGTATCCGTGCATCTTGCCGGCCCTCATTCCGCCCTGGCCGTAGATGGAACCGTCTTTGTGATAATGGACATGCTTGGTGATTTTGGCTCTTGCGGGCACGGAACCTCCTCCTCGCTTCTCATCAACTTAGCAACGAGTCTACAATCCCGTACGCTTCTTCGAGCGCGGCATCGAGGGCCCCAGGATCCTTGCCGCCTGCTTCCGCAAGATCCGGTCGCCCACCGCCTTTCCCGCCGACTTTTTGTGCCACCTGACCAATCACCTTGCCGGCTTGGACGCGAGAGGTCAGGTCTTTGGTGACACCGACGATCAAAGCGACATTGCCGTTGGTTGCCGATCCGAGTACTACGACGCCGGAACCGACCTTGTCTCGAAGCTGATCGACCAGGGTTCGCAGCTGGGGACGCTCAAGATTATCCACCCGGTGTGTCAACACCTTTACTCCGCGCACTTCTTTGATCTTGTCCGAGATGTTAGCCGTCGTCGACGACGCCTGCTTCATGCGCGCCTGATCCAGTTCGCGGGCCAGACGCTTAATTTCCGCGTCTTTGCGTTCGAGTTCAACTCTTAATGCTTCTGCCGGGGAGAGTGCCGCATCCTTTCCCGTGAGGCCGGCGACGACGTTCTCCAGTTGATGATCCTGCCGAAAATGATGGAGCGAACCCTCTCCTGTGACCGCTTCAACGCGCCGAAAGCCGGAAGACACGCTGCCCTCTTTCAAAATCTTGATCAAGCCGATTTCCCCGGTGGCGCTAGTGTGCGTGCCCCCGCAAAGTTCGGTCGAGAAGTCCCCGATCCTGATCACGCGCACCTTGTCCCCATACTTCTCGCCAAACAATGCCATCGCGCCGTACTCGTTGATGGCAGCATCGATGGGCACGTCGTTGATGACTTCGACGCGCAGGTTGCGCAGCACCTCCTTGTTGATAAGGTCTTCGATGTCCTGCAGTTGTGCCTCTTCAACCGCCGTAAAATGCGAGAAGTCAAAGCGTAGGTGAGCGGGCGTTACCAGCGACCCGGCTTGCTTTACATGCTTGCCGAGGACCTCGCGGAGTCCGGCATGGAGTAGGTGCGTCGCCGTGTGATTGCGCATGGTGGACTGGCGAATGGCTGTGTCGACTACGGCGTCCACTTTGTCGCCCACGCGAATCGATTGTTTGGCCACGACCTGATGCGCCCGCACTCCTTGCACGGGGTAGTAGCAGCCTTTGACCTCGGCCACCAGGGAATTGGTTTCATCGCTATAAAGCGTGCCGCGATCTCCAACCTGACCGCCAGCTTCGGCATAGAAGGGCGTGCGGTCAAGAATGACCTCACCCTCTTCGCCCGGCTTGAGTTCCTGCACACCCTGGCCATTCTTGATGATGGCCACGACTTCACAATCCTCCGAGCGGGTCTCAAGATAACCTTCAAAGACGGACTTCGGAAGCTGCTGATACACAGGATTGGCAGTTTGCTTAGCGCCGCCTTTCCAGGATGCCCGGGCACGCTCGCGCTGTTCCGCCATCGCGCGGTCAAATCCCGCTTGATCAAAAGTCAAACCTGCATCTCGCAGCGAGTCTTGAATGAAGTCGGACGGTAAGCCGAAGGTGTCATAGAGCCGAAATGCCAAGTTGCCCGGATATACGTTAGAGCCCTTTGATTGCAGCCCCTTTAGATCATTCTCGAGCTCCTGCATTCCTTGATCCAGTGTGTTTCGAAATCGGCTTTCTTCTGCCTGGATCACCTCCGAGATGCGATGCTCCTGCTCCACCAGTTCGGGATAGGCATCCCGCATCAGCTTCACTACCTCATTTGCCATCAGAAACAGAAAGGGCTGTTGATAGCCGAGGAGTCGCCCATGCCGAATTGCGCGCCGGATGATTTTTCGCAACACATAACCTCGGCCCTCATTGGACGGCAACACTCCGTCTGAAATAAGGAACGTGGACGCTCGAGAATGGTCGGCGATGACCCGGAGAGACGCCGCCGATTTTGCGTGCGACTCTTTCTGCAGTTCCTTTTCGAGAGAAACCTTGGTGATTTCTGCCGCTCGCTCGATCAGTGGTCGAAATAAATCCGTGTCGTAATTCGAGATCACGCCCTCGAGCACCGCCGTGACCCGCTCCAGCCCCATGCCGGTATCGATCGAAGGCCGCGGTAACGGGTTCAGCTTTCCCGAGAGATCGCGATCGAACTGCATGAAAACCAAGTTCCATATTTCGACGTAGCGGCCGCAGTCACAGGGAAACGCGCAATCGGTGTGGCCCGCGTCGGATGCAGCGGGACCCATATCGTAGTGGATCTCGCTGCAGGGACCGCAGGGACCGGTATCGCCCATCTGCCAAAAATTGTCCTTGAGGCCCATCTCGAAGATGCGGGATTGATCGACTCCCTGAGCGACCCACAAGTCGTAGGCTTCCCGGTCGCGGGGCACGCCGCCTTCACCGTCAAAAATTGTTGCGTACAGCTTGTCCTTCGCAATGCCAAACCATTCTGGTGAGGTCACCAGCTCCCAGGCGTAGGCGATAGCATCTTTCTTGAAGTAATCGCCGAAAGAGAAATTTCCCAGCATTTCGAAAAACGTATGGTGACGAGTGGTGAAACCCACGTTCTCCAGGTCATTGTGCTTGCCGCCGGCGCGTACGCATTTTTGGGAGGTGGTGGCGCGCGCGTAGTCGCGCTTTTCCAGGCCAAGGAAAACATCCTTAAACTGGTTCATCCCCGCATTGGTGAACAGCAGCGTGGGGTCGTTGTGGGGGACGAGCGATGACGAGTGGACTTCGCGGTGTCCTTTTTCGACGAAAAAGTCCAGAAACTTGCGGCGGATTTGAGAGCCAGTAAGCATGAAAATCAATTCTAAATGATTGAATCTGATCGGGATCAATCAGCGAGGAGAGACCCATCGTTTGCTTGGCAAGATGCCATGCTCGGCGAGCGTCAGGTGGGGCTCTCCACCTTCTTTTCGAATCCAGGACACTCTAGCACCGGTAAGCGCGGATACTTCGGAAAGCTGCTGTCCTCAGCCGAGCGACGGCATAACCAGAAGACGGAGCCGCGCGCGGAGACGATTCGGCGGGCAAATTGGCAGTTGGTGCACAGACCCGGGGTCGTTGGCTCGTCTGAAGCGCTGCTCTTGGTTGTCACTCAACCAGCATAGCGCTTTCCATCGAGGGAGAATTCATGAGACACTCTCGTCCGCCCCGTTGTCGGTGCGCGCTTTCAATGGTTCAATGATCCGATAATTCAGTGATTCGCTCCCGGAGGTCGCATGCCTTGCAATCCGTCCATCTTGCGCGAAGTACCGTTGTTTGCGCTTCTTGACGAAGATGAAACCGCTGTTTTGGCCAAGGAAGTCGAAATAAAGCAGTTTGCGCCGCGCCAACGGATCTACAAGATGCGGGAACCGGGCGGCAAGGCGTACGTCATGGTGTCAGGTTCGGTACGCATTACCACCGTCGACGAAGATAACCAGGAGGTGGTGGTCGATCAACCGGCACACGGCGAATTTTTTGGCTTTGCTTCGATGCTCGAACAGACGCCCCACCAGACGACCGCGGTGGCTCAGGAAGAGACAGTGTGCCTGGAAGTGGACCGTCACGACATCGAAATCCTGCTTCATCGCAAGCCCATGGCCGGCATGGATATGCTGGCGGTGCTGGGCAAACAATTCCATGGCTCGCAAAGACTGATTCGAGTCCGCGCGGCACGCAACCCCAACCAGGTGATCGAGGAGGAAGAAACTCTCGGTGAGCGCGTCGCCGACCGCGTGGCCAGTTTCGGTGGCTCGTGGACCTTCATCCTCACCTTTGTGCTGATTCTTTTCAGCTATTCGATCACCAGCACCCTCGCGGGAAGGCACTCGTGGGATCCCTATCCCTTCATACTGCTCAATCTATTTCTCTCGATGCTCGCCGCCGTTCAGGCGCCCATCATCATGATGAGCCAGAACCGGCAAGACAAGAAAGATCGGCTGCGCAGTGAACTCGACTTCGAGGTGAACCGTCGGGCGGAAGCGGAAATCCAGGGACTAGCGCGAAAGATGAACTTGTTAGGCGAGAAGATCGAGGACGTGGAAGATTTGTTGCGAGGGCGCCTGCCGGGCTAAGGGTTCAGGACCGAAGATCGATCGCCCAGCGCAAGCTTTGAGGTGAATCGATCTCAATTGTTTTAGGTAGAACACGAGCGCGACCGCAAGCGATCCGCGGTTATTCCTCCGAGTCTTTCCTGGCATCCTCGAACGCCTCCAGCGTTTCGTCGTCCACATCCCACTTGCGAAGGATCTTGAAGATTGTTTTCGGATCAAATCCCGCGCGCATTAGTTGCCGAAACACTCGGGCTGCCTGCTTCTTGTCTTGCGGCTTTTGTAAGCGCTTCCGTCGCAAATACTCGCGCGCCTGCTTCTCCTCATCTACTTCTCGAAAGGAGACAGCAACAGCTTCTTCGAGGATTTCTCCCACGACTCCCTTCGATTTCAAATCGGTGACGACGCGCCGTTGTCCATACTTTTCGTTATCGCGACGGAAGGTAGAGTATGCCAGGGCATACTTTGCGTCGTTCAGGTAACCCTGGTCTTTGAGGCGTCGGACAACCAGTTCCACCAGAGTTTTGCCGATTTCGCTTTCCGCGTCGACGCGATTGCGTAGTAAACGTTTTAGCTCGGCCACCGTACGCATGCGCCGGCCAAGCGCCCCCAGTGCATATTCGTACAATTCACTTTCGGTTTCGAGCCTTCGACCACGCGCAAATGCCATGCTCCCTACACGTTAGCAGCACCTGGGCTCGGCCTGACAAATATTTACCAACTATTGATAAACGTTCTGATGACATTGGGAACTTCAGGGCGTCTATATACGTAACAGCACAACAGGAGTGGGTTATGTTAACGGTAAGATCAGAACGCGCTGACGATCTGGCAATCCTGAAATGCGATGGACGCATTGTGCGTGGGCAGGAAATCGTGCTAGAGAGCGCGGTACTCGAACAGAAACAGGCGCGCACGATCGTGGTTGATTTGACCGACGTCGAGACTCTCGACGCAGGTGGTTTGACACTGCTTGTGTCACTGCACCGCTGGGCCGAGGGTAATGGCACGCATCTCACGCTGGTGAATCCCCGCCCGTTCGTTTACGAAATGCTGACCCGTACGCATCTCGATTGCGTCTTCGATATTTCCACCTTTGACCATGCCTTAGCGGCGCTCGGATGCGGGTGCCGCCAGGCGCATGCCGCCTGCTAAGCCGGACACTGAGATCCGGCCCAACCCGCCTCAATAGAATTTTCTGAGCTACTAGCTGCGATCGCTCCACTTGCCGGCACGTGTTTCTGGTGCTTCCGCAAGGGAGTCCATCAGGAGATGGCGCAGCCGGTGACGGCTTTCGAGATCGGTGTTCACAAATTCAAATCCAACCTCGTTTACTCGCGCGCGCCGCAGAACGACTTGTCCGCGAATGTGACGCATTCCGACCTGAATGTCGATATCGGCGTCGGTCCCGATGCGTAGGGAGTCTTCCTTGGTTCCCATTCCGCCGCCAAGACTCATTTCCCGCACCGACAGGGTAGATCTTCCCCAGGAGCTGCCAATTACGGCCGTGACCGGCTTGCCCAACAGGATGCGTTCGTAACGACGTTGGCGGACCCAGGGGCAGGCGGGCGCGGAATCGAGCGGACCGATCGCCAGTTCTCCCGGTTCCAGACCACTGTCTGCCAGGATTCGCGTTGCGTAGCGCGGGTCGATCTTTGCCAGCGCCTGCGCTGCCGCGATCCGCAGCTCGCGATGGTGCTGCCATTTGAACAAACGCTTGGCTTCAAACATATTCTTGAGCACCGGGACGGCGTCGGGTTCGCGCAAACGCCCCAAAGCCTCGATGGCTTTAAGCTGCAAAAGTGGCGAGCGCCCTTCGGCTTCGCCTGCTCCCGCCATTACGATCAGGGGTGGAGCAGCACTGCGGTCGCCGGACATTCCAATTTCATCGAGAGCTTGCGGAACCACGGCGGGATCGAGCATTTCGAGAATCTCGAGCAAGGTGCGGCCGCGGTCGGAAGCCGCTCCGTACGCGATCTGGCGCACGATGACATCGTGGTAAAAGCGGTTCCACCCAGGGAGACGCAAAGGCAAGAACTCAAGCAATCCGGGCACATCCAGGCGGCTCAAGAGACCAACCGAAGCGACGGCTTGCCGTTGCGGTCCGTTGCGCAGCATCTCGCGCAGACAATTGTTGGCCGTGATCCCGAGCTCATTTACCAGCTCTACAATTCGATCGCACTCCTCGCGGCGCATTGAGCGGAAGAAGCGTTCTGCAAGGTTTTCCGCGGCGGCGCTGGTGTTCCGGTAGAGCACAGAGATCAGGTCGGTAGAGAAGCGCGACTGCGCGAGGGCATCTTCGATGAACTCTGCCAGGCGTCCTTCCACTCCGATACGGGAACGCAGCTCTTTTTCGAGTGCCGGCCGTCGGCTGGCCAGGTAGTCCATGGTTTCGCAGGATTGTGCAACCGCGCGGTACTGCTTACGCTGCATGGCTTCGGAGCTGAGCCGCACAAAGGCCGCGCCCATCTGAGATTCCAGATCGGGGTTGGATTCCTTGGTGAGCGCATCGCCCAGCTTTTGCACGGTTTCGCCGAGAACGTTGCCACCCACGGTCGAGAGGAGATCTGCCAACTGCGTCAATCCGACGGAGGCTTTCCCGCGGTACTCGGGCTCCTTCGAGTTCACCAGGCTGGCATAATTCTCAAATATGGCCGAGGCAGTTTCGCGATCGCCGCGTTCAAGAAGTACCTCTATGTATTGGCGGACATTGCGCGCCGGCACGCAGACAGCATCTTCGGAAAGCAGTGCCTGCTTCTTGTTGTGCTCTGGAATCTCCGACCAGAAAATGCGGTCGAGCACGTCGGCGTGAGACTCGACCGGCAGTCCGGCCTTGCTCGTCCTCTCTTCGTGGCGTGTCAGGAGCTTGCGCAGGCTTGCCATCTGCTTGCCCATTTCCTCAAGCAGTTGGCGAACGGCATTGACCTTCAAGTCCCCCGATTGAAATCGTTCGAGGGCATAGCGAATGGCTAATTGCTCAGCGGCCCGAATGAGGACGGGAGTCTTTGGATCTGGCTTTCGGCCGGAAGAGAGTTCATCGAGGATTCCCAGCACGGTCTTGCGGATGTTCTCTTCGCAACGATGTAGCTCAAGGCCAATCATTTCTGGCTGCGGCTTTCGCGCAGACCCTAATTCAGCGACCTTGGTGACCAAACGGAGCGCCTCGAATGTCTGCTGCTCAGTCAAAGTAAAAGGCAATTCAGCTGCCGCCGTAGGTGTTTCTGAAGGTGCTTCGGCTGCTGCCGGTTCTTGTTCCGGCGGTCGAGAACTGGCTTGGTTGCTTCCGCTGGCTCCTTCCGCCGCGGCAATCAGTTGAACCAGCTTCGTGGGTTCACTCAGCCATTCTTTGAATTCAGGAGCAAGGGTTTGAGCCGCAAGTTGCACGGCCGCAGAAACCTCTGCGGTCGCAGGATCGGCAACAACGAATTTCACTTCGTTAATCCGGATGTTCCCCTTCTCATCCGGGAAGATTCGCTTTATCTCGCTGGCGAAGTCCTGAGCCTTTGAGCCGCCGAGAGAAAAGGCCTTCACTAGGCTTTCGAATTCTTCAATCGTGACTTCGCTGGAGAACTGAATGCTCGCGATGCCCGCGGCACTGAGCAGTTGTGCGAAGCCGCGCTCGGCCTGACCGACTTCGACCGGCACCCCATCGAGCAGCAGTTTGTCTTCAGAGACTCCGAGTAAGATGCAGCCCTTGCGTTTGGGCACGGCCTCGCGCAGTTCGGTCCAGGCAACATCAAACTGCGCTCGGGTGCGCCGGTGATGGAATCCATACAGGCGGACGTACTTCACCAAAATGTTGAGGCTGTGAAGAAACGGACGCGCAGACGCATCCCGCGCTTTGCTTGTGCCAGTGCTCGGAATAACGGACTCCTAGACCCTGCCTAGCGCTAGGCTAAGTCGAAAGGAACCACTTGTGCATGTTACGGAGGTCACGGAGATCGGGAAAGTGTCGATAAACTGTTGAAATCCCTAGGCGAAAGGTTACCTTAGTCGGCTTGGCTGCCGGCCGGCTCTAGAGCCCTAGGCGCTGTGCGCTTTCCTCCCACCAGCCACCAACGCAGGCGGTCCATATAGAGATAAACCACCGGCGTTGTAAACAGGGTGAGCGCTTGGCTCAGCATCAATCCGCCGACGATGGTGATGCCGAGCGGTTGTCGCAACTCAGATCCCACTCCGGTTCCGAGTGCTAACGGGAGTCCGCCGAGTAATGCAGCCGCGGTCGTCATCATGATGGGCCGGAAGCGAAGCATGCAGGCTTCAAAGATCGCATCCCGTGGCGACTTGCCCTCACGACGTTCGGTATCGAGCGCGAAGTCGATCAACATGATCGCGTTCTTCTTCACGATCCCGATCAGGAGGATGATGCCGATCATGCCCATGACGTTGAGCTCGTTATGCGTAAGGAGTAAAGCGAGCAGGGCGCCAACTCCCGCCGAGGGAATGGTGGAAAGAATCGTGATCGGATGAATGTAGCTCTCATAGAGAACGCCGAGCACGATGTAGACCGTCAGCAGCGCCGTCAAAATCAGAATGGGCTGATTCGCAAGCGCCTGTTGGAACGCTGCTGCGGTACCTTGAAAGCTCGCGTGAATGGTGGCCGGTAGCCGGATCTCGCGCTGGGCAGCATCAATCGCCTGGGTCGCCTGCCCCAGTGAAATTCCCTGCGCCAGATTGAACGAGATGGTGATCGAGGGGAACTGGCCCTGATGGTTAACTGCCAGCGAAGTATTCGAAGGACCAAAGTTGGCAATGGCCGACAAGGGAACCATTTGCCCGCTCGACGACTTCACATAAACCGCCTGCAAGGCCGCCGGAGTGGTCTGATACTGCGGATCGACCTCCATCACGACGTGATACTGATTCAGTTGCCGGTAGATCGTGGACACCTGTCGTTGCCCAAAGGCGTCATAGAGCGCATTGTCAATATCCTGAGGCGTGATGCCCAGACGCGCAGCCGTATCCCGATCGATGTTCACTTCCGCGTCCAGTCCGCGGTCCTGCTGATCCGTGTTGACATCGCGCAGTTCCTTTAAAGTGCGCAACTTTTGTAGGAGTCGGGGGGCCCACGCGCTCAGCTCTTTTAGGTCTTCACTCTGCAGAGTGTATTGGTACTGCGCGTTGCCCATACGCCCGCCAATGGTGAGGTCCTGAGCGGACTGCATAAACAGCGATGCCCCCGGCACGGCAGCCAGCTTCCGCCGCATCTCGCCGATGAATCGGTCAGCCGTGATGCTGCGCTGGCGACCTTTGGGATTCAGCGTGATGAAGAAGCGTCCTTGGTTCTTCGCAGTGTTGCCGCCAGCGAAGCCGACGATGGTCTGCACGTTGGGATCGCGCATGACAATCCGCACGTACTGCTCCATCTTCTCCTTCATTGCGGCAAAAGAGGTGTCCTGATCGGCTTGCACGCTTCCCATTACGCGGCCAGTGTCCTGTTGGGGAAAGAATCCCATGGGAACCGCCGTATACAGATAGATGGAGAGAGCGGCGGTTCCGAGCGTCACCAGAAGAGTTGCAAATTGGTGACGCAAGACCACAGTCAACGCCCGGCGGTATATGTTCAACACGCCGTTGAAGACCGCTTCCGAGAAACGATAGAAGCGTCCGTGGGTATCTTCTTCTGGTCTGTGTAGGATCTGCGCGCACATCATCGGCGTGGTACTGAGAGAAATCAGCAGGGAGACCCCGATGGCTGAGCTCAGCACCACCGCAAACTCACGGAACAGTCGTCCCACAATGCCGCCCATCATCAGGATCGGAATGAACACCGCCACTAGCGACGTACTCATCGAGAGCACGGTGAATCCAATCTCCCGGGCTCCGCGAAATGCCGCCGCAATCGGCGTCATTCCCGCCTCAATGTGGCGGGTGATGTTCTCGAGCACGACGATGGCATCGTCGACCACGAAACCTGTCGAAATGGCCAGTGCCATCAGCGACAAGTTGTCGAGGCTGTAACCGCAGGCATACATGACAGCGAAAGTCCCGATCAGGGACAAAGGAACTGCGATGCTGGGAATGATGGTGGCGCGGACGGTTCGCAGAAACAGAAACACCACCATGATTACCAGAGCAACCGAAATCAAAATGGTGATTTCAATGTCGTGTACGGACGCTCGGATGGTAGTCGTACGGTCCATCACGACGTCGACATGGATCGCCGGAGAGATCGAATTCGCCAGCTCTGGCATCAGCGAATAGACACGATCTACCGTATCGATGATGTTTGCCCCGGGCTGGCGGAAGACAATGATGAGAACCGCGGGCTTGCCGGAGACGTTCGGATCGGTCGTGCCATGTGCCGCCAGACCGACCACGCGAGTGTCTTCGACCGAATCGGCAACCTTGGCGACATCGCCCAGCCTTACGGTGCCGCCGTTGTTGCTGGCGATAACCAGAGGCTCGTACTGTTTGGCGACTTTGATCTGATCATTGGCTGTGATTGCCCAGGTGTTGATCGCATTCGCCACGTCGCCTTTGGGGCGGTTGGCGTTGGCCGCACCCAGGGCGTTGCGCACCGTGTCCAGCCCCAGGCCCAGCTTGTTCAGCAGATTTGGATTCACCTCAGCGCGAACCGCGGGCCGGGCGGCACCGCCCACGAAGACCTGTCCGACGCCGCTCACCTGGGCCAACTTCTGAGAAAGCACGGAATCGGCGGAGTCGTACATCTGCGGCAGGGTCATGGTGTCGGAGGTGAGCGACAGAATCAGAATCGGTGCGTCCGCCGGATTCACCTTGCGATACGTAGGATTGCCTGGCATGTACGAAGGTAGCTGGCTACGTGCCGCATTGATGGCCGCTTGCACGTCGCGCCCGGCAGCATCGATGTCGCGATCTAGATCGAATTGCAGGGTGATGCCGGTCGAACCAGTTTGACTGGTCGAGGTCATCTGGTTCACACCGGCAATTCGCCCAAACTGTCGTTCGAGGGGCGTTGCAACGGCAGATGCCATGGTCTCGGGACTTGCCCCTGGTAAAGAAGCGCCCACGCTGATGACGGGAAATTCAACTTGCGGCAGTGGCGCCACCGGCAGAAACCGAAAGGCGAGGATTCCGGCTAGCAGAACGCCCAAGGTGATCAGCGAGGTGCCGACCGGCCGCTTGATAAATGGGGACGATACGCTCACTTAGTCTCCCGTCACCGGCTCCTCGGTAAAATGGCGGAACCCGAGGTGCGAAAAACGCGCAGACAAGCGATCGAACCACAGATAGACGACTGGGGTCGTATACAACGTGAGCAACTGACTCACCAGCAGTCCGCCCACGATCGTGATGCCAAGTGGGTGACGCAACTCCGATCCGGTGCCGGTTCCAAGCGCTAACGGTAATCCTCCAAACAGCGCTGCCATGGTTGTCATCATGATCGGCCGAAAACGGAGTAGCGAAGCCTGATAGATGGCTTCTTCGGGTTTCTTGTGCTCGTCACGCTCGGCCTCGAGCGCAAAGTCGATCATCATAATGGCGTTTTTCTTCACGATTCCGATTAGCAGGATGATGCCGATCAGGCTCACCACACCCAGGTCATTTCCGGTGAGAATCAGCGCTAGCAGTGCGCCGACACCGGCAGACGGCAGAGTCGAAAGAATGGTGATCGGGTGAATGTAGCTTTCATACAACACACCCAGAACGATGTAGACCGTTACAATTGCCGCTAGAATCAGCAGCGGTTCGCTCGACAGCGAGTTGCGGAACGCAGCTGCCGTACCTTGAAAGCTGGTCTGAATGCTGGGGGGCAGTCCGATTTCCTGCTCCGCAGCGTCAATCGCCTTGGTTGCTTCGCCCAGCGAGACACCCGGTGCAAGATTGAACGACAGTGTCACCACTGGAAACTGTCCTTGGTGGTTAATTGCCAGTGTGGCATTGCTCTGCTGGATGTGACTGAAAGCCGAGAGCGGAACCTGGTTCCCGTTCGTGGACTTCACATACAGGGTGTGCAATGAGCTCGGATCCTGCTGGAATTGTGGATCGACCTCGAGCACCACGTGATATTGATTGAGCTGGGTATAGATGGTCGAAACCTGCCGCTGCCCGAATGCGTCGTAAAGCGTGTTGTCGACCGCGGTCGGAGTCACACCCAGCCGCGAGGCCGTATCGCGGTCGATCACCAGATCTGCTTGCAGCCCTCCAGTTTGCTGGTCGGTCGCGACGTCGAGCAGTTCTGGCGAAGACCGCAGTTTCTCCAAAAGGCGCTCGGACCATGTTGCCAGCTCATTCGCATCTGTCGACTGCAGCGAGTACTGATACTGTGTGCGGCTGACGCGACTCTCCACCGTCAAGTCCTGCACCGGCTGCATGTACAGCGTAATCCCTTGCACCTGCTGCTGTAACTTCGGTGCCATGCGGCGAATGATGGCAGTGGCGGACGCACTACGTTCATCGCGCGGCTTCAAATTGATCTGAACCCGGCCGCTGTTAAGAGTGGGATTGGTTCCGTCCACCCCGATAAACAAAGATAAGCTGGCGACATCCGGATCCTGCAAGATCACTCGCGCCAGTTGCTGCTGGCGCTCCGACATCGCGGAAAAGGAGATATTCTGCGGCGCATCCGAGATGCCGAGAATCACGCCCGTATCCTGAACCGGGAAGAATCCCTTGGGCACAACAACATAAAGCACGAGGGTGAGGACTAAGGTGCCCACAGTTACCAATAACGTCGCTGTCTGGTGCCGCAACACCCACTTCAGGGTGCGACCATAGAATTGAATGACCCGCTCATAGATGTCCTCCGACCACTTGTAAAACCGGCCGTGTTGAGAGAGTTCCTTCGACTTCAGTAGCTTGGCGGCCATCATGGGCGTGAGCGTCAACGAGACCACTGCCGAGACCAGGATCGTGACCGCCAGGGTGACGGCAAACTCGCGGAACAGCCGCCCGACCACGTCGCCCATGAACAGCAGAGGAATGAGCACCGCGATCAACGAGACTGTCAAGGAAACGATGGTGAAGCCTATCTGGCCCGCTCCTTTGAGCGCGGCGTTGAGCGGGGAGTCTCCCGCATCGAGAAAACGATCGATGTTTTCCAGCATGACGATTGCGTCGTCGACCACAAAACCGGTCGAAATCGTCAGAGCCATGAGGGTGAGGTTGTTCAGGCTGTAACCCAACAGGTACATGATGCCGAATGTGCCTACGATCGAAAGCGGGACGGCAAAACTTGGGATAACGGTGGCTCGCAGATTGCGAAGGAAGAGAAAGATCACCATCACGACCAGCGCGATCGTGAGCGACAGTTCGAACTCAACGTCTTTGACCGACGCCCGGATTGTCTCCGTACGGTCGGTAAGAACACTAACCTTGACGGCGGAGGGCAGGGAACTCTGCAAAACCGGAAGTAGCTTCCTGATGCGATCGACAACGCTGATGATGTTCGCGCCAGGCTGCCGCTGGATGTTGACGATCACGGCTGGCGAAAGCGTGCTGCCCGCACCCATCCACGCCGCTTGTTGCGTGTTTTCAATGCTGTCGGTGACGGTTGCCACATCGCTTAACCGCACCGGAGCCCCGTTGCGATAGGCCACCACGATGGGCGCGTATTCCTCGCCCGCAAGTAGCTGGTCATTGGCATCGATGGTGAAGGACTGTCGCGGTCCGTCCAGCGTGCCCTTGGCCTGGTCGACATTGGCCGAGGCGAGAGCGGTTCTGACATCTTCCAGTCCAATGCCATAGGAAGCCAGCGCTGTCGGGTTTGCCTGAATGCGCACCGCGGGTTTCTGGCCGCCGCTGATCGATACCAGGCCTACGCCGCTGACCTGCGAAATTTTCTGCGCCAGCTGGGTGTCGGCGAGGTCCTCGACCTTAGATAGCGGCAGTGTCGGCGATGTCAAAGCCAGAGTGAGAATTGGTGCATCGGCGGGGTTGACTTTGCTGTAGATCGGGGGATTGGGCAGATCTTGTGGAAGGTACGTGCCCGCGGAGTTGATCGCGGCTTGTACCTGCTGTTCTTCGATGTCGATGTCCTGATCGAGCCCGAATTGTAGAGTGATGATCGAGCTGCCCAGAGAGCTCGACGAAGTCATCTGACTTAGACCGGGCACCTGGCCAAATTGGCGTTCGAGCGGCGCGGTCACAGACGAGGCCATCACCGTCGGATCCGCCCCGGGATAAAACGTCATGACCTGAATGGTCGGATAGTCCACTTCGGGCAATGCCGATACCGGCAGCTGCCGGTATGCAACGATACCCACCAGCAGCACCCCGAACATCAGCAGGGACGTTGCGACGGGGCGAAGAATGAATAACCGCGACGGATTCATCGCGAGGGAGTTCCTTTGTTCCGCGATCCGGCTTCCTTAGGTCCATTCTGATTCCGGTGATCGCCGGGAGCTGCTTGCTGCGACCGATCGTTCGGATTGGGATTGGGCTGCCCAGGATTACCGGCACGTTGGGCCGAGCCAGCTGCATTCTGATTTCCTCTGACCGGCATTGCCGGCGTGGTGTGAGGCTCTACTCGGCTGTTATTTTGCAGTTTGTCCTGGCCGTCGGTCACGACGGTTTCGCTCGGAGAAACTCCGCTCGCGATCTGGGCGAGAGTGCCTTCGGTGGTTGCGACTTCCACGTTCCTTGCCTCCACCGTCTTGTCCGGCCTTACCACGTAGACGTAGGTGCCTTCCGGCCCTTGCTGAATCGCCGCTGACGGCATCACGGTCGCATTCTTCCGTGTTTCAAGCAGCAGATGGATGTTCACGAACTGGTTCGGCCAGAGCACACTGTCTTCATTGCTGAAGACTGCCTTCAACCGTCCCGTGCCTGTGGTCTGATCAATCTGATTGTCGATGGTTAGCAGTTTCCCGGTTGCAATCTTGGTGGAATCATCTCGACTGTAAGCATCCACCACCAGCGATCCGCGGCGGAGCTGTTTCGCAACGGTTGGTAATTGATCTTCCGGCAGAGTGAAGATTGCGGTAATCGGCTGCAGTTGCGTGATCACCAGCATTGGGTTCGTGTCCGAGGCGTGGACCATGTTTCCCGGATCCACCAAACGCAAGCCGATGCGCCCGCTTTGCGGAGCCGTGATGTGGCAGTACGAAAGGTTCAGCTTGGCATTGTCCACCAGCGCTTGGTCATTTCGGACCGTTCCGTCCAGCTGGTCGACGGTGGCTTTTTGCGTGTCTACTTGCTGTTGCGAAATTGCCCCAGAATTCTGCAGCAGATCTTTGTAGCGTTGATAGTTCAGTTGTGCATCGCGCAAAGAGGCTTGGTCTTTGAACAATGTCGCCTGGGCTTGATCGAGTTGCACCTGATAGGGTCGCGGATCAATCACCGCCAACAGGTCCCCTTTGTTCACGTGCTCGCCTTCGCGAAACTTTACCTCGAGGAGTTGACCGTCGACTCGGCTCTTTACACTCACCGTGTAATAGGCCTGAATCGATCCCAGTCCATTGAGGTAAACGGGGAAATCCTGCTTTAGAACCGGAGCTACCGTGACCGGCATCGTCTGCGGCGCGTTGGCGCGAGCGGTTGAGGGCGCGCGCGATCCGCTGTTGCACGCCGTGAGGGCGAGAGCGATGAGAATACCTGCAAGAAGCAGAATCAGAGTGCGAGAGAATTGCCCGGCTACATTACCCATTTTGTTCATGCATGCCTGTCGTTATCCTAAGGATCAAAACTGTCCATCGTACCGCGTTCGTCATCTTTTTGATGTGTCTGCAAGTCGATTTTCCTCAACTATTTACAAAATTTTACGGAGCTGCTTACGTTCTTCCGCCGAGCCATCCGGGGCGCGCTACCAGGAATGCTTCCAAGCCTTTAGGAGCCTTGCTTTCGGCAAGGCCTCCCTCGAGCCGGAAGCGCTCTGACCGCGGATCTCTCCTTTTGGACTCCTCCCCGGGTCTGACGTATAGTGAACACCCAAAACCGACGTGCCCTCCTCGAACGCCATGCCGGAACTCTGCATCCGCGAGTTGCAATCGGTGGCTGATCTGCGCCGCGCAATTCAGTTGGAAAAGCAGGTCTGGGGCCTGGACGACGCCGATGTCACGTCTCTCACCGGGGCCATCGCGGAGCAGGCATCGGGAGCTTTCTGGCTGGGGGCTTTCGAGAAAGAAGACCTCGCCGGCATCGCCTATGCCTTCCCCAGCCTGCACGACGGTCGAGTCGGGTTTCATTCTCACTTACTGGCAGTGCGGGACTCGCACCGACATCGTGAAGTAGGGTATCGCTTGAAACTTGCTCAGAGGGAACGGGTGCTCGGGCTGGGAGTGAACGAGGTCACCTGGACGTTTGATCCTCTGCGCAGCCGTAATGCTCACTTGAACTTTGCGAGACTGGGCGTCATTTCGGAGAAATATCTAGTCGACTTCTATGGGCCGCAAACCTCCAGCCCTCTGCATGTGAATAGCACGGACCGGCTATGGGTGAGATGGCAGTTGGCATCGCCCCGCGTTGGCGAGCGTCTTCGAGGGAAGGACGCGCGGGTTGAGGTTCTGGACGCTTTGACCCACTTGGAACCATTGGTGCGCTTCAACGGCGACGGGGTGCCTGTGATCGCAGATGTTCCAACCGCCCTCTCCCGTCAACGCATCGCAATCGAGATTCCCAGCGACATCGATCGTATGGAGCAAACCGACATGCCCCTGGCTCGCAAATGGCGGGGGGCAACTCGTGCGGCTTTCACGGCCACAGTTCAGGCTGGATTTGTGGTGAAGGAATTCTGTCGCTCGATCCGCGGACAGCAGGGTCCGGGAGCGTATCTGCTCGAGAAGTCCGCTCCCAGCCTGTGAATCAAACAAATCAAACAATGGGTACGAGCAGTTCCGTCTGCAACTTGTCGTCGGGCGTGACCCGAGGATCGTTCAGGTAATTCTCAATGCAGAACTCAGGGCGCAACTCCAACTTCTGCTCGGCCAAAGTTTTGAAGATCCGATCAAACGCCATCCAAATGTGGGAATAGGGTCCGGTCAGCAGGAATCGCGCATAGTTGCCGGCCTTGACCGCCCGCTGCTGCAAACCCTTCGCCAGTTTCCCTGGCTTTTCCGCAAAGGCTACTCCCGCTTGATAGATCATGGCATCTTCACCGGGCTTCGACTTGTCTATGCCACTCATGCCCAGGTACTCGCGGATTCGCTGTTTATCCAGGTGCTCGAGGATGGGCATCAAGTCATTCCACAGAGGCGGAGCTATCTCCGCAAAGGGCCCGCGGTTCTCGAGAAATACATAGTGGGTGAATGGGCGAGTAACGGTGTCGAAAGTGGGTGTCAGGTTCAGGGTGATCTCCTTCAAGAGTCTCGGACGACTCAGAGCGTAGATCGCTTCGTCCTGGCGGTCTTTTCCCAGTTTGCGAAAATCGCCGGGACTCGACTCGAGCACCTTGCGGAATGTCTTATTGAATGCCGCCGAGGTTTCGTAGCCAATGTTTAAAGCGATCTCGGTTACAGTGGCGTCGGAATCTTCCTGCAACATGCGCAAGCCCGTCATGAGCCGCAAGCGTCGCAAGAACTCGAACGGCGTCTCTCCCACATAGGCATGGAAAAGGCGCGCAAAATGATACGAAGACGATCCTGCTTCGTGGGCTATGCCGTCGAGCGTCATCGGCTCGGATAAATGCAGGCGGATGTATCTCTGTGCGCGCCCGATCTGAGAACGATGAAACTGGCTCTGGTGGGCCTTTTTCCCTTGCATATTGAGATCAGTGTATCGGCATCGGAAACCATGGGCTTTTCCCGAATTGCGCAAATCGGTGGTCTCCCGAAGACAACCTCCCTTGCTGGCAGGTAAAATGCGGGAGCGAAATCATTTATCAAGGATCCCGCATGGCGACCGTTCCCAGTACCCACATTGATTCCGTTCTTCAGGAACAGCGCAAGTTTGAGCCCTCGGCCGAGTTTCGTCAGGCTGCCCACATCCAGAGTGCCGAAGACTACGACCGCATTTATCGCGAGTCGGTCGAGAATCCCGATAAGTTCTGGTCGCGCATCGCCGAAGAACTGCACTGGTTCAAGAGGTGGGACAAGCTGCTCGAATACGATCATCCTTGGGCCAAGTGGTTCGTGGGCGGAGAGCTGAACCTCTCCTACAACTGCCTGGATCGTCATATTCAGACCGCACGCAAGAATAAAGCCGCGCTCATCTGGGAAAGCGAACCGGGCGAGGTCCGTACCCTTACCTATCTGCAGCTCTACAAAGAAGTGCAGAAGTTTGCCAACATATTGAAATCGCTTGGCGTACGGAAGGGCGATCGCGTCGCGATCTATATGGGCATGACGCCGGAGCTTCCCGTGGCCATGCTTGCCTGTGCGCGAATCGGTGCTCCTCATACCGTCATTTTTGGGGGATTCTCTTCGAACGCGCTCATTGACCGCATCCACGACTCGCAGGCGACCTGCGTGGTCACACAAGACGGATCTTTCCGGCGCGGGTCCGAGGTCAAGCTGTTTCCTGTCGTTGAAGAAGCGCTGAAGTCCTGTCCATCGGTGAAGAACGTTGTCGTGTACCGGCGCTCGGGAACACCGATCAACATGCAGTCAGGCCGCGACCACTGGTGGCACGAGTTGATGGCCACTGCCTCGGACGAATGCCCGGCGGAACCGCTCGACGCCGAACATCCGCTTTACATCCTCTACACCTCCGGCACTACGGGAAAGCCGAAGGGCGTAGTTCATACGACTGGCGGGTACTCGGTCGGAACCTACATCACCACCAAGTGGGTCTTTGATCTCCATGAGGAAGACACGTACTGGTGCACGGCCGACATCGGCTGGGTTACGGGACATAGCTATATCGTCTACGGGCCGTTGCAGAATGGCGCCACCAGCCTGATGTATGAAGGCGCACCGAACTTTCCCGAGTGCGACCGCTTCTGGCGAATCATCGATCGCCATCAGGTAAACATTTTTTATACGGCGCCGACGGCGATTCGCACGTTCATCCGCTGGGGGGATGCGTGGCCGAAGAAGCACAAGCTGACCAGCTTGCGCCTGCTTGGCACGGTGGGCGAACCTATCAATCCTGAGGCCTGGATGTGGTATCGCGAAGTGATCGGACAGGACCGCTGTCCGATCGTTGACACCTGGTGGCAGACCGAGACCGGTCACATCATGATTAGCCCGCTACCGGGCGCGATTGCCACCAAGCCGGGCTCTGCGACCAAACCGATGCCTGGCGTGGTACCAGAAATCGTCAACATGGATGGCGACCCTGTGCCCGATGGCGCAGGAGGCTTCCTGATTCTGAAGCGTCCCTGGCCCGGCATGCTGCGCACGATCTACGGTGACCCGGACCGTTATGTGAAACAGTACTTTTCGCAGATTCGTGGCGCTTACTTCACCGGTGACGGTGCTCGCAAGGATCGAGACGGATACTTCTGGGTGATGGGACGCGTCGACGACGTGATCAACGTTTCTGGCCACCGTCTAAGCACCATGGAAGTGGAGTCCGCTCTGGTCGCACACGACGCGGTTGCCGAAGCCGCGGTCGTCGGACGTCCCGATGAAATTAAGGGCCAGGCCATCGCCGCGTTTGTGACACTTGAAGGCGATCGCAAGCCCTCGCCTGAGCTGAAGGAAGAACTGCGCAAGTGGGTAGCGAAGGAAATAGGATCGCTTGCCAAGCCCGATGACATTCGTTTCACCGACACTTTACCCAAAACCCGCAGCGGGAAGATCATGCGACGCTTGTTGCGCGAGCTTGCTGGCGGGGGCGAGGTAAAAGGCGATACCACTACGCTAGAAGACTTCAGCGTGCTGGCAAAACTCAAAGAGCAGGAAGAGGCCTAGATCTATTTCACCTGAAAGTTACCGGCATCGAGCGGAATGTTGTCGCGCAGCCCCGTCACCGTCATTTGCCAATCAAACAGGAGGGTTCTTCCCGAGCCCGTGGTGACTTGCTCCTGCACAGGCATTTGGCCTTGTCCGGCGCTCGCTTGTCCTAGTTGAGATCCGTCGCAGGTGCTACAGGCTTGCAGATCCTCAGTCCATTGCAAGCGGTAACTGGTCGGGAGCGTCACACCTTCAGTAGTCTTGAAATCGCCGAATTGCTCCTCCAGGGTGTATCGGGATTCCTTCTGGCTAGAACTCTGGATAACGTCGCTGCTCATGTTAGGGGTAATACTCATGGAATAGATCGTGAGTACATGGCGAAAAGTCTCGGGATCAAAGTAGATTTTCACCTGCATGTCGCTCGTCTTTTTGGAAAAGTACTGCAATCCGAGCAGTTCGCGCCCATGCACTTTCTTCCGTCCCAAGCTCTCAACTCGTGCGTGATTTTCTTCCAACCGCATTAGCGCCCAGCCAGTCGAGTATTCGCCACCTAGCAGGCCCTCTTTAATGATGAAGTCCTGGCTGCTGATGAACTGGGCAAATTCCGACCTCTGATGCGACGAGGTTGCGGCTGCGAATCCGGTCTTGGAGCCGTCGAAGGTAAACTGTTCGCCTCGCCAGGTGCCCGCGCCGAAGCGCATTACAAATGCCGACTTATCTTCCGACGAGACGCGTCCCCAGGTGCCGGCTACTTCGCCGCCCCCACCTACCGGAACCCGAAATGTCAACGTTCCCTGGACGACGCGGGACTTGGCGGCGGCGCGAGTTGCGGCCGGAGCAATGGAATCGAGATGGCGGGTGACGATCTCCGCCGGCTTCAGATCGGCGGCCGAGACAAGCCCGATCTGAACCAGGGCGAAAATAAGGACAATCAAGGAAGTAAGAAGAAAAGAAAGACGACGCATACAACCTCCAACCGCCCTGAGCGAAGGGAACACTCGATTTTCTAAGTGGCTGAAGTTTACACAATCATATCGAGCAAAGCGAGAGATTCCTGGATCGATAGCCAGGCCGCAAAGCCGCTTAAAACCTGGTGACTTCCGTAAAATTGAAGTCCCGCACTTTCATCGCCGGCACCACCATGTCGAAGGATTCTTCTCCGCTGGTGCGCACGGGCGTGCTCATGGCTTCCACATGCGAAAGCATTTCAATGAGGCTCTGGTTGAACCGGAAATTACGCAGTCCGCAAACAATCTTGCCGTTTTCAATCAAAAAAGTTCCATCCCGGGTCATGCCGGTGAGAATCTTCTCGTAAGGATCCACTTCGCGGATGTACCAGAGCCGGGTCACCAGGATCCCGCGATCGGTGGAAGCGATCATTTGATCGACCGTCGCCGGCTCTTCCTGCTTCTCGAAGACGATATTCATGGGAGCCTCCCCAATTTCATTGGGGATGGGGAAGCCGTGCCCGGTGGCGTCGATGGGACCAACCTTGTCTCGGTAGGGGGACCGACTCATTTTCGACGCGCTGCCGCGAGAATAGACCAGCCGCTTCACGACCCCTTTCTCGACCAACTGAACCCGCGCGCGTGGTACGCCTTCGCCGTCGAACGGCGACCCGGACTGCAGAGGGTGCGAGACATCGTCCCAGATTGAGATGTTCTCCCCGAATAACCTGGTACCGATGCGGTTGTTTAAGAATGATCGCTGGTCGATGATCGCGAGTCCGCCGAAGTCATAGAAGGCAAATCCCACCGTATCGAGGACGGCCGCCGGTTCCAGAATGACCGTGTACTTACCCGGTGCTATCTCGCGAGGTCCCGCCGACCTCGCTGCCTTCTCCGCTGCAATCTGCGCAAGGTGCGCCGGGCTCAGCTTTGCTATATCAGGCGAGTTTGCCTTCTGCCACCCGGACGAATCCTCCGCCAGCATGGTGATGGATATTTCCGCCGACGTTTGCGTGTGCCAGGCACTCAGGCCCCGCGAATTGAAGATGCCCTCAATCGCTTCCGAGCTCGCGAAGATTCCCGCCGCAATGAACTTGCGCTTCTGTGCAATGGCGACGATCTGTCCTACCCCATCGGCGCGCTCCGCCGGAGTGAGGTTCGCGGTTTCCTGGAAGTACCGCGAAGGGAGCTTGGTTCCGGCCCCGCTGTCTTCGCTTTCATCCGGGGAAGGCATCGGCAGCAAGTCCGGGTCTGGTTCTTGCACTCGTGCCAGACTCTCCGATGCGGAGACGACATCTTTCAGGCTCTCATCATCGAACTTGTTCGTGGTTGCGCGCGCCGTACGGCCCCCGAACGCGGTACGGACCGAGATTCCATAGTTCTCCTCCGCCATATTTTGATGAATGGTGTTGTTGGCGAACCGCGTCAGGGCGGACCTCCCGCCGGAAAAGAGACACTCCACCTCATCGGTTGTCGCGTATTTACGAATGCGAGAGAAAATCTCAGCCGCTTGGTCGCGAGTCAGCATTCAGCACTCAGTCGGTGACAACACAATGTGAGACAACCGGAAGGTTACGAATAGGCACTCCCCACTCTTACTTTCCTGAATCTTGCCGGCGCGGCACCGTGTCCCGTTCCCATCACTTGCTGTGGCTGGCCTTTGCCGCAGTTCGGTGTTCCCCAAAGCGTCCACTCCTCCCGCGAGCAGATGGCGTCCATCGAATTCCAGAACTCGGTCGTGATTCCCGAGTAGGACGGGTTCTTCAGCATTCGTGTGCGCTTGCCGTTTTTGATCTCCCAACCAAGTTCGGTGCCAAACTGGAAGTTGTAGCGCTTGTCGTCGATCGACCAGGACCGGTTGGTCTGAAACAGAATGGCATGCTCGGTTGAAGAGATCAGCTGCTCCATGGTCAGGGGCTGCTCGCCGGGAAGTATGCTGATATTGGTCATGCGAATGATCGGCAGCCGGTTCCAGCTCTCGGCGCGCAGCGTACCTCCCGATCGCTCTAAGCCAATCAGGGGTGCGGTTTCGCGTGAGCTCAGATATCCGGTGAACAGGCCATTTGAAATGATCGGCGTGCATTGCGCCGGAACGCCTTCGTCATCGAACGCGAATGTTCCGAGCCCCGGGCCGTGCTCCTGCCGGGCGTCGGCAACCACATTCACCAGTTCACTGCCATACTTCAGCGTGCGAAGCTTCTCCAAGGTTAAGAACGAGGTGCCGGCGAAGTTCGCTTCCATGCCCAGCACCCGATCGAGTTCGATGGGGTGTCCGACAGATTCGTGAATCTGCAATCCCAGCTGCGAACTTTCGAGAATGATGTCGAAGACACCCTGGGGACACTGCTCGGCCGCGTGCAACGCGACCGCCTCTTCGCCGATCCGCCGCGCGTTCTCAACCAGCTTCAATTCGTCGATCAGCTCATATCCCTTGTTCTGCCACTGTCCCCCGAACGAGCTCGGATACGAGCGCTTCTGAATCTCGCTTCCCGCAAACGAATAGGCAACGTATCCCGCTCCGGTCGTGTACTTCGTCTGATGAATTTCTGAACCCTCCGACGAAAAGAACCATTGTTCCTCCCGCCGAAAATTCATATTGGTCTCGGCTAGCGTCACGCCCGAAACCGAACGGAGTTCGCGGTCGATCTTCTGTAGCAAAGCCAAGTTCTGTTCAATAGAAATCGAGAACGGGTCGACCTCGTGCGGCGTAGTCCACTCCGCTGTGACAGCCTTTTCCGGTGCCAGCGAAACGTCGCTCTGCTTGACTCGAGCCGATGCCTTTGCAATGTCGACGGCACGGGCGGCGGTCGACTCGACCGAAGCTCGGTGGCATTCTCGAGACGATGCAAAGCCCCAAGCACCATCGATCAGCACACGGACGTTGAAGCCCTCCGAGCGCGAGTCCGACGCATTTCCAATCTTCCCATTCTTGGTCGCCAGTGCCCGGCTGCGTTCCTCGATGACCCGTACATCGGCATAGGTGGCGCCGCGTTGGCTAGCGATGTTAAGTGCCCAGGCCGCAAGCTCTTTCATGACTGGAAGTACGAATCTACCACAGAGGAGCGACCCAGGTTTGACAACCTGAGAGCGACTTTTCTGTGGCGCGCGTGTTGTTATACTCAGAGAACAAGTGGTAAGTCGCGGAGGGGGTAGCAGGTGGCAAAGCTAATCACGTTTTACGTCCCGAATCGATATCACAAGAACCCCAAATGGGTTTCGACTGAAGATCGAGGGAAAGTGATCGAGATAACGCGTAAGAAGTCGGCGTAGGCCAAGCGCACGTCAGTTACGTAGAGTTTTACCCGTCTTCAGCGTGTATTGAATCCGTTCTTGGGTTTTTTTCTCGCCGCAGAGCGACTTGAACGCCTCTCGCTCCAGATCGAGAAAATATTGCTCGCTGACCGGCGTTCCCGGTGTGACATTCCCCCCACAGAGAACTTCGGCGACTTTCGTTCCGATTTTCACTTCGTATTCGGTGATGTACTCGCCTTGCCTCATCAGGTGCACACCGAGTTTCAGCATCGCCAGAATGTTCTCGCCAGGAGCGGAAATATCGGCTCGCATCCGAGGCGGCTCGTATCCGGCCTTCACCAGTTCAAGCGCCCGCTGCTTGGCATCGGTCAGTAAGCGATCGCGATTCATCGTGATGCGATCGGAGGCGCTCAGCAATCCGAGGCCTCTTGCCTCGTGCGCTGAAGTCGAGACCTTCGCCATCGCGATGGTCTCGAACGTGCGTTTCATCGCCTCCATCACTTCGACCGATTCACTCTTATCGCCGGGGCGGACCGCACGAGCGGAGTCAATCGCGCGCAGCACCATTTCTTTGCAACCACCGCCCCCGGGCAACAGACCCACGCCCACTTCCACCAACCCCATATAGAGTTCGGCGTGCGGCTGGCGGAGGGGGGCATGTAACGACATCTCAACCGCTCCCCCAAGCGTCATTCCGAATGGCGCGATCACCACCGGCTTTGGCGAAAACTTGATCGCCTGCGTCATACCTTGGAACTGCCGGACTGCGAGGTCGATATCGTCCCACTCTTCTTCCTGAGCGCTCATCAAGAGAAGCATCAGGTTTGCTCCCACAGATAAGTTGGGTGCGTCATTGGTGATGACGAAGGCCTCGAAATTGTCTCCAGGCCCACCCGCCTTCAGCGTCTGCGAGACCAATTGCACAATGTCGGTACCGAGCGTGTTCATCTTAGAGTGGAACTCGATGGCGGCCACTCCGTCGCCAATGTCCACGACCGAGGCGCCGGAGTTCTTCTTCACCACGCCATTCGATCGTTTCGCAACTGTAACCGACCACACGCCACCTGGAACTTCGACCGGCCGATAGGTGGAGGATGGGAGATCGAAGTACGCCCGGCGGGAAGAGGTTGCGGCCGAGTCCTGGTACCAGGACTTCTGTCCCGAATCGAGCAATCGCTCGACGTTTCCGGAAACCGTGCGACCCTCATTCTTCATGCGCTGAACCGTTGGCTCGACACCTGCGGCGTCCCACAGCTCGAAGGGGCCCATATCCCAGTTAAAGCCCAGCCGCATGGCGCGATCGATCTCTAGGACGGTGTCGGAAATTTCAGGTACGCCGTTCGCCGAGTAGTTCCAAAGGTCCGATAGGACAGCCCACAGGAATTGCTCGTCTTTGCTTTTGCTTTTGCTTTTGCCCGTGCCGCCTAGCAGCGCGCGCAGACGCTCGGCTGGATCATCGACGTTCTTAGCCATCTCCAACGAGGCGAATTTGGCTTTCTGCCGTGGACGATACTCCAGCGTTTTCCAATCGAGCGCCAGTCTCTCGTCTTCTCCGCTGCCCTTAACCTTCTTATAGAAGCCGCCACCAGTCTTATCGCCGAGCATCTTGCGTTCGAGCATTTTGTGGAAAAAGCTGGGAAGAGAACTCTCTTGCCCGCCAACTTTCTCCATATTCCGAACCACATGCCCGAGAACGTCGAGCCCCACCATGTCCACCGTGCGGAATGTCGCCGAACGTGGCCAGCCGACCGCTGGCCCGGTGAGCGCATCGACTTCTTCGATCGTGAGGTCGAGTTCCTGCATCAGACGCATGACATTCAAGACGGAAAATGTTCCGATGCGGTTCGCGATGAAATTGGGGGTGTCCTTGGCTATGACCACGCCCTTTCCGAGATGCAGATCGGCGAAGGCCGAAACGGCTTCTATGGCAGCGAGATCGGCTTCCGGTGTTGGAATGATCTCTAGCAGACGCATGTAGCGAGGTGGATTGAAGAAGTGCGTACCGAACCACGAGCGCCGGAAATCATTCGAGAATCCCTCGGCGATCTTCCCGACCGGCAGCCCGCTGGTATTGGTCGTAACGATCGTGCCAGGCCTTCGTAGAGTTTCAACTTTCCTCAGCAGGGTTCGCTTGATCTCGAGATCTTCGACGACGGCCTCGATGATCCAATCAACCTCCGACACTCGTTGGAGATCGTCTTCGAAATTGCCGGGCGTTACCAAAGAGGAAAGCGATGGCTCGAAGAACGCTGCCGGCTTGGCTTTGCGAGAGGCATCGAGGCCGGCAAGGGCGATCTTGTTGCGCGAGCCCGACTCAACGCCGGAAGGGACCAGGTCGAGTAACAAACTGGGCACGCCTGCGTTTGCGAGATGCGCTGCAATGCGCGCACCCATCGTGCCCGCACCGAGCACCGCGACTTTGCGAATTCGCCTCACCACGATCGACCCAGGGGAACTCTGAGGACACCCTAGTAAACCACAAAGGGCACGAAGTTACACGAAGCCTTGAGTACACTGGATTCGCCGGATACCAAAAGGGAATACGAAAATGATTCTCTCCGCTCGGCCGCCCGGTTTTCGACCGTTCTTGTCCTTTCACGTCTCGCGGTCAGGAGTTTGTAATCCTAGGGAAGCCGATTTACCGCCCATTCATTCTTTCCAGCGTGAATAATCAACAGTCGGCCTGCGCGAGGCTGCGAATTCTGTGAGGTCCCGAACAGCACCACCGGGAAGACGTACTCGCCGGCATTCAACCTTCTTCCGCGCTTGATCTCATACGCAGCATGATCGCCGGGAGAGAAGAACTCCTGTAGCTTGTCGGGGCTGGCCTGCTCGCGCGCTTGGTCGGTCAGCATCAGGATCCCAGTTTCATGATCTTCGGCTTGCCAAGCATGCAGGAAGCGGTTGGCTGCTCGAAGCGCAGAGCTGTAGGAGGAATCCGGCGTCCAGGCGCGTGATCGCGCCGGGCGTGCGAACGAGGAAGCCGAAACGAGGAGAAAGCTAAGCAGAATGGAAGTGATACGAACTCGCATTCCACAATTGTCGGAAACAGAGTCTTCCGCCGGAAGAGACAAACCAGATTCCCTTCGAGACGATCGAAGGGCCTGGCGAACTATTCGTGCCTTAATGCTTCAATCGGATCGAGTCGCGAAGCCCGCAAGGCAGGGATCATGCCGCTGACCAGACCGACGGCTCCCAGAATAATGGTTGATGCGAAGAGCGTTCCAGGCGCAATCATCAGTCGGATGTCTCCGGCTTCGCCGTTTTTGGCAAAGGCGCTGTACAGGGTCAAGCGACCCACCGAGAGAGCGACAACGTAGGCCAAGATGATTCCCAAGACGCCACCAATAGCGGTGATGGTCAAAGCCTCGGCGAGAAATTGCGTCAGGATATAGCTCCTCTGGGCGCCCAAGGCTTTCTGCACGCCGATCTCCCGGGTCCGCTGAGTTACCGAAACCAGCATGATGTTCATCAGTCCGACGCCACCAATCCCGAGAGTCAAGGTACCGATGAAGCCCATCAGAATCTTCAGGCCCATGCTGATGATTTCGAACTGATGCACTTGCACCATGAGGTTGAAGACGCGAACCGCTTGACGGTCAGACTGATTGAACTTGTGAGGAATCGCCAGAATGCTGCGCACCGCCTGTTCCAATTGCTCATAGGCAGGGGTTTGATAGGTGAACCAGATGGAATCGAGATAGTGGGTATCCTTCAGGTCGCTCATGGTGGTGAAGGGGATGTAGACGGTGCGATTGATATCGTCATTCCCCTCCTGCATTTTCGCGGTCAGGACCCCGACAACTTCGAAGCTAAGTCCGTCCAGGCGAATACGCTCGCCAAGCGCGTTTCTGCCCGAAAACAGTTTCTCCTTCGCCTCCGATCCAATTACGGCTACTCGCGCGCGCTGCACCTGATCTTCCAGGTTGTAGAAGCGGCCTTGATCAATCTGGAGAGAACGTACTTGCTCGACGTTGGGGTCGTTGGCGGTGACTGTCCAGTTGAAAGTACGGGTTTCGTATTGGACATTTGCCGGTTTGCTCACTTCTGGTGTGATGTGGGTAATCTGCGGAAGATTGGTCGTGAGCGTGTCCACATCTTCGCGCGTGAACCGGATCGGGGTGCCCGATTTCTCTCCCCCGGCTTGCATCGAGGTCCGGTTTGGAACAACGATTACCAGCTTATTGCCGAAATTCGCGAAGATGTTCGCGCAGGCCTGCCCGAATCCGTCGCCGTAAGCGAGCAACATCACCACCGTAGCGATGCCCCAGGCCATGCCAAGCATGGTCAGCGCCGTGCGGCGCCGATTGTGGCGCATCGCCGTGTATGCTTCCTGAAGGAGATCGCGGAGCATTTTCTATTCCTGCCGCAACGCTTCGACCGGTTGAAGATGAGCTGCTTTTCGCGCGGGGTAAAGGCCGGCAACAACCCCAGCCAGGGTAAGACTGCCAATCGCGAGCATCGCTGACATCGGCACAAGCTTCGGAGGATCGAATCCGCCTGGACCTCGAACCGTCCCCATTACGGCCATTAAACCGCCCGCCAGGGCCATTCCGATCAGGCCGCTTCCCAGCGTGAGTAGGAGCCCTTCCAAAAAGAAATGGAACAGAATGTTGCGGTTGGTGGCACCGAGGGCCTTGCGGAGACCTATTTCGTGGGTCCGCTCGCTCACCGCCACCAGCATGATGTTAATCACGCCGATTGCCCCCAAGGCCAATGTCACCATCCCAACCGTCCCCAAGAACATATTCATAACGTCGAAAATGGTGCCCACCATCTTCGAGGATTGGATCGAGTCCCACTCATCGAAAGCGTTCTCATCGTTCGGATCGAACTGGTGGTTCCGGCCTACGATCTTGTGCACTTCCTTCTGCGCGAGCACGTGGTCATCGGTCCTGGTGGGCTGATACTCGATAAAGGAAATCGCTCCTTGCTGATTGTCTCCCTTAATCGGGAACGAGGACTCCATCACCGAGAAGGGAATATACCCGCGCATATTGAGCCACAGGTTGTCGCCGCGGCCGAGGTGGGGGAGCGTTCCTACCACCTGGAAACTCATGCTGTTGATCAGCAGGGTCGCTCCGAGCGCTGGCCGTCCGGGAAACAACGTCTTCTGCAGCTCGCTGCCAAGGACGATCACATTGCGCCTTTGGGTGCTGTCGAGCTCATTCAGCCAACGGCCATCCTTCAGGGGCAGGAAGCTGATTTCATTCATCTGAGGCTCGACCCCCAAGATGGTTCCGCTGCCGGTCGCAAATTCGCTGACTTCACGGAGATCATTGCGATTGATGATCGGGCAGGCACGGCGTACATGGGGAGCCAGAAGCATTTCCTGGTAGTCGTGGTAGTTCAGTCGGTACCACCGTGCTGAGTTCATGCTGCCAGCCACGACGGGTGCGCGGCCGGGGAAGATGAACATGATGTCTTTGCCGAACTCGGCCATTTCGCGCTTGTTACCGGAACGGAAGCCTTCACCGACGCCCACCAACAGGAGCAGGGAACCAACGCCCCAGGCGATGCCGAACATGGTGAGAAACGAGCGCAGCTTGTGGGCCCACAAGTTACGGAAAATTTGCGAAAAAATGTCCAGCAACGTTCTCATGCTTACACCATGGTACGGAACATCCCTGGCGGGAGTTCCCTACAGGTATTGTTGCAGGTCTGGAGCTATATAGATAGATGCGAAGCAGGGATCAACGTGGAGATTTTTGGGGGGTAGACGCCAGTTAGCTGTCTTTCCGGTACAGCAGGTCACGCATGGCCTTTCTACGCGCCGCGTTCAGCTCGGTATCAGATGCCGCGCTCGGGCCACGGTCCTGCGATACGGGCTCATCCTGTACGCTGCAATCGGGGCAGCGGTTCGAAAAGCCAGGCTTCTCGGGTTTTAGCTCGAATTCCTCTCCGCAGATGCTGCAAGTTTTGATGGGAAACGCCATAGAGCAATGATACTTGATGGGAGGAGGGCTATACTTTCGGTTCGACCCGGGCATGTGGAACCTCGTCAAACTAGCTCTATCCAGAGGTTTCGACCTTTGGATGCTCGCCTTGTTGGCCTCGACCGCCATGGGTCAAACGGCCGCTTACGACCAGCCCTACCGTCCGCAGGTCCACTTTTCCCCTCGCGAGTATTGGACTAACGACCCCAACGGCTTGGTGTTCTTCCGCGGCGAGTACCACCTTTTCTTCCAGTACAACCCTTTTGGCGAGCAATGGGGGCACATGAGCTGGGGCCATGCGGTCAGTACGAACCTGCTCGACTGGCGGGAATTGCCGGTAGCCATTCCCGAGCAGGGAGGCGAGATGGTCTTCACGGGTAGCGTCGTCGCGGATAAGAACACCAGCGGACTGTGCGGCGTGGAATCGGAATGTTTGGTTGCTATCTACACCGGTCACAGGAGCACGCCCGAGCGGACTCGTCAGACTCAAAACCTCGCCTACAGCCTCGACAAAGGACGTACCTGGTCGCGATACCGGGGCAATCCGGTAATCGACCTCAATATGGCCGACTTTCGCGATCCGAGCGTCTTCTGGGACAAAAAGCTGAATCGCTGGGTGATGACGGTCGCCTTGCCCAAGCAGCACAAGGTGAGGTTTTATTCCTCCCCCAACCTCAAGCAATGGACCGAGCTCAGTGACTTTGGCCCCACGGGAGATGTCGACGGCGATTGGGAGTGCCCGGATTTGCTGCACATTCCGGCGGAGAACGGAACTCAAGGTATGTGGATGCTAAAGGTCGGACTCAATCCTGGCGCGCCTCAAGGCGGTTCGGGCGAGCAGTACTTTCTGGGAGAGTTCGATGGAAAGCATTTCACCCCATCAAGCAAGCCTGGCTGGCATGGCTGGACCAATTACGGCAAAGATGACTATTGCGCCATCAGCTTCAACCACCTTCCGACGGGCGCAAAGCCAGTGCTGCTCGGCTGGATGAACAACTGGCAGTATGCCTCGAAGCTGCCGACCTCGCCCTGGCGCGGGCAGATGAGCTTGCCCCGACGCCTGTCGTTGGTAATCGACAATGACGGTCTCACCGCGAGGCAGACACCGGTTGTCGCAGCGCTTCGACGGGAGAAAGCGGGCTACTCGTTTTCCGGCCCTGGGGCAACGAAGACAAGCCTTCAGGCCCCATTTGAACTTGAATTGAACTTCGATCCCGCTGAGGAGAAGGTGTTTGGAGTTCGCCTTCAAACCGGGGACCATGAGTGGACGGAGATTGGATTCGATCGAGAGAAGCAGCAGTTCTTCATGGATCGGACCAAGTCAGGCGCGATCGTGGGCGACGGTTTTGCCTATCGCACGACTGCGCCACTCGCCCCCGGACGACCGTTCGACCTCAGGTTAATCGTCGATCGCTCCTCGGTCGAGGCCTACGCGCAGAACGGCACCATCGCGATGACCAACCTTATTTTCCCCACGTCCGAGGGCAGCAGAGTTGAGTTGTTTACGCAGAGTGGAAAACCCGTGGGTGCGAAGGCTACAAGCTGGAAGCTGCGCAGCATCTGGAAATGAGTTAGGCGATCCACTTCGCCAGGGCGAACGCCACTCCTGCGGCCACGCCACCTATGAGCATGGTTTGCAATGCGCTTCGCAGAGCGCGAGCACCGGTGTACTTGCCTTTAATAAACCCAAAGACGCCCAACGCGATCAAGGTCACGATGGCCGAAACGATCAAGCCGCGGTAAGCATTTTGGAGCACCATGTATGGCGAAAGCGGAATCAAGCCGCCCGCCACATACGACGCCGCAATTGTCCCTGCGCTGGTGACGGCGCGTTTCGGGTCAGGCTCCTCCAGGCCCAATTCGAAACGCATCATGAAATCTACCCAGGCGTCCGGACGCGTGCTCAAGGCCTCCACGACGGGGTCGCTTTCCTCCTCCGTCAATCCGTAATTCCGAAAAACTTTTCTGACTTCGGCTTTCTCTTCTTCTGGAATTTCCTCGATTTCGCGATACTCGCGGGCCTTCTCCTGCACGTAGTGCTCGGCGTCGCCTCGCGCCGCCAGGTATCCGCCAAGTCCCATGGCAATCGATCCTGCCGCGATCTCTGCTAACCCGCCGATCACAATGAATCTCGTATTCGCGAAAGCCCCGGAAAGCCCTGCGGCCAGCGCGAACGGAACGGTCAGTCCGTCCGACATGCCGATGACGATGTCGCGAACAAAATTGCTGGAGGTGAAGTGCTGTTCGCGGTGAATGATTCGGGCTATCACGGCGCCTCCTCGGGATGATTCTTCAGCCACTCTTGTGCTTTGCGGATCACGTCGCGCTCGCCGCGATAGCTCAGACGACGTTCTGCACCTTCGAGCGGGATCCACAGCGCTTGCTTGACTTCAATGCGCATCTCCCGGGTTACGTTGTCAATTTCTCCGCCTTCATATCTCAACAGGAAGAAGCTCACAATCTTGAACACCCGCTGTTTGTCGCCCCACGAACGCACATATACATACTTGATATCGGAGAGTTTGGTGATGATCACGGCCCTGATGCCGGTCTCTTCAAATACCTCGCGCACCGCGGTTTGTGCGGCATCTTCCCCGGGATCGACAATGCCCTTGGGAAGAGCCAGAATCTGGCCCTGATTACCCGATTTGCGCTTGGCCGAGTTCGAGGTGCCTCCCTCTCGTCGGGGCTCAATTACGGCAACCTCCCAGCCCATTTCGGATTGTCGTACCACCACTCCCCCGGCTGAAATCTCTCTTGGCATGGCTTTCCAAATTATCAGGAACAAAGGGCTTCGTCATCTCTGGTTACCCGTTGCTCTAGGGTAATTATCTCTACGAAATACCGTCGCCATACACTATGCAAGGCAGCATCTTACCTAAGTAGTGGGATGGTTCGGCCGGAGGACGGATCGGCCTTGAAGGGTTTACGAAAAATCGTGCGCTCGGTGCGCGCCTTGGGACGCGGCATTTCGCCAGCACCACAGGCCATTCTACCCTCGAAGACACCCTTAATTGGTCTCGCCCTGGGAGGCGGATTTGCCCGCGGAATCGTCCACGTCGGCGTTCTGAAAGCCTTGGAAGCGGAAGGCATCACCATCGACTTTGTTGCTGGAACCAGCGTCGGCGCGCTCATCGGAGCTGCGTATTGTAGCGGTGTAACTCCGGCAGAACTGGAATCGATAGCTGCCCGCGTCCGCTTCCGCGATCTCGCCCGCTGGACGCTGTCACGGTACGGGTTCGCGACAAACCTCCGGATGATCTCATTTCTCGATCGCATTCTAAAGGTGAAGACCTTTGAGGAGCTTCGCATCCCGCTGGCTGTGACCGCCACCGACTTCGCCTCCGGCGAAGGAGTTGTGTTTCGCTCCGGGCCGCTAGCCGATCCCGTGCGGGCGAGCTGCGCCTACCCAGGTGTCTTCCTGCCCGTAACCGTGAATGGCCGCATGCTGGTCGACGGCATGCTCGCTCATTCGCTCCCCAGCCAGCCCGTGCGCGATATGGGCGCTGACCGCGTGATTGCAGTGAACCTGAAGAGCTCGTGGTCGGCCGCGGACGGTCCGCGGCACATTTTTGATGTCATCGGTCAGTGTTTCTCCATTGCGCAGGATATGAACTGCGCTCAGGCGAGAGCCTGTGCAGACCTCATCATTGAGCCTGACGTCACCGGCTATCGGTACGACGACTTTGAGCATAGCTCCGACCTGGTTCGTATCGGCGAAGAAATGGCCCGAGCTTCGCTGCCAAAGATTCGGGAGTGGCTACCGAAGAGCGCCGCTGCTGCCGAACCCTTAGGCACGACGTTGGCCACTCCAATTCCAGATCCAGTTCAGCCCTAGCCTCTCGGACGAGGAACCCAAGCGGGTTGATTCCCAAAAGTGCATTGCTGCCCTTTGCGCACTACAGAAACCACTGTATGGACGCAGTGTCACTCCACGTTAAGAATTTAGACGCCTGTGCGACTGCGTTGGGGGCGCTTCTTGTGGGGACAAAAGGCGTGTCGTACAGCGTCCGCTGCGATTTTCCTCGAAGTACGTGCATTTAAGTTAAGTGGTCTGTTCTCGAAGACACGGGATGAATACACAACTGAAAGATCCTAACGCCGAGCTTCTGCGGGCCCGCTCCGGATGCGCAGGCTTTGACGAGGTTCTTGGCGGCGGGCTCCCCTCCGGCCATATGTATCTTCTCGAAGGCGAGCCGGGTACCGGCAAGACGACTCTCGCCATGCAGTTCATGGCGGAAGGTTTGAGCCTCGGCCAAAAAGTGCTCTATGTCACGCTTTCGGAATCCCGCAACGAGCTTCTGAGCGTCGCCCGCTCGCATGGATTTAAGCTCGACGGTATCCGCATTCTCGAACTCCAACCGGACGAGCAGGATCTCAAACCCGAACGCCAGTACACCGTGTTTCATCCATCGGAAGTGGAACTGAGCGACCGTGTGCGGGCGATCATGGAAGAGGTAGAAGAGCATCGCCCTGATCGTTTGGTCATTGATGCGCTCTCGGAAGTCCGCATGCTCGCGAAAGACCCCTTGCGTTACCGTCGCCAGGTACTTTCGTTGAAGGAATATGCGCCGAGCAATTGCACCGTACTTTTGCTCGATGACCGCAGCAGTCGACAGGTTGAACTCGAACTGCACAGCATTGTTCACGGCGTGATCGCGCTGTCAAAAATTCCCGTCGAATATGGCAAGACTCGCCGCCGCCTGGAGGTCACCAAGCTACGCGGCTGTGCCTTCCGCGAAGGCTTCCACGACTACGTGATTCGCCCCGGAGGCGTGGTTGTTTATCCGCGGCTGATTGCTTCCGAATACGAAGAACCGCCGACACAGCGCGGCTGTGTCAAAAGTGGAATCCCGGAACTCGATCAATTGGTTGGCGGAGGGCTGGACCTCGGCACCAGCACTCTTCTGCTCGGTCCGGCCGGCTGCGGTAAAACCACCACCGCGATTCGATGGGCGGTAAGCGCCGCTGAACGTGGGGAAACCGCAAGCATTTTTCTCTTCGAAGAAACCATCAATACCCTCATTCAGCGCGCCTCGGGTCTGGACATGCGGATCCTGCCTCACATTGAAAGTGGACTCATCAAGATCAATCATCTTGATCCCGCAGAAATGTCGCCGGGCGAATTTGTCGATCTGGTCCGCAAAGCCGTCGAGTATGAGAACACCAGCACCGTGGTGATCGACAGCCTCAACGGATTTCTGCATGCGATGCCCGGCGAACAATTCCTGGCATTGCATCTGCACGAGCTGCTCACCTATCTGAACCATCGTGGTGTGGTTACGCTGATGGTACTGGCGCAGATGGGGGTTATTGGCAGCGCCATTCAGACTCCGACAGACATCAGCTATTTGGCCGATAACATTCTCGTGCTTCGCTACTTCGAGGCGCAGGGCGAAGTGCGACAGGCAATCTCCATGATTAAGAAACGCAGCGGTGCTCACGAGCACACCATTCGTGAGCTCCGGTTGGGCCCTGATCGCATTCATATCGGCGAGCCTCTTAGGGAGTTTCATGGTGTGCTAACCGGCATTCCTGCCCTGCTCGGCCAAGGCAACGGGAACGGCCACGGAAATGGTCTTCGTCTTGGAGAATAACTCGGCACATAGCGAGCTGCGAGTACTGGTGCTTGCCCCCTTTGGCAGGGATGCCACTCTCATTGAGGCCCTCCTAAACGAATGCAAGATCTCGAGCCAGGCAGTCCCGTGCGCCTCCGAACTCATATCGGGAATTCAGGAGGGGGCGGGCGCAGCCATTGTCACCGAGGAGATTTTGCAAGACGAGTCCATCACCCTACTCGCAAAGCATCTCTCGGAGCAGCCGCCGTGGTCCGATTTCCCGATTATCGTACTCACCGGTGGCGGAATGAGCACAATTGCAACGGACCTTGCCGTACATTCGCGGGCTCCTCTGGGGAATGTTTCCTTGTTGGAGCGGCCGCTTCGCCCGGCAACTTTGATCAGCTCGGTTCGCAGCGCGCTGGCAGCGCGGCGACGCCAATATGAAATCCGAAATCACCTGGAGGAGCGCCGAGAGGCGGAAGACGCCCTGCGGCGGGCACGCGATGAGCTCGAATCACTGGTTGGTCAACGCACGATGGCATTGCGCCATTTGAGCGCCCGCCTTCTTCGTGTACAGGATGAAGAACGGCGCCGTATTGCCCGCGAGCTGCACGATAGCCTGGGGCAGTACCTCGCGGCCGCAAAGATCAATTTGGACGTGCTCATGCGTTCCAACGGGGATGGCGCCGCGTATGTTCGTGAAGCGCAACACTTGATCGATCGTGCCATTTCCGACACCCGCACGTTGTCCCATCTACTGCACCCGCCACTGCTTGATGAGGCTGGATTTGCTTCCGCGGCGCGTTGGTATGTAGAAGGTTTTGGTAAGCGATGCGGTGTCGCCGCCACTCTGGAAATTTCGGACGCACTCGAGCGGCTTTCTTCGGAAACTGAGACAGCCTTGTTTCGAATTCTGCAAGAATCGCTCACCAACGTTCATCGCCACTCCGGAAGTCGCTCCGTGGAGGTGCATCTTACTAAAAATGCATCTTCGGCGGTTCTTTGCGTTCAAGACCATGGGAAGGGAATTCCGCAAGAGATCCTCGCCCGCTTCCAGAAGGATGGCGGCAATGTTGGAGTTGGCCTGGCGGGTATTCGCGAGCGGGTGAAGGAACTCGGAGGGCGCTTTGCGATCGAATCGAGCCCAAAAGGAACGACTCTCACGGCAACGGTGCCGATTGCTTTGGCCGAAAAGCCGCGTGTGTCACAGCCAATAGCTCCGCCGCACTCAAAAGGTAGCACCGGCGTTCGAGCTTCGTAACTACTCTGTCCCGGTTTCCTTGTTTTCCAACCCGAGAATGGAAGCGGCCTTCGCATACGCCGCCTGGATGAGCCTGTCCAATTTGGGGAAACGTGTGTGCACCTGACCTAGGAGCCGCCTTGCCCAATGATGTTCCGTGGAAAGAATGACCAGTCCAATGAGCAGGAAGAGAATTCCTTGAAGAAATGGAAGGAACAGGCCCGCGATTCCTAAGGCGATGAAGAGCCATCCCGTAGTGAGGATGGTAATGCGCTTCCAACCGGCAGAGGCCATGAAAAATCCGAGAAATACTCCAAGGGTGGCGCCTAGACGCCTGCTTTAAGCCTAACAGGTGTTGGTCTTGCTGTTTTCCACTCATCGTCTGGTGTCGATGCGGCAGAACGGCCTCCGGCAATTGAGAGCTAGAGTCGCGAGCAAGGGAACTCGGCGAGATGGTCGAGCAGCGATTCAATGGGCAAAAAAAGCAAATGGCGGCTGTCGACCGGAGCGAACATCCGCCATTCGAGATTTCCATTTACTTCTTGATGAACTTACCCTGCCGGAGCTCGGAGAACGCCTCCTGCAACTGTTCCTGGGTGTTCATCACGATGGGTCCGTACCAGGCCACGGGTTCTTCAATCGGTTTGCCGGAAACGAGAAGGAAACGTATTCCCTCATCCCCCGCCTGAACCACAACTTCATCTCCACGGTCGAACAGGACCAACGAATGATCGCCCACGGTTCTCACCGGGTAATCTTCCTCGCTCCCAACCTGTTCGGTTAGCACTCCCTGGGGAGTGGAAGCATCACGGAACTTGCCCGAGCCCTGAAAGATGTAAGCGAAGGCATGGCGCGAGGTCTCGACCTTGAGCGTCTTGCGCTTGCCGGCGGGCACAAATACGTCAATGTAATTCGGGTCCGCGGCAACGCCCTCGACCGGGCCCGCTACACCCAAGAAATTCCCGCAAATCACTCGAATCTTAGTCCCGTCATCATCGGTCACCTCAGGAATGGCAGTCGAGGGAATGTCCTGGTACCGCGGATCGGTCATCTTCAAGTTCGCTGGCAGGTTCGCCCATAACTGGAAGCCATGCATTCTGCCGCGGGGGTCGCCCTTTGGCATCTCTTGATGCAAGATGCCGCTGCCGGCGGTCATCCACTGTACGTCCCCAGCTCCCATTTTGCCCTTGTTCCCAAGGCTGTCTCCGTGTTCCACCGATCCGGCCAGAACGTAGGTGATGGTCTCAATGCCGCGATGCGGATGCCAGGGAAATCCAGCAAGGTAGTCCTCAGGATTGTCGTTGCGAAAATCGTCAAGCAGAAGAAAAGGATCGAACTCCTTGGTCTGCCCGAAGCCGAACGCGCGGCGCAGCTTGACACCCGCGCCTTCTAGGGTCGGCTTTGATTCAATGACTCGTTTTACAGGTCGGAGTGACATAGTCTTCCCCCTTTATGGATGAGCGAGATGGGCCAGCGATTCAAGGCTGCCCCTCGCTTCCCACCCTTCAAAGAGTGGGAATTGCTTTGGTCAATTCGCTTTTACAAATTGAACGTCGAGCGTGATGGTAACTTCGTCTCCCACTAAGATGCCTCCGGTCTCAAGGGCTGCATTCCAGGTAAGACCAAAGTCTTTGCGGTTGATCTTGGTCGTTGCCGATAACCCAATTCGTGTGTTGCCCCACGGGTCCTTTGCCGGTGCACTGGGGCCTTCGACCACGAAAGTTACCGGGCGCGTGACCCCGCGGATGCTGAGATCTCCCGCGACCGATACCTCCTCGCCATCCCTCTTCGATACCTGGGTCGAGCGGAACGAGAGAGTAGGGAACTTCTCAACATCGAAAAAGTCGGCACTCTTCAAATGCGCATCGCGCTGGGGTTCGCGCGTGTTAATGGTCGCGGCCTCGATCTCGGCTTCTATACGCGAGTTTTCTACATTCTGCTCATCCAGCTGCAGGCCACCTTGCAAGGAGGTGAACTCGCCTTTCACGTTCGAGATCATCATATGTTTGACCTTGAACTGGGCTGCGGAATGTACTGGGTCGATGTTCCAGGTCGAAGTCGTGTTCTTTACCTCGGGAATGGCAACGGCGCTCATGGTTGTTTCTCCTTATGCGTTATACAGATGATCGTTATAACTAATAAGATTCAATACGTTCAGGCACCCTGGCGACGTGCTTCCTGCAGCAGTTTCAGCAAGTTCCGGAGTTTTTCGGGGCCGAGATGGCCGAGCAGCAAGCGGTGGGTTTCAAGCACTGGCGCGTCGAGTTGCCCGAGCAGCTTCAGTCCCGCCTCGGTGATGCGAGTCAGAACCATCCGCCGGTCTTTCGTCTGGCGACAGCGGGAGACCAGACCACGCCGTTCCAGCCTGTCCAAAAGCCTTGTAATATCAGGGTCACGGCTAATCATGCGATTTCCGATCTCGCTGCAAGCGAGACCCTCCGGCGACCCCCTGAGGATCCTGAGCACGTTGTACTGGGTAGGGGATATCTCCGCTGCTCGGAGCACCGGCTCTATCCTTCGGGACAGTTGATCGGTCGAGATAGCGAGCGCAAGGAAGACCTGCTCCTCAAGTTCCCCGGAGCGGCGCCCGGCAGTAGAGTGGGATTTCATAGTTTTAATTATATTCGTTATAACGACATATGTACAAGTCCAAAGGAGAGGCTCGAATCTTGGAAATTTGGTCGCCGCAAGAACCAGCGCTTGTATTTCGCTCGAAGCTAGCGATGGAAATGTATTAGCAGGGCTTCCAGAGTCACGCTATCAACCTTTACGGTTACTTCAGCATGGTTAAGTAAAAGGCGTTTTTTCCCGAGCGTAGGTCCTTGCCATAGGAGAAGGCCACTCCGGTACCAAAAACCCTGAGCTTGAGTTGTGCCCCCGTGTCCCAAAGCCAATGGTGCGAACCCAAGGTGGCGATAGGGTCCGAGATCTTGCCGGTATCAAGAAATGGTCCCATGGTCAGCCTCACGATTCCATTTCCGTAGAGATTCTTGTCGGTCTCCCAGGTGACGAGGAAATAATTGCGTCCCAGAGGGGCGCTGCCTTTGCGACCATCTTCGGTGCCTATGTGCGCACGCATAGGGAGATCGTTGTCGCGTTCTAGCCCCAACATGAACAATTCATCGAACGGCACCGTCCCGAAGGTCTTTCCCGCTCGGATCTGTTGCTGCATCTCATAGTCGTCACCCGTGGAGCCGGGGAACCAGTGCCATCCGAGCGAACCTTGCAGCTTCTCCGAGGTTTCGATTGGTTGGGACCACAAACGGGCAGCCTGAGACGAAACCCTTGCTTCCCCTGTAAATCGCCTCTCTGGCATTCGCCACAAAGTAGTTCGTAGTTCCGCCCGCTGTTTCAGTTGATAGCCCGGGGCCAGTAACGCCGGGGTCAAGGCACTCCCCACCACAACGCTCCGGTAGTCGCGATGGGAAAACTCAGCGCCAGCCGACCATTGCCATCGCCCATTCGCGTAGGAGTCCAGACTAAATCCAACCACTTCGCGAAGAAGGTTCAAGCTGGCGGATGGCGCCGGGAGCCGGAAATCTGACGTCAGGATGGACCAGTTCTCGTTGCGTAGGTCGGCGGTTAACTCGTAGCGATATTTGGCGCCGCGCTGAAATGGCGTGGAAAACTGAGCCGACACTCGCCGCTTCTCTGGGTCCCAGCGAAACAGGGATACAAAATTGGTCGCCGAATGGCGGAGGTTATAGTACTCGGGATTAACCGTGAGAAATGGGAGTCCACGGAACAACAGGAACAATCCTTCCCACCTCGAATTGCCGAACCCATTGCGCTCCTGATTGCGAAACCAGACGTCGAACCGGTCATCTTCCCGAGCGTGCAGATCGAGTTGATACCGCGGAAAGATTCCGAGAGAGCGGATGCGGACGTCGGTCGTTTGGAACGCCGAGCGCTCCAGCATGCTAGCGGGCGAGAATGCGAAGGCCCGGTCGAGGAGCGCAGGCGATACCCGCGGCTCGGGCTCCATCTTCAATTCCATGACCTGTGGTTTGTCGACTCGGTTCCAGTACTTCAGGGAGCCATCCAGATTCCCTTCCAGGAAATAAATCGTTCCTAGAAAGTCATTCGCATAGGGATCATGGGGAGCGAGGTTCAGGGCTTGGCGCACTCGACGAGCGGCCAAGGGATAGCGTTTCTGCTTGAACGCCACGCCCGCCAGCTCGAGGGGGAAGCGTGGATCTCGAGGCGCAAGTCGAAGTCCGGCCTGAAAGGCGACCTCTGCTTCCTGCCAGCGCTCCAAGCGTGCTAGCGCGGTCCCATAGTAGAAATCGAAGTCCGCCGACCGGGGACTCACCGGTTCGAGCAAATCAACCATCTCCTGCCAGTGTTGCTCGGCGGCGAGTTGCCGGAGTTTTTCAGGTGAGGCAGCTTCAGCCGAACTTTGAGCCGACAAGGTCGAGCATCCGGAGAGCAAGACCAGAAAGATGTTCAACCATGTCCTGCACTTAAGAGGCAGTACTCGGCATCGGCCATCCTCGTTTTTCAAGATCGGGAATGGTGACATGACGCTCGGTTTGAGCCAGGTTGAAGATCGAATGCGTACAAATCTGCTGATGATTAGCGTGCGCCGGTGCCCGGAAGTGCCAGCAGAGTCCAACTGCCGGCGCCTTTCCACTCTTGCTCAAATCGGGAACGATCTTCCTTGAGGAGCTTCCGCTGGGCAGGATCGTTCAGGAGGACAAGCTGACGTTCCTGGTCAAATCCGGCGACGACCACGTAGTGGAGTGGACCCCTTGATCCGGGCTTCAACGCCACAATCAAAGGGCGGCCTTTTTGCAAGTGCTCTTTCAGATCGGACCATTCTCCGGCAAAGGCGAAGGTTGCATATCCATTCTGTTGGAAGTAGCGCTGCATGTCAGAAGCATAGATCCCATGGGTTCGGTCCGAGTGCAGATTGCGCTCGATCTCGGCGCTGTTCGCATGGACCGATCCGCCGTGCTGCGCGGCCCAGTACTCGATCACCATGGCGACACTGGCAGCACCGCAGCCGTCCTTCTCTTGTGTTACGAAGGGAATATCGAGCCAAACCCCGGGTGGTTCGGTGGCGAACAACAGGCCGCTGACCCACAGCACGGTGGCAAGGTTGCGCAAAATGCGACGCATGAGTTCGCGTTTAGTGCACCGCGACAATGATCAGAATCAGGCCGGCAATGGCGATCAAGATAATGATTAAGTCACGGTCGCTTAGGTGGCCCGCAGCGAAGTCGGCTTGAGCGTTTTGGGTGCGAGACGCCAGTTGTGCCAGTTCAGCATCGCTGAGGCTCGAGACTGCTTTGTTCACCTGCGCCGGGTCCATGTGAGCCGCTTTCAGCGCGCCCTGCGCCTTTTCCGAGGAAAAGAATCCCCTTAATGTATCCAGATTCTTCTGCCTTGCCTGGGAGGCGTCCATCACGGCTTTCTGCATCTCCGACGGGGTCACTACATGTTGGGCCGTCTGTGCTAGGAGATTTTGGGGAAGGGAAAAAATCGTGACCAGAACACTCGCGGTAAGGACTCGAACCCATTGCTTGGCTTCAAAGTGCATCTCTCGCACCCTCCTAAGAAAAGTGTGGCCAGACTCGAAAATTCTACATGACTGGCGAGGCTCCTCCGAGTGGGGGCAATCGCCCAGTAAACCCCCTAAGGGCTGTGCCATTGGTGTCGCGGCAGCGTTGGTACGACTTAAACAATTTGACACTTGATTTGGCGTGAAACGGGGTTACAATTCCACCCCAGAGTTGTCCTTTCCCCGAGCAAGATTGGGTTCCCCTCTGGTATGTCGTTTTTCGATGGCCAACTCGGAGGCCAGCCATGAAAATGAACATCTCTGCTCACCATAATTGGAAAGACCATTGTGTGGATGCCGCGCTGATAACAATGGTGATTGGCTCGGTCGTAGGCCTAGCCTTCATCTTCTTTCGTCGATGACGGCTGGTTTTCGCTCTGAGAACCGTGTCGGATGGCGCAGCGGCGTCAAATCCTTCTAGACCGGTGGCTAGGATCAACCGTTTCTTGCCACCTCTTCTTTTTCCACCAGACGCAAGAATTTTTGGGCTTCCTCCAGGGCCGCGTACTCCTCCGACGAAGAAGCCAGATCACTGAGCTGCCGAGAAATGGCCGCGCGTGCCTCTGCGACGCGCGCGGGAACCTTCGTGCGATCAGGCTCCAGCAAAGCGAGCCTATAGAGTTCTTTCCAACCATTCTCTGACTTCCTGGGGGTTCTCATTTTTCGCTAACGTCCCTCCGCGATGGCTTTTTTAGAAATTCACCTTGAGACCAAATTGAATGACCCGAGGGTCGGCCGCTGTTGAGACGATGGTGCCGAAGGCCGCGTTCCCGAGCACGCCATTGGGTTGTCCGAAAGCGGGTGTATTCGTCAGGTTGAATATTTCTGCGCGAAACTCTAAGTCCAGTCGTTCCCGCAATGCCGTGTGTTTGATGAACGCAATGTCACCGTCTCTATAGCGGGGGCCGCGCACAGGATTCCGCGATGCATTCCCGAGAGTGAACTGGGGAGCGGTTTGGAATGCGGCTGTGTTGAACCACGTTGAGGGGCTTCGCTGGTCAGCGGGCAAATCGACCGCGGCTGTAATGTTTGGACGCTGCACTCCGAATCCTGCGAATGCGTTGAAGTTCGTGCTCTGGGTGATCGCAAACGGCATTCCCGACTGCAGCAACACAATTCCCGTAATCTGCCAGCCATTGGCTAGGACACCCAAAATGCCTGAAGGATGCATGCCGTGACCGGGTCCAATGGGGATTTCCCAAGTAGAGCTTGCCACGAAGACATTGGGAATGTCGCCGGTAGAAGAATCGCGCTCGCGACGGAGATTGAAACTGTCAGCCACGGGGAAATTGGCTACCGGCCCGGTCAGGATGGAGGCGTCGAACACGGAAGAAGCGGTATCAATCAACTTGGAATGGGTAAAGCTCACAAGGTACGACAGCCCGTGAGAGAGTCTTTGTTCCAACTTTGCTTCGACGCCGTGATAAACCGTGCTGCCAACGTTGTTCCTGTAGGGCGCAACCGTCAGAAATTCGGGAAAGGGCTTTAGGAGTTGTCCTGCCGCTATGGTGGGATCGCCCAGTGAGGATGATCGCGGAATCTGTCCAAAGAATGGATTCGTCACCTTCTGCAACAGGGGCGCTCCGGTTTCGAGCTGTTCGACGGTGAGCTGGTTGATGTTCACGTCGGGAATACCAACGTGCGTGATGTGCGAACCCACGTAGGCAACTTCGAAAGACAGGTTGCGGGTAAATTCGTGCTGGACGGCCAGATTCCATTGCTGCGCGTAGCCGGACCCGAGCTCACGATTGACCGTGAATACGCCCTGACCAAGCCCAGCATTCGGGGTAAGAGGAATCGGTGCCACACTCGGTCCGCCCGAAAGGACAAAGGCCGGATTGATGTTGTCCAAAGTGCGTTGACTGGTCGTCTGCAAAAAAGGGAACTGGGGAATCGTGAACGGCGTCGTGATTCCGGTTTGCTCGATCCAGACTAATCCGTATCCGGCGCGGACGACGGTTTTGTCCTGTAGAAGGTAGGAGAGCCCAACCCTTGGGCCGAAATCGTGCCAATGCAATTCGCGGGCGGTATGCGGATACCCGCTCTTTCCCAAGTAGTCGAGTTGCTGGGTTTGGAGGTTGAAGATCGCACCCTGGTTGTCGACTTCGGTCGAGGGGAAGTTGAGTGTCCACCGGAGACCTGCGTTCAGAGTGAGACGACGGGTAACCTTCCAGTCGTCCTGCGCGAAATATTCCTGTATGTGAGCGCGGGGGCGAAGCACTTTACCCTGAAGATCGATCGAGAACGTCTGCACCTGCCCAAGCAGGAAGCTCGCTAGGGGATCGCCAGTTCCTTTCGTGCCTGGCTGATCGGTAAACAACTGCGAGAACTGGAAGGTGCCAGTGGGATTTGGTGGTTGAATCACATCGAGCCGCTCCCAGCGGAAGTCGAGACCGAACTTGAGTGCGTGATTTCCCACGAGGTGGGAAACACTGTCCACCACTTGGGTAACGTCGGTGCGGAAACTTGAGTTCGTATTCGAAGGCGATCCGATTTGCTGATACCCGGCGATGTTGAAAATTGGCAGGGCATTGTTGAGTGCACCGTTCGAGGGAATTCCCGGAATTTCCAAGCTTTGAGAAGGGGAAGAGGAAAGCTGAACTCCCCGACGTTGAAATGAGCGGCGGGTATAGCCCACGCGGAGGTCATTCAACGTCCTTGTACCGAAGGTGTGCATGTAGCTGCCGACCGCCTGCTGGCCAAGCGTATCCGTGAGCCCAATCACCCCGGTTGTGATGTTCCCACTTCCGTCCGGCAGGAAGGGTACGGGCTGATCCACATCATGGAAGTAGGAATAACGGCCAAAGGCCTGATCGCTTTCAGAAAACCTGTGATCGAGACGGGTGTCGAATTGATTTTGATGATCCTGATCATTCCCAACGAGGGTGAAATTGTTGGCCGTTCCGGATTTCGAAGGGAGAGGGTAACGATTCAGCACAGCTAGGGCGGATGAATCGATCCTTGAGATTGGGATTACGTTGGTGGGGGAGAATGGTTGACGGGTGAACGTGGATCCGTTTTGAACGGTCGTCGCCGGATCGAAAAGAACAGGGGTAGTCGTTCCGTACAGCTCTGTGAAATCACCTTGACGCTCAAGAACCGTGGGCACCGTAGAAATGCGCACCGTACCGATTGCCTGTTTGACACCCTGGTAGTCAAGGAAAAAGAACGAGCGGTTCCGAACGAGGGGCCCACCCAAGATGGCCCCGTACTGGTTCCGCCGAAACTCCGGTTTATCTTGATTGACGGGAGCAAAGTAGTTTCGGGCGTTCAAAGCCTCGTTGCGAAAGAACTCCCACACACTCCCATGAAAGGCGTTCGATCCGCTCCGGCTTGATAGGTTCACGACGCCTCCGTTGAACCTGCCGAATTCGGCTGGAACTCCGTTGGTTTGAACGTTGAATTCCTGAATTGCATCGATGATCGGAAAGAAAACCACCTGACCAGGCTCAGGTTGCAGGGCACTGATTCCATCAAACAAGTATTCATTCGTCCGGGGCCGTCCTCCGTTGATTCTTGGCAAAAGGGTGCCCGGAGGCAGCGTAACTCCGGGCGACAAAGTAGCAAGCTGAACAAAGTTGCGGCCGTTCAATGGAAGTTGCACGACTTTCTCGTGGTCGATAGATTGCGTAATGCTCCCGGATTCGCTCTGCAACAGAGGGGCGTCTCCTGAAACTGTCACACTCTCCTTGGCGCTCCCGACCGCCATCCTCAAGTCCAACCGTGTTCTTTCCCCTGTGATCAAGGTAATCCCGGTTCGCACCAGCCTTTGAAAGCCTTCGGCCTCAGCCACGACCGTGTAAACACCCGGATGAAGATTCGTAAAAACGTAGACCCCGGAGGCGCCAGTGCCGGTCGAGGTGGACACCCCTGTTGCCATGTTGGTAACCGTGACCCTTGCTGTGGTCAGAGCCCCGCCGGCACTGTCGGAGACACCCCCCGTCAGATCCGTGGTCCCCGCCTGCCCGAGTGCAAGTCCTACGGTAAGGAGGAGAAAAAAGGTAGTGAGCTGGCGATTTCTTTTCGACATCCTGTCTCCCGAGGTTTGGGGGCGGGAAGCCGTTAAGCCTCCACAGAGTCTCGACAGTGTATAGTTAATGTGTATCCCATGTCCAACTATGTACAGTTATATACGTTTTATGGATGGGCTTCGCATTGACGGAAAATCTTTCCATGAGAATGACAAGGACAGCCGTATCGGATGCCGGAGAAGAACGAAAATGGCCCGATGAGTCAGACAAGTGACGAATCGAAAGCTAACAGCAAGGGGGCAAAAGCATTTATGACAAAAGCGCGGGCGCCACTGATATGGGCAGCATTCGCTATGTTCGCTCACCTATGCTGGGCAGAAGAAATTACGATAGCGGCAGCCTCCGATCTCCAGTCGGCAATGCAGGAGGTTGCATCTGCATTTGAAAAACAGACCGGCACGAAGGTCAAGGTGATCTACGGATCGTCGGGAAATTTCTTCCAGCAAATTCAGAATGGTGCCCCTTTTGACATGTTCTTCTCCGCAAATCTTGATTTCCCCAAAAAGCTGGAGGCTGGTGGATTGACGGAGGAAGGAAGCTTCTACCAGTACGCGCGCGGGAAAATCGTGATCTGGGTTCCGAATGATTCCAGGATCAACCTCGATTACGGTTTGCAAGCGCTTCTGGATCCCGGCATAAACAAGATCGCGATTGCCAATCCGCTTCATGCCCCATACGGCCAAGCTGCAGTTTCCGCGATGCAAAAAGAAGGCATCTACGAGAGGGTGAAAGAAAAGCTTATCCAGGGCGAGAACATTTCCCAAACGGCGTCCTTCGTTGCGTCCGGTGCAGCAGACGTAGGTATCATCTCCCTTTCAATCGCGCTGTCTCCAAATTTGAAAGGGAAAGGACGCTATGTCCACATACCCACGGAGAATTATCCGCCGCTAGACCAGGCATGCGTGATCCTGAATTCGTCGAGAAACAAGGCACTCGCACAGAGATTCCTCGCCTATGTAAAGGGCGCGGCTGCTGGTAAAGAGCTTTCTACCTATGGTTTCGATGTGACTTCGCAAAGCGCAAAATGAGTGCTGGCTGATCTCCGTAATCTCTAGAGTGAAGACCCATTGCATGCAGCTTCGAGGCTTTCGGCCTTGCGCTCGACGTTCCATTGACCCCCGATATGATGGGACGGTACGATTCCTGTGCCATGCATTCAACCCGCGGGACTCAACAAACGTCGAAGGCAGACGTTGATCCGTTGCTGAAATTGCGCGACGCTGCTTTGGAGCTTCAAGTCAGTTTTCCCACCATTAAGCAGTGGATCTACAAAAAGAAAATTCGGAGTGTGAGGACCGCGGGCGGGCACCATCGGATTCCGCAAAGCGAAGTCGATAGGCTCTTATATCGCACCAGAGGCAAAACCGAAACGGAGAGAATGCTCGTTATTCGGCGCGTGAGCGGTAGAAATCAACTTGTGGGCCGGATTGACGCCGTCCGCATCAGTGGCCTCATGGCCGAAGTTAAAATTTCCATTGGCGACCAGCAGATCACATCGATTATCACCGCCAGTTCGGCGCGTGAAATGAATCTTAAGGCTGGTCAGACGGCAGCTGCCCTCATCAAAGCGACTGAAGTAATGATCCTAAGGATGTGAAGTCGCAGGCCTGACCGTCCTGTCTACAAAATGAAAAGCCCCCCAACGCCTTGGGGGGCCGGGGCAAATCAGGTTTAATGGCTACCAGCATTCATCCCGCTGCCTTCGCCTTCATGGGTGTCAATCGAAATCAGGAATGCATTCCGATCGGAATAGGAGAACTCGTGTCCTTGCACGTTGGCAGCGTGATCAAGAGAGCGGTACAGTTCGAAGCCATCGTTGTTTTGCGCTCCGAAGTACTTCACGTTCTTTAGCACGACGCCCTTGCCGTCTGCGCCGGGTTCACGCTGCAACTTCATCCTGGCCATTTGGCCGCCTCCCAACTTGGCTTCAACGATGTCGCCAGAACGGCTAAACTCAATCGGAGCCTCCTGGACTTTCACTTCGCTCCATTCGAGACCATAGGTCTTGAGAATCATGGGGGCGAGGGCTTCCCTTTGCTCCTTGCTGGTGGATGGATCGAACGAGACCACCACCCACGATCCCTTCTTATTCGTTCCCCATTCGTCACCCAAATCGCCGGTCAACCAATACTTGGCCCCGGCAAGGTTTGTCTTGCCCGAGTTCCCTTCGCGAACTTTCACGGCCATGTTGAACTCACAGTGCGGGTGCTCGGCGTGCTTATTGAAATAGCAGGGACAAAACAGATGGCAACTGCAAGCTTCGACATAATCAGCTTTCATTTGCCAGGCGGACTTTCCCGGGGTCGAGGCCATCAGTAAAGCGCAGCACAACGCCAGAAGGCCAACTTGCTTGAAGCTTCTCATATCCCCTCCTCCTTCTTCCAAAACTGCTTAGCGTGACCTGACGTTTTCAAGCGGCAGAATTGTACAGCAGCTCTCCCCCAAAGAGGTAGCCTTCTTTGGAGGCGAGATCCATATTCAGTTCGAAAGCCCTGACATGAAAGAATGCCTTGCGCGCGAAACAAATTCGTCTCTCATTGCGTATCTCTTTCAGTGCCTCCGAGCGCATGGGTTACTGTTCTGATTTTTTGGGTTTTCTGAGCTTTGGCAACGAGGGGAAATAATCATGGCCTTGAACGACGTCCGCATCGCCGTTCGCAATCTTCTGAAGTCGCCGGGATTTACCCTAACCGCGGTGCTGATGCTCGCCTTTGGCATCGGTGCCACCACCGCAGTGTTTTCTATCGTCGAGTGCGTAATTTTGCGACCGCTGCCATTCCCCGAATCGGATCGATTAGTTCGCTTGAATGACGTCATTCAGGGCGCAGAGATCGGGGGCAACGGCGAGGCGGGTGTCACCGGACCCGACATTCAGAATTACATGCGCGACACGCACAGTTTCGAGGCCCTTGGTGGATTCCGGCAGACGACTTACGAGTTAGGAGGAATCGGCGACCCAGCGTCGGTGAATGCCAGCCGCATGTCCGGAGGGGTCTTTTCTGCGTTGAAAGTCTGGCCTTTCCTGGGCCGCTACTATACGCAGCAGGAAGACGATCAGAAGCAACAGGTAGCGGTAGTCAGCTATCAGTTCTGGCGCGACCGGTTGCACGGCGATCGCAACGCGCTGGGAAGAAAAATATTTCTCGATCGCAAACCGTACGAGATCATCGGGGTCATGCCGCGGAGCTTTGAGTTCCCGCTGGTTCCGGGGCATTTGAACCACTCCGAACTCTGGGCACCGCTCAGCCTTACCACGGATGAAGCAGGCCCCAATGGTGCTGCGAGCTGGAACTTTGACATGGTCGGGCGGCTCAAGCCTGGAATTTCTGCTGCACAGGCGCAAGCGGACGCTGAGCCAGTTGCGCAACAAACGGAACGCCAGCTGCCATCATTTGTCTCAAGCCTTCGCTTTCACCCGGTCGTACGCTCCCTGCATGAAGACACGATTGTTGATTCGCGGGCCCTTGTACGAATGCTATTTGTCGCAACCGCAGTTGTGTTGCTGATTGCTTGCGCGAACCTTGCAGGGCTGCTTCTGGTTCGCGCTATCCGCCGCCGGCGAGAGATTGCGGTGCGTCTTGCCCTGGGGGCACGAGCCGGGGCATTGCTGCGTCAAGCTATGATCGAAAGTCTCACGATAAGTGTGATAGGGGGCGCGCTCGGCCTGATCGTTGCAGAGCTCACGATTCGGGTTGGCATCAGCAGATTGCCAGAAACGTTGCCACGCATCAACGAAATCGGTCTGAACTGGCAGGTCATGCTGTTTGCCATTCTTCTAGCCGTTTTCACGGGCACGCTTTGCGGCTTGGCGCCGGCCTTCGCCGGACTGCGGACAAAGGTAAATGAAACGCTTAAAGAAGGAGGCCGCAGCGGCAGCCAGGGAAGCGGGCATGCGCGTTTGCGCTCAGTGCTGGTCGTCGG
>DATNEX010000004.1:0-38335 GCA_035606605.1 Terriglobales bacterium
GAGCAGTATTCTGCAGTTCATTCGCGGTCTGCGAGGCGAGCTGCATGTGACCTGGGAAGAAGGGACCTGGGCAGCTTGGCTGTACGACCTACTGAAACCACACGTGCATCAGGTGGTGGTCTGCAATCCGCGGCGCAATGCCTTATTAAAGGAAGGCAGCAAGAGCGACAAGATCGATGCGCACGAGCTGGCAGACTTATTGCGCACGGGGATGGTACGACCGGTCTACCACGGGGAACATGGGCTACGGACGCTGCGCGAGTTGGGGCGTAGCTATCAGACCATCAGCCAAGATCTGAACCGGGTAATGAATCGGCTCAAAGCCCTGTATCGAGGCTGGGGCATCGCCTGTGGGGGGACCCAGGTCTACGCCCCTCGACATCGCGAGGAATGGCTCGGCAAGCTCGAGCACCCGGGTGTACGCCGGCGGGCCGAGTTGCTCTATGAGCAGTTGGATGGATTGCAGGAGTTGCGGCGCCGGCTGCGCCCGGAGTTGTGTTCACAGCAGTCGTTGTCATACAGCCGGACACGACTGGAACCAGTGAAGCAGAAGCCCCGCTGGCCAGGCGGGGCGAAGTAAACCTCCTTTACGTGTACTACGCCGCTTCCAGCACCGACAGAATGTTCCCGGCCGGATCTTTGAACCATGCTATTGTTGGCCCGTTCCCGCGGGCAATGCCTCGCGTATCCGTTTTCAAGTTTGGCTCATTGTAGACTTCAAATCGCACACCACGCTTACTAAGCTCATCCACCGCTTTTTCCACGTTGTCCACGGGAAAGTTCAACACGGTAAATGTGGCGGGCTGATGGTTCGGTTTCGGATAGATCAGTGTCTTAGCCTTACTCAGAACCAGCGTGCCCTCGGGTCCAGCGGAAACTTCGAGCCCGAGCGTCTTCCCGTAGAAATCTTTGGCCTTCTGAATGTCGTTGACAGAGAAACTGCTAAGAGCCTTATTTTCGTTTAGCATGCTCTACTCCTGATAATTTAGTGTGCCAGGTTGGATGCAGTGGCGCGGCATAGGAGACAGTCCCACGCTCGCGATTTTCAAACGTCGTGGAACATAGCGCGACGTAGCGATTTCAATCCTGAATGCCCAACCGCTGTCGCAAGCTCCGGGCGTCCGAGGGGCATATACACACTTCGCAATAAGTCGCCATTACACTCTAGTCGCACGAAGCCAACAGCAACGAAGAACTCGTCCTCATATTCCGCCTCTCTGACAAGAGTGGAGAATAGCTGAGATCCCTACCAAAATGGCGACAAATCTCCATCTCACTCATTGAAGCCCCAAAAGCTTTCGCAGTCCTCGGCTCACTTCGACTTTGAGCCGAGTAGAATAGGCTCGGTTTCGAGCAGCGTAAGAGATTTCACCATGTGCAGCGTCCGAGCTTTGTATGTTTTGAAATGCAAACTTTGCAGGTGAGATTCGTACCCGTCGCATCAAACCTACCCCCAAGTGCCCAGCAAGTTTCTGGCGCACCCACTTTTCGATGGGCAAGAAAACCGAGGGGCCCCCGTTTATGGGTCAATGAGTGACAACCCTGATTTCATAAAGTGAAGAACTCTGGCATTCAAAGCCAGCATCCTACTCCTTAAACATGCGAACTATGCTCGCGTTTTCGTTTCTTCTGCTCGCACCTGCTTTCGCCGAATCAAACAAAGTGATTCCAAAGCAGATCGATGAACTCTTCGCGGCCTATAGCCGACCCCAATCCCCCGGTTGCTCGGTGGGTGTGATTCGCAAGGGTGCTTTCATCTTCCAGAAATCGTACGGGGAAGCGAGCTTAGAATTGAAGGTGCCGCTTACGTCACAGTCTGTCTTTTATATGGCATCGGTATCGAAGCAATTTACCGCTGCCAGTGTTGTTCTCGCCGCGGAACAAGGATTTCTTTCTCTCGACGACGATGTCCGCACGTACATTCCAGAATTACCCAACTACGGAGCACGAGTCACGCTTCGGCAGATGCTTCACCACACAAGCGGGTTTCGTGATTTCCTGGATCTGACGGACTTGTCCGGAAAAAGCATCTCGGCGCTTTCATTACCTGAGGATGTCCTCACGCTTATCGCTCGCCAAAAGGGATTGAACAACGTTCCCGGTGAAGAATTCGTGTACAGCAACTCAAATTACTTTTTGCTGGGAGTCGTCGTAAAGCGGGCAACCGGTAAATCCCTCGCGGAATTTACGGCAGCAAATATCTTCCAGCCACTCGGCATGAAGCACACATTTTTCTATGATGACAACGGCAGGATCGTGCCAAACCGCGTGGCAGCCTACGATTCTCGAAAGGACGGCAAGTTCCTGGCGGACTGGTCCACTACCTATGACATCGTCGGGAGCGGCGGCCTTATGAGCAATGTGGATGATTTGCTGCTTTGGGATAGGGCCTTCTACTCCAAAAAGCTCGGTAAGGGAACCTTGATACGCGAGCTTGAGACCCCTGGAACATTGAACAACGGGAAACAAATTAACTATGGAATGGGACTGTGGTTAAGTGAGTATCGCGGCTTGAGGATCGTCGAACACAGCGGTGGAACCTTTGGGTATCGTACCGAAATACTGCGCTTTCCAGACCAGCGATTCAGCGTGGTGACTCTCTGCAACGTCGACAGCGCCGATGTAGAGGGCCTTGCGCGAAAAATATCCGATCTTTACCTCGAACCGCGACTGAAGCCAGAAGCTGCTACCGTGGATGACAGAAAAGATACTGAGCCCTCTTTCAGCCCAGCAGAGTTGGCGGGTACTTATCTCGATCACCAGAAGCATATGATTTACACGTTTACCGCAGCCAACGGGAGCCTGATGGCGTGGGGGGCCAACTTGAGGCGCTTGCAAACGAATGAGTTTTCGGATCTCGTCGGGAATCCCATCGTGTTCAGACGCGAAAATGGCACCATGACGGCGACGCTGACCCTCCAGAGCCAAGTTTTCTTTTCGGGCTACCGGGTACGCAACATCCATCTGGACGAAGCCACCCTCAAGGTGTTCACAGGAGATTATCGCAGCGACGAACTCGACACCACCTACAACCTGTCGCTTGTCAAAGGAGAGCTATCGTTGCGGATGGGGACACGACCAGCAGTGAGCCTGAATCCAGTCGCATTGGATGAATTTCAAGCTGGCGATTTTGGCACCATTGTGTTCCAGGGTTCTGACGATCAAGTCTCTGGTCTCACGTTTTTCTCGCAGCGGTCACGAGGAATCAGATTTCGAAAATTGAAATGAACGTTGCGTTCGGGTTGACGATAGATCTCTATATCACTCAGAATGCTTTGAAAAAGAGCCTGGACGCCTGAGGTAAAGTTTAGACAAACGAATGAGCCGAAAACATCTGCCATTCACGCCTTTCGAGAAGACAACCACTGGTAGGGGGTTTTATGGTTTAGTTGGAATTACAGCGATCTTCTTCGGTGTGTCAACGATGGGCACGGGGCGCCTTTACTCTCACAACTACCGAGGCGACAATGTCTTTGCTCCGGTCGCAATCGTCATCGGGATCATCGCACTAACGATCTACTTTCGAAGTCGGCCAACCCGAACACAAAGCTGAGACAATTACTTCTCCGTTCTTGAACTCCGACTACTCATCGTGCGGGTTCGCGCATTTCATCCCAAACTCCTCAAAGATCGTCACCCGCTCTTCGCCTCATGGAGCCTCCCCTACTTTCGGGGTGACCCGTGGCCTAATTGCCGTGGGTCCGCCCTCATCGTCAATGACATTGGAGATTTCCCCGCGATTTCCCAACGCAACCGTGATCATGTGATGGAAGCGTACCCCAGGTTTTTTAGGTACTTCGATCGCCCTGCTCAGATTGACGTTCGGTTGAATGAAGACGCTATAAATGCCGAGTCCCCACGCTTCGTGGCTGGTAACAGAATCCGCCACCTTGTAAGAGGCCCACCCCTTGATTCCTGGGTCACTGGAATAGCTTGCCTGATCGGGAGGATCGTAAGGAATCTCGGATTGATAAAAATAAGTTCGGCCGCCGTTCCCGTTCCAAAGCACCTGGAACTGCTGATGGTGCTCGACAAACAAACCATAAACTGTAACGCCATTCCCGTTCACCACGAGTCCGTTGTCACTGGTGTTAGTGCTCCAGCCGACACGTTCCCCGTGGTCCGCCCTCCAAATCCAGGTGTGGTCGAGGATGACATCATTACTATTGATCCGTAGATTTACCCGCGTGCGACCTACACCCGCTCCTCCGACTCGAAAAAATACGTCGTGCAAGGTGATCGGGTCCCGCTCGTGACTTGCTTTAGATAGCTCCGGGCCAATTTCGAGCAACACCGGCGAACTTTTCTCACCGGCATCGAACAGCAATCCGGAGATCTCAATCCCATCAGCATCTGCCGTGGTCATGGCAGCTGTCCCCCGAGTGGGGCGCAGAGTGGCGAACCCCAGCCCAAGAACCAGCGTGTCGGGGCGCATGACCCGAATGGGCTCCGAAAGATCGTAGATTCCGGGCGTGATCAGGAGGTTCTTGCCGCGGGCCAACTGCGCATTGATGCTCACAGCCGTGTCAATGTCGGAGCGGGCGATATAAAAGTCGTTTAGAGGGATCGATCGGCCGGGCGTCGATCCGCCGTGCCAGGTAACGCCAACGCTGTTCTTCCGAAGGGCCGGAACGTGAACGCTCCATTTCCCTTGTCCGTTGACCTCGAGGAACGGCTTTTCGCGCACAATAGGAGTCGCATCCACTTTCGTGTACGGCGGATTTGGCCACTCCCCTTGTGGCGGATGCGGAATGCCCACAAAAACCATGTTCCAATTTGAACCGGTCCAGGTTCCCCATTCACTATTACGCGAGATCCACTGCTGCTGACTGCCGGAATCGACATTGCCATCAACCATGGAATCCGACATCCACCCGCCGCTGGCCCATCCGCGATGCTGGTGAAGAACCAAATTGCCACGCACGTGCATCCGCCGAAATGGAACAGCCTGGGAAACGGCCCACTGCATCGTCCCTTCGGCCGGAGTGATAGAAAATCCCTCAGCCGCGCGCCAGAAGCTTGTTGTTGCGTTGTTGTTCTCGTGGCTCGCGTCGGCATGTACGTTCCCGACGACGTGAACCGCATCTGGTGTAGCGCCAAGCCCTGATACCTGCGTGTAGAAACCCACCGGCACGTCCAGGTGATACTCTCCCGGCAAGAGCAGAATGGCGTGTCGCTCGCACCCGAACTCGTTTCGTCTTTCGACTGCGTAGATCTTGTCGATCTGCTGCTGCATCTCTACCTGCGGCATAGTCGGCTCCAAGATCAGCACGTTTGGGCCAAGCTCTGGCTTCGTCCTCGGGTTGTTCTGGGCAAGAACTCCTGGGACGCAGCCTGTTACGACCATCCAAGTCAGCAGGAGGACCGAATTCTTAAAATCACTGGTCATACGACACATTAGCGCATCGCGAGGGGTAGAGCCGTCGCCGACTTTATTGTCTGGCCATTCTAGCGTGGCATTCTGTGCGTGGCATTCTCGCATTCTGTGCATTCTCGCATTCTGTGTTCTCGCACTCTGTGTCGCTAGCACTCTGTGTCGCTAGCACTCTGTAGCCAAGAGGGAGATTTTGTTGTAGGCTTCTTCGATTAATTGGCCGGTCTCAGGCCCGACAATTGCAGGGTGGACGAGATCAGGAAGCAATCAAGGAGAACACCAAGATGGCAGAGCTATCGGAAAGTGGTGTCGTCAAAGAGTGGTGGGCGAACCCGGCCGTAGTAGGGCTGATGGGTTTCGGGTTGACAACGATGGCGACAGGCCTTCATAACGTCGGGTTCTGGAGCGCCGGACCTACCTTGGCTCTGGCAATCTGCTTCGGCGGCACGGCGCAATTCATTGCAGGAATCGTGGACCTTCGCAAAGGAAGCATCTTCGGCGGATCGGCTTTCATGTCCTACGGGGCTTTTTGGTGGTCAATCTTTCTGCTGCTGTATGTGCAACCGAGGACGGGTATTCCTGCGGGTCATCCTGAGGAACTTGGGTTCTTCCTGATGTGGACTTTATTCACATTCGCTTTTTGCATTGCGGTACACGGTGTCGGAAAGTTCCTCGCGGTCCTATTCTGGTTGCTTCTGCTGGCATTTGTTTTGTTGGACGGCATGGTTCTCGGGAAAGTTCCAGCGCCCGTTGCTGGGTGGGAGATCTTTGTAACAGGGTTGGTCGCCTGGTACATTGCGACGGCGACGTTGGCAAATACGGTCTACAAGAGGACGGTTCTGCCGCTGTCTTAGATTGCCTCTTTCACCTCTCTGCCATTGCCGCAATTTCTGACGAGTTGGCAGAAACGTGCCTGGTGCGCCATGGTCAGAATTTTGTATCAGCCGGCGACAAACCTCTATACCGCTTATCGAGACCTGAAAAGCGGCCAAAGGGGCACAAGTCCCCACATCGCTCATTCTGTTTAGGTGGCAGGTCGCTAGCGAGTGCGCCAGCTTTAAGGCTTGCTTGAAAAACTCCTTGAGGGGAGTCCGAAATCAGAAACTCACCGGACGAGTCGCCGAACAATTGCAGCTGCAAACATTGAAAACAGATGACCAGGTCCGCCTGCTTGCCTTTGTATAGGGCGTGAATTCCATGTCGTGGGTTGAAACACGCTGCTATGGTACCTGCATTTTCGCGCATACCTTTCAGGAGTGCGGATACGAGCATCTGACGCCTGTGCGGGTCGGAAATTGGCACACTGGCCAGGACCCGATAACCGTGAAAGGCGTATTCGTCAGCAAGGTCCGGAAGTCTCGGATCCAGGGATAGAAGCTCAAAGCGATCTGCCTGTTGCAGAATCATAATGGTACTTGCAGGAAGCTGATTACTCGAACGCCGCAAAGCCAGCGGCACAATGGCGCATATCGTAACAATAAGCGCTGTAATGACTATGCGCTGCCAACAGCTAAAAGGCATTCTCACTTTGGGTCACCACAGCTGACGGAGGTCAGGACTTGCACAGGATCGATCAACTGTGACCATCGCATTCTACTTATTTGACACCAGAGGTGGCCCAGGAGATCAATTGATGAAAGATCTCTATGTCGCTTATCGATTTATTGCAGCTTCGCGTACTCGGCCTTGGCTTGCTTCAGGATGGGGATGTCGGGATCGGCGTCTTTCCAGAGAGTGAGAAAATCCTGATAGGCGGCCTTAGACTTCGCGGTGTCGCCATAGACGGCATACGCGCGGCCCAGTTGCAGGTGCGCCAGCGCCCCAAGCACATCGTTCGCTACCACAGAGCGGTGATCAATGATATTTTGAAACTCGGCTGCTGCCTGTTTTCCATTCCTTACCTTCAGATAGGCTTCTCCTCGAACGTATACCAAAGGCAGAGTGTATGGCCCAAACTCGTAACCTGCGGACGGTTTTAGTAGTTCCAAAGCCTCTTGAACTCGATCGCGATTCAGCTCGACTACGGCATGGACCGGAGGCATCCAATACCCGTTGAGAATTTCATTTAACGGCTCTTTCTTTCGAATGTCGTCTGTGATTGCCTGGGACCGCTTGCTTTCTCCTACAAGTGCCAGCGTCATCGCCGCAAGACTTTGCAGGGTGGTGTTCGACCCCATCCCCAAAGCTAATGCGACATTTTTTTTCGCCGAGGCGTACTCTCCAACCTCAACGTTGCGGAGAGCAGCGGTGAGCCGCCAATATGCCGCTGTCTCATGAAGTCCGTTTTTCTGAGCAGAATCGAAGGCAGATTGCGACAGACTCTGTGCTCGCGCAAAGTGGCCGGCATAAGCCTCGGAATCAGACTGAATCGATAGCAGCTGGTCCTCGCCACCCGCCTTCCCGGTTGCCCACGCCACTTGCTGTTGCATTTCGCCTGTATCTCCTTCGAGAAAGGCCACCATGTAACGGGAGATGTGGATTTCGGGGACTTCCAGCTTGTGGGCAATTGCACGCTCATAGACTTCTTTGGATTCGGCGAGTTTGCCAGCACTACGATACGCGTCACCCAGAACGCCGTATGAGAATCCCTCGTCCGGATCCAGGCGCAAAGAATTGGTCAGGAGTTGAATCGCCTTCTCGAATTGTCCCAGGTAATAGTAGTTCGCACCCAGATTCGCCTGCGGGACAAAGTCCCTTGGATAAGCGCGCGCCCATTCTTCATACACCTCATTTGCCTTGGTCGTTTCTTGTGTTACGAGGCTGTAGTAGAGACCGGAAATCGAGTATCTCTCGCTTTCGCTGGTCCGCTCGCGCAATTCAAATCCTTTGCGAAGGTTTTCCGTCGCCAGCGAAAGCTCGCCGACATTATTGTAGGTGACTCCCAGAATCGTGTAAGCGACGGCGAAGTTCGGATCAAGCTCGATGGCACGCTTCAGGAATGGAATCGGCGCAGTACCTCCCTTCTCAAGCAGAGCCTTGGTAGCCTGACTGTAAGCCTGCAATGCCGAAAGGGAGGATGTAGTTACCTGATCTAATGGAGCGTTGTACTTCTGCAGTGACGCGAGAGATTCGCCAAGTCTGCGGCGGATTTCAGAGCTTGCGTTTCCCAGGGCCCCCAGCACGTGATCCTTGTCTGTAGCTTGGGCGTTGGTGCTCGCCAGCACTTCGCCGCTGGCACAATCGACTGCCTTTACAGTCAGAAGGTATTGACTGCCAATCTGTGCGATTGCACCGTTGAGAACCGCGGTACTCCCCCTTCGTTGGCAAATCTCTCGCGCGACCGCAGGCGTGAGCTTTGCGTTATTCTTCCCCATTAGCCCCAAAGTCTGCTGGATTTGCTCATCCGTAACAAGACTGAGGAAAGGCGACTGCTCAAGTTCCACCGAGAGCCCCTGTCGGAGTGTGCCGTCGAATACGGGATCGCCCGTCGTGTTATCAAATTCGGAGAGAACGATGGTGTCTCTATCGGTGAGCTTCGGCTTGCGATGAAAGTAGAGGTAGCCGCCCACCGTAAGCAGCACGAGGGCTAGCATGGCTCGAATAGCCATCTTAAAGGGCAATCCACTGCGAGAGGCTGCCGCACTCTCTGTCGCCCTTTGTGCTGAGTCCGTATCCCGCTTCAGACGCCGCAGGTCAGTACGGATTTCAGAAGCGTGCTGGTAGCGGAGGTTGCGGTCTTTCTCCAGGCATTTGTTGATGACCTCTTCCAGCTTGACCGGTACATCGGGATTCAACCGCACAGCGGGCGTAGGCTCGCCTTCCAGAATGGCATTGAAGATCGCGCCCGCACTCTCCCCCCGGAACGGCAATGCGCCAGTTGCCATTTCATAGAGAACCACGCCCAAAGAGAACAGGTCTGTACGCACATCGAGTTCCCTGGCGCGAACTTGCTCGGGGGACATATAGGCAATTGTCCCCATTGCCGCGCCTGGACTCGTCAATTGTTCCTCACTCACTGTAGGTAGTGCTGCTGCTCCGCTATCCTCCAACTGGCGTAAATCCGCCGCCACCTTCGCCAACCCAAAGTCTAGGACCTTCGCTACCCCGCGCTTTGTGACAAAGATGTTCGCAGGTTTGATGTCCCGATGGATGATTCCCTTGGCATGAGCTGCGTCGACGGCATCTGTGATTTCTATGGACAGATCAAGAATCTTCTCGGTCGCTAGCGGACGCCCGGCGATAGCGCTCCTCAGCGTCGTCCCTTCGAGAAATTCCATCGCGATGAACGACCTTCCGTCATGTTTTCCGATTTCATAGATAATGCAGATGTTGGGATGATTGAGAGCCGACGCGGCCCGGGCTTCGCGACGGAAGCGCTCCAACGCTTGCGCGTCGTTCGCTAGGGCGTCGGGTAGGAACTTCAGGGCAACGAATCGACCAAGCTCTGTGTCCTCGGCCTTATAGACGACACCCATCCCCCCGCCGCCGAGTTTCTCAACAATGCGGTAGTGCGAGATGGTCTGACCGATCATATGGGCTGAAATCTTAGGTTGAGAGGTAGGGCAAGTCAATGAAGGCTGATGTGAATGGCGAATCGCAGAAACGCCATGTCACCGGACTCACCTGGGGATGTAGCGGATCAGAGCATAAGCCAGGAGTGTGTACGCCAGGCAGCACCCGAGTCGGGACACTCCTGCGGACAACACATGCGCTGCTTTCTTACACTTATTGGTGTTTCGTTTGCTTATTCTCAAGGCTAGTCCTAGACTGCAGGCGGTGAAGCACGTTTTTATTGTTGGGGTAGTTCTATCGGTTGGTCAGATTGTTGCGTCCGGCCAACAACCTCTCGCCCATCAGTCGGCGTTACGGACTATAGATAACGGTGTCATTGCGAACGGCAGATACTCCAACGATTGTGCGGGCATTTCATTCCCGATTCCAAAAGGATGGGAAGTCACAAAGAGATTCGCTCGAAACCTGCCACAGATAACAGCGAAGAGCGTGGCCACAGACCAACATCTCTTGTTGACTATTACTCGCGATCAGGGGGGCTGGGTCCCAGATTGGTTCGCGCTCACTGCGATCGACGCTCGTGGAGCGAAACTGAGTGGGCATGATTTCATCTCTCAGTTTGCACGTTCAGAGATGAACCGGAACAATGACAAGAATGAGGAGCTTATCCGAGATGGGGTTTCTTTTAAACTCGGAAGAAGGCGCTATTTTCGCTCTGACTACATGAGGAGCTTTGCAGGCGGTATTGCGTTGTATCACTCTTTTGTCGCAACCAGCTTTCGCAATTATTTTCTCGTCTGGATGGCCGAATCGAGTTCTCCAAACAATTTGGACCAGTCGATAGCGTCTCTTCAAAGCGTCGAATTTCGAGAGGATCCCAACGATGCCCTGTGTGATCCTGTCAACGTGGGGAAGGCTGCACCGTAGAAATGTGGCCGTATGGGGGATAAATCTCTACATAGCTCACTGACCAACCTTTGTGGCGAAGACTATTAGGATTCCAGAAAGCTGGGACGACGAGACCTATGGCACACTTCAGGGTCCTAGGAAGAACAAGAACCAGGGCTTGTGCACAGGCGCCGGGAAATCGCCATGCATTTAGCCGCAATGAGCTCTATAGAAGAAGGACTGTGGACGGAGTTAACTGGAGAACTCGAGATGATGGCAGAGAAAGCCGCTCTGGGCAGCGAGCGGCTCTCTCTGTTCCGCCGTGATAGGGGATAAAGATGCCCAGCTACTTGCTGGTCAGTTTCGACAGTTCGTCGATGCTTGCCCCGTCATCATAGACTCCGGCGCCCACCACATACGGGGTCCCCGGTGCACTCAAGTAGTAACTAATCTTGCGGGAGCCTTGCTTCTCGCCGGGCTTCGGATACGAATACTCGATCCAGGTGCCGGAAGGCTTCTTCGCGGCATTGCAAAAGGCCTCTGTGTCGGGGTAGAGTGCCTTCCCCTTGGTGTCCTTGATTGATGCCAAAGCTTGGCCTACTCGCTCCGGCTGAATGGGGTGAGCCACGACGACCTTCTTGTCGCAGTCGTCGACGAATACGTACGTGTCTTTCCATACCCACGGTCCCTGCTTCTGCATAAACTGTGACAAGTCACCCGTCTTCGACAGGGTGCTGGCTGCTTTTCTTACCTTGGCAACGACCTCCTGCGGCGTTGCCTTGTCCTGCCCGATGGCATCACCGGCCAGGCCGACTACCGCCAGAGCTAAGACTAAAACGGGAAGAATTTTAACGTTGCTCATATGTGTCCCCTTTCTAGCCGCAGATTGTGCTCTTTCCTCGCGTCGGAAAGCAACCCTGCTTCCTAGGATTTTCCACCGAATCCAGCAAGCCTTCACTTTACAAATTTGATTGTTCGCCAACCCACCATGCATTCCAACCCAGAGCTGTCTCCCTCGGCCTGGGGCGCGACTGAAGTTCAGGACCGTTGACGATAAATCCCCCTCTAACTCATCGAGGGGCTTTGAGTGAAACGCCCCTTATGAACAATTACTTTCGAATTGCCCTGATCGGCATAGAACTGACCAGATTTCTCAACCCAAGTGAAACAATGAAGGCTTCTATGGCATTTGGGCACAGCCGGTGGAGAGGGTCTTTGCGATCCAATCGGCGTGCGGCATCCCACAAGTGGAAAGAGCCTTCAGTTCTTTCTCTAAGTCATACTCGACGCGTCGAATCGATGCGCTGTGCCCGTCCAATAATAGGTAGGAGGCGCGGCAATCACCGTCGTACGAGAGACTGACGCTGCCAGTGTTGATGACCAGGCAGTCTCTGATCTCCGTGTTTGGAAGTTTGCGGATGTAGGGACGATGAATATGCCCGTACACCGCGATTGGCTTCCCTAGGGGAGCATAAACCGATTCCAATTCATCATCGCTTGCCTCCGGTGCCGGGGCTCGCCAAGAACTCTCAGGGCTGGCATGTACCAGAGCCAGTGGGCCTTGAATCTGAACATGCGGTAGCGTGCCGAGCCAGGCTAATCTCTCTTCTCCCAGCATGGTACGGGTCCAGGCCGCTGTCTCGCGGACCGCTGCCCAAAGGGAGGGTGGCGCCGACGATTGACTCGCAAACTCCTCCAGCGACAAGGGTCGAAAGAGCATTTCATCCGTGTTGCCCACCACGCCGTGCCATCCCAGGTCGCGTATCTGATCGACAATCTCCGACGCGTTCGCGCCTGCATCTGCCAGATCACCGCCGTGGAGAATCAAGTCGGGAGAGGTCCGTTTCAGATCCCCCAGAACCGCTTTAAACGCCGTTCGATTCCCATGAATGTCGGACAGGACTGCAATGCGCATGCCCAAGATTTTAGATCTTGGCGCCTTCTAGAATTGCTGTTTTTGCGAATTACTTGGGTGTACAGATCCCTTGCAGCGCTCAGTCAGTTGGTTATGATCGCCATATGGCGCAGTGAGGAAGCAAAAAAATCCTCAAGAGTTATTTTGCCCGCTTAGAATTCTCATGCCACGCCTGCATGCATGTACGACCAGTCACGAATTGCCCTTCTGTTGTCTGCGCTCTGACCTGCTCCTAGCGATCCATCCCTGCTTTGACGTCTCCGATCACTCTGCCTGTTGAGCGATGGATAAGACGCAAATTTGCACAACTCGCAAAACAACATCTGAAACTTCGAATGCGGTAAATCTCCCTGCATTCATCTCCAATCACCTTTCGCCATATCGACAGAATTTGATGACAAGACGGGGATGCACCATGTCGCCGTCGGGGCCGCTTGAAGGGAACTCTCGTGCCGGAAAGATCCGATCGACCTTGGGCAGCCATGAAATGAAGCTTGGCATCCGACCTCGCGGACGCGGCAAGTTCGTACGGATGGCGCTAGCTCAGAGAGGCGATCTACGTATTGGTCGGGAACAATTTGTCGCTGCAAGAATTGACAGTCCCGCGATCGAGTCGTGAGAGCTATCTCCAGCAAACTCCGCTAGATGTACGGAAAATCCAAGAACTAGTCTCACCTGAAGCTGCAGGGTCCAAAGCGGGTTCTCAGATCCAAAGATTTCCTCATTGCAAAGGGAACGAACTCGATTGCTCCTTAAGAAATCGAAAGTTAAAATCGTTTTGCACATTTCTCGAATCAGAGGAGCGCTTATGGCCAGTCTTTGCTCGCTGCGAATGGTCGCTGGAATTTGTTTGCTGGCCGCGCTGGTCCGTGCAAACGCGCAAGATGCTTCCAGGAAAAGCGATGAGTGGACCGCCAATGCTCAAACCACATCCGAGAACGCCAGCCCCACACGAACAACTGAAAGCTATAAAAAAGTGGGCAATCGGACCATTCACAAAACGACTACTCAGGTGCTTGGCCCGGGAGGAAACTATCAGCCGTACTCGGAGACAGAGACCGAAACAGTACAGGATGATGCAAACAGCAGCCGATCGATTGTCCGCAGTTATAGCCCTGGCCCCAGTGGGGAAATGCGTTTGGTTCAAGTGACAGAAGAGAAAAAGCAACAGCTTGCGAGCGGAGACGTGAGCGTGGTCCGAACCCTGTCGAATCCTGACGAGTACGGGAAATTCAAAGTCGTTCAGCGAGAAGTCGCTCAGACAAAAAAATCGGGACCCGGGTCAGAAGAGACTCAAAGCACAGTTTATACGGCAGATGGGAGTGGCACACTGTCAGCCACGGCAAAGATTCGGCGCGAGAAGAAAGCAGCTGCCGATGGAAGCGTACGGACCATGCAAACCACCACGGCCCCTGACCTCAGCGGAACTTGGCAGGTGACGGAGCGCGTCCAAGGGACGGAAAAAACTGACGGGCAAGACCGAACCACTGAAACGGTCACCTTACGGCCGGATTATGAGGGCAAATTCGCAGAAGTCTCGCGCACGAGCAGTAAAGAGTCTCAATCAGGTGCTCAGGTTAGCGGGACGACACAGACCTTCTCCCCCAATGTTCCGGGAGTTTCACCTGATGGCCGCCTGCATTTGGTCGAGCGGACAACGACGGTACAGAAGAAAAAGTCCGGCGAGACCACTGCCGAACAGCAAGTAGAACGTCGTGATCCAGTCGATGGGAACCTAAAAGTCATGATGACGACCTCGAATCGTGTGGCGTCGAAAAGCTCAGGCGCGCAGGCTACAACCAATATAAGCGCTCGAGGTCTCGATGGAGACCTCAGTATCGTCTCTTCAGAAACCAAACAGACAACTGAGATTCCGATACAGGTGCAGATGTCGCCCGCAGATCAGGAGTCTGCGAACCCACCAAAATAAGTCCCGCAGCGTGACATTGCCACCTCAATTATCCGCAGCTCTGAGGGTTTACCGGCCTTCACACGCGATGCGATCAGAGTCGCGATTCTTGGTGAACTACAAGCTGGTACAAAAAGCTCGGCATTGCGTTATTGAGCACTTACCGTCTTTTTGCCCCCGGTGCTTTCATCCACCACATCGCGATCTCCTCGAGGGTACGCCCTTTGGTTTCCGGAACACCACGCCACACGAACAGCAAGGCAGCGATGCATATGATCCCATAGAGAACAAAAGCTCCAGGTGCGGTGAACAGATTCACCAGGGAAAGAAAGGTCAGGGTAACAAGGAGCGTCCCGCACCACAAGCAGACTGTCGCCACTGACATCGCCCGGCCTCTTACGCGTGTCGGGCAAATTTCCGCCATCATTACCCATGTGCCGGTTCCAACGCCGATTGCAAAACAAGCAACGTAGATAAGCACAAACCCCAGCACCGCAATACCGGAAGCCTGAAGACGTATGGAGGCGGAAATCCCCAACAACGCGAGGGCCATTCCCCCGAACGCGGACATCAACATCGGTTTTCTGCCCGCCCGATCAATGAGGGACATGCCCACGACGGTAGCGATGAAATTGATGGCGCCAATGATGACATTGGCCCAAAGCGCTGTGCTGGCGGTTTGATTGGGCACGTGCTCAAGGAAAACGAGTGAGCCGTAGTAGATGATGGTGTTGATGCCGGTAAACTGGCTGAAAAGCGCGATCAGAATAGCCACGACCAACGGCCTTCGGAAAGCCGAATCCAGCAGATCCCCGCTTTCCTCTGAAATGGCCGATTTGATGGATTGAATCTCGTTCTCGGCAGCCCGAGTTCCTAGAATTCGCGACAGAAATAGTTGTGCTTCCGATTCTCTGCCCTTCTGCACCAGCCAGCGCGGACTTTCAGGAATGAGAAGCAGGGTCAGGAAGAACCCCACGGACGGAACGGTTGCGGAGGCAAACATCCACCTCCAGTTCGCAGTACCCGCGTTTGTAAGCAAGTAATTGATGCTGTAAGAAAGCAGAATGCCCGTAACGATCGCCAGCTGATTCAACGACACCAGCAGTCCGCGCCGGCGAGCCGGAGAGATTTCCGCAATGTACAGAGGGGAGAGAGTCGAGGCCATTCCGATGGCTACTCCACCCACAAATCGGGCAATCACGAACTCCATCAAGTTGCGAGGAATAGCGGCGCCGACGGAAGAAATTGCGAAAAGCGAAGCGGCTCCGAGTAGGACTTTTTTTCGCCCGAACCGATCACTGGTAAGAGCCGCCAAACTCGCACCAACGACGCAGCCCAGGAGCAGACCGCTGGCCGCGATCTCCGTTTTGCTATCGCTCAACATGAATTGGCGTTTGATAAAAACAATGGCGCCATTGATTACTGCCGTATCGAAGCCGAACAGCAAGCCGCCGATCGCGGCCACCATCGCCGGCAAATAGATGTAGCGTTCAGAACCTCTTTCGGCTTGCTGCGTTTGTCCGAGTGTGCTCGCGTCGAGATTCATGCGTAGTAAAAGTGATGCTTCAAATCGCCAGCAACTTCTGTCGGAGAAATACTAATCCCGCGGCTCCAGCAACACCGCCATAACCGATAGTTTTCTGAAAGATGATGGGAACTTCGCGGCGCAGCATGGTCTTCGTACGGCGCGCAATCTTCTCCTTGAGTGGAGCGAGCAACGCGGGCCCGGCAGCCGCGATATTGCCACCAAGGATAAGGATCTCGGGATCGAACGTGTGCAGAAAACTCACCAGGGCGGCGGTCAGATGCTCCCCAGCGCGATCGACCACATAGCGGGCGCATTCATCGCCGGCGGCCGCGGCGTGAAAGATCGCCTCCGTGTCCGGCAGGTGCCCTGACTCGTCAGCACACAGGGTCGTGGGGGCCGCCCGATGAAGATGCGACCAATACGCAGATTCGATAGCACGCGATGAGAAGACAGTTTCCAGGCATCCGTAGCTCCCGCAGATACACAGTTCCCCTCGGGTGTCGACGGTTACATGGCCAAGGTGTCCGGCAGCTCCCGCCGCTCCCCGAAGTATTGCGCCATCTACCAGGACAGCCCCTCCGACTCCAGTGCCGAGCGTCAACATCACCACATTGCGTCGGCCGCGAGCGGCGCCCCACAGTACTTCCGCAATCAAGGCGGTGCGCGCATCGTTATCGGCACACACGGGCAAGCTTTCCTCAGCGATTACTTTGCTCAAACAATGACCTTCGAGGAAATGTAGGTCTCCTGGCAAGCACTCCACGCACGTCGAATCGGGGTTGATGATTCCCTTGCAGCCAACTCCAATTCCGCGTAAAGAATGCTCGCTGGACACTAGAATGGATTGGACGAAGTCATGCAACGCGGCGGCCGAGCGTGGCGAGGGCCCGTGAAAGCAATTCACCAGTTCACCACCGGTTCCAACAATGCCGGCCTTAATTGCGGTCCCGCCGATATCAATACCGAGTACCAGCGCTTCGTCGGTGCTAACTACTCTTCCGCTCACAGGTTTGTGCATTATACCCAGTTTGTGCAATTCTAATGACAACAGTCGATGGCCGCAGTTCCCGCGAGACAACCTGAGGAGTTAGCACATTTCGTGCGCGAGTCCGCTCACAATAGCGCTGTGCAAGGCACCAAGTCTGCAGGCTTGGCATTCTTTGAGGAAACCATGGGCCTGCTGCAGGAATTGAAGCGAACCCAGGCAGACTCCATTCAGAGAGCATCGGAACTCTGCGCCGAGCGAATCGCGCGCGGTGGCCTCATCTTCCTGTTCGGCAATGGCCATTCCCGGATGATGTGTGAGGAAATGACGCCTCGCCAAGGCTGTTATGCCGGGTTCGTTGCCCTCGTCGAAACTGCTCTTTCCAATCACGCCGCCATCGTTGGGGCCAATGGCTTGCGTGCGCCACTCTACCTTGAGAACTATGAGGGGTATGCCGAACAAATCCTGAACAGCTTTCATTTTGGTCCAGACGATGCCTTCATTGTTATCTCTACCAGCGGCATTCGCCCGGTGGTGGTTGAAATGGCCATGGGGGCACAGGAACGCGGCCTGCCGGTGATCGCCATCGTCTCGAAAGCGCATTGCGAAGAGGCAAGAGCAGCGCACTCTTCGGGCAAGAAACTCATAGACTGCGCCAATATCGTGATCGACAATCTATGCCCACCCGGCGATTGCGTGCTCGAATTGGAAGGCCTGGAATGGCGGACCGGACCGGTCTCAACCATCACTGGCGCCATGATCGTAAATATGATTCGCTGTGCTACTGCGGAGAGCTTACTGCAGCGCGGAATCAAGCCCGTAATATTGCCCAGTCACCAGTTTGTCGGCAGTTCGAGCGCGGCAGAACAACTGGACGTGTTTTACGAAGCATATCGAAAGAGCCTCAAACACCTGTTCGAGTAGCATCGTGAAGCAAATACTCCTGGTTACGGGTTCGTCCGGTATCGCAGCGGCCACTGCGCGTATTTGGGCAGCGCAGAATCCGGTCTTTGTGGTCGGCATTGAGGAAGAAGAATGCCGTTTGCTGGCTGCCGAGTTCAAAGAAGGAGCCTTTGCCATCGCCGACGTTCGCGAGGAGGCTGCCATCGCCAACTCGATTTCCGCCTGTATAGATCGGTTTGGCAGAATTGACGCCGTGTTCAATGTGGCCGGTATGAGTGCGCGTTCCCTCGGCGACGGGCCGTTGCACGAGTGCAAGACGGAGGCATGGGACGGGGTTATGGACGTAAATGCCAGAGGATCATTCTTTGTATGTCGCCAAGTGCTCAGCGTCTGGATGAGAAATAAGCAAGCCGGAGTCATCCTGAATACTGGAAGTGTGCTAGCGCGTCATCCACAATGCGAGCATTTCGCCACAGTCGCTTATGCGGCGAGCAAAGGAGCGATCGAAGCCATGAGCGTCTCGGCGGCCTCGTATTACGCGTCTCATGGAATCCGCATCAATGTTGTGGCGCCGGGCCTAGTTCGAACCCCGATGACCGCTCGTGCCCAAGCAAATCCGCAGATTACCGCCTACATGTCCCATAAACAGCCTCTCAGCAAAGGCATGTTGAATGCGGAAGAGGTTGCGAAGGCCGCCTGCTTTCTTCTGAGTCGTGAATCTAGTCCGATCACCGGGCAAATTATCAACGTTGATGGAGGTTGGACGGTGAGCGAATGACAAGTTCAAACGATTTAAGTGTCCTACCGAAGCCGGGCTCAAATGCCAAACAACTGCCGGCCCAACATCGTCCCTTGCAAACAACTGTAGTCGGGAGCTATCCATTCCCCGGATGGCTGGAGTTTGCGTCGGCCCATCTTGATCAATTCGGCGACGCCGACATCGAAGAAATGCATATGGACGCCGTGAGGGTCGCGGTGCATGACCAACTGGCCGCTGGATTGGATGTAATCACTGACGGCGAGCAAACCCGCTACGATTTCAACCTTTCTTTCTACGGGCGATTGGAGGGTATTGATCCGACCGCGTACAATCCCCGTCGCTTCGGTCCTCCGGCGCACGACCAGCGCGGCAAGTACGCGATCACGGGAACGCTGCGCTCCGGGCATGGGCTCGGTGCGGTTGCAGAATTCAAGGTCTTGCGAAACATCGCGCCTGCCGGGCCGATATTGAAGGCCAGCGTGCCCGGACCTTATACGTTGAGCGGAAGAATCAATCCCGGGGGAAAATACAAAACTCGCTGGGACGTGACCGATGCTTTGATTCCGGTTGTCCGCGAAGAGCTTGAGGGGCTTGTGGAGGCTGGCTGCCGAGAGATTACATTGGACGAGCCTTCGATGAGCTGCTATGCGCATCGCGAAGACCCACGCCGATTCGTTGAGATTTTTTCTGAGACCGTAAAGCCAATTGTGGGGCGGTGCCGGCTTTCCACACACCTTTGCTTTGGAAACTACAAGGGCCGTGCTGTGGGTCTGCGCCGTTACGCGCCCCTGTTTCCCGCGTTTTTCGACTTGCCCGTCGATGAACTGCATCTCGAAATGGCAAGCCGTGAGTTTGCAGAAATCGAGATAATTCGTGAAATGACCATTCGTGGATTCGACACGGCGGTTGGAATTATCGACGTCAAAAGTTATTACATAGAAACTCCTGACGATGTCGCCGAACGAGTACGTTTATGCCTGCGTCACGCTCCGGCTGAGAAATTATCCTTTGCTCCCGACTGCGGTCTCAGTCAAACAGCGCGTTGGGCGGCACGGCAGAAACTGGCGAACATGGTTACCGGCGTCTCTCGGGTGCGGAAAGAACTCGGACTCGCTTGATCCGGCCGCTTCAATCTCACAACAAGCTGCTCGAAGATATTCGTGCGTCAAACCTGTGCGACGGCAGCTTCCGTCTGTGGTGGCTGGGACAGAGTGGCTTCCTCTTACAATGGAATGGTGTCCATGTTCTTCTCGACCCGTATCTCTCTGACACCCTGACCAAGAAGTACAGCCAGACCGACAAACCTCATGTTCGAATGACCGAACGGGTAGTCGAACCGGCACAACTTTCTTTCGCTGACATCGCTGTTTCCACGCACAATCACACGGATCACCTCGATGCCGAAACCCTTGGCCCGATAATTTCGAGAAATCCAAAACTTAAGCTTGTGATAGCGGAAGCAAATCGTGCGTTCGTCGCTGAGCGCCTAAAGATCGACCCGGCCATGCCCATCGGCATTGACGAGGGAGTTTCGACTAACATCCGTGACATACGATTCTCTGGTGTTGCATCCGCACACGAAGAGGTGGATCGGGACGAATACGGCCGCGCGAAATATTTGGGCTTCGTCCTTCAGTTCGGCAGCTGGAGCCTCTACCACAGCGGTGATACGGTCAGGTACGAAGGGATGGCGGACAAATTATTGCCCTTCAAGGTTGACGTTGCCTTGCTTCCCATCAATGGTCGCGCTCCCGAGCGCCGCGTTCCCGGCAATCTGTTCGGGCACGAGGCAGCTCAGTTGGCGAAAGACATTGAGGCAAAGCTGGTGATTCCCTGTCACTACGAAATGTTCGAATTTAATACCGCATCGCCCGACGAGTTCATCCGTGAGTGCCAAGAGCTTGGTCAGCCGTTTACGGTACTTTGTTGTGGCGAGAAGTTTTACAGTCAGAACCTGAGTTCCGTGGAGACCACTCGCTGAAACCAGGTTCGCCCGTTGGGCTCTTTCGGGAATGGTGCCGGGACAGCGCCTTCCGTACACGATCGCGCCTTATCCAACTATTTTCAGGTATGTCGAATATTGCTCCTCTTGAATCGCAGCAAAAGTTAGCATAGCGATTGGGCCACCCGGAGCATTAACCCGCCATTGGCCGTCCCCCGCACGCGTAGCATTTAGAAGCTGCTGGCGTGTAATACGCTCGGCAGATTTCTTGATCGCAAACAGCACCAGCGGTCCACGCAGCAGAGCTACGACGTCCTGATTGGCGGGGTCAAGAGATTCCAGGCGCATTCTCATTGGTAGTTCCAGTTCAACACGGTCGCCATTTCTCCATGTACGCTGGAGTGATGCAAAACTACCCGCAGCGATCGGATTTTTCGAGCGCTTCCCATTTACCGAGATCGAAGCCCCATTGGCCCACGCCGGAATTCGAAGGTTGAGACTTAGATCGGTGGGCCTGGAAACGGCAAATTCGAAATCGACAGATCCGTCATTCGGATACGCCCCCTTCTGGGTAAGCGTGACCTCGGCTCCGTTTTGGTTCCAGCGCAAGACTGAGGGGATGTAGAGGTTCACAAACAGGTTCTTGGCGTCCCGAAAATAAGTGCTGATATGGTAATCGGTCGCAACCTGCGGGAAAGTCCCAGAACAGCAGGGCCAGCGATGGTTTGAATAGACTTTCTTCCCTTCGAAGTTGTAGTCGGAATAATAAAAAGTCCTTCCGTCGGGCTGCAGCGGCTTGGCTCCGAGAATGGTGTTGTACATGATGCGTTCCATACTGTCGCCATAACGTGGATCGCGAGTCACGCGTAACAAATATCGGGTTAGTTTGAAGTGAGCATACGCGCCGCACGGTGTCTCGAAGCTGGCGTGGGTATTGCTGAGGCTCGCCGCCAATTCTGGGCTATCGGTAGCCCGAAGTCGCTCGTCGGGTCCCCAGCCTCCGGTGACAAAGCTCTGGGCCGACAACATGTCGAAGCCATTCTTGGCGGCTCGCAGATGCTTTTCGCTTCCCAGAGTTAAGTAGGCCTGCATCGCCGAACAGAGCGCGTTTACGTGGCTATAGGCGTGCCTGGTTACAAGCGCGTTTTCGCCGGCCGCGAGCCGGTCAAAGTACGAGTCATGCAGATAACGAACTGCCGTTTCCTTATATCTATCGCCTGCTCCGCGTTGAAATGCAATGAACTGGTTCTCTGGAACGGTGTAAGACTCATCCCAGGTATAGGACTCATCTGTGCCGGCACGCCAAATCTCTCCTTGTTCGACGGCATGCCCGGGCATGTGCGGCAAAGCCGTATCGGTTGTGCTCTCTAGAATGGCGAGCGCGTCCGGATCGCCGGCCCAAGTATGAGAGTCAATCAAGCCGCAGACGAGTTTATCGTAGCAATAAGCCGGGAACCGATTTTCCTCGTAGAATCCACTCGAAATCGACTTGGCATACAGACGGTTTAGCCGTAGCACCTTCTCCCGAATCTCCGCGGACCCGACGATGGCATAAGCGCGAGCCAGAGCTGAAACCCATTGTCCGAAAGTTGCACCTGGGGCAAATCCCGCGTCGAAGGTATGCCAATCGTAATTGGGGTCGTAGTTGTACCAACCGCCGAGTTCCTCGCCAGGCGCTGGTTGGCCGCCCATTTGGCGCATGGGTTTCAGCAGGCTGTCTTCGTTTAACCCCATCAGCACGGAAATCGAGTTCTGCAATTGCTTTTCATGCGGCTCACTGTGCAGTTCAACTTGCCGGTATCCGAATTCTTGGAGCGGCGTTGCGGTTGCATCAATCACCGATGACTGTGACCGTTGGGTGAGGATCGCGGCACTGGCCAGTGTTGCCGTTGCGGTCTGCATGAATTGTCGGCGGGTCGGACATTTCATAGTCTTCGTCTTCCTCTTCCTCTCGGAAATCACCTCATTGTAGATTCTTACTTCTCGCAAAATTCGGAAAAAAGTTGGACTCACGTACTGAGGGTTCCAATTCTAAGCGCAAGAAAGATACGTCTCCACGCCCGTTCAAACTGAGATGCGGTTGTTTCCATCAGCCAGTGCGATACTAGGTCTCCCAATTGGAGGGCGGATGAACAAGAATGGCTGGAGCCAGGTTCGGGTGAGAACCTTCGTTGCCCTGATGCTGTTGTTGGCAGTAGCTTCGGTCAAGGCTGAATCCATGCCTAGGGTTGCCCGCTTCATAGATGAATCTTCGGTTGTTCTCGTACTTGGTGGCAAATCCGCGAGCCTTCAAGTCGGTGAGCATCTCGGCAACTGGACGCTGATGGAAATTGTTAAGGGCACGGCAAGGGGATCTGTCCAATGCGCAGTTCTTGAAGATTTCGCGGAACAAAATGGGCGCTTGATCTTCGCCGACAGTCGTGGAGTAAAGCTTGCCCTACCGAAAACCTCCGAGGCCACGTCGGCAGATCCTGCAAGGCTCTACTTTGGCCATACGATGAACGAGATCCTGAATAGTCCGACGGATTTGCTGGGTGGCGAGGTGCTTGCGAAACCCGGAGATCCGGAATATGACGACATCGCCGCGGCATTTCCGCCCATTCGTAACATGGGCACCTACACTTTCCTGGGAAATCATGGGAATTTTGACAAGATTGGTTTCGGATACGGCGGCCGCACTGCGAACTTCGATCCCGCGCCGTATGACCCGCCGATTGTCACAATCCGCGAGAGGGGCGAGGTGAGAGACGGACTTATCGGTGGGTACCTTCCGATTTTGCGTTTTGTTTATCCCGAGTCGGAGGGCAACTGGAGCGAGATGATCGCGTTCGCGCCACTTCGCGTTTCGAATGGCAACAATCGCGTTCAACCTGTGTGGTATCGAATTTCGAGGATTGAAGACCATCTACTGAAGTGGACCCGCTACGTCGACTCCTATCATCCGTTTCCTCCCCGAACGCACTACGATCCAAAACTCTTCTACGCCGACATCCTGCAACTGAATTCCGGCTGGAACCAAATGCTGGGTCAGGCAATGAAGATCGATGTGCCGGATCAGCGCCTCCTGAACATGTCTCGCTTCGCATTGATCAAGGAGATGATGACCAGAGTGGGTGATTTTCCGAAGTATGGAGCGGTTGACAAAGACTACGCCGGAAGCGAACACGACGGCTTTCCCGACACTTTTACCGTGGATACCACCGCGATGCTCGAATGGGGGCTGATCGACCTTGCCGGGCGATACGTTGATAACTACTTTGGGAAATTCGTCCGAGACGACGGATCCCTTCTCTATCGTGGGCCAGAAACCGGACAGTACGGGCGAATGCTTACGGTTGCCGCGGAGTACGTGAATTATGGCGGAGATCCGAGTGTTCTTATCAGGAACCGTCGTCGCATCGACGGCATCACGAGCTTGCTGCTTGACCTTCGCACCAAAGCGAAGGGCCTTCCCCCAACCGATCCCGCTTACGGAATGATCGCGGGATGGAGCGAAGCGGACGCGTCCCTCGATCCTGACCCATCGCTCTACATGCAGCCGTATTTCTCAAACAGCACTGAGGCAGCTCGCGGTATCGGGGAGATCGGCAGGGTGTGGCAGAAACTCGGTGAGAAACGAAACGATGGCGAGCTCACCGCATGGGGGAAAAAGCTGCAGCGCGAGTCTAAAGAACTGCTGGATGATGTTCAGACATCCATTTCGCGCTCAATTCTCAAAGTAGATGGCGAAAACATACTGCCCGCGATTGCGGGGGTGAGGAAGCCATTTCACGTGGTCGTGCTCAATTCCAAATCAGACCCGCAATTCCGCTCGTACCGAGCCTATATGGAGATGATGTATTCAGGAAATCTGACGGCAGCTCAAGTAAAGATGATCGTCGATTATCGTTCTCATCATCATGACGTGATCTTGGGGATGCCCACAGCGTATGGATTGAAAACCGGCATTCTAGCGGGTTTTCTCTCTTACGGTCATGGCTACGGCCTCATTCAGTACGACATGATTCGCGAAGCTCTGCTGCTGACATATTCGGACATGGCGCACCAATACACGCGTGGATCGTGGTCTGCACCTGAGGCCCGCAGCATCGTTCCGGGCGATGGAGCTGCGCCTTTTTGCACGCCAGCACAACTGGTAGTCGCGCTCATGACGAAGTGGCTGCTCGTTTTTGAAGATTCGCGGTCGCAGACGGTTTGGCTGGGTAAGGGAGTTCCGCGGAAGTGGCTAGAGGATGGAAAAAAGATTTTGGTAGCAAATGTACCCACGCGCTGGGGACGGCTTAGCTTCACAGTTGTTTCACACCTGAGGTCTGGCGTAATCCAGGCACACGTGCAATTGCCGCGAGCGATCGGAGCAACTTCCAAATTGCGTCTTCGCGTTCCGGGCAATGCAGTGCTGAAATCCGTAACCCTGAACGGAGAGCCGTGGACCAATTTCGATGTATCGGATGAAACGATCACCATTCCTGCAGGCATCGGCGGAAGCCTTAGCATTACAGCGCGGTACTAGTTGTTTCACTCGGGAGGTGGCCGGATGCTTGCAGCACTTCCTCAAGATCGAAGTGCGGTATGCTCATCAGCTTAATCGTTATACATTTTTCCTGAGGAGGACGAAAGCATGGCACTCGTGCTAGGACGATCGGGGTTCATGGCAACGTGGGTTGTTCTTTTACTAGGCTCCCTGCACGCGCAAACGTCGGCTCCCGGGAAGGGCAATGGAGCTGGCGAGGTCTACAGTCCCAGTTTGGAGGCTCGAGTCCAGTCGCTTTTACAAACGATGACTCTGGACGAGAAAGTTGGTCAGTTGGTGCAATATTCCGCCGGCCAACCGACCGGACCGGGTACCGGCCGCGGCGATTACAAGGAGATGATCTCTCGGGGAGAAGTTGGTTCCTTTCTCAACGTTGTCGAGCCGCGGGAGATTAACGAATATCAGCGAATCGCGATGGAAAAGTCGCGGTTACATATTCCGCTGCTTTTTGGTTTGGATGTCATTCATGGATTCAAAACGGAATTTCCTATTCCTCTCGGGTTGGCCTCGACCTGGGACCCGGGGATCGTTGAGAAGGTCTCACGTGCCGCGGCAATTGAGGCCTCCGCGGACGGCATACGGTGGACGTTCTCGCCCATGGTGGACATCGCGCGCGATGCCCGCTGGGGCCGCATGGCAGAAGGCGCCGGTGAGGATCCGTTTCTGGGGGCAGCAATGGCGGCGGCCTACGTGAGGGGCTATCAGGGCTCGCGGCTGAACGCGCCCGATAGCATCGCAGCATGTGCGAAGCATTATGTGGGTTATGGAGCTGCCGAGGGTGGGCGGGATTACAACACGACCGAGATTTCCGAACACACCCTGCGTGAGTTCTATTTGCCGCCTTTTCATTCAGCCGTCGAGGGCGGGGTCGCATCTCTGATGAGCGCTTTTAATTCCCTCAACGCAGTGCCGGCGTCAGCGAATTCTTTCACCTTGAAACAAGTCCTGCGTAAAGAATGGGGGTTTCGCGGCCTGGTTGTAAGTGATTGGTCGGCGGTGGGAGAACTCGTCGCGCACGGCATTGCTATGGACGAAGAAGCTGCCGCGCGCAAAGGCTTTGCGGCGGGAGTGGACATGGACATGACGAGCAGCCTCTATCATGATCATTTGGCAAAGTTGGTTGCATCTGGGGTTGTGAAGCAGTCGGATGTGGATGAGGCAGTCCGGCACGTGCTACGCGTCAAATTTGCATTGGGACTGTTCGAGCACCCGTACGTGGATGAAGAAGCGGCGAGAAACGCGTTGTATCATCCCGAAGCCCTGGCTGTCGCCGCGAAAGCCGCCGAGAGCTCCCTCGTGCTTCTCAAGAATGACATGGGCGCGGGTGGCAAACCCGTTCTTCCTCTCTCGCAACCTGTGGGCACCCTGGCCTTGATCGGCCCCCTGGGCGAGAATCCCTCCCCAGCAGATCCTAACGAGCCGAAGGGCCTCCGAATTTCCTTAGCCGATGCCCTCGCTCAACAAGTTGGAGCAGATCATGTATTGCGCTTCGCCGGAAGTGGAATTCTGGACGGAACAGATCAGGAGATTGCCGCGGCAGTGGCTGGTGCGCGGAAGTCAGACCTGGTGATTCTTGCGCTCGGGGAGGATCCCGACATGAGCGGTGAGGCCGCTTCCCGGACCCACCTGGGCCTTCCCGGCCGACAACGAGAACTTCTGGATGCGATTGTTCAGACCGGCAAACCGGTGGTACTCGTTCTGTTCAGCGGGCGGCCCTTAACACTTCCCGGAGCATTTGAGAAGGTAGGCGCTGTGATTGCCGCGTGGTTCCCTGGAATCGCTACGGGCCCTGCACTCGTGCGCACGCTTTTTGGTGACCTGAATCCCAGTGGCAAGCTAGTTGTGAGCTGGCCGCGCAACGTTGGCCAGGAGCCGCTCTACTACAACGCGTTAAGCACCGGCCGCCCCCCAGGCAATGCCGATCTTGCTCATGCCCCTGCCAACGCGGACGAACGGTATTTGTCGCGATACATTGACGAGCAAAACAGCCCTCAGTTTCCCTTCGGCTATGGCCGCTCATATACCACCTTTGCATACGGCCCCACCAAAACCAACCACCGAAGCCTGAGTGCGTCGGCGTTGAACCTCAGCCTGAGGGATAAGACAAAAAAAATGATAAGGATTGAATCAGATATCACGAACACTGGTTCGCGCTCGGGAGAAGAGGTGGTGCAGCTTTACATCGGCCTTCGGGGCACCAGCACGGCCCAGCCGGTCCGAGCCTTGAAAGGTTTTCAACGGATTCCCCTCGCCCCTGGGGAAACGAAGACGGTCGGATTCGATCTTCCCGCGGAGGCTTTCGCGATCTGGAATGATCGCAATGAGTTTGCTGTCGAACCGGCCAAAGTCAGCGTGTGGATGAGCCCGGATTCGGCACATGGGGCAGCTGTCGAATTGGCAATCGTGCAGTAGAAAAATGACTTGCGTTCAGTGACTCAACACAGAGAGGACAACAACATGCAATTGCGGAGAGTCAGCTTTCAAAACAAAGCCACAATGCGCCTATTTTTGCTCATCGTCTTTCTGTCGTTGGGTTCATCTGCCGCCTTGGCAGACACGGAATATTATCGCCACGAAATCTTTGATAACAGCCTTACATCCGACACATACTTCTACAGCTCCGCAATCGCCAACGGCCACAGTTTTATAGAGCAATCCAATTCGCACCTCCCGGTCGAAACGAAAATGTTCCGGACTCCGCCGAATGCGCTCCGTCTGCAATGGCGATCGGAAAAAGATGGGGGATGGGAAGCCGAGGTTCGGGTGATGTATTTTCGCAATCGATATCCGGAATTCTCTGGGCGCAATCTCTATTTCTGGTGTTTCGCCCCGCAGGGAATTGCGGCCGCAGATTTGCCATCCATCTTGCTTTCTACTTCGCGGGAGGGATTGCAAGTAGCGGAGTTTCCCGCTTCGTTCACGGAACCGCTGGCTATGGGAAAGATCGTCGGGGATCTCCCCCCCGCGCGCTGGGTTCAAGTGCGTATCCCGCTGAGTGAATTTCGCACGGCTTCTATCTATGAGTTTCGCCCGCAATATCTGCAGAATGTGATCTTCCACCAGGCCGCTACCGACGGCAAACAGCACACGCTTATCGTGGATGAGTTCCGGATCGATGCCGATCCAGATAACGCTCCCCGTGCAATGTCCGCGCCGCAAAACGTTCGTGCGGTTGGCTACGAGCGCCATGTGGACCTGCGGTGGGACCCAATTCGCAATCCAGCGCTCGGACGATATGTCATTTACCGTTCGCTCGACTCCAAGAATTACGAGCCGATTGGGATTCAGATACCAGGCAATGATCGCTACACAGATTTTGTGGGAAAAGCAGGATTCACGGCTTCCTATAAAGTCGTCGCGTCGAACCGCCAGTATCAGGAATCCCCAGCGTCGAGCGCGGCCAGCGCTTCAACTCGCGTATTGACGGACGACGAACTGCTCACCATGTTGCAGGAGGCCTGCTTCCGCTACTACTGGGAGGGCGCGGATCCTTCCTCGGGGATGACCCATGAAAACATTCCCGGCGATGACCGCATTGTCGCGACTGGCGCCAGTGGCTTGGGCATCGGCGCATTGATCGTAGGCGTGGACCGCGGGTTCATCACGCGAGCGCAGGGAATTGAACGCCTCACGAAGATCGTGGGATTTCTCGAACACGCACAGCGTTATCACGGGGCATGGTCACATTTTATGAACGGAGGCACCGGCCAGACGATGCCTGTATTTGGCACGTTCGATAACGGAGGCGATCTGGTCGAGACGTCTTTCTTGATGGAAGGCCTGCTCGCCGCCCGCCAATATTTTCATGGACCGAGCGCTGCCGAGCAGGAGTTATATAAACGCATCACGCATCTTTGGGAGACGGTTGAGTGGGACTGGTACCGCAGCGATCCTAAGAGTGACTTTATTTATTGGCACTGGTCCCGAGAATGGGGCGATCAGATCCATCATCCGCTCATCGGGTTCAATGAAGTCATGATCGCATATCTACTGGCGATGTCATCGCCTACGCATGGCGTTCCAGTGGACATGTATTACTCCGGCTGGGCGGGGCAGTCGCAAACAGCCATCAACTATCGGGGAGGCTGGTCGGGTGCGAATGATGGCGACCACTATGGCAACGGCCACAGTTACTACGGGATTAAACTCGACGTGGGAGTTGGTACCGGAGGGCCGCTATTTTTCACCCACTATTCCTATTTCGGTTTTGACCCGCACAGTTTGCACGACCGCTACACGTCTTCCTATTTTGACAACAACCGCAACATCGCCCTCATCAACCGGGCCTACTGTATCGAAAATCCGAAGCACTTCCCGGGTTACGGGGCGGACGCGTGGGGGCTCACCGCCGCCGACGGTCCTGAAGGCTACGTACCCCATGCGCCGGACAATGCGGACGACCGCGGCACCCTGGTACCGACAGGAGCGCTTGCCTCTTTCCCGTACACGCCCGAGGCATCGATGGCTGCGCTGAAGCACTATTACCGAGACCTTGGCCCAGAGCTTTGGGATATCTACGGCCCTCGCGATGCATACAATCCCCAGAACAACTGGTACTCACCCATCTACATGGGACTCAACCAGGCTCCAATTACGATCATGGTTGAGAACTATCGAACCGGACTCGTCTGGAAACAATTCATGTCGAATCCGGAAATCACAGAGATGTTACACAAGCTGGATGGTTTGACCGCGCAACGATGATTTAGTTGCCTACTGAAAAGTTCGCTCCACCCGGATGCGGCTTCTCTTCCTGGTCAAGGCGATCACGTAGCGGGGGACGAAAGCCAGAAGGGAAGTTTATCCCGCATGGGCATCTCTTATCCGCGATCTCGCGCTAGGTTAAAAAGCATCATGCTGGTACCATCGCGATTTCGACGAGAGGAGAAAGCATTGCACAAGCCAGCATGATCTCTATCCCGGCAGGCGCTTCCATTCTGGGCGGGAGAAGATCAGCAGCATCACGAGACAGCCGGCTAAAGGAACAATCAGTGCGGTCCTCAGACTCTGAAACTCAGTCGACACAAAGCCCACCAGCCACGGGACCGTTGCGCCGCCTAGGGTTGAAAGCGCGAACATGACCCCACCGATGTGCGACGCTTCTGAGCCGAAGCTGGCCGATAAGAATGCGATCGTAATTGGATACAGAGTGGACAAGCCTAAACCGGCGAATAAAGCGCAAGTCGCTATTCCTGAAACAGATCGAGAAAGAATCAGCAGCAGGATGCTCGTACCGGCCAGCAGAAGGCCTAGCCAAGTTTGCTCTCGATCACCTAGGCGTCGCAGGGTGAGGGGCGCCAGAGCACGACCTAGAAGTAGTGCACCGTAGAAATACGAAGGCATCGACATCCAGGTGATGACTGATGCATCGCTGGTGCGCTTTGCATACGAGGCCAGCCAAACGCCGAGTGCATTCTCGGTTCCGACATAGATGAAGAACAAAGCTCCCAACATGATTGCCACCGGTGTGCGCAAGTACTGGAGGTACGAGCTCTGGATCTCGGGTCCCGCAGATCCGACTGGTTTTAGCACCGGTGCAATATCGCCGAATGGTGCGAGCACCGCAGTGAACAAGACCAGGCAGATCGCAATGGCGTATAGGAAGAATTCAGTTCCCCGAGTCTTTTGAACGGTTGCAAGTAGAAACGGACACGAAACCGCGCCCGCACTCCAGGAAAAATTAAGCAGGTTCAGTGCGGTTGAACGTCTCTGAGTGCTCATCGAGGCAACCATCAGGTTGCCGGCCGGAATGGTAAGTCCAATGCCGGCGCCATAACAGGAAATGGCAAGCACCCCCACTACCAAGGAATGCGAAGCCAGGCAGGCGACGCCTAGGGCCATAAGAAGCTGCCCTACAGTCATAGACCAGCGGAATCCCAGATGCGTAAGAGACAGGCTAGAAGAAATCGTCCCCACCAGGGCCCCGAGAAATTGGGCGGTTATCAAATATCCCGCCTGAGTGTCGGTCAGCGACCATTTGGTCGCGAGCACAGGGAGCAATGGTCCCAGCATGACGGTAACCATGCCCGTGGGAGCGAATACAGCATGCGCGACCAGAGGAAGGCGTGAATGTACCCGACTGGGTCGCGTTTGTACCGCCGAGAGCTGCATATTAGAGTGGCCGGGCCTCTATTCCAGCAGTTGCGGAAGCGACATAACCTGGATTAACGTCGCAGCTGCTCTCCCTAACGATCAGTTCTGGTTCAACCACGATTTCGGCCACGTTTCGTTCGTCAAGAGGTTTTCGCACACCGCGCAGCACCACTTCAGCCGCAGTTTTGCCCATCTTGCGAAGAGGCTGTCGGATCGTGGTTAATCCTGGATGTTGAAACTCGGCGCTCTGAATATCGTCAAAGCCAACCACGGAAACATCTTCCGGGACGCGTAATCCTGCCTCGAATAGGGCGCGAATCGCGCCTAGAGCAGAAACATCGTTGAACGCAAGGATGGCGCTAAATGGCTCTCGCGATTTGATCAGCTTCTTGGTGACTGTGTATCCGACCTGAGGGGAAGGAGAGTCCTCTTCCAGTTGCACCGTGAGTTTTGGCGAGACACGAATTCCAAGTTTGGTTGCGGCTTCAAGGTTCGATTTCCACCGAATCTCGGTATCGGAGCTGAAATCCTGCCCTTTGATGAAAGCGATTTTTCTGTGTCCGAGTCCGACCAGATGCGCTAGGGCAAGGTGGGAGGCGCGCGCGTGATTTACGACAATATTAGTCACACCTTCGACCTGGTTATGTCCTGATACGGTAACAACTGGAACTTGCAGTTTGTGGTTCCACACCGTATCCACCGCAATGATGCCGTCCACGCCGCGGTCGAGAAACGTCTTGGGATATTCCTCGATCAAGTCAGCACGATGGCGGTGACTGGTGACAAAAAAGAAATAGTTCTGCTCGAGCAAGCAGTCCTCGATTCCGCTAAGCACGGTAGCGGTGTATCCCTCGCTGATTTCCGGAACGATCACGCCAACAGTGAAACTGCGCCGCGTTCGTAACGAGCGCGCCAGGAGGTTGGGTCGATAGTTTAGTTTTCGCGCGGCGTCGAAAATCAGGTCCTTCGTTTCTTGCGGGATCGAGTCGGCGGCACCAGAACGATTCAGTACGAGGGAGACGGTCGCCGGGGAAAATCCCAGCCGGTCCGCCAACTGCTTTTGACTGATTGTCTTGTGGGTTGGACTCTGCTGTGCGGGCTTCCGCCGGGTGCTTTTCTTCTTATCGGCCACCGTTCGAAGTCTGGCACAGGAGTTTGCTGAGAGCAAGCGATTTCCAAATCGAGAGGTTGACTGTCGCCAATCCGCCGTGTTATAAGCACGAGCGCTAGCGCCGCAGTAAATCGATTTGTTTTCGATTTACCGAGGAATCGTCGTTCGGGGTCGATTGCTTAAGTGTGAGGAGCCGCTATGATCGATCGGTACTTGGTAGTACGCGCACTTGCAGTTTGCTTGTTCTCCCTGTTTTTCTTGACCTCAGCCCAGGCGCAATACCGCGCCTCGATCCAGGGAACTGTGACGGATCCCCAAGGTGCTGTCGTGCCGGATGCGACCATCACTTTGACCAACCGCGAGACCGGCCAAACCAGCACGGCGCAAACCAACGCCAACGGCGTTTACAACTTCAATGCGCTTCCGCCAAGTGACTACACGATTAAGATTGAAAAGTCTGGTTTCAAACAGAAGATGCTCGACAATGTCAGACTCATTGCCGAGCAGGCGAATGGGATCGACATCGAACTAGAGGTGGGGCAGGCGAGCGACATGGTGACCGTTACCGAGGCGAGCCCCCTGATTGATACCGAAACCAGTAATCTCAGTCGCACGGTTGACGCCAAGCAAATTCAGACCCTGCCGTCCGCTGGCCGCGATCCCTTCCAACTACTGCAACTGGCCCCGGGCGCTTTTGGCGACGGCGCTCAGGCGTCAGGAGGAGGCACTGCAAACCTGCCAGGGACAACCATTGGCGGAACGGGTGCCACAGAAGGTGTCTTCAAGATTGAGAACGGCGGCCAGATTTCAGCCAACGGCGCCCGAACCGGCGAGAACAATTATCAGATTGACGGGGTTGGAACCACCAGTGTGACTTGGGGTGGAACGTCAGTCATCACCCCGAATGAAGACTCCATCAAGGAAATCAAAATCCTCACCGATAATTACGACGCGGAGAATGGTCGTTATCGCGGTGCGCAGGTGCAGATCATTTCTCAAAACGGAACGAATACAGTTCACGGAAGTGCATTCTTCAAGGCGCATCGTCCGGGTCTGGATGCTTATACCAAGTACAACGGCTTCAACAGCAACCTGCCGGGTTGCACGACGCCGTGTGGCAACGTCAGAGACAATAATCGATTCAACGATTGGGGCGGTACCCTTGGCGGCCCCATCGTACGTAACCGCCTGTTTGCCTTCTTCTCCTTCGAGACACTTACTAACAGAGCAAAAGATACCTCGAGCAGCGGCTGGTATGAAAGTTCGTCGTTTAGATCATCAGCAGCGCAGGGAACAAATGCTTCCCAGTTTTTCAGTTTCCCTAAGGTTGGCCCTAACGGTGGAAGCCAAGTCGATCAGAGCTGTGCCAGCGTGAATCTGATTCAAGGCACGAACTGCTCCCTGATCCCGGGTGAGGGCCTCGATCTCGGACGTCCGCTTACTCTTCCGGTAGGCACTAACGATCCTGGTTATTCCGGGAGCGCGAATCCGGGAACGGGCGGCGATGGTTCCGGGGGAGCGAACAATCTGGATGGAGTTGCGGACGTCGTTTTCTTGAACAATATTCTCTCTCCGAGTGACAGCAGCCACGTTCAGTACAACGGGCGTGTGGATTTCCAGGCGACCAGCAACGACCTCCTGGCGTTCAGCATGTACTACGTGCCGAACTCAAGCAAATTCATCAACGGGGATGGGGTTCGGTTGATGAATTTGTTTACAACAACCTACTACAACCGGGCGGCGACTCTGCTTTGGAACCACACATTTGGGCCCTCTTTGATCAATGAGGCTCGTGTGAATGCTGCAGGCTGGATGCAGAAAGATCTAGATCAGAATCCCAATGCTCCCTGGGGTCTCCCGATAGCGAGTTTCAACGCGGCTGGGGGTGTCTCGGTCAAACAGTTTGGGATCGGTTCGTTTAACGGCTTCGATCAGTGGACCTATGCGGGTAAAGATGTGTTAACCAAGATTCACGGTGCGCACACCATGAAAATGGGTGGAGAGTTTACCCGCTTGCTCTCGGTGGACGCTCCTTTCTGGTCCGATCGTCCCCAGTACACATTCAACAATATTTGGGACTTCCTCAACGACGCTCCAGTAACCGAGAATGCACAGTTTGATCCCCAAAGCGGTATTCCGTCCGCTCTTCGAAAGGACCTAAGGTCAAACATCATTGGCTTGTTCTTCCAGGACAACTACAAAGTCAGGCAAAACCTCACGTTAACCGCCGGTCTGCGATGGGAGTACTTTGGTGCTGTCACGGAGAAAAACGGGAAACTGGGGAACGTCGTGTTAGGAAACAACTCCAGCCTATTTACAGGAATGCGAATCCGCACGGGAGGTGGGGAATACAACGCTCCCAAAACGAATTTCGGGCCGCAGCTCGGTTTCGCCTGGAGCCCGAGCGGAGTAGCCGGTCACGACTTTGCCAATCGCTTGGTTCTGCGCGGGGGTTTTGGATTCGCGTACAACGGGCTGGTTCAATCCAATACTCTGGACACCCGGTTTAACCCGCCTTTCGTGCAAAATGGACAGACATTCTCTACCGCTGCGGGCAATTTGACCTACATCGGCACATTCCCGTCGGACGTACATAATCCCAACGGATATGCCCCTAACCCGGCGGCTCTTGTTACATTCGGTTCCGACAACCTTCCAACGACTTGTTGCACCGACCTCACCGCTCTTCGTGAAGACGTGCCCACCACCTACACGATGCACTACACCTTGGGCGCGGAATACGATCTGGGTCATAAGTGGGTGGCTTCAGCAGGTTACCAGGGGAGCCAAACACGTCACCTCACGACCCACTACAACCTCTACGACCCCGCTGCTGTGGCGGGCATCGCGTTCCACCCGGTCGTTCACGGCATTACCGTGTATGACAACAACGGGAATGCTAGCTTCAACGCACTGCTGTTGGGCGCGAGGCATTCGTTCAGCCAATCTTTCATGCTGGAAACGCAATATCGTCTTAGCCATACTATGGATCCCGGGTCGAACGCCTATGCGGGCCCTTTCTATCAATGGGACCTCTCGACCGGGTACGCCACCGCGGACTATGACGTCAAGCACGTATTCAAACTGTTTGGGGTATGGACACCGACCATCTTCCACGGCAACAGCTGGGCGGAAAAGATTGCCGGGGGCTGGAGCATTTCGGGAATCCTGAACGCGCATAGTGGATTCCCCTGGACCCCGCAGTATAACTTCCAAGGTGCCAATGACTCGGGCATACTCGGCAACAATAACTTTGATCCGGTCTTCAGCTTCGGACAGGGAGCCGGTGGGTCGTCGAGCGACGCGGGATCAAACAAATTCTTGCCTGCGGCTTATGCTGGTGGGTTCCACCCCAACTTCGGCAGCAACGCCAATGTCGACGCCTCGGGTCTCTTTACCCCACCGACGGTCGTCGCTGGAACCCTTTTCCCTTGTCTTTTCCCCAATCCGGATCCAATCACCTGTCCCAGCGGACAGCAAGGTTTTGGACCAGTTCCGACTCGACCGGGAATTGCACGTAATTCTTTCCGGGGACCTAGCTACTTTGACGTGGATGCGACGTTGAGCAAGTCCTTTGGATTGCCCAAGATGAAAGTGCTGGGCGAGGGCGCGCGGTTGGAAGTTCGAGCCAACTTCTACAACCTATTTAACAAGCTCAATCTGAACGGCAGTGGCGCTGAGTGGTCCAGTGGAGTCATGTCGGAAATAAGCGATGCACACTTTGGTGAGTCAGGAAGCGCACTAGGGTCTCGCGTGATCGAAATGCAGGCGCGATTCAGTTTCTAATCTGCACTTCACGGAAAATAGTAGGAAGGGGAGGCAGCGCTTGGCCTCCCTTTCTATTGCAAAAAGAACGGCCGAACGAACGCTATACTGTTCAACAGAGATCGCGAGAGTTCAGGACGGGAGTCTTGGGTAAAGGCTATATCGCGGCGATTCAGTTATGTGGTTGGGTCGCGCTGATGGCCATCCTAGCGACAGCGCAGCAGGCTGCCGGTCCAAGCGCGGGCAAGTCCACTGATCCTTTGGAGCAAGGGTTGGGCCTTGCCAAGCAGGGACGATGCGACGAAGCGGGACCACTTCTAAAGCAACTACCAGCCGACACTAGTAAGGAAACCAGATACAACGTAGAGATGGCAATCGCCCGATGCGCCTTGAGACGCCGAGACGGGCAGGCGTCCGTTACCGCGTTGCTCGCCTTAAAGCACGACTTTCCCCAGGATCCGGAAGTGCTTTATTTGACTACACAGGTTTTCATCCAGATCGCGGAAAGTGCTTCTTCGGAGCTTTACCGGGTTGCGCCGCGTTCCTATCAGGTTCGCAGGCTGCAAGCAGAAAGCCTGGAATCGCAAGAAAAGTGGGCTGAAGCGGCGGAGATTTACCGAAAGATACTTGAGGAAAATCCCAGCCTGCCCGAGATTCACTTTCGTCTCGGCCATGTTGCTCTTTCCCAGCCTGATTTGCCCAACAGCACTGAAGCTGCGAAACAGGAATTCAGGCAAGAACTAGCAATTGATCCAAGCAACGCATCGGCCCAGTTTTGGCTTGGCGAAATCGCGCACCGCGACGGCCAGTGGGACGAAGCGGTCTCTCGCTTTACGTCTGCGACCAAGCTCGATGCCGATCTATGGACAGCATACTTGGGTCTAGGGATGGCATTAAACTCTGCAGACCGGTTTCCCGAAGCGATCGCTCCTCTCGAGAAGTACATAGCCGCAATGCCGGATGATGCGACTGGACATTATCAGTTAGCGATGTCCTATAGACATGTGGGACGCAAGCAGGACGCAGAACGCGAGAAGGCCTTACAACAGCAGTTAAGTGACAAGCAGCAGGCCAGAGACGCAGCCAGGGCAGGCGTAAAGAGCCAGTGATATTTTCAGCTCCTCACTTCTCCAGAAGGCGTGGGTCGCCACTGTTTTCTTTGGGCCAAGGGCTGATTGCTTTCCTGCTGCTTGCTTCCAGCGTCGCCTTTGGGCAGCAGGCCCCCCGCAATCCTGGGTTCAGAAACCTGCAGTCTCGCGCAGAGACGGCCGCTCGCAAAAATCGCCTGGATGAAGCCGCAACCCTCTATGCGCGGGCGCTCGGATTGCGTCCACGGTGGGCAGAGGGATGGTGGGCGCTCGGGACGCTCGAATATGATCGCGACCGTTATCTCCCGGCTGCGCACGCCTTTCAGCAATTGCTAAAGTTGCAGCCTTCGAATGGAACTGCGCACGCCATGCTTGGGCTATGCCAGTTCGAGTCAGGTAAGGATGATCTGGCCCTCAAGAACCTTCTGGCGGCCGAACATTTTGGCGTCTTGGACCGTGAAGACCTGCGCCGCGTCGCACTCTACCATCTCGGAATTCTGCAACTCAGAGCACGAAGATTCGGCGATGCGCAGCAGACACTCGCTGAACTGGCTAAGAAAAAGGTCAGGACCAAGGAATTGATTCTTGCTTTGGGGCAAGCAGCCCTGCTTGTAAATCCTCAAGAGTCACCGTCTGAAAATAGCGACGCAACGACGGTTATTGAGCAAGTGGGAAGGGCCGAAGCGCTGGGTGAAACTGGCGAATTTGAGCAAGGGAAACAAATCTACACCGCCTTGACAGCCCGATATGCTGCTTACCCGAACCTGCATTTTGCCTTTGGAAGATTTCTGCTGGAGACTCACGAGACTGATGAAGCCGTGGCAGAGTTCGAACGTGAATTGGACCGCGATCCCAGAAGCGTCAATTCAATGCTAGAAATAGCCTCTGTGCGCTATCAAGTGGATTCGTTGGCAGGTTTGAAGTATGCCGAACAAGCCGTGAAGCTGGCCCCCCAGATGCCCTTCGCCCACTACATGCGCGGAGTGCTTCGGCTGGATACGGGGGATGCGGCTGGTGCGATTCCGGACCTTGAATTTGCCAGGCAGGCATTTCCCGACCAGCCGAAAATCTATTTCTCCCTTGGTGCAGCC
>DATNEX010000007.1:0-46889 GCA_035606605.1 Terriglobales bacterium
AGGCGTGGCTGCACCGGGAGATGTCCCGCGTGTAGCTATGAACCCCCAACGCTGGCAAGCAGTTGGAGAACTTTTCGAGAGAGCGGCTGCTTTGCCCCCAGGCGAACAGACGCTTTGTGTGGAAAGGGGCAGTGCTGGCGACGATGAACTAAGAAACGAAGTTCTATCGTTGCTCGCTAACCATCAAGCCTTGCCAGGAGGTTTTGTTCAAGAAAAGATCAAAAATGCCGTCATCTCTTTCTATCAAGCCAACATAACTCGCCCTACCAGTATTGGGCCGTATCGACTGATCCGCGAACTGGGAAAGGGCGGAATGGGGACAGTCTTCCTCGGTGAGCCAAGCGACGTCGAGGGCGGAACCAGAGTGGCTATCAAGCTGGTCCGCCCCGGCATGGATACCGAATTCATTCTGGGGCGCTTCCGGCGCGAGCGCCAGACTCTTGCTCGCCTGCAACATGCAAACATCGCTCGCCTCCTCGACAGCGGCACTACCGACCATGGCCTTCCCTATATCGTGATGGAGTACGTGGATGGTTTGAGGATTACCGAGCATGCCTGCCAGCAGAGATTGGGGATCGAAGCGCGCATTGTATTGTTCCTGAGCGTCTGCGCTGCGGTGGATTACGCCCACAGGAACTTCGTAATTCACCGAGACATCAAGCCTGGCAATATTCTGGTTGGCTCTGACGATTCGCCGAAGCTCCTCGACTTTGGTATTTGTAAGCTGCTCGCCGACCCTCTTTCCGATTTGACCACGACCGACACCGCAGCTCGCATGATGCTAACCCCAAGTTATGCCAGCCCGGAGCAGGCTCGAGGTGAGGCCGTCACGCTGCTTTCAGACGTGTACTCACTCGGAGTGGTGCTGTATGAGTTGCTTACAGACAAGCCATTCGCGAAAGGTAATCGGCTGGTTCATGCTGGTCCAGTGATGCACGCCTCGGTTCCGCTGGCCAGCGAGGCAGTTGCTGATCGCGCTCTGCGGCGCCGGCTCTCGGGCGATCTGGACAATATTCTTGTTCGCGCGCTCGAACCTGACCCTGAGCGGCGATACGAAACAGCTGCTCTGCTTGCTGACGATCTCAGGCGTCACCTGCTGGATCAGCCAATCCTCGCCCGTCCTCAAAACTTCCCTTACAAGGCCAGGAAGTTTGCACGGCGGAATCGGGTGCAGATTGCCGCTGTAGCCGGGGTGATCATCGTGGCGTTGGCGATGGTCAATATCGCCTCACGTGTAAGGCAAGACAAACAGCACGTAAAGGCAGGAACCGTCTCGCTCCGCAACTCGCCGCCCGACTCAGATGCCTTGACCGTGCTGCGCGACAGCACCAGTGAGGTCAGAGAAATCATTGCCCCTCGGGCGAAAGACACCTTCATGTCGGCAGAGCTCTATCGAGCGCTGGCGAGTCAGGAATTGGGAGATCGAGAAAACCAAGCCGGAAATTTGGCGGAGTCCAACCGAGCCTACGCGGAATCTGCATCCCTGGCAGATACCAACTGGAGATCGGGCGGCCGAGCGTTTCTGACTGTCTATATCGGATCGAACCGAAAACTTGGTCTAAATGCAATTGCCCTGGGACAGCGAGATCGAGCACTGGAATTTGGCAGAAAGGCAGTAGAAGCCGGCGCGAGAGCACAGAGCGGTTCGCCTTCCCCGGTTACTTCGGCACGAGCCGCATCGAGTATGGCGCTGATTTATGCCGAATTGTTTCGCAGCCCCCTGGGCCAGCCGGGCGACCGCGAGCAGGCTATTTCCTGGTTTCATGAGAGTCTGGACGCATGGCATCGGGCGGCAGGTGAAACCGCTTTGGAATCCCCACAAGCACAAGAAATGCCGGAGACGGAGCAAGCCCTAAAATTTCTTGAAGGCAGGTGATCGTTTGAGAACCCCAATTGCCCCCATTGTGAGTAGCATGACAGCCAACCAACAAGCTCTTGTCCGCCAGAGCTTTGAGTTGCTACGCGAAAATGCTCGCCCATTCATGCTCCTGTTTTACGGCAAGCTCTTCGAAATGGATCCCTCAGTTCGGAGCTTGTTCCACAATGACATCTCTTTGCAGGGACGGAAGCTCATGGACATGCTGGCGGAGGTGGTCAGCTCGCTCGAGAACTTCCAGCCCTTGCGGTCGCGGCTCGCCGAACTCGGTCGCAAGCACGCCAGCTATGGTGTGCGTTCTGAACAGTACGAAACCTTGACGTCAGCTTTGCTGTGGGCCATTGCTCAGGAGCTGGAAGGAAGCTTCAATGCGGCTACGAAAGAAGCCTGGCGCCTTGCGATTACTAGGGTCTGTGAGGCGATGAAGTCAGGCGTCGAATAAACAGGATACTCTAACTTCCTGATTTGACAGGCGTTTTCGTTCGCCGAGCTTTCCAGCATCGTCTCTCCACAAGGAATTTCTGGCGCTTGAGCGATTTCCTTGGCAATTTGCGCCCGTGTAGAAGTGAGCATGAGATTCCCCAAATTCGGTGAGGCGAAGGAGGAAGGGCGCCCTATCTTCGGAAGAGTCAGTCCAGCCGGTTTGTCTGACTCGATCGCGGAGAACGAGACTTTTCCGAATGCAAGGATCGGGCACGTGACCCTGCGGGTTGCCGACCTGGACCATGCAGCGAAGTTCTATCGCGAGGTGCTCGGTTTTGAGATTACGTTCTATGGCCCGGAGATCGGTCTGCCTGAGGTGCTCCTGGCAATGGGTGACTATCACCATCACATCGCCTTGAATACCTCCCGCGGTGGCAGAGCTACGCCACCTCCTCCGGGACATACTGGCCTGCATCACTTCGCGATTCTTTATGCCGATGAAGTCCCTCTGGCGAGGGCGGTGTCGCGGGTTTTGAAGCGTGGCTATCCTATCGACGACTCACGTGACCATGGCGGCACACTCTCATTTTACTTGCGAGACATCGATGGAAATGGAATCGAGCTCTATTATGATCGCCCGAGAACGGAATGGTTTAATTCGGAAGGACGACCGGTTATCAAGTCCGACTCGTTCGATCTACAAAAGTGGCTCGATCGCTTGGGGATCTTTTGAAGGATTGGCGACTCTCTTCGTCTTTATCTCTCCTTTTTGTTTCGGCATGTTGCCCTTACGGGGGAGGGGGAAGAGCAGAGAACGATCGCCCCAAAGCGCGATTTTTTGGTCGTTGCATCAAACAACACTGGCCCCCCGAAGGAGGCCAGTTGAGAGCGGGATCAACACATCTTTCCAGTCCTGTGGAATCGCAAATTATGCATGCTGCGCGTTTGCGAAGATGTCCACGGTTCCAGCCTCGGCGGCAGCGCGCTGCATGGTAGATGACAATAGCAGATAAGCGCTCGCCCAGGCCTCCCGCACCTCGGGTGTGAAGTGTTCGCCCAAACCTGCTTGGAGCGTCCACAGAAGAGCGGCACCCACCGTCGCGTAATGTTCAGTGCGGACGCCATAATCCGCGTGTCGCCGGCCCAGTTCCTCAACCGTCGGCAGTATCTGCTCAGGGCGGCTCAATCCGTTCACTACTACCGTGAGTACGTGAGCCAGCTTGCGGGCCTGTTCCTCGCGTGAATTGCGAAACATGTGCCGCAAAGAAGGATCAAGGTGAAATAGGCGATCGTAGAAAAGCATCACGGCGGACTCAACGTCTTGCTTTATTAGCTGGAAGCTACTTTGTACCAGTTCTATTTGATTTGGCATCATGATGAAGTTTCCCTCCACCAATACGGGCGCAATTCGGAGCAAGAAACGATCATGGATTTCGAAAAAGTCTTTTCGCTACCAAAATGCGTCGTGCCCGCCTCACGGGCACTGGCGCACACGAAGGTCAAGAACGACCGTGGAATGTACCCCCTGGGGCAATTGGCTAAGGCAGATCGGCTGTCATCGCGGCACAATTGTCGGCCAGGTCTTCACCCGATGCGCCTTGGGGTGGCAGAGTTCGGACCCATCCGCCCATCCCAGGGCGGATCCGTTCTCGCGGCGAATTGAGCCTAGCGATCATGTGCGGTCACGGCCAATTGATTCCCGATGTGCTTTCGATTCGGACAAATCGAAGGCTTCGCCGTCCGGCTACAAGCATTTGGGAACCTTCGGAACGTGCCTGATGCCCTCGATGACTCGAAGGTATAATTGCGCGCAGCAGATCTAGCTCTCCTACCCCTGTCGCAAAGACCAAATAGTGGAGGCCAATATGTGTGGAATCGTAGCAATGTTCTCGCGCAGTAGTCCGGTTTCGCCGACGCTGCTAGAGAGGGCTACGCGGCAACTACACCATCGCGGTCCTGATGGACAACGGCATTGGATTTCGTCGGATGGGCTAGTAGGTCTGGGTCACGCGCGGCTGAGCATCATAGATCTCACGACCGGAGACCAGCCCATTGCCAGTGAGGATGGGCATAAGCACATTATCGTCAATGGCGAGTTCTACGACTACGAAGCCACTCAGCGCAAACTCGAACACACGGGCCACCATCTGCGTACGCGCTCTGATAGCGAAATCGCACTACATCTCTATGAAGACCTCGGCGTTCAATGCCTGCACAGATTACGCGGTGAGTTTGCTTTCGTCCTGTGGGACGAGAACCATCGCACCCTGTTTGCAGCGCGCGACCGCTTCGGCATCAAGCCGCTTTTCTACGCGATCCATGGCGAGACGCTTTACCTAGCGTCAGAGGTAAAGGCGCTCTTTGAGGCGGGAGTGCCAGCCCGCTGGGACGCTGAATCAGTTGCGCAGGCGACCGAATTCGGCAGTCACCAGGTCCGCACGCTTTTTGACGGAATTTTTCAAGTCCCACCAGGACATTACTTGATCGCCACCGACCGGCACATCCAACTCAACCAGTATTGGGACTTCAACTATCCGGCAAGAGATAGCGCCGCATTACACCGGTCTAGCGCAGAGTATGCGGAGGAATTCCGTCACGTTCTGCAAGAAGCGGTTCGCCTTCGCTTGCGTGCTGATGTTCCGGTCGGTTGCTATCTCAGCGGGGGACTCGACTCTTGCGCCGTGCTGGGCCTTGCGGCAAGACACCGCTCAGATCCCATTCGCGCCTTCACGCTAACGTTCGATCGTCCGGACTACGACGAAGAAAAAGAAGCAAGGGAGATGGCTTCCAAGGTGGGGGCTGAGTTTTTCCCTATCCGAATCCTGCAGGATGATCTGGCCGACAATTTTGCTGATGCCATTCAGCAATCTGAAACCTTCTGCTTCAATGCCCATGGCGTAGCAAAATATCTCTTGAGCCGAGCGGTTCGCGACGCGGGCTACAAGGTCGTGATCACCGGCGAAGGATCGGATGAGATTTTAGGTGGCTACGCGCACTTTCGTCGCGATATGGTGCTCTACAACCGCGATGGTCAGGATCCGTCGGAAGCCGCTGCCCTTCTGGAGGACCTCGAGAGGCTGAATCCCGTGTCCCGAGGATTGCTGTTGCCTCACGGTGCGGCCAAACCACTCGAGAATGTGAAGCGGGTCCTTGGATTTGTGCCGTCGTGGATAGAAACCTTCTCTGCCCGAGCAGCGAAGATGCAGCCTTTGTGGCATGCGGACTTTGTCGAACAATACGGCTCTCGCGAAAGTTATTACTCCCTGCTGAGCGGAATTGACGTCCGCGGGCAGCTCAGCGGCCGCGATCCGGTACATCAATCGCTGTATCTTTGGTCAAAGACCCTGCTGCCCGGTTACATACTTAATATGCTCGGCGACCGCATGGAAATGGCGCACTCGGTGGAGGGCCGCGTACCTTTTCTGGACCATGAAGTCGTCGAAATTCTCTGCTCGCAGCCCGTGCACCAAAAAATTCATGGCATGACTGAGAAGTACGTTCTCCGCGAGGCGGTTCGCGACGTAATCACTGAAACGGTATACAAGCGCCAGAAACATCCGTTCCTCAGCCCACCTGCGACCTTGAACCCAAAAGAAAAATTGAGCGCGTTGGTCAATGACACTCTTCGTGGCCCGGTCCTCGCCTCCATTCCATTTTTCGATCAGAAGAAGGTCGTCGCCCTTCTGGACAGCCTGGACACTATGGATGAAGGCGCACGGGTGGCCGTAGATCAGGTTCTGATGATCCTGGTCAGCGCGTGCGTTTTGCAAGAGCGCTTCGGTCTGGAATCAGGAACCACGGCGGTATTGCGGTCGCCTGCCCTGGCCAGTTGAGCCGCACGCAAGGACGCTCATCATGGTGAAGCCAGCAATCCTTGTTTGGCACTTCCCGTTGCGTCACGTCGATGGCGACGATCACAACGTAGGTGCCTGAGATAAGCCGTACACCGCCCATCCGCTTTGCCCCATGCGCAGGAACATCTGTCTGCCTGTTGGCTAGCATCACTGCACGGGAACGATTGTGCTCACCGGAATTCCGGCAATTGAACCAGTGATAGTGATTGAGGTAATCGCGCTTGGGACGCTAATGTTGAGCGTTGTAGACGAGGTGCCAATGGCTATCTGGGTAGTCGGGGGCAGTACATTCGGCTGGTCGCTCGACAAAGCGACCGCGACGTTCTGAATGGCATTTTTGGACAAACTGAACGAAACCGTAGCCTGCCCCCCTGCCGGAGCCGGATTCGGGGAGACGGTGATGGAGTTCAGAGCTTCCATAATGCACGGGAGCGATTTCACCTGCTTAGGTGGGCTAGGGGGCGTGGCCCACGGTACATTTATGAAATCGAAGAACTCTGTCATGTCCGGCTGTGCAGCGTCGCGAGCGGTCAGGCTCGACAAATTGAACCGTGTCTCAATCAACTTCAAGATGGCCGTATAGTCCATGACTGTATGGGACACGTAGTTCGGCTTCGTGAACGGCGACACGACAATCAGCGGAACTCGAAATCCAGTGACAGAGAATCCGCACACGGGGCTCGTGTTGTTGGCGCAAATATCAGTGCTCAGAATGTCGGTTGGATACTGGATGCTATCCGGGGGCACAGCAGGCTGCGGCGGCACGTGATCGTAGAACCCGCCCGGCTCGTCGTAGCTGAAAATTAATGCAGAATCTTTCCATGACGGGCTCGACATCAGTGCGTCAATCAGACTCTGAACATAGACCGCCCCCGCCTGAATCGTACCTGCTGCGGTCGAGTCAACCGTTGGTGAGTGCTCGTCCAAACCCACGTACCCCGCAGGTTCAATGAACGACACCTGAGGAAGCGTGCCATTCTGCATATCGTTCAGCAGTTGAGAAATTGGCGCAAGTTGACTCGGCAGATTGTTGAGCACGTAACTGCCATAGGTGAACTGGCTCAAATAGCTGTGAGAGTACAAACAGGATGCTGTCGTGCAGCCGCTCGAATCCGGATGAACGTAAAGCCTCCAGCTAACACCGTTGTTCTGCATCAACTGGAAGATTGTCTGGGCGGTTAGGGGAGGGCTGTTCGTCGTATTCAGGGCGTTCGCATGCCCTTGCGAAGTTGCACCATACAGATACATTCGATTGGGCTGGGTTCGGGTCATGACGGGGGCAAACCAGCGGTCGGACGTCGCAAAGTTCGACGCCATAAAATAGTAGTAGTTCAATTGACTTCCATCGAAATAGCCCATCGCTCGATGCCCCAACACGTCGTAGAAGTTAAAGCCCACAGCGTCCTTCCCTGCGGTATGAGCGAAGCCGTCCATGGGAGCGGTAGTTGAATCTGTCGGATTGAACCGGTTGCGATCACCGTGGCTCTCGTTCCATGACGGGCTCGGGTTCTCGGTGCATCCCGTTTTCAGATTAAAGGGCGAAATGGGGTCGCCGTTCTCGTCGAGATTCGACGCATTCGTCGGCTCGCCGTCAAAGGTCGTTCCGTTGGTGGCCTGCGGATAGCCACCGACCTGCCAATAATTCGCCAGCTGGCCGAAGTAATGGTCGAAAGAACGGTTTTCTTGAAGCAGAACAATGATGTGATTGATCGCGGTGATGTCCTGCGGCGGAGGAATCGGGGCGAACGTGGTGTCGATATCGTACGTTTGTCCGCCAGTGACACTGAGTTGGCACGTGGTGCCCGAGCACGCCCCGCCAAAGCCGGAAAAGTTGTACCCCGAACCAGCCGTGGCGGACAATGTTAGTCCCGTACCATCGCTGAAGCTTGCCGTGCAAGTCCCGGGGCAGGCGATTCCGGCTGGACTACTGATAACCGTTCCGCTCCCCGACACAGTGACAGTAACCTGCGCGGGCGGGATAGCACTGAAAGTGGCGGAGACGGAGGTATCATTGGACAAAACGAGACTGCAGGATGAGCCGCTACAGGCTCCTCCAAAGTTACTCAGCCCGTATCCAGAAGCAGGTGTAGCTGTGAGGGACAGCGCCGTACCAGAAAGGAATGACGCGCTGCAAGTGCCGGGGCAGCTGATTCCAACTGGCATACTGGTCAATGTGCCGCTGCCAGAAATTGTAACTGTTAGCCGTACCTGCTTCTTCACTTGTGTTGGAGGGCCGTTGGATCCTCCTCCGCAGCCGGAAAAGAGAAAGAACACCGCGGCGAGAAGCGGCAATTGGCAGTAACTGAGGGATCGACCTGTGGCGCGCGGGCTCACTGCTTTAGCAGGTTGCTTTATTTGGTGCAATCCAGAGTAGAAGAGTTGCCTGCTTTACAAGTGTCTCATTTATCTGCATAGGTTTTATATGTGAGATAGAACTTATTGCCATTACTAAAGTTTGTTTCTTCAGCACAAAAGATATCAATCAGCCTTGTTTTGCCAGCCTAACCTCTAAATGTCGGTCCATCCTATCAGGGAATGTGGCCCTAAGAAAGCTAGATAAGTTGAATGGATACGATAGAATCTGAGCCTTGCTCATCCACAGCCAGATGACCGCTACCGCTACCTGGTTTGTTGGCCCGCGATAACTGTCGCCAAATCTTGATGGTCGATTTGGAAGGCAATTGAAAGCATGCCCTCCTCTTGCCGCTCAAGCACATAAGTCGTGAACGCATCTAGCTGGGTCCTTGCGCCCGTAAAATGACGAACGGTCATTTTCCATGCTGCTTTAGCAAGGAGGTATTTGACATTTATGACGCTGGCCTCCACGGCCTGCAGCTGAGTTTCAGAGAGTCCCAACGAGGCCAATCGAGCCTTCATTCTAGGTACAAGCTTGAGGAAGTCGTCTTTTCGAACCACTTGTACGCCGTTCGCACCACCGAAAAGGAATGTATCGGCGTAAAGCCTCCCGATGGCCGCCCAGTCGGAATACGAGCTAGCTTTTTCGTAGCGCTCAAGAAAGTCTTTGACCAATTGATTCATGTCTTCTCGCAGTTTGCTTAATATATGGTCACCTAACTTGGTCGGAAGCCGATACAGACAAGACCGCCATCAAGAAGGCCTTTAGTATTATACCATACTAACCGGTCAAGTTACAAGTCCTGAAATCAAAAGGGTTCGCTGGATGAGACTCAATAGCCGCTCGCCTGTCATTGTCATTGGCTGGGGCTTGGTCGGTTTTAGGGCGAATGTCGTGCTCAAATCGTAAGGAAGAAAAATGTTGGCATTTATGCGGCCTTACCACGAAATTGGCGACAGCAATGTAGGCCGTCTCACGGACCTGCCGGTTGCCTTGGCGATCGAGCGAGAGCGGGAATCGCGGTAGCGGAAGACGTAACAAATTGTCGTTCGACAAGCTAATGTGCCTCGCAATCTGCCGGGGGAGCGCGGCATGGTTGTACCCGCGATACACCGAGTTCCTTAGCAATCCAACCCTGGGTATTTCTGATTGGCGCTTCAGTTCAGAGAAAGAACATGCTTTGGGTGGGAATAATCGGAATCGTGATCTCCCGAGCTTCCAGGGGTAAAAAAAAATTTGGGGTGCACAGGTGATTCCAGAGACCTCGGGGGTATAATGCCGCAGGCCGCTAAGGAGAAACGTATGACCTTGGCTGAACAGCTTCGCACAAAATACGCCTTAACCAGCTTTAAGCCGAAAGCTGCCTGCATGGTGATGCTGGGAATCAATGAAGCACTTGAGACCGCAGCCGAGATTGCAGATCAAGAACACTCGCCTGTGGCCGCGAGCCGCATCCGCAGCCTGAAATGGATGGAGAGCGGGATTGCTTCGGGTTCGGTTCCTGGCTTTCTTCCGATTGCAAAACGTGCGTAGCGGAGCCAGACGGCGCTTCTTGTGAGGTCGATCTCACCAGGGCTTAGCAAATTTTCTCGACGCCTGCCCGTTGCCCCTCGTTGTTCGACCGGAAGAGGCCGCACGAGTCAAAGAAGTTGACCACAGCATTTTGCTTGGTCAGCTCGATGGACACGATCTCGGCTGGATTGATCTGGAAGAAGACGTGGGTTTAGTGACAGCCTGCTTAAGGACCCTCCCCCAGACGGCTCAGGTGATCAGATAGTAGCCGAGCATAATTCCTTTTCTTATGTCGCTGGCATCGGGCACCAAACTGGGACCCTACGAGATTCATTCGTCAATCGGTGCGGGTGGAATGGGCGAGGTCTATCGCGCTCGCGACACGCGTCTGAATCGAGTTGTAGCGATCAAAGTCTTACCTGCTTCTTTCTCCGAGGATGCCGACCGCCTCCACCGCTTTAGCCAAGAGGCGCGCGCTGCAGCCGCGCTGAATCATCCCAACATTCTTTCCGTGTTTGATGTGGGTGATGGTCGCAGCCCGTACGTAGTGTCGGAGCTTCTTGAAGGTGAAACTCTGCGCGAGCGCCTGAAAAACGGCCCACTTTCGACCCGCAAAGCAATTGATTATGGGCTACAAGTTGCCCACGGGTTGGCAGCAGCGCATGAGAAGGGAATTGTTCATCGCGACCTGAAGCCCGAAAATTTATTTCTTACTCAGGACGGACGAGTAAAAATCCTCGACTTTGGATTGGCGAAATTGGCGTCCGTCCCAGCACCGGTTGATGATCCCAATTCGCCGACTCTGCAAGCCGTGACCGAACCTGGTTTGATCATGGGAACGGCGGGGTACATGTCTCCCGAGCAGGTGAGGGGAAAACCTACAGACGGGCGCTCCGATATTTTCTCTTTTGGTGCTGTTCTTTATGAAATGGTCTCCGGCAAGAAGGCATTTCATGGCGAAACTGCCGCCGATACCATGACTGCGATATTGAAGGAAGACGTGCCGGAGCTCAGCGAGTCCGGACGCAACATTCCACCGGCGCTCGACCGCATTGTTCGACATTGCCTGGAAAAGAACCCGACGCAGCGCTTCCAGTCTGCTGGCGATCTGGCGTTTGGCTTGGAGGCGCTGACCGAGACCTCCTCGGCTATTAAGCCAAGCGCCGTCTCGGCACCTAGGGCAGCAAAACGTTCTTACTTCAAACCTGCAGCGATTGTAGGCGCTGTGCTGATTCTCCTGGCATGCGGAGGACTCCTCTCGTGGATGCACGGTAGCGGCGGCATTGGTTCCCCTGAATACAAACAAATTACTTTCAACACTGGTTCCATGGGCAATGCCTGCTTTGCGCGCGATGGCAGCATTATTTATAGCGCCGCGTGGGATGGAGGCGATAGTGAGCTTTACTTGGTCAGGACTGATGACCCGGGCTCGCGTCCCATTGGACTGAAACATGCCGAGGTTCTCTCGATATCAAAAAATGGTGAACTCGCAATCCGTTTGAATACTGTGCAGCTCGGCGGGTACGCGAGGACAGGAACGCTGGCTCGCGTCTCCCTGAACGGTGGCAGCCCGCGCGAGGTGCTCGACAATGTTCAGGACGCGGACTGGGCGGCCGATGGAGAAAATATGGCAGTGGTCCGCTTCGTGCCCGAGACTCACCACTGGAAATTGGAATACCCCATCGGGAAAGTCTTGATTGACAGCATCACTTGGATCAGCCATCCCAAAATTTCCCCTGATGGCAAAACGGTAGCGTTTGCCGACCATGAGAATCCTGACGGCGACGACGAAGGTTCAGTCGCGATAGTTGGTGCCGATGAACACGAGAAGAAACTTTCCTCCGGATGGTCTTCGCTGGAGGGAATTCTTTGGTCGCCGGACGGAGATGAAGTGTGGTTCTCGGCTTCGAACAGCGGCAGTTCCGATAACCTCCGCGGTGTAACACGGTCCGGCAAAATGCGAACTATCGCAAATGTCCCCGGAGGAATGTGGCTTGAGGACGAACAAAATGGACTGGTGTTGATCGTCACGAACCAAGAACGGTTGAAGATTCGCGGAATGGGACCAGGAGCAAAAGAGGAGATTGAGTTGGGCTGGCTGGGCTGGTCGTATTTTCGTGACATCAGCCGCGACGGAACAAAAATCCTTTTTGAGGAACAGGCGGATGGCGGCGGACCCAACTACACGGTATTTCTTCGCAATACGGATGGCTCGCCGCCGGTGCGGATGGGCGAAGGCACTGGACGCGCTATTTCGCCCGACGGGAAGTGGGCCATTACACAGCCGCTGCGAAGCAATGAACTGATTCTTGTCCCAACCGGCGCCGGAACTTCCAGACGATTGACTCACGACAGCATCAACTACGGCGTTGTACGTTTTCTACCGGATGGCCAACCCATATTGGCAAGCGGGATTGAGCCGGGACACGGGGCGCGAGACTACGTGATTGATCTTGGCAGTGGCCAGTCCAAGCCGCTTACGCCGGAAGGAATTTTTGGTGTTGTTCCATCGTCGGATGGACGCGCAACTGCGGTCATGAAAGATGGAAGCTGGGGCATCTGGCCGCTGAACGAGTCAGGGAGTGGTTTCCGGCCGGTCCCCAACCTCAAAACGAACTACCAAGTGAGTGGGTGGTCGACCGACGGTCAATCGTTGTTAGTGTATCCGGCCAATGCAACAAAGACGGCCAAGACGTATCGCGTAAATATCAATACCGGCAAAATGGAATTCTGGAAGGAATTCGGCGCGTCTTTGGAGAAGGATGCAGTATTTGTCGCACGTCCGACGTTTTCAGCGGATGGAAGAGCGTACTCGTACATCTATAATCAAGTCTTATCGCAATCGTACGTGGTAAAGGGCTTGAAGTAAGAAACCGCCTTTCCGTCCGTCGCCATTACTTCCATAGAGGCCGGATCGAGTGCTCGAAAACCTCCTACCTGGAATTGGTGTTATCAGCTACCATGGGCGCGCAGTGAGATAATCTGGCTTTACTGCCAGGCCGACAATCAACATGCGCACTTTGAGCACAATCACGCGTCGTTCGCTCCCGATTCTCACCTTTCTATGCGTTGGATTTCTCGCAGGGCCTCCGTCGCATGCCCAGTTTGGACCGCCGGAGCCGCAAGGCTCAGGACCGAAACTGAATCCTCCAACCGTGTTTCCTCCACCGGGTACCTATCCCACTACAGAATCCATCACGCTGCTCGATGATGATCCACAGGCAATCATTCACTACACTTTCGACGGCAGCACACCTACTTCGAAGAGTCCAGTCTTTGATCCGCACCAAGTCCTCTTTATTTATGGAATTTATGACGGAGACCATGGGCTGAACACCGGATACACGATCCGTGCGGTCGCTATGCACGAGGGCCGTACGAATAGTGAGGTGGCAAATTTTCAGTTCGTCATCGACCGGCGTGATCGCACCGCGTACATCTCGGAAGAGGTTCTGCCCGGAGTCCGTATGGTGCGAGACGCAGATAACGACAAGATGTTTCTGGTGAAAGGTGCAAACAAGTATGCGCTGATCGACAGCGGTATGGGACGGGGCGACTTGAAGGCTTACCTGTCCCAGTTTACCGGGGGCATGCCGATTGAAGTCATCTTTACGCACAGTCATGGAGATCACATCGGGCAGGCGGATCAATTTGTGCGGGACAGCGTAGAGCACATCGGGGAAGCGGATCTCCCGGTCTTAAAGGATTTGCTGAAAAAGCGTGGCATTTCGGACGATTTGATTGAACGGCATGCTCTGCTGCTGCACGACGGCGACCGCATCGACCTGGGAGACCGTTCGCTGCTGGTCTATGAAACACCGGGACATACGCCAGGGTCAATGGTTGTTTTCGATGAGCAGACGGGGAATCTCTTTACCGGTGATTCTTTCGGAAGCAACTCGCCTACGATTCCAGATGCACTTTTCATGCAATGGAACCAGACACCGCTCGATGAATATCTCTCAGTTGTGAAGAACTGCCGACCAAAATTCCGCGGTAAGGTGCAGCGCATAATGACTGGCCACAACGACCACCCTCTGGCGGGCGAAAAATACCTGGACAATCTCGAGATCGCGCTGCAGTCCTTGATGGACAAGGGTCATGCTGCGCTGATGCCGTCTTACCGGCCGGTTGGGTTCGAGCAGGTAATGGTGGGCGACCGCTTTCACGATCCCAATTGGGTCGCAATCAACGTCAACACGAACGCTTACCTGCCCGCAGCAGTGGAAAAAATTGCCGGGCTCACATACTTGGTGGTCGAGGGGGAGAAGCTTTCGCCGACGTTTAGACCGAATACGAAGGAGTACACGGTGACGATACCCCGAGGGGCGCGAAGTCTTAAGATCACGGCTCAGCCGACATCGACGCAATCGCGTCAGCTGACGATCGATGGGGACCCTGTACAGGCTGGAGTGCCGCACGAAGTCGAGCTTAAAAGAAAATCTCCATCAATCCACATTCGCGTCGTCTCTCCGGACGGAACCGAGACTACCCAATACACGGTTACCGAGGTGCCATGAACTCGCGATCACCTCGCTACCAATTTCTCCATAGCGATCGCTCGAGTGAAGAAAATCCGTGCTTGCTCATTGTTGCAAAACCTTGATACGGCTTATTGATGCTCATGGCTACGCTCGCTCAAGCACTCGCCGCCCTAAAGGTGGACTCGCATTGATTTCTTAGCATTGGAACAATTACGAGGAGAACATATGAAACGCCGCTCTTTTCTGAAAACCGCCAGCGTGGCGGGCGTGATGGCCGGCGCCATGCCAGCCTGGGGTGGCCCACAACACGCAAGTCACCTAGTGTCTTCCAGCAAGGCATCCCCAGCTTCTTCCCCAGAAAACATTCTGCTCAAAGACTACAGGCCGAAATCCATTTACAAGATTCCGATTACAGAGGTCCCCAAAGCGAAGTTTCCCGCCATTGACATGCATTCCCATCCTTACGCCAAGACGGCGGAGGAAATCGCCGAGTGGGTCAGGAATATGGACGAGGTGGGCCTGGAGAAGACAATCATCCTGGCCATGGCCACGGGAGAGAAATTCTCAGATATCTATCGAAAATACTCCGCGTATCCTGGCCGCTTCGAGCTGTGGTGCGGTTTTGACTACACGGGCTACGATCAGCCCGGATTCGGTCCCCAGGCCGTCAAGGTCCTAGAGCGATGTCATGATATGGGCGCGCGCGGCGTTGGAGAGCTTCATGACAAAGGAAAGGGACTCACTTCAAGCACGGTGAAGGCCCTTGGCATGCATCCCGACGACGCTCGCATGGATCCGCTGTTTGAGAGGTGCGGGCAGTTAGGCATGCCGGTAAGCATTCACGTCGCCGACCCGATCTGGATGTACCAACCAATGGACAACACCAATGACGGCTTGATGAATGCCTATCATTGGCGGTTGGACAACCAGCCTGGCATTGTCGGGCTTTCCGGGATGGTTGACATCCTGGAGCGCACCGTCCAGAAACATGGGAATACGACTTTCATCGCCTGCCACTTCGCCAACCTCGACTACGATCTCGCGCGCCTGGGGCAAGTACTCGATGCTCATCCCAATCTGTATGCGGACATTTCCGCGCGTTATGCCGAAACTGCGCCCATTCCCCGCTTCACCGCCAAGTTTTATGAAAAGCACGGCGACCGTCTGCTTTACGGCACCGACATGGGATTTGACAAGGCCATGTATCGAATTACTTTCCGGGTTCTCGAGACTTTGGACGAGCACTTCTATGAAAACAGCCAGTTCGGCTACCACTGGAGCCTGAATGGCTTCGGACTTTCAGATGAAACATTGCGTGGGGTTTATCGCGACAATGCGGAGAAACTCTTGGCTTCGCGAAGAACTTAAACCTCAAAACTGGCAGGCTCTGGTCCGCGGTCGAACTCTGTGCCCTGTGTTGTTACACGGTTTTGACTTTAACCCCGGAAGCAATCACATGAACTAGGGGGAGTAAGCGTGAAATTCATGAGAGTGTTGATCCTGTTTGCGTGTACCTCGGCTGCCTCGGCCCAGCCGAATGCCTCTTATTATGTGGCGACGACCGGCAACGATTCCAACCCCGGTACCCAATCCGCGCCCTGGAGAACCATTCAACATGCGGCCGACACGGTCCACGCCGGCAGCACGGTTTACGTGCGCGGCGGAATCTACGAAGAGTTGGTGCGCATCAGTGTGTCCGGAAATGCGAACGACGGCTTTATTACTTTCCGAAGCTACCCGGGCGAAACCGCGGTTTTGGACGCAATCCACGCCACACCTGAAGGCAGGCAGGGTGTACTCACTATTCAGAACCAGTCTTACGTGCGGATCGAAGGATTTGAAATTCGCAATTTTCGCACCGCCCAACATCACCTGACTCCTTTAGGCATCAACGTCATCGGATCCGGCGCGCACATCGAATTGCTCAAAAATAACGTCCATCACATCGAGCAGACCTTCCCCGGCCGTGATAAGCCGGGGAGCGGTGGCAACGGGTTTGGCATCGCTGTCTACGGTACGAATGCCCAAGCTCCCATTACGGACCTGATTATTGACGGCAATGAGGTGCACCACCTCAAGACTGGATCGAGCGAGTCGCTGGTGGTAAACGGAAACGTCACGAATTTTCGCATCACCCACAACATCGTTCATGACAATAACAATATCGGGATCGATGTCATTGGGTTTGAGCGTACCGCACACGATCCTGCCGTGGACCAGGCCCGCGATGGGACAGTAAGCCACAATCTGGTTTACAACATCACCTCACGCGGCAATCCGGCATACGGAAACGATCAATCGTCGGACGGGATTTACGTGGATGGTGGAACAAGAATCCTGATCGAGCAGAATACCATTCACGATGTGGACTTCGGGATCGAGCTGGCTAGTGAACACAAGGATCGCGCAACCAGCTACATTATTGCCCGCAATAACCTTATCTATCACTGCCACACCGCAGGTGTTTCCATTGGCGGCTATGCGCCCGACCGTGGACATACCGAACACTCCCAGGTACTCAACAACACACTCTACGCGAACGATACGTCGTCCACCGGCAGCGGCGAGTTCCAGATGCAATGGAACATGTCGGACAATGTCTTTGCCAATAACATCGTTTACGCCGGACCGCGCTGCGTGATCTCAGTGACCAAAACCGAGGTGAACAAAACTCAACCGCCCGCCCTGATTGACTATAACCTTTATTACTGCGCCGACGGTCCCGAGGTAAGCGCCTGGGTAAAGGCTTTGGGCACCATCAAAGGCTTCAACAATTACGTCAAGTCCACGGGGAATGATCGGCAGTCACGCTTCCTCGACCCGGACTTTGTCGATCCAGCCGCACACAATTTTCATCTGCAGGCTGGTTCGCCCGCCCTCGCTGCGGGCACTATCGATGAATTGCCGGTGGGAGAACTTGACCTCGATGGCTCACCGCGAGTGAATTCCGGAAAAATCGATCTGGGTTGCTACCAGAAGCCATAGGAGAGATCCATGCACAATTCAGACGTAAACCCGGCACACAATCATGAAGCTCATCACTGCAACTGGCGCGTCACCTGCGTGCCTCCTCTAAGAGAGGGGCATGGGGCACGACTTTGGATTGGGAAACGAATCTCTATCGGGGAGGAGTTCCCGATAAACCTGCAGAATCGGAGGGCAATTGGGACGGCAAGGCTTGTGGGGGGTGTGCATCTTGAAACGGTCAAATCGCGTCTCCGACGCAATCGATCTTCCGGCTTGCTCGTCATCCGGGCGATTGCCCGCTCTCCGGTCGGGCTGATGTGGTCCGACAAGATCGAGAGCAAATGCCAACCGACTATCCGAGCAAAGACTCTCGGTTTACTCCGAAAGATCTGAAACTAGCTGAGTCCTGGCCTGCTTGAGATCTGCGGTTTCAAACCCCTCCGTGAAGGAAGCCAACACTTCTGCTAGCTGTCTATGATCGCAGCTCCCCTGACTCGACTCCAGACGGTCCATGCTTAGCGCGGCTCTCAGTTGCCTCCATCTTGCCCCTTGTTGTTGCGCAACGCTCAGGGCTTCAGCAAAACACGCCCTCGCTTCGGAGAGAGCCGACCTTGCGAATGAATCCTTAGGAGGCGTACCTGCCTTTCGTAAATCACTGCTGTTGAAGAATAATTCGCCTTTGAGCCGATGCAGCTCGGGAACTCCATACCCTTCTCCAGTGGTTTGGGCGAGCGTTATGGCATCTGTGATTATTGAAAGGCCCTCTTCTATTCGTCCCGTTTTACCAACTTGGTCAGCGAGCAGCCCCAAGAAGAAGGGCGACCGGAGTTTCGCGCCTGTCGCTTCGTACTCCGCCAACCCCCTCTGCATCGTCTTGATGCCATCCTGTGGTCTCCCCATTTCTGCAACCGCCCAGCCGAGCTCTATCAAACCGTGTGCCCGCCAAACTGCAAAGCCGTATTTGTCGGCCAGTTGCAATGCCTGTTTGGCGGTTTCGTAAACCAGGGGAGCCTCGCTTTGCAGTTGATGGAGCTGCGCCGCAACGTGCAAAGCAACCACCAAAGTCTGGGGATGCGCCAGCTCCCGTGCGAGTGCCAATGCTGCCGCCAACCTCTCTGCCGACTGATCGGGGTAGCCAAGCTCCAAAAGTGCCAGGGCTGTGAAGCACTCAAACATCACTTTGCTATCAAAGTTGTTAAAAATGTGGTTGCGGTGATCGTGATGTGTGGCGTAGAGCGCTGAGCCCTTTTCAAGGTGCTCGAGTGCTTCGGAGCAGCGCCCTAACAAGACCAGCAGCGCCCCTATGGATTGGTGGGCTTCCATCGTTAGCGCTCCGTCGCTCAGATCCTCGGCTAGTTGCATAAGCTGATATGCAATCTCCAACGCCGGACGCAACTCTCCACTGAACTGCTTGTAGAAATTTTGTGACCACAGCATGTAGAACAACTCTGGAGAAGGACCGTGGCGCCAGAATAGCTCGCGCCCAGGAGCGTTGATTTTCTCCACCTCCGCCGACGCGAATCCCTTGATCGCCATCAGCGAAGCACTCAGAATCATGCGCAGTTTCATTTCTTGCTTTGCATGCTCGGAAGCTTCCGGACGGATTTTTAGTGTCTCCAGACCCCGCTTGGCCAGGTCAATCGCTTCGTGGTGGGCTGAACGGGCTGCGGCGTTCTCTGCCGCCTGCAGTGTGTATTCAAGCGCGCGTAATGAGTCATGGCTTTGCTCAAAGTGCATCGCCAGTTCAGCAGCAATCTCGTTAGCTCGATCACCATAAATCGCGATTCCGCGCTCGGCGATCCGCTGGTGAATTTGCGAACGCCGCATCGGAGCAATCAATCGGTAAGGCACTTCTTTATAGAGCACATGAATAAATCGATGACGCGGCGTAACACTTCCGTCGGGCAGTTCAAACAGCAACGCGGGCGACAAAAACTGGTGCCGTCGGGCTAATTCTTCGCAATGTTCCTCCACCCATTCCACCGTGTTCTCAAGTCCCGCGGCAATCGCCACTGACGAGCATTCCATCCCCGCGACGCTGGCAGCCTCAAGGACCGTGCGCTCGTCCGGGCTCAGTCGCTCAATTTGCTTTTGGATCAGCTCTCTGACATTGGCCGGAACGCCCCGTTCGACTTCGGACAGATCTACGCACAGCCTCCAGCTGCCTTGTTCTAAAACGATTGCTTTTTGATCCACCAAATACTCAACCAGGTCAACCATGAAAAGCGGGGTGCCTTCCGTGCGCCGGTAAACCGTCTGTCTTAGTCTGGTGGGAAACTGATGCCCGGGAAATCTCGCATCCAGGTATTCCCCAACGACTTCTTCAGAGAGACATTCAAGTGCCACTTCGCGGCATAATCCGTGTGCTTGCAACTCCCGTTTGACACCTTTGAGGGGATGGTCAGCCAGAATGACATCAACCGGACGATACGTGCCGATGACCATCAGGCGCGCGGGGTCTCGACGCCGTGCGAGATACGAAAGCAAGTCTAGGGTGGAGTAATCGCTCCAATGCAGATCCTCCAGGACTAGTAGCAAGGGAGTTTCTGACGACAAAATTTCGATCACTTCGGTTATTTCGCGGAGCATCCGCTCGCGCGTTGCACCTATTGCCTGAGATTGCAGGTGGGCTCGTTCCGACTGCGGAACCAGCGAGGGCATTTGCGCTAACCAGGTTGGGGCCTGATTACGCAACAAATTGAGTACCTGATCTCCGCCCTGCGAGCGGCAAAGTCGCGAAAATCCATCCAGTAATGGGAGATATGCTTCCCCGGCGCCATATTGTTCAAGGCACTGTCCTCGCGCGATACGAATATTCGGCAACTCGTCAGCTGCTTCGAGGAAGGCCTGAACGAGAGTGGTCTTCCCGATTCCAGCTTCCCCTGTGACGAAGACGACTTGCCGATCTCCCGCGAGCGCAAGATGAAGCCAGTCCCGCATTTTGGCCAACTCGGACTTGCGGCCAAGCACTCGGATTTCAACGGGTGTGGAGCTGGATCCGGAACCTTTCGGCGGAAGCGCTGAAACCGGCATTGCTTGGATGGAAGGCTTGCCCGGCGTCCGTTGGGAAGTCTTCCCGATGAAGCGATACCCTCGGCGATGTGCGGTCTCAATATAGCTGGGCGAGCCGGCATCGTCGTCCAATGCCTCTCGAAGTTGCCGGATATTGTCCTTCAAGACTGCGTCGCCAACAAAAGTGCCAGGCCAGACAGTGTCCAGCACCTTTTGCTTGCTGACCAGTTGCCCAGGATTTTCGATCAAGAGTTTGAGAACTGCGAAAGCCTTTGGTCGTAAAGAGATCGCTCGCGTGCCCCGCCAGAGACATTCGTTGGTGAGGTCTAGGCGAAATTGTCCGAACGCGATCTCTTTCTCGGCTTGCATTTTCGGGTAAACATCACAAACTGCGCCAGGACGACTCGACTGCTTCTGCTGTGGATCGCTGGTACGAACCACGTTCCAAACATTCTGTCCGCACAGTCACAATGTGACTAAAAGCGTCCTCTCCAACCAGTCCGACCATCAGCTACCATGCTTAACGCCTTTATGCCATCGGAACTGAATCAAGCAACGTTCTAGCGCTCTTGAGATCCGCGGTTTCGAAACCTTCAGTAAACCAGGAATATATTTCTGCAAGGTGCGTGGGGTTTTGGTTCCCCAGCATCAGATCAAGACGGTGCAGGCTCAATGCTGCTCTCAATTCCCACGATCTTGCTTCTTGTCGCTTTGCGATTGTCAAGGCGTCACTAAAGGACGCCCTCGCTTCCGCCAGGATCGAAATTGTGGATGAATCTCGGGGAGGTTTGCCAGCCTGCAGTAGACCGCTGTGATTCAACAATAAATCACCTCGTATGCGATGCAACTCCGCAAGCGCATAACCTTCTCCGGTTTGCGCAGCGCATGTTAAAGCCTGCGCGATCACCTCCAGTCCTTCCTCTACCCGTTGCGCTTTATTTAGTTGATCAGCCAAAGAACCCAGAAAGACCGGATACCAGATTTTTGTCCCAGTGGCCTCGTACGCTGAGAGGCCTTCCTGCATCCGTTCGATCCCTCGTCGGACTTCGCCGAGTTCAGCGTCAGCCCAGCCAAGATCAATTCTGCCGAACGAGACCCAGAGCTCCAGTCCATAGTCCTCAGCTATTCTCATGACTTCCTTGGCGCGCTCTTGCGCGAGTAGGGGCTCGCCTCTTAGCTGATGCAGCTGCGCGACAAAGCGAGCCGCATAAGCCAAGCTCTGCGGGTGAGCAAGCTGCCTCGCGAACTCCAATCCGGTCTGCATTCGTCGCATGGCTGCATCAGGGAACCCAAGGGCCCACAATGCTTTTCCTGCGGAGCATTCACTGAGCACTTTGCAGTCACGACCACTGATCAGAGTCTCGGAGAAGGGTTGGTTCATAGAATAGAGGTGCGAAGCCCGATTCACGTGTTCAAGCGCTTCGGCGCATCTGCCCATTTCTAATAGCGTGGACCCCCTTGCCCGGTGTGCTTCCATGATCAGTCTTGGATCCTTCAGGTCCTCGGCAAGATCTAGCACTTGATCTGCAATCTCCAAAGCACCCCGAATATTTGCCCGGAACATGCGAAACAGGCCGAGCAGATACAGCCAATTGAATACTTGGGGCGACGGCTTGCTTAAGCGGAACAGATCTTTTCCGTCGGCATAAGCCGATTCCACCCCGTCCCATGCAAACCCTTTAGCCGCCCCGCGTGACAGTATCAGGATTATGCGCAGAGCGATCTCTTGCTGATCCCGCTCGGTAGATTCAGGCAATAACTTCAGTATCACCAGTCCTCGTTCCGCAAGATCAGCAGCTTCGTGATGGGCTGACCTCCGGGTAGCGTTCTCAGCCGCTTGGGTCAGATACTTCACTGCACGCCGCCAGTCGCGGCTCTCCTCAAAATGCATTGCCAGTTCCGCGGCAATCTCGTTGGCACGATCGCCATAAATGGCTACTCCCCGTTCGGCAATGTGCTGATGAATCCCCGAGCGGCGCATAGGAGCCATAGATCGGTAAGGTACATCTCTATAGAGCACATGAATAAAGCGATGCCGTGGAGTGATCGTCCCATCCGGCAGTTCAACCACCCACGCGGGGGACAAAAACTGGTGCCGTTGTACCAATGCTTCGCAATGTTCCTCGACCCATTCCACGGTGTTCTCGAGTCCCGCGGCAATGGCAACTGACGAACACTCCATTCCAGCTACACTTGCCGCCTCCAAGACCATTCGCTCATCTGGAGCAAGGCGTTCAATCTGTTTTTCAATCAATTGCCGCAGGTTCGCTGGAATTCCTTTTTCGACAGCCGATAGCTCTACGCGCAAATTCCAGCCGCCTTTTTCTTCGACGATCATCTTTTGATCGATCAAATAATCCACTACGTTGACCATGAAGAGCGGATTCCCTTCGGTGCGCCGGTAAATCGTCCGTCGTAAACGGGCGGGAAGCTGGTTGCCGGGGAATCTCGTGTTCAAGTATTCCGCGACCGCCTCTTCAGCAAGGTACTCCAGCGGCAGTTCGCGACAGAGCTTATGCGCCTGTAACTCGCGCTTCACACCTCTTAGAGGATGGTCCCCGACAATTACATCTACCGGGCGATAGGTACCGATAACCATCAAGCGTGCGCGGTCGTGGCGGCGTGCCAAGTACGAAATGAGATCAAGCGTGGAGTAGTCGCTCCAGTGAAGATCTTCCAGAAGCAGTAGAAAGGGGTTCTCTGACGACAGGGTCTCGATCGCCTCAGCCATTTCGCGCAGCATCCGCTCGCGCGTTGCTACCTGGGCATGCGAGTACAACAGGCTTTGGTCGGCCGGTTCAATAACCGAAGGCATCTGAGCCAACCAACTCGGAGCATGCTGACGTAAACAGTTCAAGACCTGAGTTGCAGCCGCTGAGCGGCACAGCCGCGAGAACGCATCCAAAACGGGCAAGTAGGCTTCGCCTGACCCATAGTGCTCCAAGCATTGACCGCGGGCGACGAGAACTGCCGAATCACGAGAACTCTGCTGGAGAAAGGCTTGAACTAAGGTAGTCTTCCCAATTCCAGGCTCTCCGGTAACAAAGACAATTTGACGTTCGCCACACATCGCCTTCTCTAGCCATCCCCGCATGATTGCCAACTCTGCCTGCCGGCCTAGCACTTCCTCCGCCGTGGTGGATGTAACAGCCTCGATAATGGAGGTGCGTTTTGAAGCAGGAATATTGGACGCTGCGCCCAATCTCTTGGCAGGCCCTGGCTCGGAGAGTTTCCCGATAAAGCGATAGCCGCGGCGATGTGCGGTCTCAATATATGCGGGTGATCCGGCATCGTCGTCCAACGCCTCGCGAAGTTGACGGATGTTGTCCTTGAGGACCGCGTCACCTACGAAGGTTCCCGGCCACACGGTGTCGAGCACTTGTTGCTTTGTGAGCAGTTGTCCCGAATTGTCGATCAGGAGCTTAAGCACCGCGAAGGCCTTCGGGCGCAACGATATTGCGCGTGCGCCATTCCACAGGCACTCGTTCGTAAGGTCCAGACGAAATTGCCCGAACGCGATCTCTTTTGGGGCTTGCATTTATAAGGCCGGAGTGTCGCGATTGCCCCTACATTGATGAGCCGATTGACTTTGAGGCTCCAAACAATTGTCAAACCATCGAAAGGCCCGACTCCAGGGATCCCCTCGGCGACTCGAATCCCACCCGATTGGCCACTGAAACACCACTTCAACGTGACGACTTCGTTATGACTCGGTTCTAAGGCTGCGGGTATTCTCGGCTCGTGATGAAGGGATTGCAACACGCAAATGCATTCGTGATCCAGTTCCGAGGCGCCGAGGAAGCGACGCCAGAGAGGCTTTCGGGCCGAGTGGAGCACGTCGCGTCAGGACGCACCACACTCTTCCAGACCGTCGAAGAGTTGCCGCAGATCTTGTTGAAAATGCTGAGAGCTGTGGCTTCAGAGAAGGAAGGGGAGGCAGATGAACTTGCGTAGGCAGAACCCATCAGAACACTCAAAACAGAGCCACAAATCAAGGAGACGCCCGTTATGAAGAAAACTTTACTGCCCGCAGCCATGGCCGTCGCCATCGCATTGGTCGCTTTAACCCCGTGTGCGAACGCGGCAGAAGGCGACAGCATCACTTTTAATCTGAAAGTTTCTGCCGGGGCGGCAGCATGCCTCAAGCCTAACGCCGGGGGTCGGGTCACCGTTAGCGATCTCGGCTTGGTTCAGAACCTGCACGTAGAAACCGCCAATCTGCCCCCGAACACTGAGTTCACAGTATTCCTCATCCAGATTCCACACAGTCCTTTCGGACTCTCCTGGTATCAGGGTGACATTCGGACCAATCGCGATGGCAGGGCTGTTGGCGACTTTACCGGCATTTTCAGCAAAGAGACGTTCATTCAAGCGCCCAATGTAGCTCCCGCACCGCAGGTATTTCCCGATAATGCGGCTGTTAATCCCGCCACTCCTCCAGTTCAGATCTATCACCTAGGAATTTGGTTCGCAGATCCGAACGCCGCGGGCGCAGCTAATTGCCCCAGCACGATGACGCCATTCGATGGCGACCATCAGGCTGGCATTCAGGTACTAAACACGACGAACTTCCCCGATACGCGCGGTCCATTGTTCGCCATACAGTAGCCAGCATTCAGCGTCGGACTCCCCGAGCGGGGTGGGCACCAGAGGTAAATCCCACCTCGCTCTTTTTTTTGGCGGAAACGAGAGGCCTGCGACTTCCACGACAGAGATGAGCCCCAAGCAACACTGTCCACACGCCAACAATACAACAACACCACCAGAACCTTATGACTTCGCAAGCAGACGCAGCTATTCTGCGATCACTTCAAGGATGTCAAGTGAAAGAGGTAAGCGGAGAGGAGCTTTTCATGTTGGAGATCGTTTGGCGTAATCCTAATAGCCCGGTTCAAGAGAGAGTAATTCTCGACAAGACTTTGCGGCACAACTCCGAGACTGGAGAAGCCGAGACTATTTATTGCAGAAGAGCTGCAACAGCCAGCGAGGATGTTGAATTTCAGCTTGTGGTCAGTGCGCGACAACCTATGCACGCTGCGTAACTAGGGTGCGATTGCGAACACCAATTCTGGAGAGGAAAAGACTATGGCTTATAACAGCCCGCTGAATCTGTCAGGTGAGACTTGGGTAGTACCCAACCACGTGAGCCCCATCGATCGAACCAGGAATGTGAGACCAGAATTGTTTGCGATCGCTATCCCTGAGGTCGACCGTATTCCTACGACTTACTGCGAGCCCTCCGTGCCAGGAGCTTTAAGGGACCTTTTCGAGTCTGATGGGCTGCAGGTGGAAATTAGCTTTGCCGATGGGACGAATCTCACTTCAGGTTTCAGGTCCAAATCAGTTTCTCCTGTGATGAACGCGCTGGTCCTGCCTTTTAGTTGGGAAGAACTCGTAGGGCGTGTTGCCTCGCTCCTTGATCATTCGCGCCCGAAGGATGCAGTGACTCGGTTTGGCGACGTCTACATTAACTTTGCCAGCATGGAAGTGCGCCGATCGTCCGGCGAACAAATCATGCTGACGGCTCAGGAATTCAAGGCTCTCCGATTTTTTGTCTCGAATCCCGGGCGGGTGATCTCGCGGGACGAATTGTTGAATCGAGCGTGGGGCTACGACAATTATCCGTGCAGTCGCACCGTGGACAACCACGTTTTGAGACTGCGCCAAAAACTGGAAGTAGAGCCCTCGCAGCCCAAGCACTTTTTGACCATCCACAGTGTTGGATACAAGTTTTTGCCGTAAATCCGTTTAGTTTCTCAAAAGAAGGAGATCTTGCAATGAATCGAATTGTGTATCAAACGAAAGAAACGTCGCTAGGTTCGCAAGTACTATTCCGCAGTAATTCGCGTCGCGCCATCGGAGCGATCGTCTTGCTGGTCTTAGTTTCCAGCGCCGCATTTGCCCAATATCCAGGTGGCGGGGGTGCCGGCAGCTCAGGGTCCTATCCAAGTTATGGGTCGAAAGGTGCAGTCATCGGTGCGGTCGCCGGTGGAGCGGCCGCTGCCGGGCTGCTGTACTGGAAATTTCACAAGCGAACCAAAGTGGAAGGCTGTTTGGCTGGCAGCGGAGACAAGCTGGTCAGCGAGAAAGACAATCACATCTACAACCTCACTAACAAGCAAAACCAGACACTCAAGCCCGGAGAACTCGTCGAACTTCTAGGCAAAAAGACGAAGGATTCATCCGGCGAGCCCCTATTTGAGGTGCACAAGCTGAGCAAGGACCTCGGTCAATGCACAACGACCACCGCGGAGCAGACGCGGTGATTGTTTTCAGAAAAATGGCAATTGTTCGACACGTTGCCGACAAGTACGCCGACACCAGGTCTTAGACTCAAGGAGCGTTAAGAAAGCGTTAAGGCACTGCCCAGTGTCGCGCGAGGTGAGGTCCGAGTTCGCATTGCGGAAAGGAAACTGAGATGGCAACAACTTGTATGGTGTGCGGTCCGAGACCAACTGGCGCAGCAGCAGAGTCGGTGCATGACGATATGGCTCTCGTCCACGCCTGCAAGAGGGGGGATGTCGCCGCATTTGAGGAACTCGTAAAACGCTACGACAGAAAACTCTTCAGAATTGCTCAACATGTCACCCAGAACCGCGAGGACGCCCAGGATGTTGTGCAGGAAGCATTTCTAAAGGTGTTTCGTAACCTCAGCCAATTTCGAGAGGATTCGCAATTCTCAACTTGGCTCGTCCGAATCACCATAAACCAGTCGCTCATGAAAGTACGTAAGGTGCACACGAAAAAAGAAGTGGGCATCGACCAGGATTCTCAGGCGGAAACGGGCCAAAACGCGCTGGAGTTTGCTGACTGGGCACCGAATCCTGAAGAACGCTACCGTTCATCAGAGCTGAGAGCAATCCTGAGGAAGGCATTAAAGACGCTGCAGCCGACCTTGAGCCTCGTTTTTGTACTGCGAGACATAGAAGGACTCTCAACCGAGCAGACATCGGAAGTCTTGGATCTCAGTCAGGCTGCGGTTAAGACGCGACTTATGCGGGCGCGGCTGCAGCTGCGCGACCGCTTGAGCCGTTACTTCACGAACGGGGCTCGGAATCCTAATTTCAGCTCTACAAAAGTGAGCCACTGACAACCTATCGGGGGAGGCGATTCCTGTGGTCAGTAAGATCTCGGTACTTAGCGCTTGTCTGTGTTTGCTTGGAGGCCTTCTTGCGTGCAATGCCTCCCGCATGCAAGTCCCGGCACCATCGGCAACCGGTAGCGGATTCCAACAGACCGGCCTAGTTGCGGACGTCGCCGGAAGTGCACTCCACACCGACCCGGGCCTGCTCAACCCATGGGGCCTCGCGTTCGAACCAGGGCAGCCCTTTTTCGTCGTCGACAACGTTCGCGGAACAGCAAAAGTGTTCGCTCCCTCCGGCGCACCGGCGATTCCGCTTGTCGTTGGCATTCCACTTCCTTCCGGAAACACTCCACCTTCAAGTCCGACGGGCGTTGTATTTAATCCAATTGCCCAAGATTTTCTTGTTCGTGGCACCCCCACCCAGTTTCTCTTTGCCGCCGAGGATGGCACGATTTCCACCTGGGCATCGATCAATGGAAACAATCCGACATTCGCACTCTTGGCCCGCGACGACTCGGCAAGCGGGGCAGTGTACACAGGGCTTGCCATCCTGACCCCTCAGTGTTGCCGCGAGTATCTGGCGCTTGCTGAGTTCCACGCCGGTTTTGTCGCTACCTATGATGTCAGCTTCAATCCGCTGGCTACTTCAGGCTCTTTCCAAGATCACAATCTCCCCGCCGGCTATGCGCCTTTCAACATTCAGCAGATCGGCAGCCAAGTTTTCGTCACGTACGCATTGCAGGACGCATCTGGAAGCCATCCGCAGGTTGGCCCAGGGAACGGCATCGTGAACGTTTTTGACCAGGACGGCACTTTCGTTCGACGTTTTGTCACCCATGGACCCCTCAATGCGCCCTGGGGAATCGTTCAGGCAAGCGCTAACTTCGGAGCCTTCAGCAATGCCATTCTTATCGGCAACTTTGGCGACGGCATCATCAACGCTTTTGATCCGGCGACGGGACGCTTTCTCGGCCAGATCACAGATTCGACAGGAAACGTGATAGTCAACCCCGGACTCTGGGCGTTGACCTTCCGAGGGGATGGGATAGGGGGCGCAAACACTCTCTATTTCACCGCCGGCGGAAGGGGCGAGAACCACGGGCTGTTCGGCAAAATTTCACCATCCCATTCATCCGTCGCAGTTTTCGCTATATCCGACTAAATCAAAATCCACTACCGCCTGACCCCCAGTTTTCGAGACCGAGATATTGACACTTTTCGGGTCTGGTTCTCACGCATTCAATCTCATTGCGGGAACTCTTTCGCGGGCAAGCACAGCTCCGACAAGTGTCCATCAATCTGGCGATATTCAGGCGCGCCCTGCTCCAGCGGGCCGCCCTTAAGGTGAAAAAGCGAGGGACTCCCGCGAGCATTGCCCTTTCTATTCGTGGAAAGCGTTATCATGCGGCTTGCAGAAATTATCCTTGTCCGAAGGCGGCACTATGGAAATTGATCGACGCGATTTTCTCAAGACGACAGGAAGAGCAATGACCGTGGGCGCAGCGACTCTTACCCTGGGAGGCAGAATATTTGGCGCCAACGACCGGGTGCGGCTGGCAATTTGTGGGCTCCGAGGCCGTGGCAACGATCATCTCAAGGGCTTCGCCAACGTTCCTGGGACCGAAATCGCTGGCATGTGCGATGTCGACGAAAGCGTATTGAACCAGCGTCTCGGTGACGCGGAAAAGATGGGGCTGGCCAGGCCGAAATCGTACGGCGACATCCGCAGACTTCTTGAGGACAAGGATATTGACGCCATTTCCATCGCCACTCCCAATCACTGGCACTCGCTGATGGCGATCTGGGCCTGCCAGGCCGGCAAAGATGTGTACGTGGAGAAGCCCTGCTCGCACAACTGGTTTGAAGGGCGTCAACTGGTGCGGGCGGTCAAGAAGTACAACCGAATATGCCAACATGGGAGCCAGTCCCGCTCTAACCCCGGCATGATCGAAGCCATCAAGCGGGTGAATGACGGCACCATAGGCAATACCTATTTGGCCCGAGCACTCTGCTACAAATGGCGGCCCAGCATTGGACATGCGCAGCCGGAAGCGGTGCCGGCCGGGGTCAACTACGACCTGTGGACCGGTCCCGCACCCATGAAGCCATTCACCCGCAATCGGTTTCACTACAACTGGCATTGGATATGGGATACCGGCAATGGCGACATCGGCAATCAGGCCATCCACGAAATCGATATTGCCCGCTGGGGATTGGGGGTGCGTTTCCCGGTTCAGGTTTCCGCCATGGGGGGGCACTTCATGTTTGACGATGACCAGGAGACACCCAACACGCTGAACGCCACATTCGCCTTCGAGGAACCGGAGGGCAAACGGAAGATGATGGAGCTCGAAGTACGGCATTGGATCACCAATCACGAGGCCGAGATCGGCACCAACGCTTATGGCGCCAGTGGCATTCCAACCGCGGGCCTGACCAAGAAACCCGAGGAGAAGCAAGTTCTGGGCCCGAAAGATGCTAGGACCAACACCATCGGCAATATCTTTTACGGATCAAACGGTTATCTGGCAATCGATGGATACGATGCCTACAAGACCTGGCTCACGGATCAGGTCGAGCCCGGACCGTCCGGCAAAGCATCTGGCGACCACTGGGCAAACTTCATTGATTGCGTTCGCAGCCGGCGCGCCGAAGATCTCCATTGTCCGATTGAGGAAGGTCACATCTCGACCACTCTGGTGCACCTGGCAAACACCTCCTACCGTCTGGGTCGCACTTTGAAATTCGATCCGGAGGGGGAGAAGGTCATCGGCGATGAGGAGGCCACTAAGATGCTTCGCGGTACCTATCGCGCGCCGTATGTAGTGCCGGATGAAGTGTGACTTTTTGCACTGCTCATGGTGACACGCCGAACATTCCTGGCCGGTGCCGCAACCGCATTCGTATGCCCCGCCGCCTGGGGCCGGGCGCGCCCGGTAAAGATCGGAGTCTGTACCCGCGACATCGCGGGTGCGGCGAGGTATAGGTTCGACTACGTAGAACCGGCCGCGGCTGAAATCGCGGCCATGAGCAAAGATCAGTTTCGCGAATTTTCCGATACCGTGCTCGCCTCGCCGCTGCGCTGCTATGCCTTCAATAGTTTTATCCGCCGTCCTGACTTGAAAGTGGTTGGCCCGGAAGTCCCAACCGCTGCCTTGAAGGAATATCTCGAGGAGTGTCTGCCTCGCTGCCGGCGTCTCGGGGCTTCCATCGTGGTATGGGGCAGCGCCGGTTCCCGCCACGTGCCAGAAGGATTTTCTCGTGAGCAGGCCCTGGATCAGATTGCCGCATTCCTCAAGATGGCGGGTGAAGTAGCACGCCGCTCTCACGTCATCATTGCCATCGAGCCTTTAAGACGCCAGGAGAGCAACATTCTTAACACCGGCGCCGAGGCCATGGAGATGGTGCGCCGGGTGAAGCACCCCAACATCCGAATGATCATCGACTACTTCCATCTGCGGGAAGAGAACGAAGACCCGCGGATCATTGAGATTGGGAGGCGCGAGATAGTGCACCTGCACTTCGCCAATCCCCATGGCCGCGCCTGGCCGCACGATCTAGGGGAAGACGATCACTATGCCGCGTTCTTTGGGTATCTGAGGAAAACCGGCTACTCGGGGGGGATTTCGATCGAGGGTCAAGGCTCTTTCGAGAAGGACGGCAGCGCCAGCTGGGAGTTCTTTCGGCAGGCGTTGGTATGACGGAAATCGCGCCGTTGCTCGGGCAAAAACGGTACCAAATGTGCTCATCCGCGCTTGTGCATTTTGCAGCGGCATTCTCAAAAACCGACCAAAAATCTCGTAACTGCCGGCCAGGGCCTTAGTTCCATAGTTCCATGGCATGAACGATAGCAATACCGACGGCCAACCTCCCCCGGGTTGGCCGCCGGCGCTCTCAGGATAACAATCGTCCCCGAGCTTCAATCTGTTCCAGGTCAACTCACACTATCCATCTTGTCGCAAATGGCAGGACTCGGTCGTTACTTAATATTGCGAAGCGGACCATTGGCATTGGCGAAGTTACGCGTGCTCAGCGCCTGAATACCAGCGTTGTGATCACCATTGAAGGGCGTCGGTGTAGCCGGGCATCCGGCCGCTGAAGCGGCGTCTGGGGAACCGAACCACAGGCCGACGTGGAAGGTATGGACCGGTGCTGTAGCGGGGTTCACGCTGGCATCGGGAAATGGACGCTGCTCATGCACGACCGGTGCGGGCCCGATTCCCGGAGCCACAATGAAGGTTTCAACGCTGAACCGGCCAATGAAGTCCGCAACCCCCTTGCCGTTTTCGTCCGTCGTGAGGTCTCCCTGGTACCACGACAAACCAAAGGGAGAGTTCGGGAGCTGGATTATGAACGCGTCGAATTCGGTCTTCGGTGGCAGACCGCTGGCCTCCAGGTGCATGACTTCCACATTGCCCAGCGAGTTGATCGTTACTCTCCCCCTGGCTTCAGGAATGCAGTTGCCGGCAGTGGCGCCCGCAGAGCGTACCATGTTGAACGTTGTGTTCTGGGCAACGACGGTCAAGCTCGCAAAGGTGAGCAAAAGACTGGTTGCCAGTGAGCGACTTATTGTTTTCATTTCAAGTTCTCCTTCGGATTTGGGATTGTGCACAAACTAAGGGCGCTGTGTACCAGGCTTATCGCAACGCCATTCCGCAGAGCGCTTTCCTCCAAAGCAAAAAACGCTTACGGCGACAACTTGCGAATTTCTCTTCTGGTGCTCGGCTCACTTGACTTAACGAGAACTCAACAAAGTTTGCTTTTCACCAAGTGTCAGGTATTCGCGGCAATAGATATCCCTGTGACGATCACGGATTTTTCAGATGGCGTTCGTTTTGGGGTTGTTCGTTTTGCGATGTGGATTGTGAGATCTTTTGGAAAGCGGAGGTTTCTATAACGGACCTAATCGGGGCGGCAAGCAGCTAGCCAGTCCGACGGCAGAGCGGACCGTGATTCGCATCTCTGGAACACTCTCCTTGAAGGACCTCGGTTGTGCGCGAAATTTTATTGCGAGAGAGGCTGGATGGCATTTCGCTCGACATGCAACGGAGTTGGGGTTTGGCTTAGATCGCGGTCATGCATAGCGGAGTGACAAACCATGCAGGATTGCTGCTTGCGATTTCCTTCCTGCGAAACCAGGGCATAAGTCAGACCGTGCACCGACCAGGTAACGACCTTGTAGCCATCCAACATGCGGTAGTGAAAACTAACTTTTTTAAAATCAAGTTCGACTCCCCCCGAAGCGACGGCCACGGTCTCAGGTGTGACGATCAAGCTCACAGGCCCGCTCTGCATGTGATAGGCCATGTAGGCAGCGGTCTTCCCAGCGACGGACACGAGGCGGGCGCCCTCCAGACGGTAAGGGCGCTCTTCACCAGGCGCAGCAGGGGACCCCGGCACAGCCAGGCTAAATTGTGAGTTCGCTTTGAGCCATTCGTTGAGCGCCTGCTGCGAGTCTGAACGAATATCAAGCGCAAGATTTCCCTGAGCATGCTGGCGATGCGTATCAACGGCGAATTCCGCAAACTTCAATCCTGAGAGTGGAGTTGGTGACGACAGCAGCCCCGCACATAACACTCCGGCAATAATCATCAGCGCTACCGCAGGAACAGCTATTTTCCACTGCAGAGAGCGCTGCCAGAGTTGCCGGGATTTGGAGAATGCTGGAATCAGTTCTGAGTCGACTTTGCCCGCAGGCCGCGATGGCACCTTTAGTTGCGCCAGCACTTTTTCTTCCTGTGGAGTGGGCGCGTCACTCACGGAGGTAGCCGCGCGAAGCGCCGGGCCGCAGTGGTTACAAAGCGCGGCATGCATGATCAGTTGCTTGGTCTTCAACTCCGGCCACAACCCGGCAGCCACTTCGTGCCAGTCGATGTCTTTGGGACAGTGATCGCCAGGAGTTGCGGCTACCGACATAACCCCGTTCCACGACCGAGCAACAAGCTGCCGGTATTGCGACACTTTCCTAGCGCAGCTTGGGCATGACTCTACGTGACGCTCGGCCTCGAGGACAGCCTCCCGAGAAAGCTCGGGGACTCCGCGGTCCGAAGGTGAGGAACCCAGGGCATTAAGCTCCTGGTCGTCGATATGCTTATCGAATCTACGTCCCAAATTGGGAGGCCTCATACAAAACCAATTACGAGTTCCCCAGGCAATTTGCTTTTTGCCCTAGCCTCATCGGAATCTGAAGGCTCCTCAAGGATGTGCTCCCGAACGCAATGCTTTAGCCTCTCGATAACACTTCCAACTCCCTTGGCCCCCAGTCCTATAGTCGGCAGGGAGGCAATTTCTTTGGTGCTCATTCCTTGCCGAAAATAGAGCCAGAAAATCATGCGATCGCGCTCCTGGTCGGGCCCGGTTAAGCTACGCTTCAGGTGGTCATCAATCTCATTCAAGAAGACCTCGAAAGCTATCTTTTGTTCACTCCCGTGAACGTATATCCCTGCCTCTGGATCGACATCGCTCGTCGAAACATGAGGTTTGTCGCCGCCAGATTTTTGAGTATGGCCATGTTTGAAATGGTCGCGAGCCGTGTTGGCGGCAGTTTTCTTTAAATATCCCAAGATAGCCTCCGGATATTGGATAGCAAAGTCCCGCAGATGTCGGCACTTGTCTTCCCAGAGCTTGAGATAGGTCACTTGAACCAGGTCCTCGATCAGCGAGCGAGAAGGCTCCCCAAACAAGGATGCTGTGCGCATGATGGTGAGGCTGATCGCCTTCCCCACTCGCGAAACGAATTCCTCCCATACCTCCTCGTCAGAATGGCTTGCACATAAACAGACGACGTCTTTCAGGGACAAAGACGAATATCGTGTTGGTCTGGGGATGCTCAACATTCTGTTATTTCCGGCTAAAATCGTGGGGGCTAATAGCTTTGGCTACACGACAATGAACTCTATTTTGGTTTCGGCCGACCGATCTTGGAAGCTGACAACGACAACAGTCCGAGATGTCAGTAGCCCTCCTTTTTGAATGTTTCGGAAGTGGATAATGCCAATCGTATCGCTGGCTAAGTAGGAGGGTGTCACTGGCCTGTCATAACGGCGTTACTTTTTTGCACCTGAGAGAGGGGGCATGTCAGGAAATCGCCACTAGTTTGAAGTAGCGTGCTATCAGCACCGACTTGACGGGTGCACAATGGTAGACGTGCTAATGACTGGCGAATTCGTATCGCACCTCATCTTCTTCACGCCTCTTTGGCGACTGCTAGGGCTTGCGTTCCTCTCCGATGTCGCCGTCGTTGAATTCTGCGTTTGTCAAACGATGAAAAATGTGCGTTTCCAACAAAATCTGCGGGCGCCGATCGGGCAAGCACCCACAACGCTCACCTGCGATTCGTGACAAGACTACCGCTTGAGGCGGAATCCTGGCACAACCAGATGAATTCAGGAACAAGACGGTTGGCAGTAGCGACTGAACAAGCGTTCGTACTATTTTGATCCCTTCGGCCTCCCTCCATTACAGTGATGTCGCAGAAGCTCGAGAGAGCACCGATGAGCACCTATTCGATTTTCACAGGATGACTACTACGTAATCCGGCCAAGCTGATCAATGTCAGCTTGCCTGCACCTTTGGTTCCCACCGGTAATTTGACGGTAATGGCAACGTCGGACACTCGGCTTACCTCGCCGCGAACGGGTTTATCGCTGCTTTCTGGAACCCACTGTGCGGCCACCTGGCCAACAAAGTTGGAGCCCTTTACGCCCAGAGAAACGCCACTCGCATCCGTCTTCGCATTCACTTCTGTAATGCTTATCGGGCTAACCGGAAATGTCACATCCGAACTCTGTCCGTCCGCATTGACGATCGTAAGCGTGTGCACGTCTTCAGCATATTTGGCGGCTTGATTGATAAGGACTTCCAGCCTGGTGCAAAATCCATCCTCTGGTGGGTCGGGGATTCTCTTGGTTACGGAAAGCTGAGTGGCGCGAATCTGTTCGCCGTCGATGCGAAATGTGGCATTTTGCCCTAAATTTTCCCCTTCAATGACAACGGCCATCTGTGCAACGCCATCGTCAAGCTGGGTGACTTGCTGCACGGCAATGTTCTTGATAACAGGCCCTGGTTTGCGGGCCAATTTTCCACCGAGATATGCCGCAGAGCTAAACCCCATCAGATACAGAAAGGTATCGGGGATGGTCGGAAGCTCATGAATTGTGGCGGGGTTTATGCGCAACACAATGTATAGGAAAGTTAACGCCCCAACGATAGTCCACACGAAGAATTGCAAGCGCTCGGCAGCAACAACACCTCCGGTGGTTATGAAATCAGCAGCAGAGGGACGGATCCCTCCCGCACCTTTCGTGCCTTTCAGTGAGCTGATAGCAGTAGCAACCACACCCGAGCCAGCAGTGATTCCAAGCAGCTCAGGAAAATTGCCAGGAACGGGTGGCCAGTCGAACGTCCACTGGACGAGCGTTCGACAGAGCGCCAGATACACGTATGCGAAGACAAAGATACCGGTCCAGACCAGTACCTGGAACTTCGACAAGCTGTAGGTACCGGTTTCGGGATCGAGCAAAAGCACGGAAATGGGTGTGAGTCCTGATCCTGTGGGCTGCGTTCGGGCCGCGCGTTTCGACAATAGGTAGGTCACCAAAGCAATAACCGCCAATATCGAAATTGCAAAGAGGCGAATTGTGTTTATCGATCGTGGCACGGTCGTTACAGTTACGACATTCGACCAGGGCCCGTTTCCGGCACTAACATGAAGCCCGATGGGACCGTTCTTCAATGCATTGCTCAGGCCTGCGATGCGGATGCGGTGGCCATTCATACCAGTCACCTCGAGAACGCACACCTTCGTGTACGTCGGGCCGATGCAATCGTTATCGGTGCCAAACTGGGGTGCCGATTGCCCCACAAACTCGATGTGATTGTCCCGGGACAATTCGGCGAAGTTTGATCCCACGAGTTCTATCGTGTCCGTCGAATCAGGGTAGCGAACAGCCGGAAATATTTCGTCGATGTGGACTGGAGCCACGTCGGTCGGCAAGATTCGCAACTCTCCCGGTACCTGCTCTTCTCGCCCATCGGCCAGTAGTTTGACGATGTATCGGCCTGCCGACAGCGACGAATCGACCGTAAACGTACCTGTCAGATTCGCCTGATCGATGACTAACGGCAGACTAACATTGTTTGTTGCGTCCCGGCTGATCGTCACTTTGGCATCACCCGTTGGCACGGTCTTCAGGTGCAGCACAACATGTTCACCACGCCGTACATCGTTCATCTGGGGCAATGGGGGCAGTATTTGAGCACACACGCTCAATGCCGACGGAATAATCGCGAGCGCAAGGATCGCGAATCGCCTCTTCCTGAGACGTGCACACTTCGCTACGGAATGAGAGCCCGACACGACCATTTACGGACCGCCGTCTACTCTCCCAGACGAACTCAAAAGGAGCAGTGCTAACCGGTAGAGCGCGAATCTTAATTCTGCCCTGCCAAAGGGTCGCAGAATTATTTTTTTGTTACGAAAACGGAACAAAACGTTGCGAATGGAAGCGATCGCGGATGCGTGGTTAGCAAGTGCGTTACACCAAGTGGCCCCAACACATACTTATATGTACCAGCAGCCAGCACAAATAGATTGTGCGGGATGGCGGACTCAGAGTATATTTCTCGCTATTCACACAGGGAACGCGAGATGCCATCCCATCAACGAAGTCTCGAGCTGGGTCATCTCCGGTGGATGTTCGACCAACGCTGATGCACACACAGGGATCTGTAGCGTTGGCACGATACGCTTGCGGCACCTTCTTGCCCTGTTGTGCTCCGCCCACGTTTTCTGTGAATCAGACTCCAACGGCCGTGTCGATGCGATTGAGGGCAGCTCTAAAAATCGTCATAAATGCCGCGATGCTCGAAGATTTGAGGTCGGTGCAATCCGTGATGCTGCATATTGAGCAGCACCGAGCCTGCATTCGGTAAGGAGCACAAGTATGCCCAGCGGTCTGGGTTCGGGCAAGAAAAGACTGATGTCAGCTCGCGTTCTGACACCTCTGATCGCTGTTGTGACTCTGGTTGCGATTTTTCTTGGATACTACTTTGTAGGAATCGAACAGCAGGAGAGCTTCGTCAACGACCAAGCGTTCCGAACCTTAGGAGCGGTCGGGCTCAAATTCGCGGACCTGGTGAATACGTATGCCGTTGTCTTTGACGGCGCAACGAGAAAGTATGCCGTAGGAGGCTCAAGCAGTCGAGGCACTAGTGAAGAGCGGAGTAAACAGGCTCCAAAAATCCTCGAGTTTTTAGCAGCGGAAGGTTCAAAACTCGTTGATGTCGAAAGTTGTACTTCGTCGGCCGGTACTGGTCCTTCCAGAACAGGTCAGGTGACTGCAGATGCCGTACCACGATCCAATGGATACAGCATCGAACTGGCTTCGGATGGTTGGTGCGCTCACATGTCGATTGGTGAGGCACTAGTACCGCTCATGACCGACGTGTCGGCCCGAACGTTTGACGATATTATCCTGGCGGACACATCGGGTACAGTGCTCTATCAAACTCGACGTTCTGGAATTCTTGCCGATAACATTCCGTTCCTGCGAGCGCCTGAGGAAAAGCCAGCTGTTGCAGCTTCGAGCACTACTTCTCAATCAAAAGCGCCCTCGTCCCAGATACAACCCGACAAAACGAAAGAAGCTCAGGGAGATGTCATAATCGCGAGCACATTCAGACTTGTGACATTAGGAGGTGCCAATTATCGCATCTACTTGGCACCGGTGCGATTACCTGTGCCCCGCCCATCCACTTCCGGGTACCGCTCCGGCTCACATCTCATGCTCTGCGGTCTCATGCTTGATAAGCACTTTACCGCAAGAAGCCGATCGGTCCCGCTAACGTTGCTGACGGCAATTGGTTTGGCTGTTCTTCTTGTAATTGTGGGATCGTGGCCTGTGCTCAAGTTTTCCACTATGCATCGGACGGAACCGATCACGCGCTGGGCGGGCCTGGTCTATTCCGTTTCGACAGCCGTTACCCTCATGTTGGTGACGTTGCTAGTCATTCATCTCTATTACGGCTTTTCGGACCCGAAAACTGATAACAACATGGAGGACCTTGCGAAAGCTATAGACCGAAATCTAGGTCACGAGATTCGGCAAGCATTATTGGTGATGCAATCGGTTGAAGCCAGCCGCCATCTGAAACTGGCGCCAGTCCTGAAGCATTTGCCACAAGATTTGTGTACGGACGCTGCAGACAAGCACGAACCACAGCAACTGACCGAGTTGCTAAGTAAATTGGGCATGGAGGTTTCCGATTATCCTTACTTCCGTCGCATTTACGTATTTGATGCGCAAGGCTTCGAGCACATTAGTTGGACGGTAGATGCGCAACCACCGCCGCCTCTGAGGGTGTGCGATCGCCCATACTTCAAGGGCGTCCAGCGCAATGACCTCTGGTATCTCACGGAACAGGGTCTTTCTGGCGTACGTTTTAGGGTGGATCCAATCTACTCAAAATCCACAGGCGAATATCTGGCCGCCATCGCTCGGCCTTACACGATAAGAGAACCCAATGGGGAACAGACACAATTCGGGGACGGTGTAATGGCGATGAATACGCCCCTCATTTCTCTAATAGATCCGGTCCTCCCGCCCGATTATGGGTTTGCAGTGATCGATCCTGACGGGAAAGTACTTTTTCATTCGGATGCTACCAAGAATGGGCGAGAAAATCTCTTCGATGAACTAGTGGACAGTCGCGCCGCTCGCGCGGCCATTCTCTCCAGACGACCAGCCTGGTTGAGAGAGCGCTACCTTGGTGAAGATTACGGCTTCTACGTGACGTGGTTTAAGAGCATCCAAGGTTGCCCCTGGTCATTGATTGTGTTTTCTAATCGCACGGTGCTGGGAGATAAGGCTTTGCAGCGCACAGCGCTGACTGCTTTACTGTGCGCCATATATTTCATTTTTCTGGGAGTGACGGTTGTTTCAATACATTTTTTCTTGCCATTGTTCTTACCATGCCGACGCCTCGCATGGCCTGTCGAGCGCAATAAGGCCGCCTACACCCAACTTGCTTTAGTTCTTGGAGTGGTTGCCCTTTTGTCGTACATGCTTATCTTCGCAGCGAGCCCAAAATGCCTAGTGTGGTTGACGTTGCTCCTCCCGCTCTCCGCTCTTACATTTTCGACTCTCAAGATAAAAGAATTGACAACGGCGATCACCTGGTCAGCACTTCTCTGTGCTAGCGCCGCTGTGTTAGGCCTGATCGCCACACGATTCATCGAAAGAGGCAGTTGGAAGGAGTCACCCTATTTACCTCTGTCTTTGATCTTTATTGCTTATTTGACACTCGGAGATCAGAACTTAAAGAAGCATTCAGGAATCTGGAATTGGGTTCCTCTGCCGACGGCATATACATTTGCTAGTCTCGCTCTCCTTCTAACTGTAGCTGGTGTCCCATGTATCGCCGCCTTTAGGCTTTCATACGACTATTACGAACGTCTGGCAACTCGACGTCAGCAATTGCTTACTCTCGCAACCTTAAGTCGCAGAGAACGTCGAGTCGTCGATCGCTACCTTCCAGTAACAATATCTGGCGAAGGCAGGCCATTGTCTAATGATGTCGGGAAATGGCTTTTTTTGCGGCGGAGGCTGCAGGAACAAAACCTCGACCGGTACGACCAAGCATTCCGTAGCCAGTCGGCGGGACAAATTAACCTTAGTCATAATCCATCGCAATGGCCAGGATTTATGGCGTACGTAACCACTCATTGGATTCCCGATCGCGCAGACTCCCTCATGCCACTCATCGCATACGATTGCGCTGCAGGTTCCAAATGGATTTGGAATGAAGCCGCAGCAAACCGAATTCATGTTCAGCCCAGCCCTGTAACAGAAGAAGTCTCGCCCATCCAGGATTCATGCAGCTGTCAGCAGAGCCTTGACACGTGCTCACAACAAGACACAGGCCCTGGAATTGATGCGCCTGGCAAAGAAAAGAAAACAAAGAGCGATGCATATCAACTTCAGAGTTATTCGAGCTCAGACGATTTTGCCATGGCGAATGGATCGCCTGAAACATCCGCACTGAGCAAGCTCGCGAGGAAGGATCCCACTTTCTTAGTTCAAGATCTTACTTACGATATTGATGTTCTTCGACCTTGGGATTTTCTTCGCTTGACTGCCTTAGTTCTGATCGTGCTTCTCTTTAGCATGTTTTTCTCGGTTCGGTCGGCGCTCGCAAGTATGTTCCTCCTAAAGCGCCAAGCCAAGTTCAATCCGTGGGGCAACGAGTCGCCGAATGAGCGGCATCGCGATCAATGGCCGTCTATTACCCTCGAGGCTTCTGTCGCCGAACCCAAGAATCGGATACTGGTTGGGCTGCCAAGATGCGACCAGACAAAACCTTCGCTCAAAAATTCAGAAAATCTCTTGGTCATAGACATGACGACTGCTCCACACTCAGTTGATATTCCTCCCGACACGCGAATCGCGGTGCTCGACCACTTTGAGCACGCGATGGGACAGGAGTCAGCGATGCAGGGTAAATTAACAGTTCTCGAACGACTGCTGCATGCCCCCTTGACGGTGCTGGTCATCACGACAATCGATCCGACCTTTTACTTGAAAGATGCGGCACTGGAAGTAAATCCACCGCCAGAATCCGATGTTGCCGATCGCAACCAGGAGCGCTGGAGGAACGTGCTCGGGCAGTTTGAAACAGCCCGACTCGTGTCGGGTTCGGAGCAGGATCACCCGGAGGCCACCTATTCGCGGCTGTGGGCAAGTTGTACATTTTCAGAGAAGGTGGCCCTCTACGGGTTGGCGCGGGAAGGCTGGCCGAATCACAAGAATGATGCCGCGTTACACCATCTTTGGAATCGAGGTGTGATTGCCGCTGATCCCGTCCCCCACATTGTGGACCCCAAGTTCAAAGAATTCATTTCCGGAACGGTCACTGAACCTGAGCGGCGGGCTTGGATGAAGCATGATACGGGTGGAGTTTGGGAAGGTGTGCGAACTGCCCTTATCGTGGTTTTTCTCGCTTGCCTCGCCGCATTGCTGTTCTTCAGCCAGAAAGACATTCTCGGCCTCGTGACCGGAGCCATAGGGGCGCTGACCGGAGCAGCCAAAATCATTGCAGATGTGCGAGGGGTGCGGACAGGTGGACCGAAGGGCGGGGTACAAGCAGTATGAAAACGGAATTTGCTCGAGCGGCTCTGCAGCGAACACGGCAACTCGCTATTCCGGGCTGCGCCTGTATCGTCTTAGCCGGCCTCTTGTTTGTACTTATAACATCCGACGATGAAATACCGCAGCTCACCATAGCTGTGAAACAAGGCGTCGAAAGTGTAGCCCTCAAGGAGCTGGCGCAAAGCTTCAGTCGTGAGACGCACATACGGGTACAGGTGCTTGAATTGCCTTACGACCAACTCTACTTGGAGGAGCAGCGTCAGCTGAAGCAGAGACCTCAGAGAGTTCGGGATTCTACGCCGCCGTTCGATGTCATTATGATCGACGACCCGTGGCTGTACGCGTTGGTATCCGACCCGAGCGGCACGGACGGTCGACGACTCACTCCTTTGAAAAAGTATTTGGAAGCCGATGGTAGCGATTTTTTTTCGAGTGTGTTGCGCGTGGCTTCTTTCTGCCCAAAGCATGATGATTGCCGCGACTACTATGCAGTTCCTATTGTGGCCAACTCACAGCTGTTTGCTTATCGCGCTGCCGACTTTCAGCACGAATCGGTGCCCACAACATGGCAGGCTGTAGCCAAAGCCGCAGCAAGAATTGAGAAGAAGGACCACATTGGCTATGTCACAAGGATCGGTCCCGGCAACTCCATTGTTACCGATTTCATGCCGATTCTCTGGGCTTATGATCCTGACAGCTTACCTTTTTTTGCCGAAAGCAAGCAGCCGCTCGTTCAGCCACGCGCTGCAATCGAAATGCTGGATCAGTTGGTAGCCACGCGGAAAAATCTTGGCAGCGCTAGCTTCGATGACTTTGATGTTTCTGCATACCTCGAGGAGGAAAGGGCTTCGATGGGCATCGTGTGGTCGGCCTGGGCGATGATGCTCGTGGATATAGATGAGAAAATGCGGCAAGCGCAACTCACTGCCTTAGTCCTCGACGCCCCCAAAGCTGAGAAGCTGGTATTCACAAGTATTCCTCAGGGATCAAATAGCGAATCTCAAGCGGAATTGGGCACGTGGCTGCTTGCGATCCCCATCAATTCGGAACAGCAGAGCTCGGCGTTGGAGTTCATCCAATATGTGGCTGATTTGGGCGAGTATTCCAATCCCAATCATCCGCACAGCCTCTTGGCTGCCAGACGAGGAACTCCACCGCCACGCCAAAGCGTCCTGAGCGAATTGGAACGAGACACGAAGTTCCGCGACCGACACCCATCATTAATTCCCGCGATCCGATGGTCTCTCGAATGGTCTCCGGAACCGAAAGGCGTGAATCACTCTCGTGCACGACCGCGCAGCGCATGCTGGAAAGAAATTGAGTCGCAGCTTGGAGGTTACCTTGAGAAGTCCATTGACCAAGAGATTGTGGCAAAGGACATACAATCCAAGGCAAACGCAAATCTGTCGCTATTATTCGATGATCAGACCTGCCGGGAATTTCTTCACTCGCAGAATGCTTACTTACCACGCACCGGTCTTGGGCTGGTCACCGGGCGGGCTGCTAACGATGTGCATTAACACGCGGAAGCATCTGCCCAATATGACGACGGAGACGAATACGTATTCACTGGGACTGGAGAACTGATTCCGAAATTCCAGCACAGCGGAGCAGGTTGGCGGGCATAATGCCACTCAAACATCGATTGACCAGTAGAGGTGTCTTATGGAATTAACGCTTCAACGAGAGCCCAGCACCGAGGAGAGTACTCCAGGCAAACTGTTTATAAATGGTGAATTCGAATGCTTCACCCTTGAGGATATGGTTCGTGAACTCCCCGGTGTACGAGTAGCAGCATGGAAGGTCGTTTCCCAAACCGCCATTCCTACGGGAACATATAATGTCACCATCGATATGTCTCAACGCTTCGGAAGAGAGATGCCTCACATCCTTGATGTTGAAGATTTCGATGGTGTTCGAATTCACAGCGGAAACACGTCGGCGGACACGGAAGGGTGTATTCTGATTGGCCAGGCGCGGAACGGCCCGGATGAAGTGATCAATTCGCGGCCCGCCTTCAATGCATTCTTTCCCAAGCTCCAAGCCGCAATCAGCAACGGCGAGCGCGTGACCATTACGATTGAAGCTGCCAGAGCGGCTGAGGTGACCGCCGTCGCGTAGATGGCGCTGAGGGTTGCTCTCGAACCGTTGCGCAGCACCGTCGTGGTCACCAGCCGCGGACATCTCTGCTTGTACAACAAGAAGATCAACCTCAGCACTTCGCTTGCAGGCCAAGCCGTCGAGTGCAGCCTTATCCTACGATCTTGAATCCATTTCACGGTGTGTTATACAATGTAGATACATGAATAATACACTGTATCATCCGTATGAGGAAGGCATGCCATTATGCGATCTCGGGTATTGAAGTGGGGGAACAGTCTGGCAGTCCGTGTTCCGAAACCAATTGCAGATCAGGCCAAACTGAAAGCGGGGGATTCGGTCGAGATCGACGTTGATACGGGAGGTGCAGTCCAACTTCACGCTGTTGGCAAAATTCCCACTCTCGCACAACTAGTAGCTCAAATCACACCACAGAACCGTTACGGCGAGATCTCCACCGGCACGGAACGCGGCAAGGAGGCGGTCGAGTGGTGACATCGTATGTTCCGGATGCAGGAGACATAGTTTTCTTGGACTTTGATCCGCAAGCGGGGCGCGAGCAGGCAACGCGGCGACCGGCGCTTGTGTTAACCGATGAGCGTTATAACCGCGCCAGCGGTCTTGCCGTGGTATGCCCGCTGACCAGCAAGCGCAAGCCTTATCCATTCGCACTACCCATTGTGATTGACCAAATCGAGGGCGCAGTCCTCGTCGATCAATTGAAGAGCCTAGATTGGGGAGCTCGCCACGCAGAATTCCATTCCAAAGCTGCGACTGTATTGGTAACGAAGGTACGACAATACATTGCTGTCCTGCTCTCGATTCGCTAGCGTCGAAGTTATGCGTTTCCAAAAATTAGTTCTCACGCTGTCCCGATTATTCTTCGCGTTACCTGTTGCCGTGTGAAGCCCTGGAGTCGAATTCATCGGCTTAGAGTTCCCGATAAAGCGATCCAAGCAATCCTGCCCCACTCGAATTGTGAATGTACGCTCGGCTACTACGTTCAAGCCGCAGAGTGATGTTGTCATTGCCGCGATGGAGAAGTTCGAAGTGGAAATGGCTGCTCAAAGCCTTCGGGACACCAATGGGACACAAAGTCTTCCCTCGGGCTCGGGTGCAATGCCAAACCTCTGTAAACTAGCCACTTTGGAAGGGATGGAGCCGACGATCGGACTTGAACCGATAACCTGCCGATCACGAATTCGTTGTGGCGAGTGGCTGCCGACTAACCCCATTTCTTTTCAGTGATGCCCGTGCACTCAGACGTGTACGAACGCGTCTCATTCTGCAGAAACGGGACAGCAAATGGGACAGCAATTTCAGTCGCCGTTGTGAACCATAAACCCGTCGTCTGGAGACCTTCTCTAGTGCATGTTCGACAGCTTCATTCCCTCCCTCGATGCTTCTAGATGGCGGAGAAAACCATTCCCGAGCTGCACCTAGCGAGGACTGAACTTTTCAGGTGGAGTGCGATAGGGAGTAGCTGTGGTGCTGAGGCGGGACCTCAGGTATCTAACAGATTTTAAGGCATTTATTCCGAATGGAAGTGGGGGGGGAGCACCCTTTTGGGGGTCGGTCGGGGAATTTTCGATCTTCGGGAAGCGCTCAGAATCGGGGAAGGTAAATTTCCAATTTCCAAATTGGAAATTAAGGCGCTAGAATGAGCAAATGCAGGGACAGGATATCGCGATTCTTCTTAAACTCGCCATCGCGAACGAGCCGGCGCCCAAGTCGAAGAACCTGGCCGAGAGCCTGTCCATCTCTCCTTCGGAAGTATCCAAGGCCATGAAGCGCTGCGCGGAAGCCGGGTTACTCGCGGTTGCCGGAAGGGAAAAACGAGTGAATCGATCCGGCTTGATGGAGTTCCTTTCTCACGGACTTCGGTACGCTTTTCCACCCGCGAGGGGTTCTATGGTGCGCGGCGTTCCAACAGGGGCATCGGCCGATCCGCTCAAGTCGCGTCTTTTGCAAGATAACCAACCGCCCACCGTCTGGCCGTATGCAGAAGGAAAAGCTCGCGGCATCGCCCTCGTTCCCCTCTACAAGGGAGCGCCCAAAGCCGCGTTGCGAGACCCAAGGTTCTACAGCGTTCTGGCCCTATGCGATGCGATCCGTAGCGGAAGAACGCGCGAACGAAACCTCGCAGTCGAACTCTTGGGAAAGGAGATCAATGCGTGATCCGAACCTTCAGATGCTGGAAGATGCAGTCCGCAAACTTGGCACTTTTCTGGACGAAATCGTTTTCGTGGGCGGAGTTACCTTAGGCCTGCTCATCACCGATAAGGCCGCCGCTCCGATCCGCGGGACGACTGATGTCGACGTGATTGCTGAGATCGTCACCTACGCAGACTACATTGCGTTTTCAGAACGTCTTCGCCTGGCTCACTTCACGGAAGACACCGGTCTCACTCGCCGCTGGCATAACGGAGCTCTGATGCTCGATGTTCTGGCCCTGAACAAGGAGGTGCTAGGGTTCACGAACATCTGGTATGAACCGGCGCTTCGACATGCGTTCACCGCCACTCTACCGGGAGGGCAAACGATCCGCGTCATTGCTGCACCGTTCTTTCTTGCCACAAAAATGGAAGCGTTTCGAGGAAGGGGCCGGATGGACTTCCAAGCCAGCCATGATCTTGAAGACTTTGTTGCGGTCATTGAAGGACGGGACACATTGCTTCCAAGAGATAGCCGCTTCTCCAGTAGCTCTTCGGGACTATCTAGCCGAAGCAGCAAAGACTTCGCTCGCGGAGTCTCGATTTCTCGATGTGCTTCCAGGATTTGTCTTAGAGGGCGAACGAGTCCCTCTCATTCAAGAACGGCTTGCGCTAATTGCAGCCGGGCATTCCCGGTGTCAATCGAAGGAGTTCTGATGGCTGATACAGCTCGATCGCGTCAATAAGCCGACCTAAATCCAACTGGGTGCACCACGAGACCCCTGGGAGGATGGAGCCGACGATCGGACTTGAACCGATGACCTGCCGATTACGAATTCGTTGCGGCGAGTCGTTCCAAACTAACCCCATGTGTTCTCAATAACAGAACCGAATTTGAGCACATCCAGGAGCATCTCATTC
>DATNEX010000013.1:0-54070 GCA_035606605.1 Terriglobales bacterium
CTTTCTGCTGAATTCCGTGTGAATGTAAGGAGATCTCACCAATCCTTCCGTCCGGACAAACTGCCCGTCCGAGACGCCACAAGGAACATCGCTGAATTGATTGCGACTCGATTTCCGCTTTGATCCATTAGCCAATAATCAAACCCATGTTGTTCGAGAGCACGAGGGATCAGGGACAAATCGCCGACAAATTGCGGGTGCAACTCCATCGTGATATTGTCGACGCGTTCCAGCCATTCAGGTTCACTGAAGATTGACTTCTCCCCACCTTCAATATCGATCTTGACGAGGTTGAATCGGTCAATCTTCTGCTCGGCCATGATCGTTTCGATGGAGACATTTGTATCCGGATTCCGCTTCTCTTCGGAACGGTTGCTGACGAGTTTCGTATATCGAGGAGCACGCCGGGGATCGATTCCATTCGATTCGAGCAAAAGCTTGTGCACGGACGAGTAGAGCTGCAGCGGTTCTACTCCAATCGCAACCTCGGCTTCGAGAGCCAGCAGAGTCAATAAAGTAAACATCCCGCGGTTTGCACCCAGATCCAGCACTGCGCGTTGTGGAGATCTCACGGGCAAATACTCCAAATAGCAATTACGGGCATACAACTCGCGAACCGTCCCGAACGTTGGGCTGTCGTTTCTCTGGACGAGAATTCGGTCGATTTCGGCAATGGGTAAAATCAATCGAGATTTGCCAAAATGGACCGTCATATTTCGACTCATTGCAAAGTCGAGCGCCGTAAGCTTCTTTGTTTTTAAGATGGCGGGAGCACACGTCACAGTGGCTCTGGCAAGCGACACAACGTCTTTGGGTTCGAGAATGCGGGCAAGTGCGCGGTACTCTGTCGCAAGCCGTAGAACGGGATTCATCGGCTGATGGTTCTCCTGATCAATAAATGAGCTGAACCAGCCGATTAAGCTGACGGATGGGTGGCTGGAAACTGATGCCGCGAGCTCTGAGCGATCGCTGAATCTGAAGTTCTAAGAGACCTAAAGCTGGCTTTCTGGTCACCAAGTTGATTGCGGAGCACCACTGCTGGGAAATCTCTGTTGACTCTGTAAGAGAATCTTGTTTGGCGTCCCCGACGGGATTTGAACCCGTGTTATCGCCGTGAAAGGGCGGTGTCCTAGGCCGGGCTAGACGACGGGGACGTATGTAACAAAGGGCAGATTAGAGCGGCAGATAAGCCGGGAATGGGCCCCTTAAAAGGGTATCAACACGCAACTTACCTGTCAAAGCAGAGCCGGTTTCTGATCCGTCTCCCGCGGGTGTGGAAGCAGAGCATTTATACTGGCCCGGCAATCTTTCGGAGAGAAACCAAGATGTCCAGGAAAACGTTTGCCCGCCTTCTGCTGAGCGCCGCTCTCTTAACTTCATCAATGGTCTTCGGTCAATCACCGTCCGCCACACTCACTCTTCACGCCGACCAGCCCACTACCGCCGTTAGTCCCACGCTCTACGGCCTTATGACTGAAGAGATCAACTATTCCTACGACGGCGGCCTCTATGCGGAGATGGTCCGCAACCGCACCTTCAAAAGCGACTGGAGCGGCATTCACTCCTGGTACCTCGTCGAAGGGGGCAACGCCGCCGCCAAGATGTCCGACGACAAAACGACAGGCCCAAGCACTGCACTGCCCACAAGCCTCAAGGTCGAAATCATCCAGGCCGATCAGCACAACCAGGCTGGAGCCCTCAACACTGGCTGGTGGGGGATGGCCCTCCACCCAAATACCACCTACAAGGGCTCGCTCTATGCAAAAGCTGATTCTGGCTCCATAGGGCCGATCACGGTCAGCCTCGTCAGCGACAACACCGGGAAGTCCCTTGCCTCCGCCACGGTCCCCGGCCTCAGCTCCGACTGGAAGCAGTACAACTTCACGCTCAAGACCGGCGCAATCCAGCCCTCTGCAGCCAACCACCTCTCTATTACCTTCGGCCATGCCGGAACCCTTTGGCTTCAGCTTGTCTCCCTGTTTCCGCCTACCTATCACAATCGTCCCAATGGTTTCCGCACCGACCTGATGGAAAAAATGGCTGCCATGCATCCGCAATTCCTGCGCTTCCCCGGCGGCAATTACCTCGAAGGCGACCACATCAAGGATCGTTTCGAATGGAAGAAGACCATCGGGCCTCTCGCGGACCGACCCACCCATAGGAGTCCGTGGAATTACTGGTCATCTGACGGCATGGGCCTTCTCGAGTTTCTCGAATGGTGCGAAGACCTCCACATGCAGCCAGTCCTCGCCGTCTACGGTGGCTACTCCCTCGCGCAGGAGCATGTGAACCCCGGCCCCGATCTCGAGCCCTATGTCAATGACGCACTTGACGAGATCGAATACGTCACCGGCGGTCCCGATACGAAATGGGGAGCCGCTCGCGTCAGGGACGGACACCCGGCACCGTTCAAACTCACTTACGTCGAAATCGGCAACGAAGACCAGTTCGACCGTTCCGGGAGTTACGAGGGCCGCTACGGCCAGTTCTCTAAGGCGATCAAAGCGAAATACCCCGATCTTCAGCTCATCGCGACCATGCCCCTCAAGAACATGAAGCCCGATGTACAGGACGATCACTACTACGTTCGCGCCACGCAGAACTTTGCGGATGCGAATCACTACGACAAAGTTGACCGCAATGGCCCCAAGATCTTTGTCGGCGAATGGGCCACCCGCGAAGGCACACCCACTACTAACATGGGCGCTGCTCTCGGAGACGCTGCATGGATGACTGGCCTCGAGCGCAATAGCGATCTCATCGTGATGTCCTGTTACGCGCCGCTCTTCGTCAACGTAAACCCAGGCGGAATGCAGTGGGAGAGCGACCTCATCGGCTACAACGCCGCATCGAGCTATGGATCTCCCAGCTACTATGCGCAGGTCATGTTCGGCTCTTACCTGGGCGACCACAATATCGCCTCTCAGATTGAGAACGCTGGAACCAGGCTCTTTTACTCCGCCACCCTCAACACGCTGAAGAAGCAGCTTTATCTAAAGCTCGTCAACGGCTCATCCGATTCAAAGCCTGTCCGTCTCGCACTTCCCGGCGCTCGCCCCGCGGCAGAAGCAAAGCTGATCCGCTTGAGCGCGCCCAATACCCAGACAACCAACTCCATCGATGACCCCAAACGCATTGTGCCCGTCGAGTCCACCTTGTACAACGTGAGCAGCAACTTCTCACTCACGCTTCCTCCCTATTCGATCCAGGTCATTCAAGTCGACCTCCACTAACCACACCGCAACAAAAACGTAAAGCCGGAACTCACTTGAGTGCCGGCTTTACGCATGAATCCTGATCGTCCTTGCTGCCCCCGTCCTGCGGCACACTTTCCACATCATGGAGAGGCAAACTCATTCTCGTACCGCCCACGCCAGCCCATCTGGTCCCGGCCCGGCATCCACCTTTCCAACAATCTCCAGCGACTTCAAATCCACCACCGCCACAAACCCATCTTCCGCAAACGCCACATAAGCTCGCTGACCGTCCGGCTGCACCAGGATCCCGCCCCCGCCCCCGTGTCCTACCCGCAGCCGCTTCACTTCCTTCTGCGTTGCCACGTCAAAAACAATCAACTCCGGCCCTGCCGAGATCAACGCCCGCTTCCCATCCGGAGTGAACTTCAGCCGATTTGCCCCGCGCGCATTTGCCTGCACTGTCGCCGTCACCTTCTTCTGCGCAAAGTCGATAACCGAAATCGTGCCGTCCCACGCATTCGCAACCCACGCCTGCTTTCCATCCGGCAATACATCAAACCCTTCGGATCCTCCCCCTACGGGAAGTACCATCTCATTCCAATCTCCACCGGGAAACCCTGGCATCCGTCTCGGACCGCCCTGCGCTCCCGTCGACGGCGTTCCTGCTTCCTGCGCTTGAGGCGCGCCTGGTGGAGGCGGTGACGGCCCACCCGCGGGGCCCTCGGTATGCTCCAGAACAGTCACCGTTGACGAATTCACATTCGTCGTCACAATCTTCTGCGCATCGGGGAACACGTACAGCATGTGCGTGCGATTCTGTCCTGTCCCCATAATCCAGTTGACCTTGCCCGACTCCGGGTCATAGCTCCCGATGGCTTTCGCAGCCTCTGCCGTGAACCAAACCTTTCCCTGCGCAAAAGCCAGTCCGTGAGGCCCCCGCAGCGCGCCTAAATCAATTAATGGCTCTTCATGTTGTGCAATCAGATCCACGACAGCGAGCGTATGAAACGCACCAAATCCATAGTTCGACACGTATGCCGTATGCCCGTCCTTCGACGCAATCACCTCGTGCGGATCGTCTCCCACCGGAACTCGCGCCAGGACGCGCAGGTTCGCAGGATCAACTATAGCTAGCGTGTGATCGTGCTTGGAAAGCACCAGCAATGATGTTTTGGGAGTTGTAGATTGACCGAGCGCCATTGTCGAGACTGCAACGGCGCACACGCCCAGAAATCCAGCTCGTGAAACGCTTCTCATTGTGCAAAGGAGACTACACCAAAATGACAGCGATTGTTAACGCCGATCGGAGTCGCGCCTCTCTTGCTCTACACGAACATGTCCTGATCGGTGATCACGCCCTGGCGACCAGGACGACGTCCTGTCGCAAGCACGCCCAGAAAAGCCCTGGCGGCAGCGAGCATCGCAGAAACCTGCCGGACCGGCCTCGTCACCGAATCAGCCACAACATTGCCGGCGTGCTCCACACCATCTGCAACATTGGTGATCATGTTATCCACACGGCTCGTCTGCCGGTAAACACGGGCAAGTACTTCATCGGCGGTAAAACGGATATGCGCCGTTTGCTCCCGCGCAGACTGCGCCATATCCGCCACGTCTGCCGCCACAGATTCGACCTTAGGCGCAACCTTCTCCAGCAGTTCCTTCGAACGGTTCAGCATTGGCATTACTGTTGAACGAACTTCGCTCACTTCGTCTTGAACTGTCCTGATGCTCTTGCGCAGCATGAAGTACGCCACAAGCATGACGATGAACTGCCCAAAGAGGGCAGCTGCGGTGAGGCCCACAAAAATCATCAACCACAAGGTTTCGTTGTTCATCTCGGCACCGACGCGATCTTAGCTTTCTCAAAGTCCCGTACAGCGCCTCCGCGCACTCAAGAGAACGCCGGCATTGCGTAGTGGGAAGTGGAAAACACCGGGGCCAACAACGTCAGCCCCGGCTCTTATGTTCGCCTACGCAGTTGGCTCTGCTGGTTTCTGCGCGTTTGCCTGATAAGCGTCGCGGCCCGCTTCGACTGCCGCGCCTACCCGGTTGGTTTGATCGTTGACGATGTTCTTACCTCGCTCGACGAAGTCTTCCCACTGCGCGCGTCCGCGATCGACGATCTCTCTTCCACGTCCGACATATTGATTCATCTGCTCGCGGCCTTTATCTACATACTGACCGACTTGCTCGGCGGCTTGGCGGCTCCGCGCGCGCAGGTACTCGCTGCTCTCTCGCGCTCCCTGCGCGATGTCCTCCCGGGTCTCGCGCCCGCTCTTCGGAGCATAAAGAATTCCAATTAGCGCGCCCACGCCAAGTCCGGCAAGAAACCACGCAACTCCCTGGACTCCATTTCTTTCATCACTCATGATTCATCTCCTTCTGCTCAGTACGCCGGCTTCCCGCCAACGGTTCTCAGTGCCCGGGTCGATCAGGTACCTGAGCCTGCCAAAAATCCATGTTACGCCGCAAAATATGCTCACGCGCAGAATTTGCGCCACCTGATAGCCAGTCGCCGGAGGCAATCTTCCATCCGGCTCTCTGGCATTGGACGCCTCGGGCCCTGATTCAGTTGTAAACTCTGCAAACTTCGACGTTTCGCAATTCTACCGGACGGATGGGCTTCAAGACCTGCTACTTCGGCAGGAGCCCATGCGCAATGGCGTCCAGGATCCCATTCAGGAAGTTGATTGACTCGGGCGCCGAAAAGCGCCTCGCAATCTCCAGCGCCTCGTTAATAACAATCGGGAACGGCGTCCCTTTGAATCCGAGCATCTCGCCCACCGCCATTCGCAGCAGGTTTCGATCCACTGCGGGCATCCTCTCCAGACGCCAGTGCCGGGAATGCGCCGCAATCAATTCGTCCACCTTTTCCTGGTTCGCGATTGCCGAGTGAAATAGATCCTCCGCAAATCCGCGAACCTCAGGCTCGGTCGTGTCTACTGACTTCCAGAAAGTCGCCCGGACCTGATCTGGCGTCTGCTTCCCCATCTCCGCCTGGAAAAGCATCTGCATTGCCAGTTCACGCGATTTCCTACGCGAACCAGCGCTCACGCCTGCCCGCTTTCCGCAATCTTCCGCTTCACGTTCACCATCTCGATTGCTGCCGCGGCTGCTTCAAATCCCTTGTTTCCCGCCTTAATTCCCGCGCGATTCAGCGCCTGCTCAAGAGTCTCGCATGTCAGGATGCCGAAGCCGTGCGGTATGCCGGTCTCCTGCTGTGATTGTCCAATTCCGCGTGACACCTCGTTGTAGATCGCCTCATAATGCGCGGTCTCTCCGCGGATCAGACATCCCAAAGCAATAATGGCATCCACCTTCTTCTGCTCCGCCATCATTCGCGCCGCTGCGGGCACTTCCCACGCTCCCGGCACGCGCACAATCTGGATGTCTTCCCTCTTCGCCCCGCTCCTCAGGAATGCATCCAGTGCGCCTTCCAGCAGCCGGTCCGTGATAACCGCGTTCCAGCGTGCCACCGCGATTGCAAACTTCATTCCTTCGGCCGAAAGATCTCCTTCCAGCACAACCGGTTTACCTTTCAGCGGATCAGTCCATGCCCAGAACGTGAAAGCAAAGCCAGGTTCCGGCTCGACCGTGAACAGGCGCGCCTTCCATTCCGTTTCGACCGCCTCGCCCAATCGCTTCACTGCCGCATCTCCACCGTGGGCGCAAAGCCATCGTGACGCGGCCTGATAAGCCTGATCCAGAGAGGTCACCTCGACCATCACATCCGAAACCGAAGGGAATTGCCCATTTACAAACTCTAGATTCCCCAGCGGCGCCAAAAAAGATGCACCAGTACTGATGGTGTCCTTCCAGCCCCCTCCAACGGCGAATCCCATGGCCGCGAAGAAACTGCTCAACCGGTCGTAAACAGCCCCATCCTCCGCCCGACGAAGGATGGAAATCCCTTTGATCATGCTCTGATTCTACCGTGCAGCCCCGTGTAGTTGCCGTCGGCTGGGGCAGTCTCACAAAGACTGAAACAGCCGAAAGACAACAAGTCAACAGAGGCCGACTGTAACGCACTCGCCTTTGTAAGCGCGCGCTTGCCGAAGCAGCGGAAAAGTCTGACTGCCGGGATTTAACCCTTTCGACAAGCTGGATTGCGATCTCGAGTTGAATTCAAACCGGGCGATCGTCATCATTACAGGGACCGCGATCGTGTCGCAGGCGGCAATGCACTCGCGCGTGCATACTGCAGAAGCCCCGCTCAAACGGAGCTTCACTGTTGCTCCTTCTCCAGCAGGGCGGCAACGGAACCCAAGCGCAAGCGGCGATCGGATTCAGAAAGCCATCTCGCCATGAGAGCAAGAGCCACCACAATGAACACTAGCCCCGAGGGAACCCACATGATGACCCCGCCCAATTGTTGATCCTGGAGCGGCGTCAATGCCCATCTCGGCGAAGTCGCAATGTATGCCGGGTACCACAACACAGCTGAAAAAGTCAGGAGGGCGCCAAGAGCGCTGCAGTGTACCGCAGTTCCGAACACGTAGAGGATGGCGCTGCCATAACTCATCGCTGACCGGCGGACGCCGTAAAGCGCGGACCAAAATAGAACAGCCGTCCCCAAAAAGCTGATGTGTTGGGCCGCATGGACCCAGTCCGACCTCAGCGTCGCCTGGTACAAGAATGGGATGTGCCACAGCCACAGAGCCGCTGCCTCGAGAATCCATGCGTTCAGAGGGCGTGTAAACAAGCGAACAGGAGCTGAATTCAGGATGCGATGAACGCTTGAGCCGAGACCTGTGCGATGGCGTAAAGCGAAGGCCCAGAGACAGGTTGCGCCCGGGTGCGAAGCGGATATGAGCGGCGCTGATACGAGAATCAGGATCTCGTGCTGAAGCATGTGCGCAGAAAATAGTTGTTCCCCCAACTCGTGTAGTGGCGACACTAATGCAAATGCCAGGGTGCCCCAACCGGCAGCAAAGCTCGCATGGCGCCACCTCAGGTTTCGCGCATTTCCGCGACGGAGCGCCCCAACAAGATAAACCGCAAGGAGGGCGACTAACGGAATGATGATCGCAGGCTCAAAGCTCCATGGCACACTCCAAACACCTGATGCTTCTCTATGAAGCATATTCGGCAGACCGAATTGAGAAGCTTCGAAACCCATGCTCAATCGAACGGATGCAATCTGATTACAGCCAGCGTTTGGGCGATGATGAGCAATGCTGTCAATACGGACACCAGCACCGTCAGCCTTGCCATGAAAAGCCTGCGTCCGTCGATTGGTACATCCTGCTCCGCGTGGCGGAACTTCCGCTCGAAGGAAATCGATATGGCAAACGCACCGATACAGAGCAAAAGATCGATAGCCGACACAAGATATGAGTAGCTTTTGCGCCCTGTGTCCGTAGTCCAATGCGCCACCGTGAAACCCACCACGGTGTTGACTCCCATCGCCAACGGGTTCAGCAGCAACGCCGTCCAGAGCAAGAGATCGATGCGCTTTTCCTCGGGGCTTGGGTTCGTGTGTTCAAGTGGGTCACGCATGCAGCCACCTCGGAGCCCAGTAGATGACCAGGTAAATGGGAATCCAGAAGCCAATTACGAAGTACCAATAGGCGGCGTTCTCCTCCGCGTCCATAAAACGCTTGCCTTCGACCAGCGAAGTGAAGAACAGTACCGTGAGCACGATTGTGTCGCCGAGATCGGTCAGCAAATGGAGAATGTGCAACCCCATCAGCGTCCACACAGCGCTGCCGTAGGCATCCACGCTCCAATCCGTGTTGAGATGCAGCAACTCGAGATATCGCACGCCGACGATGGCGAATCCGAACAGACACGCAATCACCAGTCCGATTTGTACCGCCCGGAGGTCGCCTGTGCGCGCGCGCCGCCGGTACCATTCGTTCGGAATAGCGCTGAGCAGAAACAATGCGACGTTTACGGTTCCCCACAGCAAATCGGGTGGATTTCGATGGGGTGGCCACTCCACAGAGCGGGAGTGCAAGTAGAAATAAGTCGCGATCATGAGCAGGAACACCGTGCTCTCAATCGCCATCATTCCCATCACACCCCACCACGTGAGGCTGTGCGAGCCGAAGTGCACTGTGGGCAGCTTCGAAACATCTAGAACGGGCCGTTCTACTCGCTCTGCCATATCTCCCTCGCGCGACGCCTCTCTACGGCCTGTTTCTTCGGCCAGAACCAGCCAATCATCGTGACGGCAACAAGAACGGCCCCGAACGTAATCCCCCATGGCGTAAACACGCTGGCGAGAAACGCCAGGCCTGTTGCCAAAGCAGCCAGAAACGGCCAGATCGTCGGCGACGGGAATTCCTCGCGCCCGTCCGGCTCCGCATCCAGGGTGCGTGTCGTCAGCACCTCGCGTGAGTCCTCCTCCAGGCCCACCACTACCGGCTGATTCGGCGCCGCATCCCACAGTGCCTCTCGGCCGTTCACTGTAGGCAGATGCAGAAAGTTGTACGAGGGAGGAGGCGATGGAGTCGCCCACTCCAATGTCCCCGCGTTCCACGGATTCGTTCCCGCAATCGGTCCCTTACGCTTCGAGCGGTACACGTTCCACAGCAGCACACAGACACTCAGGAAGAGCAGTACGTAACCAAACGACTCAACCTGGTTGAGGACCGTCCATCCAATTCCGGGCTGATATGTATATACGCGTCGAGGCATCCCGCGAAGCCCCACTATATGCATAGGAAAGAACGTTACATTGAATCCCACGAAGAATAGCCAGAAGTTCAGCTGTCCCAGCGTCTCACTCAGCATGCGGCCCGTCACCTTGGGGAACCAGTAGTAAACAGCTCCGAATAGCGGGAATACCGCGCTCCCGATCAGCACGTAGTGGAAGTGCGCCACCACGAAATACGTATCGTGCAACTGCAGATCGGTCGGTACTGATGCGAGGAAGATTCCCGTCATGCCGCCCATGATGAACACAAAGAAGAACCCGATTACCCACCAGAGCGGCGTCCGAAGCACCAGCTTTCCGGTCGCCATGGTCCACATCCAGCAAAAAATCTGCGCTCCTGTGGGAATGGCGATCATCATGCTTGCCGCCGTGAAGTAGTTTTCCGCGATCTGAGGAATCCCGGTGGCGAACATGTGGTGCACCCACAATCCGAATGCAATGAACCCCGTCGAGACCAGCGACAAAACCACGACCAGATACCCAAACATGTGTCGCCGACTGAATGCGGTCACAATCGTCGACACAATCGCCGTCCCGGGAATAAAGATGATGTATACCTCCGGGTGACCGAACCACCAGAACAAGTGCTGGTAAAGCAGCACATCCCCACCCACCGAAGGATTGAAAAACTGCGTGTTGCACGTGCGGTCCAGCAGCAGCATCGTACTCGAAAGCACGACGCCAGGCAGCGAGAAGATGACCATAAACGCTACGACAACCTGGCCCCACACAAAGATGGGAATGCGGTTGAGCGACATGCCGGGCGCACGCAGTCGAAAGACCGTCACCACAATCTCGACCGCCACTGCAAGCGCCGAGACCTCGGTGAAAGTGATCATCTGTGCCCAGAAGTCCGGCCGCTTCCCTGGCCCGTAGTCCGGGCCTGAGAGGGGCACATAGGCGAACCATCCCCGGTCCGCGCCCGTATTGCAGAAGAACGCGACCCAAATCATGATCCCGCCAAACAGGTACAGGTAGTAGCTGTAGGCGTTCAGCCGCGGGAATGCGATGTTGCGCGTGCCCACCATCAGCGGCACGAGGTACACACTGAGCGCTTCAAACATCATGGGCACCGCAAACAGGAACATCATTGTAGTGCCGTGCATGGTGAAGAACTGGTTGTACTTGTCGTTAGGCAGGAACTGCGCTTCAGGGAACGCGAGTTGCAACCGCATCGCCCCGGCCAGCAAACCGGCCAGCAAAAAGAACGCAAAGGCCGTGCTTGCATACCGCAAACCAATGGAGGTGTGGTGAACCACTTTAAACCAGCCCAGAAACCCGGTGGGCTCCTTCCACACAAGCTCAAGTTGCCGAGCGCGTTGCCGCTCTTCTTCTGTCAGTTGTGCTTCCGTCGTCAAGTTGGTTGTAATCATTGCAGCGTATCCAGATAGGCGAGCAGGTCCCGCAATTCCGTGCCTGACAATTGATTGGGAGGCATCCGGCACCCTGGCTTGATGGATTGTGGGTTCAAAATCCATCCCGCGAGGTTGCCGTTCGTGTTGGGTAGAGTTCCCGCGGCGATCATGGCGCGACTTGCGATGTGTGTAAGGTCCGGGCCCACGCGCGAACCCGCGCTGGTGCCACGAATCGTGTGGCACATCACGCAGGCATGCGTCATGAACACCTGCTGCCCGCGCAGAGTTTCCGGCGTCTCGGGCGGGGGCGCGCTCTTCGACTGGTCAGCTAGCCACATTTCAAAGACGTCCTTCGGCTCGGCCACAATCTCAAACGACATGTGCGCGTGCTGCTCGCCGCAGAACTCCGCACACTGACCACGCCAGTGGCCTGGCTTGTCCACCTGCCACACAAATTCCGCGATGTACCCCGGCAGCAGGTCGCGTTTGCCGTTCACGTTAGGCGCCCAGAAGCTGTGGATCACGTCGCTCGATGTGCCGCGGAATCGTATCGGCACGCCCACCGGCACATGGATCTCGTTCGCAGTTTCAACAATCTTGTAGGATTCGCTGTTCGGATACCGCACCTCCCACCACCACTGGTGCCCGTACACCTCGATAGGGAGAGCCGCCTCCAGGTTCATGCTTCCTAACGCACGGCTGGTCTCAAAGCTGCCGATCAGCATCACGAAGAGTAAAAGCACGGTCAGCACTACCGCGGAGCCTACGACGCGCATGCCGCGACTTTCGCTCTTCTCGTCCGTCGGGATCGGTTCCGGAATGACATCCAGGCGGTTGCGCGCCACGGCAACAACCACCAACAGGAGCACGACGCAGTACACGGCCGTCGTGATCCAGAAAATCAGCGAGAACTGAAGCTCGATGTGCGACGCGCCCGGACCCACCGGGTTCAGGCCCGTGTGATTGCCTTGAAATCCAGGTACAGCCAAAAGCATCATGGCTGCCTCCGCTCCTGCTTTTGATCCTGCGGATGTTCTTTCGGCCTCGCCTGCTCAGCCTTCACTACCGGCATGTGATCGCTGCGAGCGGGAGCCACATCCTCGCGCAGTTGCCCGCTCATCGAGCGCACATATGCGACCAGTTCCCACACCTGAAATTCCGGAATCTTGCCCGCGAAGCTCGGCATCCCGTTCGGCCGTCCTTGCACAATGGTCCGGTAGATATCCTCGGACCGGCTCCCGTAGATCCACTGCGAGTCCATCAGCGCCGGACCAATGCCGCCGCCGCCGTGCTGGTGACATCCCGCACAGTTGAATGCCTGAAACAATCGCTTGCCCTCCGCTGCGGCATAAGCGTTATCGTCATAGCGCGTGCCGGTAAGCGAGATTGGTTGTGCCGGCATGTGTTGCGCGCCCGCATGCACCTCGTTCAGCGCTGGCCCGTTCGCCGGCTGGGTGTCCACCGCCCCGGGATCGAACACGCGGTGCTCGCGCCTGCATCCGACGGCGGCCAGCGTCAGCGCCCCAAGCACAGCCAGGATTGGCGGCGTCCTCAACGGGTCTCCTTTCCGTCTGCGACGCGCGGAACGTTGTAGCGGGTTAAAAGCGCATCGATCTCTGGCCGAAGACGAGCGAGTGCGCCGTCAATTTCCTCCAGCAGCACCGTATCGTTCGGGTGCACGGCCAACGTGATTGCATACGAAAACGGCACGCCCGACTGGTCCGCGGTGGGCGATACCAGACTTAGGGTTACTGGCAGATGATCGTGTCGTGCGAAGTATCCCGCGAGCGGCCCCCAGACCACCGCGACGGCAACGCGACCGTCGGCCACAGCCTTCACAATGTCCTGGCTCCGCTCTCCGAACGCTTCGAAGCCAACGAGTTGCCGTGCATGCCCGTTGCGTATCAGTGGAAGCGAAGGCGGTGCATAGTTCTCTTCCAGCACCTGCAGCCCGATTTGCCCTCCGTTCAAATGCGGATCATCGAATCGCGTGATCGACACATGCGCACGCGCTGGGGTGACAAAAACATACGTCGAGCGGTAGTAGGGAACCGAGGTCGCCACACCGCGCATGCCCTGCGGCACCCCTGCGAGAACATCACAGACCCCATTGTTGAACTTCTCACGGAGAAACCCACGCCGATTGCGCGTCCACACGAACTGTGCCTCCCGGCCGATGTCCCGTGCCACCATGCGGGCGATCCGGTTATCCAAACCTTGTCCCGCTTGATTCGAAAACGGCAGGTTGTCGGGATCGGCGCAGAAGCGTAGAAGGCGCGGCTGCGCCCTGCATTCAGCAGCAGGCGCAAGCACCAGCATCAGCACGGCGCTAAGGAAGCGCAAATACATACAGAGTGCCTCCCGCTCTCGTCACGTTTTTCAGGTCGTGCATGGCGCTGCCCCAGCCATTGCCGGCAGTGTCGTCCCGCACGTCCAGATTGTTTGACACAATCGATCCCGGCCACCCACCTACACCAGAAAGAATCGCCACGTACTGCTTGCCGTCCGGCCCGCGATATGTAATCGGCTGCCCGATAATGCCCGACGAGGTCTTGAACTGCCAAAGCGTCTTGCCCGTGCGCGCATCCGCTGCACGAAACCAGCCCTCCATCGTGCCGTAGAAGAGCAGATCTCCGGCGGTCGTCAACGTGCCGCTCCACAGTGGATACTTGTCCATTACGGTCCACACCTTCTTGCCTGACAACGGATCCCACGCCATGAGCTCGCCCATATTGCCGCCCGGCCCCGCGTAATAGCGCACATTCGCACCGATGTACGGAGTTCCGGCAATGTAATTCGGCGTGATGCCTTCTTCGTCCATGCACATGTTTTCGTGCGGCACATACACGAGACCGGTGCGCGGAGAGAACGACGAAGGCTGCCAATCCTTTGCGCCAGGCGCAATCGGGCAGAGGTTCCGCACCTCCTGGCCGGTCCGCGGCTCTTTCATTGGGACGTGCTTCAACTCCCCAGTGTTTAGGTCCACGCCCGCTGTCGTCGTGGTGTACACGTATGGGGTGGCCGACAGCACCTGCCCCGTCGTCCGGTCAATTACGTACATGTAGCCGTTTCGGTCTGGGCGAACAAGCACTTTGCGCGTCTGCCCATGCCAGGGCAGGTCCAGCAGAATGTCTTCGTTGATGCCATCCCAGTCATACAGGTCGTGAGGGGACATCTGATAGAACCAGACTGCCTCCCCGGTGTCCGCATCGCGGGCAAACACACCCGAAGTCCATTTATTGGATCCCGGCCGCACCTCGGGATTCCACGGACCTGGATTCGCCGTGCCATAGAAAATCAGGTTCTGCTCTGGGTCGTAGGCCATGAAGCCCCACGCAGTTCCACCTCCGACGCGCCAGGCATCCGGCGGCCATGTCTTAACTCCCAGATCCGTGCCCTTGTCCCCTGCATAAAACGGCCTGAAGCGCGGGCCAATCAGGACGTCTTTATCTGGCCCGGTGTGGTAGGCCTGCCACAACAGCTTGCCGTCCTTTGTGCTCAGTGCCGCCACCCATCCGCGCACGCCGAACTCGCCTCCGCTATCGCCGACGATCACTTTGTCCTTGACGACCATTGGCGCCATCGTCATGGTCTCGCCCATGTTGATGTTTCCCAGTCGCGTCCGCCACACCTCCTTACCCGTGTTGGCGTCCACCGCCACGGTGTTGCCGTCAAGGGTGTTGTAGATGACCTTGCCATCTGCATAAGCCGCACCGCGGTTGACCCAATCGCAGCATGCCTCCCCTTTCGCCGCCGACGTCGGATGCGGGTCATAGGTCCACTTCACCGGCGCACCCGGCTTCGCCAAATCCAGCGCAAACAGCTTGTTTGGCCATGGAGCCACGACGTACATCGTGTTGTTCGCCACGATCGGTGCGGCTTCCTGCCCGCGTGCTACGCCAGTATCGAACGTCCAGGCTACCTTCAGGTTGGCAACGTTTCCGGTATTGATCTGGGAGAGCGTGCTGTAGCGCGTATTGGCGTAGTCCTTGGTAGCGCGCACCCACTGATAGTCGTCATTCTCCATGTTCCCTGAGTAAGGGTGCATACTTCCGCCCGTAGCAAGCGGAGCGATCACTTGCTGGGTGGCGCTCTTCTTGCATCCGGTCAAACAAAACGCAACAAGGGCCGTTCCGCTCAGGAGCATGGCAGCCAAAGCCGATCTCGTGACGATATCTGTACCCAGAGCCACCTGATCTGTACCCAGAGCCACCTCGGATCTCACCTCAGAACAGAGACTTTGAAGCAGGTACGGAGGCATTTGTCGCCTGCGATTCTGTTTTCTGGCATCCTCACTGCGTTTGCAGGTTTGCAGGGCTACCCCAGCTGCCAATAGAAGACGTACCTGGATTTCATGGAAGTCATATGATCGGCAAGATGTCACCCCGAACACAAGGCGTCGGCGTTAGCCATTCCGAGTAGGAAAAGCCGAGAGTGGGGTCAGAGAATGTTATTCGAAACTGCCAGAGAGTGAGAGCGTTGAAGCATACTCATTTTTGAGCAGCTCCACGGTTTTTGAGGCCTCCGGATCTGGCGTCTCCCTGTTTATCAGCGCACTCATTCGTTGCTTTTCCGGGGTCCCCGTTATCAACGCTTCGTGTCGGCGGTAGAAATTCGTTGCCTGCCTCGAGCCTGGACGGTCAGCTCAAGCGCTGCCTGAGTTATTGGATCATCGGGCTTGAGCGCTTTCGCGGCTAGTAATTCCCTTTCTCCGTTGTCAAGGTCGCCAGCCTCGCACTCGATGATTCCAAGCTTCCTGTACAGGTCTGCTTTCGCATTGCATTCACCGCATGCGGCGATTGCTTCTTTCATCTGCTGGATCGCCGCGGGCCAGTCGTGAGCTGAGGCCGCTTCTATGCTGTTGTTCGCAAGGGTATCCGCCCGGTCCAGGATGCGCCGCTCCTTCTGAACGGCCAGGTAGCGCACCATTAACTTCTCGGATTCAGCCTGATCAGTAGATTGCAGCGTGCGTGCGAGGCTGATCAGCGCCTGCGCGAACTTTGGGTCGACCTCAATCGCCCTTCGCCAAGCCGTGAGCGCCTTCGCAGTTTCCGACATCTTCTCAAAAGATTGACCGAGCAAATACCAGGCCATTGCGTTTCGGGGTTGCAGTTCCACCGTGGCTTGAAATAGATCGGCTGCACGCTGGTAATTGCCATCCTGCTTCTCGATAAGAGCGAGAAAATATCGAGGCTCGGGCATCTTTGCATCGAGGCGGCAAGCAGTTTCGAATTCAGGCAGGGCTTCCTTGCTGCGCCCCAGATCGAACAGAACTCTACCGCGGTAGAAATGGGTGACAGCGGACTGGGGAGCAAGGCGGACCGCCTCGCTGGCTTCGACGAGCGCGCCAGGTAAGTTGTAACTGGTGGAGAGCGCAAGCGCCAGATCCAAGTGGGCTGCGGCCAAATCGGGCACCAGATCTGCGACCTGTCGAAGGAACCCGATTCCCTCGGCGACCTTGCCCATTTTCACTTCCGCTTTGCCAACCATTGTCAACGCAGCGGGATCCTTTGGCGCGAGCGCGACCGCTTTTTCGAATTCCTTCTCTGCCTCGGCTTTCCTATTCTGCTGGGCAAGGATCAACCCCAAGTTCAGGTGGCCCTCCCTATAGTTCGCGTCGTCTTCCACCGTCTGCCGAAAGAGTTTCTCCGCCGAGGTCAAGTCTCCTTTCTTGGCGTAAAGCATCGCGAGATTTCCACGAGCGTCTACGAGCTCAGGTTGCAGCTCAAGTGCAGATTCGAGCCACTTCTGCGCGGACTGCGAATCTCCCTTGGCCAGTTCAAGTCGACCTAGTTCGGCCTGGATCTTCGCCTGTTTCGGATCGATGTTGATCGCATTTCGAAGGGCATCTTCAGCACCCTTCATATCTTTCATGGCCTCAAGTGCGAGTGCCAGGTTATAAGCGGTCCAGGCGCTGTTGGGCATCTCTTCGAGCATGTGCCGGTAGATTTGCACTGCCTCAGTCGGTTTCCCGGATTGCAGCAGATCATTGGCTTTGGTTCCCTCGGCTGCCAACTGACTACTCAGGGATTCCTTGTCCTGTTCTTTGCGCAATTGCTCAACCATCTGTGCTGATTCCTGCGTTCTTCCAAGCGAGCGCAGCACCGCAACGAGCTGATATTTAGCAGCCCTGTCTCCGGGCTTCAGCGCGATAGCTTTCTGTAAATGCGGAAGGGCCAAGCTTGGCTTGCCCATCCGAGCCAGAAGAAGCCCAAGCTGATAGCGAGCCTCAAAGTCGCCGGGCGACCGAGCAGCGCCGACTTCCAGTTCAGGCTCCGCCTTCGCGTAATCGCCTAGTTGCTGGTAGACCGTGCCGAGCATAACGTGCCCAGAGGGATCGTTTGGTTTTTGGCGCACGTAATCACGTGCAGGCGCAAGCGCTTCGGCGTATGCGGAGGTGTCAATCAGCGCCTTCACCTGCGCCGCCAGCGCTACCGTATCGGTGGGATTCCTCCGGGAAATCTCATGGTACTCGTCGGCCGCTTCACGATCACGACGCTCGTTTGCGTAAATGTTGCCAAGAGCAAAATGTGCAGCCGTCATGTCGGGATAGCCCTTGATCAAATCCGTCAAAAGCTGGATGGCGTCCGTAACATCGGCGCCAGCCAGTGGCGGAATACCATTAGCTTGTCGCGCTTTGGCAGCTTTATAAGTCGTTGTTGCCAAAGCGAGCCGCATATCCGGGGCGTCCGGCTGAATGCTGAGAGCCTGCCGCCAAAAGTCTATGGCGGCGTCGTATCGTCTCTGCCTCACAAGGATCTGCGCCATTCCGTCCATTGCGCAGACCAATCGTGAATCTGCGGCGAGTGCTTTCCGAAATTCCGCTTCCGCTTCAGCTGGTTCACTAAGGGACGATCCTATCCCACAATGGGCCTGTAGCAATCCCGGGTCGTAATGAAGGGCAAGGCGGAACTCACTGATTGCCGCCGCAGGCTGCTCTTGGCTTTGCCGAACAAGTCCAAGATCGAAATGTGCCTCCGCCGAGCCCGGCTCTAGACGCAACGCCTGCCTGAACGCCGCAACTGCACAATTGAAATTCCCCTTTTGGGCGAACCAGACACCTACCGCGTCATACACTTTGGCAGGTGGAGTGCCGGCGAGCGCCTCGCGCGCCGACGCCGGCGGTTTGCAAGTGCCCGGCAGTTGCGCTTGCGCAGATACCCCGAGGAAGAGGAGCAATGCGCTATAGCCGATGAGTGATCGCTTCATAACAGATTTCAGGGTCCATTGCACTCGCATGACTCATCGCTGAGTTTCATTGCGGGGTTCAATTACTTCGAGAATGCGATCCACATTCACGCTGTGCAACAACTGGCGCGTACCCGATGGCCAGCGGATTTCGATCTCCTTGATCACGCGCGAACTTCCCAGACCGAAATGTACGCGGGGATCACTGGAACTTGCATACCCGGTGCTGGTTGTCGCCTCGTTGTATAGGTTCCTGCCATCGTCCGTGGTTATTTGAATGCGGGCGCCGATTCCCATTCGGTTGCTCTTGGTTCCAACGAGTTTGAGTAGTATCCAGTGATTACCGGTTTGAGTGATGTTGCGGAACACGCTGACCGTGGCCCCGAGAGCCGTCACTACCAGGTCCATTCGTCCATCGTTGTCCAGATCGCCAACGGCCAAACCCCGGTGCGGAGCTTGCTGAATGAAGTCAGCTCCCGCAGACGCGCTCACGTCTGCAAACTGACCGTTGCCGAGGTTGCGGAAGACGGCGTTCGGCTCAGCATAGCGAAAATGCCGCGAAATTTCCGCGATGTTGTCCATGACATTGCTTCGGGCTACCACCAGGTCCTTCCAGCCATCGTTATCGAGATCGACGATCGCGTTCGACCAGCCAGACATTGGCCTGGTGAGATTCGCAACCCGGCTGTCCTGACTCGCATTTCGAAACTGTCCCTTGCCTTCGTTGATCAACAATGGAAAAGTCTCGTTTTCAATTGCGGTATGCCAGAGATCTGGTAAGCCATCGTTGTTCAGATCCCTGAAATCCGCACCCATCCCCGCCAGTGCAGTGCCCTCATCGTTATAAGCCACTCCTGCCTGAAATCCTACTTCCTCAAATCGTTTTCCGCCGAGATTGCGAAAGAGTAGATTTGGACTGTTGTCATTGGCCACAAAGACGTCGAGATAGCCGTCGCCGTCATAGTCCGCAAATACGACTCCCATTCCCTTCCCGAGCACCGATGATATTCCCATCTCGGCGGAAACATCAGTAAAGGTGCCGTCACCGTTGTTCCGATAGAGGGTGTTGGGAAGCGGAGCGAAGCTGCCTGGGTGACAATAGCCGCGGCCATTGAGCCCTACGCAAACGGGTTCGAAGCTCGGGTCCCACTGGCAATAGTTGGCGACAAACAAATCCAGCAGTCCGTCATTGTTGTAGTCGAACCAACCAGCTGCGACTGACCACATCTTTCGGCCTTTATAAACGGCGCCGCCCAAACCAGCCTTCGCTGTGACATCCTTAAACGTGCCATCACCATTGTTGTGAAGAAGCTGATTCCCGTTGACGTTCGCTAGAAACAAGTCGGGCCAGCCGTTGTTGTCGTAATCGCCCACCGCGACTCCCATGCCATATCCGGCTCCGGCAACGCCGGCGCGCTCGGTAACATCGGTGAACGTTCCATCGCCATTGTTGTGAAAGAGGCGGTTCCAGTACTTTGGACCTGTCTTCACGAGCGATGGCATTTCGGCGCCGTTGACCAGGTAGATGTCGAGATAATCATCCCCATCGTAGTCGAATAAGGCGATGCCGGCTGGCATTGTCTCGGGCTGATGTTTCTCCGGTGTTGGGCAGTTTTCAAGGACGAAATTCACGCCTGCCTCTTGAGCGATGTCCTCGAATCTGATTGGCGAAGGAAGTGCCACACTTGCGGATGAATTGAGAAGGAAGGCTTTGGCGCCCGGCGATCGCAGCGATGGAAACATCAAATGCGGAACCATCATGCCGGCCCCGCGCAGGAAGTCACGCCTAGTCTTATCGATCATTGAAGGAGGATCAATGGCCGGAGGCCGGCACGAGGTTCTCGCCAATCTTTTTCCCCCCGCACGACGCAGCCAGGCAGTCTCTCTACCCGCTGTCGACGGGCAAAAACAAGAATATCGTCGCTACAATATCGCGCGACGATCGTTCATCAGCGCTCCTGCGTGCGGAGCGGAAAGCTGCTTTCAGTCTGCAGTACACCGGGTCTTAATCGCGACTGCAATAAGACCCGGAATTCGTTACTCCGCTAGTAATAGAATTTCAGACTCATCTGCAACTCTCTCGGCGAGTTCCACTGGCTGGTGATTTGTCCGAAATTCGGGTCGTTGATGGTCGAGTCCGGCGGATTAAAGACGACATTGTTGAAGAGGTTGAAGGACTCCGCGCGGAACTCGAAGTATCGTTGTTCTCCAATCCCCAGGTGGAACTGTCGGAATATGGACATGTCAACATTGTTCCAATGCTGCCCCACCCATGGGTTCACCTTTTCGTTGCCATAAGTGTAGGGCGCTTGTAGAGCGAAGGCATCTGTACTGAACCACTTCTGCTGCGTGTGAATACCGGTGCCACTGTCGGGGTTCCCGACCACGTCGACGCGCTGCTGGTTGCAGCAGCCAACGTTTTCAGGATCGCTGTTGGTAGTAACTGTGTAAGGCTTCCCGGAAGTGACTTGCACGATGCCGTTGAGTGCCCATCCGCCAGCCAACGTTGAGACGACCCTGGAAGCAGATTTGTTGTACGGCGACTCAGCCGTGAATGCGACTGAAAAGACGTGTTTCTGGTTGAGGTCAGAGGTGCCGTAATCGGCGGCCTTGTTATATGGATTCGTCGAGTCGCAACTCGCCCCGAGGTTGCAGCCATCTGCGTTTGAATGCGAAAGTGTATAGGCAGCCAGGAAGCTAAGCCCATGAACCGGCCGCTTTGTGAGTGTTACTTGAAGCGCGTTGTAACGGCTGTTGCCTACGCTCTGGTCGAACCATTGTTGCAGCATATACGGGTAGGGCCGCCGAGATTGAATATCGCCAGGTCCTGGTTGGGGAACGTTCAAGACCGGACCCCAATCCTCATGTCTGCCATTTGAACCCACGTAATTAGCGTCGAGAGTCATATTGCTTGGCAACTCCCGTTGGATTCCGACATTCCATTGGTCGAAAACGGGAGTCTGGAAGTTCGGATCCACCATCCACTGGCTCACCTGGCTGAAGTCGTTGATCGGATAAACAATTGATCCACCGCTGCCAAACTGTAAGGGGTCGGCCGCAGTCACAGTCGGAACATTCAGATTCAAGCCATTGTTTTGGATGGTAGCTACTGCCGGCCAATTCCCTCCGAAGTTTTGTGATAACTGAGTGATGTCAGCCCACTCGTCATAGAACCGGCTATAAGCCGCGCGAACGACAGTCTTGTTATTGATGCGGTAGGCCAGCCCAATTCGGGGTGCCCAATTGAAGAGCGAGTTCTTGATCACTCTTAGTGACGGGCTCACGACAGCGTGGGGGGGGAGGCCGCCTGGAGCCGGCGTGCTGGATGCAGTGTATGTGCCGGTCGGGATACAAGGTGCGCCTTGTGTCGCAGAACAGTCCGGCGGAAGTGCGTTCAGAATGTACTGGCCGGTTATCGGGTTCGCCTCTCCGGTGTAGTAGTTCCCGCCTTTGCCTGTCCCATAAATCGGCGTCAACACCATGTCATTGCGGAAGCCGAGGTTAACAGTGAGACGGCTGGTGGCCTTGAACTGGTCCTGAATAAAAATTCCGTTGATCCAGCCGCCGCTCGCTACTTCGTGTATGTTCCGGTAGCCGGCTGAGGAGGGAATACCGAGCAGCAGGGACGCCCAACTGTTTCCACCCACTCCCTGCTGTGCACCCACGCCAGCTGTCTGCGTCGCTGAAAAGCCTATATTGGAGTATGCGATGGGTGAGGTGAAGCTATTGGTCTCAAAATCCGCGCCTGCCTTGATTGTGTGCCTGCCAAGAATTTTGGTGAACGAACCGCCGAACTGCCAGTCATCCGCCAACCCTGAAGCCTGCAACTGGGAACCGCTCAACCCGACATATCCGTCCGCCGTGTATTGCGGTGCATAGTCTGTATTGTTCAGAACAGTGAAGAAGGGTGACATCCCGAGTGTCTTCAACTGTCCGATAAATGCCGCGTCTTCGCCGGTATGAGTTGTTCCTGTGTAGGTGTATCCGTAGTTCCTACTGAAGTACACATCTGAGAAGGCGGTCGGGCTAAAGGTGTGAGTCCAATGTCCAATGTAGTTGTGTCCGGGAACATTGACGAAGGCATTTCCAATTGTGCCGGACGGATTTGTCTTGTAAAGATCGAACTGGCTGTACCGAAACATCAACTGATTATTGTTGCCGAAATTCTGATCCACGCGGAGTGTCCCAGAGTATTGATCGGCTGTTGACCTGCCCGGGTAAAAGAGGTTCGACCCATTAACCGTGGTGTCGCCACCGACTGGGATGATCCCCTGATAGACCCCTGATATCGGGTTGATTCTGGACTGTGGAATGCAGTTGATGTGGCCATTGCACAATGCGGTGTTGCCTGGCCCCTCGTTATACTCAGCGGTGAACGTCTGCCGCGAGAACGAATTGGTTCCGGCGTCATAGGTCGTGGTTGCGGGGTCATACAGGGTCACACCCAGAGCGCTAAAGTCACCGGAGCGCATCGCATCCGTTGCGGCTAGCGCTCCAGTCTCTGACGCGGAGCGGTACTTGTAGGTCTCCCATGCCGCGAAGAAGAACGTGCGGTTCTTGCCGTTGTAGAGTTTTGGAATCGAGAGTGGACCGCCAATCGTTGCGCCGTACTGATTCTGACGCAACGGAGGCAGCTCCTTCTCGAAGTAGCCGGTCGCATCCATCACCTCGTTCCTCAGATACTCCCAAAGGGCGCCGTGATACTGATTGGTTCCGGATTTTGTGACCACGCTGACCGCTGCACCGGCAGCCCCGCCATACTCGGCCAGATCATTGTGCCCTTGACTCTTAAACTCCTGAATGCCGTCTACGATGGGTGCATAGTTATATGTGCCTGACAAGGTATTCAGATCGTTCGATCCATCGAGTATGAACAAGTTGCTACGGTTGCGGGCACCGTTCACAGCCGGAAAACTAAATTGCCCGACTGACGCACCGTTCCACCCTCCACCGCCGCCGCTGTTCTGATCCGTATTGAGGTTCACTGTTCCGGGTGTAATCAATAGCAGCTCAGTGAAGTTGCGACCGTTTAGAGGCAGGTCGTTCATTTGATCGGGTGAGACAACCGTACCCAACTCCGAGGTCGCAGTTTGTAAGGCGGGCGCTTCGGCTGTCACGGTAACAGTGCTCGTCGTGCCTCCGACATTCATGTGAAAGTCGAAAGTCGCGGTCTGGCCCACTTGGAGTGTTACCGGCGGCTGCGAAACTGCGCTAAACCCAGTGGCGGTTACCTGCATGCCGTAACTGCCGGGTACGACGCTCGGGAAGTTATATACTCCATCTGCGTTGGTGGCCGTTTTCCGCACTACTCCGGTACTCACATTCGTCAGCTCAACTTGTGCATTTGCGATCGCGGCGCCGCTCTGATCCCTAACGAGGCCGGTGACGTTTGCGGTTGCCTGCTGGGCCCCAGCAATCGGGGCTATCAAGCCCGCAACGCTGAAAAGCATCATAAGCAGCACAAGACGCCCGTTTTGGTATTTTTCGGTAAGCGTTTTCACCTGACCTCCTGGCGATTAGTTCGACACTGTCAGCAAACACTGCTGGATTTAGTTCATGGAGAAGACGGGGAAGACCGTATAGGTCCCGAATCAACGATCCAAGCTGTTAGGTCCCGCGCGTTGCGAATGACTCCCGCTTACGTTATCGTTAACTGGCGAATCGTAGCTTCGCGCTTGTTTTGCTGTCAAGTTCTTTTTGAAAGTTGTGACGGATGCTCACCGCATCGCCCCGAGCAGATAGCTCGTTCTAATGGATTTGGGAATGCTTCAAGTGTCCGGTCACATGTGCTGCGCCCCCAAAAAGATTGGCGCCGAACGAGTTCGCCAATGGCGGTCTCGACCGTTCTTAAGTCGTGCGCTCCGTCCGACCCAGTTTGCGCTTCAACAGGCTTCCTGTGCAGCTTCCGCATTTGTATGAGCATGGGCCCCGATGCGTCCTCTGCGTCTGCACTTTGAATACGGCTGTAACATGTCCGAAAGAGGTAACGGTGTTGCGATTTCAGCGGTTGCGTTTTCTAAACTCGAACTCCGTGATACGTGTTCATGCTTCAAGACTCCTGGCTGGGATATTTTCAGTCGCTTCCGTATTGCTCTTTCTCCTATTGACAGTGCCGCCGGCCGCGAGCCAACAGGGCCAAGCATCGGGCGGAGAGATGACAAATGCGGGCCCTCATTCAGCGGTGTTCGATACGCAGCACCGCCCCATTACCGCGGGGGGGTTTGCAAAGACAGGTCCGATTGTGTTTGAGGACGCGACGGCCCAATCTGGGCTCTCGAAATGGAGAAATACAACTGGTAATCCGGAAAAGCAAGTAATCATCGAGGCAAAGGGCTCTGGAGTATGTCTTCTTGACTATGACAACGATGGTTGGCTCGACATTTACCTCGTGAACGGATCAACCCCGGATGCGATTGCAGGCAAAGTGCCCTCACCACACGCCGCTTTGTTCCATAACAATCATGACGGCACATTTACCGATAGGACGGAGAGCGCAGGTGTTGCCAACGACAGATGGGGAACGGGTTGCGTCATTGGCGATTACAACAACGACGGCTGGCCCGATCTCTACGTAACCAACGTCGGAGCAAGCCGGCTTTACCGCAATAATCACAACGGCACCTTTTCCGATGCGGCGGTGCAGGCCGGCGTCGCTCTCCACGAAGGCTCCACCGATAGGATGGACCACACGGGTGCTACTTTCGGGGACTATGACGGCGACGGGAATCTCGATCTTTTTGTAACCGGGTATATAGAAATTGGCATGAATGATCCTGTGCTATCAAACTCCAAGATCGCTGGCTATAACTTCTGCCAATACCGCGGCGTGAAGGTGATGTGCGGGCCGCGTGGATTGACCGGCGGACGTGATCATCTGTTTCACAACAACGGCGATGGTACATTCACCGACGTCAGCAAGAAGCTGGGCGTTGACGGCCCCAACGGTTATTACGGGCTCGATGCGTTATTTGCCGATGTTAATAACGACGGCAAGCCGGACCTGTTGGTGGCCAACGACTCGACGCCGAACTATCTGTACATGAACCAGGGAAACGGTAAATTCAAGGACGAGAGTTACGAAAGCGGGTTTGCGCTGAATGGGGATGGACGGGAAGCTGCCAATATGGGGCTAGCTGTGGGAGATTATGAAAACAACGGAAGACTTTCGGTTGTCAGCACAACGTTCTCCGATGATTTCCCCATCTTGTTCCAGAACAATGGCAAGGGAGCATTCACAGATGTCAGTTACCAGGCCGGGATTGCCGATGCGTCGATCCCCTTCGTGAAATTCGGTGATGGGTTCCTCGACTACGACAATGACGGATGGAAGGATCTGCTCATCGTCAATGGCCACGTTTATCCACAGGTTGATCAGCATCCGGAATGGGGCCAAAGCTATGCCCAGCGGCCTCTCCTCTATCACAACCTGGGTAACGGCAGATTCGAGCTTGTGCCGGCTGTGGAGGGAACTGGGTTGGCGGTCGTCACCGTCGGCCGCGGCGCCGCGTTTGGAGACCTGTTCAACGACGGCAAGATCGACGTAGTCATCAACAGTATGGACGGAGGCCCAGTTCTGCTCCGCAACGTATATCCCAATCATCATCATTGGGTTGAGATCAAGCTCATTGGCGGGCCGAAAAGTCCACGCGATGCGGTTGGTGCAAGAGTCGATCTAACCGCAAACGGAATCCGGCAGCGGGGAGACGTCCTGAGTGGCGGCAGCTATATCTCATCGAATGATATGCGCGTCCATTTCGGCTTGGGTGACTCAAACAAAGTTGATCAGGTCGAGATTCACTGGCCCAGCGGCAGCATGGAAAAGATCAAGCTTCCCTTTGTTGATCGCATCTACGACATCACCGAAAACCATGGAGTCACCGGCGCAATGTGCCAAGGCGAACCCTGCATCACTGTGCATTGAATGCATCGATCGCACGGACTGTGTACTTGTGTCGATTACTTCAAGGTACGCGGGTTATCAACATGCGCATGCCGGAGGCTTGAAGTGCGGATCACAAGCCGGGGAGGAATCAGTTCGGCTTTAGGTCTAACCTGTACTTTCTTGCGAGCGATTTTGAGCGCGAGTTCTGCAGTATACTTTCCGATGTTCTCGCTGCTTTGGTCGACCGAAGAAAGTGGAACGCGAAGGAAATCCGAATAGGAGAGATTCCCGCAGCCCACAACAGCTATATCCTCGGGAATACGAACGCCCGCTTCCAGAATGGCCCGCATTGCTCCCAGCGCCGAAGGATCGTTGAAGCAAAAGATCCCATCCGGGCGAGGATGAGCGGCGAGCAAGCGCTTCGCAGCTTCATACCCACCCTTCTCTCCACGATGATCGCCTGAAGCTCCCAGCGAAACTATGTGTCCCGGCAAGGGGGTCATGTTATATACCGCAAGAGCCCGCTTGTAACCTTCGAGCCGGCCGATCGCGGTACTTACTTCGGGTCCACGAATGTGAGCTACGCGCCGGCATCCTTCCTCGATGAGGTGAGAGGTAGCCAGCACACCTACTGCTTCATCATCGACACCCACAAAATTGGCATCGAGACCCTGGAATCTTCGGTCGATCAGAATGTAAGGCGTTTTGTGTTCTTCGATCAGACGAAAGCAGTCTATCGACCATTGGGCTGACGCTACGATGATTACATCGACTCGTCGGGCAAGGAGTTGCTTGATTTCCCGTACCTCAAGTTCCGGATTCTCGTCCGAAGACGAGATGAACAGGCTGTAGCCCCGATTGCTCGTCTCAGATGAGATGGCTTGTGCGATATCTGCGAAGAATGGGTGGAGCAGGTCCGGAACGACTAGGCCTAGAGTCCAGCTTCGGCCGGTCACCAGCGAGCGGGCCGCCAAGTTGGGCTGATAGTTGAGCTCACGCATCCGGTTCAGGACGCGCTTTCGCGTGTCAGCTCCGATATCCGGATGGTCTCGGAGCACCTTCGAAACGGTGACTACCGACAGACCCAGTTCGTTAGCGATATCTTTCAGGCGAACTGCCACTTTCTCTACTCCATGCCAAATGTATCCAAATGCAATCCCTCCATCACCCTGCTGAAATGGCCGCAGTACCGCGCCGCGGTACCGTGTTCTGAGCTGAAAGAAGGAACAGTCTCAAGTCTCTCACCTTGACAATCCAAATTGTATCTGCTTAGATTTCATCGTTTAAGTTATCGATTACTTTTTCCCCGCTAAACGAATTGAGAACAATGGAATCTTTCGTGGAAGGCTCGGGCCAGGAAATCGGCTATGTTCGATCCTTCCCGGATTCCTTCAAGGGCGTTGGCGTGAGGGGCGAAACTGTCCGTGATCGGACTCGGAATGTTCGGTTCCGACCATGTCTCGCCGGAAGCCGTCGGCAAGGTAGCGGTCTGCCCTCAAAGAGGTCCCGAGTGAACACAAACCCTGATCATGAATTCGAATCGTGGGAATCCCGCCTTGTGCGCATGATGCCACTATTTGGCCATCGGAACTGGATCGTGGCTGCCGATGCCGCATATCCGGCCCAGTCGAACCCGGGGATTGAAACGCTGACTACAGGGTGCGATCACGCGGAACTGCTCGATAGCGTGCTCGCCGCGATCGCTGCATCAAGCCATGTTCGGGCCCACATCTATCTGGATTCCGAACTGCAACTGGTCACAGAAGAAGATGTACTGGGTGGAACACCATCCATGGGGAGATGACCCGTCATTTGGCGAACAAGAATACGCGCTCCGTCGCGCATGAACAGATCATTGCCAGACTCCACGAGGCTGGCAGGCTGTTCCGCATTCTGATTTTTAAATGACGCTCAGGATTCCATACACATCACTCTTCCGGAACTGGATTGCGGGTATTGGAGTGAAGACGCTGAGAAGCGGTTGAGGAATGCCAAGCCAAACCGGACAGCAGGGACAATCGAAAACTGATAGACCGGCCTTGGCCATCGAGCCTGTAATTACGAGAGAGGATGAAAGATGATGCAAAGAAGAGAGTTCTGTAAGCTGATCACGGCCGCGGCAGCGAGCACGGCCATTTCTGCGAAAGGTCAAGCGGCTGCGGGCGCGCCCTCCGGATTTAACCATCTCCATCAAACATATGAAGAGTTTTGCGCGACTCCCGAGAGCCAGCGTGTTTTTCATGCGTTAGTTGACGGCAAGATTATGGGGAAGAAGCTCAACAACTCCGACTGGTCGCCCGCAGCATGGGGCGAGCCGCCTGAATTGCCCGGAGGTTCCTGGGATGGTGTTCCCATGCAGGCGCCCATCGAAGGACTCAATGGCCAGGGACCTTATGAGGCGACGTGGGATTCGCTGTCAAACTATGACGCGCCGGAGTGGTATCGCGACGCCAAGTTTGGCATCTGGGCGCATTGGAGTCCGCAGTGTGTGCCCGAATTCGGCGACTGGTACGCCCGTAACATGTATGAGGAGGGTTCCCCCGACTATGCGTACCACAGGTCACACTACGGTAGTCTCTCCCGATTCGGGTACAAAGACCTGTGCGCGCAATGGACGCTCCTCAACTGGGAACCGGAAGCGCTTATAGAACGTTACAAGAATGCCGGTGCGCGCCTCTTTATCGCGCTCGCCAATCACCACGACGGGTTTGATTGTTGGGGATCGAAGCATCAGCCCTGGAACGCGATGAACCATGGGCCACATCGCAATGTCGTCGGAGAATGGGCTGCTGCCGCGCGCAAACACGGGCTCCGCTTTGGCGTGACGGTCCATCAGGCACGCAACTGGTGGTGGTTCCAAACCTCGCACGGAGCTGACAAGGCTGGACCGGAGGCAGGAGTTTCTTACGACGGTCGAATGACCAGAGCGGAAGGGAAAGGCCAATGGTGGGATGGGCTCGATCCTCAGATGCTCTACGGTCCGAAGCATCCCAAGGACGCGCTGCCGGATGCCTCGTACGTGAAGAACTTTTACGACCGTACGCGAGACCTCATCGATCAGCACGATCCCGACTTGCTTTACTTCGACAACGCGCTACTCCCACTAGGTTGGGGAGGCATGAATGTTGGCGCATACTTCTATAACCACAATCTGAAAACGCGCGGCAAGATGGAAGCCGTACTGAACATTAAGAACGTGCCCGACAAGCTCGCCAAAGCGGTGGTGGCCGACTACGAGCGCGGCTTGACGAGCGAAATAATGCCCTACGCATGGCAGTCAGAAACATGCATTGGAGAATGGCACTACCGGCGCAGTCTCTCTGAAGGCCCCGGAGCGTTTGGAAGCTACCTGCCGCCGCGTGATGCCATTCACTGGCTGGTAGACACGGTCAGCAAGAACGGCACCTTTATTCTAAATTTTCCCGGCAAACCGGATGGAACCATCGACAGCAAAGAGGTGGCCATTCTCGATGAGATTGCAGCATGGCTGAAGATCAACGGCGAAGCCATCTTTGAAACTCGACCATGGACAGTCTACGGTGAAGGGCCGAATTCGGTTAAGAGCGGGCCTTTTCAAGGCGCCAGTATCAGCGCGATGGGAAGCAATGACATCCGTTTCACTCGCAATAAGGCGAACAATGTGATCTACGCAATCTTCATGGGATGGCCGGAACGGCGTGCCAAGATTGAGTCGCTCGGGTCATCAAGCAATACCAAGCCGGGAAAAATCCAGAATGTCACTGTGGTGGGTTCCGATGCGCAGGTCAAGTGGACTCAGGAAGCGGATGCATTGCATTTTGACATGCCTCATGGCTTGCCGATTGCAAACAGTTACGGAGCAGCGCTCAGGATCGCACTGAGCTAAAGCGCTTCACCTGCTCTCCTCATCAACAGTCAGGATACGGCTGCGCCTGACTGTTGATGAGGAGAGCAGGAATCGATTTAATTGCGGTTCGGGAGACCCGTGCAGTTGTAAGTCTCTTGGGAACCTAGCAACGGACCCTCAATCTCGTGGACACGACAAAAGACTGAATGGTGCTCGCACATTCCGAGCACCATTCATAGTGACGATGGAGGCCACTGTTTTGCAGCGGAGGCCTCCTTCTCTCTCGATTGAGTGACAGTCGCGTCACTTCTTGCTCTGGAAGACGATGGCGACCTCTCGTTCGAGTGAAGTTCGATTGTGAAGACGAACCGTGGATCGGATCGAGGATCCACTTGTTCATGATCCTCTTCCATGGTGTTACATGCTGACGCGACTGAATGTAATTTGCAAAACATCAGACCGGGGCCCCGTCCGATGAAGACGCGTAGCGGATCGGGATCTGTTGTATTTCGCCGGCTGGGAATCAGCCATCAGAACTCGACTCCTGAACTGGGCTGAGCATGTATTTACTGAGGACGTCTACCAAACCTTGGTTTGGCACACACTGCTTCGCCGAAAAAGAAGATAGTATATGATCCAGTTCATTCTCAGACAGGCCTTTGAAGAGGCCGGCATAGAGCGGCTGCATTAAAGTTCCCGTGTAGAAGCACAATAGGGTCTGACTCATGCACCGCACATTTAGTCGCGGGTCCAACTGCGAATCGCCAACTACTTGACGGATCTGGTCAGCAAGCTGAGCCGTTGCGTCCTTTACCGGCGTTGGCGGTAGCCACTTCATCCAATCGTCGGTACCAAGAGCGACCTTCTTACGAAGGAGGCCGCTGATGCGCTCCATGTACGGAGATGCAGGGTTGAGTGTCAGCATACCCATCACGCCAACATCTTTGTAGTTCCACGTTGTCCAGTGCGTCTCGTTCTTTTCAAAAATGCCAATCTGATCATCTAACGCGCGAAGCCGGTCCCCGCTCTCATCGGCAGGCCCGTTAAACACAGACCCGAACTCGCCAACCCAGAGCGGAACATTATGCTGCTGGGTGAATTTCGTTCCCTCGGCATCGAGGAAGTTGCGCTGCTGTTTTGCCAGGTCCCAGTCCTGAGCGCCGCCCACTGCTGCCGATCGAGGACGGATGGCGCCAGGGTATCGGCCCGGTCCAAACCCCGGCACAGTGTAGTTATGTGAACTGTAGGCAAGGTTGTCGTCGAATGGTTTCTCCAGCCCCGAAAAGTCCTTTGCATAGTCATCGCCTTCAAGGAAGATGATGTGTCTGGAATCGATCTTGCGAATCTCTGTGACTAAGCGCCGGTAGACGGCATTCATGCGGTCAAAATTCGGCCTGTAATTGGAACCCACATCCCACGGATAATCACCAATAGCGTTGTTCGCGCATGGCTCGTTCAGTACATCGTAGCCGGCGATTACAGCCCTGTTTTTGTAGCGCCGCGCAAACTCCTGCCAAAGAGCAACGAAGCGATCCTGGTAGTACGTTGTTTCCCAGAAAAGGCTGATGCGCGATGCGTTGTCTGAATGCCAGTGGACATTCTGCCACCCCTGCGCCGAATGAAGATCGAGAATGACGTATAGACCATGCCTTTCGCAATGGCTTAAGACCTTATCGAGACGGGCAAAACCCGCCTCGATGTATTTGAAAGGAGCTGCATCGTCCTCGAAGTGTCGATAATTGAGAGGTATTCTGACGACGCTGGCGCCAGCCTTCCTGAGAAAGATCACATCGTCTTCGTTGAAAAAGTAGTCCAGCATGCGCTCGAAGAAGAACTGTGATCTGGCCGGACCAAGCACCTCAGCCATTTGCGCCCGTAGGGTATGCTCCGCGCCTGGGTGCCCATTAATGAAATCTTCCATATTCATCCAGCCGCCCGGACAGGTTCCTCTAAGGCGAACCTGTTTCCCTCTCGCATTCACTATGTGACGGCCACTGACGCGAAGGAACTCCATCTTGTCTTTCCCCTCAGGGCCATCCGCTGCTTGTGGACCGCCATTTTGCTCCCCTGCGGCTGTCACCCCCGGTCCGGCGAACGCTGCCACACCGCTAAAAGCGGCCAGCCTGAGAAATTCACGCCGAGGCTTCAAATTGATTACTTTCCTTGTCATAGGACCTCTTCCGAGTAATTTTGGCGCTTAACGAATTGCGGCGGGTTGGGTCTGGGTCTTTGTCAATTCGCATTCTAAACTTCATTTGCGGAGGAAGCGGAAATGGTTGAGCAGCAATGTGGCAGCTGGCAACTAGCGCCAAGCGCTCACCAATCGCTGCAAAGCCGCCGGCTCCTCGCTCTGCTGACTTGGATCGAGCTGAAATGTAGAGGCATTAAGTCTGCAACGAAGCGAATCGCCGGTTCAGCCTCCATTTGCAAACCAGAACTTATCATCAATCAGTTCGAAGGCGAACTCGGCTCCGGACTTCGACCTTGCCGGAGTTTTCTAGGGAAGACCCGTAGATGGATATCCTACAATCAACTCAGGAAGGGACATATCAGTTCTATTGTTCAGGTTTCGAGCTGATCAGCCCTTCTGTAATCTGAAGTTGAAGCTTTGCAGGAGAGTCAAAAGCTTCTCATGCGTTTTCATGTCCCAACCAGCGGATTGTGGGCAGTCATGACTGTGTGTGCTGGGGCGTGGCAAACGGGAAGACCGACGCTGCCCTCACCTGATCCGGCCAATACTCGGTTGGAGGTTTCAGGAAAATATCCAGAGCTTGTCGATATTACGGCGTCTACAGATATCGATTTCGAGCACGTCTCGACTCCCGAACAGAAATTCATTGTGGAATCGATGAGCGCCGGAGTAGCTCTCATTGACTATGATCGCGACGGCTTGCCCGACATCTACTTTACAAACGCGCAGAGTACGGAGATGGCGATTCACGGCCAGAAAGCTCGCAGCGCGCTATACCACAATAACGGAGATGGAACGTTCACTGACGTTACTGATAAGGCCGGCACCGGCTTCCCATGCTGGGCAATGGGGGCAGTGGTTGGAGATTACAACAACGATGGCTGGCCTGACTTGTTGGTGACCTGCTTCGGCGGCGTCGTGATGTATCGCAACAATAAGAACGGAACGTTCTCAGATGTGACCAAAGAAGCGGGTTTGGCTAATGACAAGATGTGGGCGACAGGCGCCACATTTGGGGACTACGACAACGACGGATTTGACGATCTGTTCATTTCCCATTACGTCGAATTCGATCTCAATCACCTGACGGCTCTGGGGTCGAGTGAATTCTGCAAATATCTTGGCATCGATGTTCAATGCGGCCCGTTTGGCATGAAGGGCTCTCCGGACACGCTCTACCACAACAATCGTGATGGAACCTTCACAGACGTGTCGAAGAGGGCCGGCGTCGCAGATGAGGAACATCGTTATGGTCTTACTGCCATCTGGACGGACTTCAATCAGGACGGCAAGCTCGATCTCTTCGTCACGAACGATGGACAGCCCAACTATCTTTATCAAGGCAATGGCAAGGGAGTGTTCGAGGAAGTGGGGTTTTCGTCAGGTGTTGGTCTGAGCGAGAGTGGCGCTCGCCAGGCAAACATGGGGATCGCTATCGGTGATTACCTACACACGGGGAAGTTTTCCGTAGTCATCTCTCACTTCGACAACGAATTCGCCGCCTTCTATCGCAACGATGGAAAGATGGACTTCACTGATGTTTCTCTTTCCTCTGGTGTTGGACGCGGGACTGTTGGATATGTCGGTTGGGGAGACGCATTCGTCGATTTCGACAACGATGGTTGGCAAGATCTATTTGTAGTAAACGGCCATGTGTATCCCCAAGTGGACCAGAGCCGCTCCTCCGTGCGATACCTCGAGCCCAAGCTGCTGTTTCTCAACCAGAGAAATGGGACCTTCAAGGACATCAGCAAACTTGCAGGGCACGCCATTCAGGTTCCTCAGGTAAGCCGGGGAATGGCGATTGGCGATCTGTTCAACGATGGCTCAGTTGAAGCAGTAGTGGAGAATCTGAAGGGCGGACCCATGATACTTCGTCCCGAAGGTGGCCAGCGCAATCACTGGATCAGCTTTCAACTGGAGGGTGTAAAGTGCAATCGGCTGGGGCTGAATACACGTGTTCGAGTGTTCGCCGGTGATCTGGTGCAACTCGATCAGCTTGTAAGCGGCGGCAGCTATCTCTCCCAGAATGACCTGCGTATTCACTTCGGTCTCGGAAAGCACGAACGCGTTGACCGAATCGAGATTACATGGCCTGGTGGTAAAACAGAGGAACTAACCGGCCTCCCAGCGGATCGATTCTATTTTGTGCGCGAGGGAGCGGGTGCAATCAAATCCGAAGGAATCAATCCCAAGGCGCCAAAAATCAACTAGTCTGGGGTTGTGGAGGATGCGTTTGCGTCGTGCTTCTCCTGTGCGGAATGAAGCTTGTCGAAAATACTCTTGTCCGCTGCCTTCTGCAAGCCACGCGTTTTTCGGAACTCGATTTCGGCTTCTGCCTTCTTCCCAATGGACTTGTAAAAACGCCCAAGGCGCCAATGGACATTCTGATCCGTGGGATCCAGTTGTTCAGCTATTTTCAACTCGCGGAGAGCGTGGTCGTTCTTTCCGGCATCTGCATACAACACGCCCAGGTCAACGTGCGCCAGCTCGATTTTCGGGTCGAGGCGAACCGCTTTCTCTAGCAGCGGAAGAGCAGCTTCAGGGTTATTCAGCTGGATATGACAGTCCGCAAGATACGTCAGAGCTTGAGGGTGATTCGGATCATTTGTGAGCTCAGCCTGGAGCTCTTTGGCGGCCTCGTCGAACTTCAATTGCGCCCACAACAGGTAGCCCAGCCCAAAATGCACGTCTGGCATCTTTGGATCGGCCTGTACAGCTGCGCGAAATTGCTCGATGGCTGCAGGTCTGTTTTTCATCTCGTCCAGCGCTTGGCCGGCCAGCATATCGGCTTCGGCAGAGTTCTCGTTCAGATTGAGGATTTCGTGGTAGACGTCAAGAACACACTGGTATTGTTTTGAGCGGAGACAGCTTTGGGCGAGTGTGAGCCGAAATGGAAGGTTCTGAGAATCGGCAGCAACGGCTTTCTTCAGAAATGGCACCGCTCCTGCATAATCGCCTGCTCCGTAGCGAGCCAGTCCGATGAGCGTCGTTATGCGTAAAGCCTCTTTAGAATTTGCGGGCAGAGTTTCCAGAAGAGGCAAAAAGGTGGAAGCCGCATCCTTCATTCTCCCAGCTTTGAAAAGTGCGAGCCCAAGATTGAGGCGTAAGCCAGGCATCTCAGGGGTGATTGTCAGAGCCTTACGATAGCTGGCCACAGCCGCGTCGTAGTGTTCCTGTCTAGCTTGAAGGAGCCCAACGTGTGCATTCGCTTCGGCATCTTGGGGGTGAGCCTTAAGAACAGCTTGCCATGCAGCTTCGGCCTTGGCCGCCTCTCCCTGCTGTTCGAATATGATCGCCGACTGTCGCGGGTCATCACCGCCCGTTATGGATTGGGCGACGTGCCGAGTGGGCAATCCGACAATCAGCAGACCAACAAACAATCCCGATCGCAGTGGCTTATCCCATTTCATCTACAGTGCATTCTCGCGCGACTCGATCGTCACAGGCAACATCCACAGTCGGGTGTGCAAATCAAAGAAAATGGCGCGCCAGGGATTGCCCGGCGCGCCAAAGTGGAGAGTGACAGTTTAGAACACCAGCTTCCCGCCCAGTTGCAATGTACGTGGGCCATAGTCGCTCGTGATCTTGCCGAAGTTGGAGTCGTGGTTGTTCATGTTGACGCCTTGGGGATTTGCATGGTTGAAGGTGTTGAACGACTCAAAGCGCAAATCGAAATGCACCCGTTCGCTGGATGTGAAGGCGATGGATTTGAACAATGACATGTTCCAGTTCTGGATTCCAGGCCCCTTCACTGCATCCTTTGCCGCATTACCAAATCCCTGGTTGGGACCCCCAGCCCAGGGAGCAAGAGGATCAGCAAAGGCATCGGTGTCAAACCACCGTTGTGTATCGTGAGTAAAAGTCTTGGGATAGTGGACCGGCGCGACCTGGTTTGGTCGATTGCTCGTGCCGCCACCCAGACCGAGAGTGTCGCTACCCGAGTAAGCAGGACGTAACGGCAATCCTGTCTCGATGAACGTTATACCGGAGATTGACCAGCCTCCGATCAACGTCCGTGCGAAGGCATTCGAACTCTTCCTGTACCAGGGGAGCTGGTAGACGTAACTGACATTCAGGATATGGCGACGATCAAACCCGGTGTCAGATCCGAAATCGTAATGCGCGTTGAAGGGGTTTGAGAGTCCGTTGAGATCGTTGGCGACGATGCTCAACAGGTGAGACCAGGTATAGGCCACCTGGGTGGTGAGACCATGCCGGTTCTCGATTCGAATACCCGCCTGGAGCGAGTTGTAGTTGAAGTTGGTTTCGTTCTCTTCCTGGTTGATGTTTGCATAACCCGGATATTGCCTATACAGGTTGGCGTTTTTGGCGCCGCTCGCAACCTGCTGGCGATCCCAGTAGGGATTCAGTGGGTCTGAGCCAACAGTAGTGGTATCGAAGTTTAGCAGCGGGAGCGTGTTGATCTGCCGATCATCGTTCTGGCTGAAACCATCGGAGCCGACATACTGCACGACCGCAATGACAGACGGCGCCAACTCGCGCTGGATGCCCATGCTATAGTTCGCGGTGCCCGGAGCGTTGTAGTCGTACCGTATGTTTGTGATGTTCGATGGGAAATGGTTCAGCGTAGTGGCGCCCGTCAAAACGCTGGTGTTGGGGTTGGAGAAGTAGACGTTGGTTGCCGAGGGAATGTAGGCGAACGGCGGGTTCAAAGCAGCGTTGTAAACGTCGTTACCCTGAATGCGCTCCCAGAAGAGGCCGTAGCCACCCCGGAATACCGTCTTGCCGTTCCCGGTAACGTCCCATGCCCACCCAATACGGGGCTGGAACGTGTAGTAGTGGTTGCGAACGTTTCCGCGTGGGAAACCGTTCACTCCTGCTTCGCGGATGCCGTTCAGATAGAACTGCTCGGTGCCCGTCCCGGCGAAGGTTGACAGGGCCTCCGGTTTCAACGTGCCTGAGCCATCAGAACTCAGAGGGTAGCCCAGCGATCTGTCGTAATCTTCCGCCACGAAGTTCGAGAACTTGTCATAACGCTCGAATGCGTGCGGGAGGCCGTCGTAACGCAATCCTAAGTTCAGCACCAACCTTGGCGAGACGTGCCAATCATCGTTCACGTAGCCGGAGTAGTTGTTATTCACCCAGTGCTTGCCCGCCAGATATTCCAGCTGCGAATAACTGCTCGCCATGCCCAAGACGTAGTTGATGTATGAGTCACCGGAGAAATTACTCGAGTTGAATGTGGTGACTCCATTCGTGTTGTATTGCAGTTCCTGATTTTTGTAGGTATGCAGCACGCTCGCGCCGAACTTGAACTGGTGGCGTCCCTTTGTCCACGAGACGTCATCGCGGTACTGGAAACCTTCGTACCCGTTCTTCCATGGGTAATAGCTTGGGCTCCACGTGACGTTAATCGGAGAACCCTGTAACTGAACCTCAGGCAGGCGGTTCATCCTGTTGTTCTCATCCGGGAAGAAGGTGGTTGCATTCCATCCACTCGGCTTCACGAAGGTACCTCCGTCGGGGCCATCCAGTGGAGTCAACGTGATCTTGTTGCCGCTGTAGAGGAACGCAGTTTCGTTGAGCAGGTTCGGCGAATACGTCTGCGTCAACTTGATGACAGCCGAGTACGACGGGTTGTTCATCGCAGTGCCCACGGTGGGATAGGTGCTGTTTCCCCACAGCGGCGGGAAGTAGTTTTGGGCCAATGTGTCGTGAAGGTAGTGTCCCATCAACTGGTACTTGCTGTTGATGGCGTGGTCAATACGCACGATGTCCTCGCGCACCTGAGTCGGCTGGGGAATCGAGGCGATGTATTGGGTTCCGTTATTGAAGTTCGGCTTGGGGAATGTGCCGGCATTCAATTGCAAGACGGCATTCTGGTCAATCAGGTTGGCAGGAATTACGTTGCCAGGAAACGGCTGACCCGGAGTTAGTCCGTCTGCGGCATATAGTGCCAGCTTGGCGGGGTCCTGGATGTCTGGAACGACCGGAGCTTTCCCGCTGGGAGGCGTGTAGGCCAGGTTCGCACCAGGCGTCGGAAAGTTCGATGCCAAAATCGCATTCTGGGCCGAAGGGGCGCTTCCCTGAATCAGCCGGCGCCATTCTTCGTTCCAGAAGAAGAAGGTGCGGTTCCTGTTTTCGTTGTAAACGTGAGGAATCCACAAGGGGCCGCCGAGATTGCCTCCAGGTATATTCAACTGAAATTTCGACCGGGGCTTACCGCCCTGATTGAGAAACCAGTCGTTGGCGTTGTATGCGGTGTTCCGATTGAACTCATAGAGTTCGCCGTGGTAATCCTTGGTTCCAGATTTGAGCACCATCAGGATGGTTCCACCAGACCCAATTCCGTAGTCAGGCTTGTAATTGCTATCGAGGGTCTGAAACTGCGAGATGGCATCCTGAGATGGCAGGTTCATAAAGCAACCGCCGCATCCGCGATCGTTCTGCTCGCCGCCATCGATCATGTAAATGTTGTGGGTGGAGCGGGTTCCATTGAAGCTGATCCCGTTCGCAGAAGTCAGGGCATTCACACCGCCAAAGGCGGGAAGGGTATTCGAAACACCCAGACCCAGGGCCGCCAAAGAAGTGATGTTTCGACCGTTTGTCGCGAGTTGCTCAACCTGTGTGCCGCTAATGAGGGTGCTTACCTCACTTGTTTCGGTTTGCACCTGCAAGGCATCCGCTGTGACAGTCACGGTCTGCGCCTGGCTTCCCACGGCGAGAACGGCGTCCTGCTCGAGAGTTTGGGCGACGTTTACGACGATGCCGGTTTTCGAATACTTCTGAAAACCCTGGGCTACCACGGTCATCGTGTAGGTGCCGACGCCGACGTTGGCAAAGCGGTAACTCCCTGCTGCATTTGAAACCGTCTCGCGAGATTGATTGGTTGCGTTATTCGTGAGGGTGATCGAACCGTTGGGAACGACGGCTCCGCTAGGGTCGGTGACCAACCCGGTGATTGTGGCATTGTCCTGGCTCCAGGCCGGGATCGCTGAGAGCAAAAGCAAGAGCATGATGGTGAGATAGATAGCTGGACAGTTTGCCACTGTTCCAAGCCAGCTATCTCGCACATTGGATGGTCTTTGCCTCGAAATGTAGTTCATGTCTGGACTCCTAAGTAAACGCTTACCTTGCTTCGGTGAGTGAATTTGCCTCTCATCAGCACCTAGAACTTGAGAAGCTCAACGTGCTTTGTTCCTTGATCTACTTGGATAGAACTACCGCGGCGTCGGATCCAAACTGGTGTCACCTGACTTGGTGCGGATTCCTTAGGAGGAATCTCCCTAGAAGCTCGAACTCGAAGACGAAACTTGCATCCAGCTCGACCGTGCTCAATGAAATGGGATCCGAAATCTTCAGCCTTGGGAAAGATAGGGGAAGTACTCGTTCTCCTCGTTCGCAAGCCCTTCTGTTGCAAGCTCGCGGAAAGTGGCTCGCCTGGCCGGGTTTGGCGAGGCGAATTACAGCAATCGTTTCCTTAGGGCGTCATTCTCCCGCCGGTGGTGGATTCTTGTCAACGAGAAAGTGATAATCGGGACGATATGGTGAGTTTCTGCAAATTGACCTTAGAAATCCCATTTACCTGACTCGCAGTAGGTCCCTTCTGACTGCCTTTGATTGATAGGCGCCGGCGCCAGAAAGCGTTTTCAATCAGAATGACCGGAACCTTCCTGTATCTACAAAGCCCGTCGACCTGGAAGGACATTCTATCAATCGACAGACTTGGAACACGGTTCGCGGTTGGGCACCTCGTTAGTTCCCGTAGATTCTGGTGATTAGCGGATCCTTTCCCCACCAACGGCGCCACTCTGACTGCAATCTGGAACCATCTCCCGATCCGTCACACCAACTCATGTGCGTCAGGCTCAAAAGCGAACCACAGACACTGTTTTGCACTTCTCCATCCGAGTCTCCATGCAATTGCGGATCGAGTGTGCGGAGATGCCGATGCCCCATGGACGAATTGTCGGCGCCGCGAACGTGGGAGATTCTGGTTGCGAAGCAAAGAGCAACATCAGGCAAGGGATCGTCAGCTGCTGCATTCAGGTTCATTGACTCACTCAGGAACGAGATAAAACGCGATGCCCAGGATCAAATATGCAGCGATCAGTTCTGCTCCCTCAAACCAGACTGTCTCCCCGTCGTTGACGATCATTTCCAGTGTGAGTATTGCGAGCGCGATGCCAGCGATCTCGAGCGGTGAAAAGACTAGTTGCATCGGATTGCCGAGCAGGTAAGAGGCGAAGACCAACACTGGAGCAACAAAGAGCGCTATCTGCACGCTGCTCCCGATGCAGATGGAGAGGCTCAAGTCCATCTTGTTCTTGTGGGCCACGAGTATGGCGGTCGAATGTTCGGCCGCATTGCCGACTGTGGCGACTATCACTACACCCACGAACATTGATGACAGGCCGAGGGCGTGCTGTGCGGCACCAATCTCGTTGACTAGGATGTCGCTGAGAATGGCTATCAGTGCCGTTGCGAGAATGAGGGAGAGCACCGGGAGCCAAGAGGGTCCGTTCGAGGCATCGGCGGGTTCGCTTTCTCGAGGAGCCTCCCGGTTCCTGATCTGGAAGAGAAGACCGCACCCATACAAGGCGATCAGCACGGCCCCAGTGCAGAGACTGAATCGATCCAGCGCTTGCGTTTTTGTCGTCAGACGACCGTGGACTGAAAGCGCGTAAACCGCCGGCACAACGAGCGCTATGACGGCGATGAACAACATCGTGACGCTGGCGGAAACTGTACGGCGATCAAAGGTCTGCTTCTGCCGTCCGATGCCTCCGACCCAGACGCTGGTGCCGAGGACCAGCAGGACGTTTCCAATGATGCTTCCGGAAAGCGAGGCCTTGACGACCGCCTGGTGCCCTTCGCGCAAGGCGAAGAAGGCGATGATGAGTTCCGTTGCATTTCCCATGGTCGCATTGAGCAATCCTCCCAGCATCTCTCCGAGTTTGCTGGAAAGATCTTCTGTTGCTTTGCCCAGCGAAGCAGCGAGCGGAATGATGCCGAGTGCGACTGCGATAAAGATCAGCACGGCGGAGCCGGTCATGTACCTGACGAGGAATGCTGCCGGCACAAGAAGGAGGCAGAAATCGAGGGCGGGGTGGCCAGTTCTGAGTGGAAGATAGCGGTAGAACCTGGGCAAAAGCGGGGTTTCGGGCGAAGGCTTCATGCTTGTCAACTATATCGTTGAATTCTTTTCTAGAGTTAGCGGAGCAATTTCCGAACTTCAGGGTTGGAGCAGTTCGGTGTTGATGGTTTGGAGGAGTTTGCCTTGGGAGTCTCCGAAGTACTCCCAGAACATAATGCCGGCGAGGTTCTGTCTTCGCACGTACTGACATTTCGATTTGAGCGATTCGGGATCTTCGTATGAGACGAAGATGTGCTGCTGCGAATTGTAGAGGTAGGGGACCTTTGCGGCGCTATCCCAATAGCGCTTGAAGCCGTGGGCGAGCATAGCCGTGTCGATTACGTTGAAGGGCGTGTAGGATTCGGGAACGGGCTTGCCGACCTGGAAGAGGCCGTGGTTCTGATCTTTAACTCCACCCCATTCGTGGCCGTAGAAGGGGACGCCGAGGAGGATCTTTTCGGCGGGCACACCGGCCTTCTCGAGAGCTCTGACGGTATCTGCTGATGAAGCGGATTTCGGATCGGCGGGATCAGCATAGAGCGGGGAATGATTGCCAGTGATGGATTCGGAGCCGGGCTCGTAGTAGTCATAGGTCATGAGGTTCACGGTGTCGACGTAGCGCTGGACCTTCTGCATTTCGGTGTTGGCGATGACGTCGTCGGATGCGCCCATGGCGATGGTGAGGTATAGGCGGCGGCCGCGGCGGGCTGAAGCATCGAAGCGTTCGCGGAGTTCCTTCACGAGCGCGGTGAAGTTCTGCTTATCTTCCGCGCGGAATGGGTGGCCTGCGCCGGGCATTCCGGGATACTCCCAGTCGATGTCAAGACCATCGAGATCATAGCGGGTAAGGAATTGCATAACGCTGTTTTCGAATACGGCGCGGCTGTTGCGCGTGAGCGCCACGTCAGAGAAGTTTGTGGACCAGAGCCATCCGCCGACGGAGATCAGGATCGTGAGTTTCGGATTGGAATTGCGAAGGGACCGCAGCAGGGTAAAGTTCTGTGCATCCACAGGCGAGCCGGCGACCATGCGGCCGTTCTGGATATTGGCAAAGGCGTAGTTGATGCGGGTGAGCCTGGTGGCATCGACCTGGTTAGGTGTGAGGGGTGCACTTCGCGGGAATACATATCCAGTCACGACAAAGGGATGGGCTGGCGAAGCGGCGCTGGTAAAGTGTGCGTTCGCCAACAGAAACATCAGCAACAGGAGAAGACGTAGAGGTGGCGTCATCGAGAGGTCCACAGTTCAAACGATGATATGCAATAGCGCGCGCTCGGAAAAGGTCTCTCCCGCAGGGCAAAGCCCGGAATATGGAACTACATGCTAGATGTATGGACTGAAATCAATACCCTTCAAGCAAGTTTAGGATCTGGTCACGGACGCTCGCCCATGGGGCGCTCGTGCATGATCATCCAGGAGGTGCCGAAGCGGTCGCGCAACTGGGCGAAGCGCGAGGCGAAGAACGTCTCCTGCATGGGCATAAACACTTCACCGTCTTCGGCCAGCACCTTGAAGATGCGTTCCGCGTCCGCGTCGCTCGCTACACCCAGTGCCAGGTAGACGGAACGCATTGGCTTGAATTGGTCTTTGGGAACATCGCTGGCCATGATCACGCTGTCGCCAATGGTGATCTGGGCGTGAAGGACAGCGTCCTTCATCTCGGGGATTACTTTGCTGGGATCGGGCATGTCGCCGTGTTTCATCATCATGCCGATTCTGGCGCCAAGATGTTCCTCATAGAAGCGAAACGCTTCGGCGCAGTTCCCGCCGTAGTTCAGGTACGTGTTGAGTCTCATCGATCACTCCGGGAACAGGATTGCGGTGAGCTGGTGAGGAGCCGCCCCACAAGCATAGTTCCTGTAGCCCCCTGGCGGGCAAAAATGGCCTTCGGCGATGTATCGCCATTTCTACGTGCTTTTGAACAACTGGCATACCGACGGTGATGCATCCAAGTACAAACCCGGGTGTTAGCATCAAAGTTGAAAGATGCAGAATAAAAAACTGAAGATTATCCCTCTCGGCGGCCTGGGCGAATTCGGAATGAACTGCCTGGCGATTCGCTGGGAAGACGACATCATCGTCATTGACGCCGGCCTGATGTTTCCTGAAACCGAGCTGCTTGGCGTCGATGTTGTCGTTCCTGACATCACCTACCTGGTCGAAAACAAAGAGCATGTTCGCGGCATCATTTTGACGCATGGACATGAGGACCACATCGGTGGACTGCCATGGATCCTGAGTGACCTGAAGGTTCCGGTCTACGCCACTGAATTCACGCTGGCCTACGTGGAAGGCAAGCTGGAAGAACATGAATTGCTTGATGAGACGACGCTCATCGAGATTACGCCGCGCGAGAAGTTTTCGATCGGGCCGTTCACGATTGAGCCAATTCGCGTGACGCATTCGCTCGTGGATTGCGTGGCACTCGCGGTGGAGACGCCGGTGGGCGTAGTTGTCCATACAGGCGATTTCAAGATCGATCTCTCGCCGCTCGATGACAAATCCTTCGACTTGCATACTTTTGCTGAGTACGGCAAACGCGGAGTGCTGGCCCTGCTGCAGGACTCTACGAATGTGGAGCGGTCGGGATACACACCGAGCGAGCGAGCGGTAATTCCCCGGCTGCACGAGATTTTTTCGCAGACGAAGAAGAAGCTGTTCTTCAGCTGCTTCTCATCATCCATCTATCGCATTCGCATCGCGCTGGAGCTTGCGCGGAAGCATGGGCGCAAGGCCGTGGTGCTGGGCCGGTCGATGATGGAGAGCACGGAGATCGCGCAGGATCTTGGATATATCGAGGCTCCTCCGGGACTGATTATCAACCCCGGACAGATGCGGGATTATCCTCCGGACGAACTGCTGATCCTTATCAGCGGAACGCAGGGCGAGCCCATGAGCGCGTTGAGCAGGGCGGCGGTGGATACGCACAAGCATGCGCGCATCGATGCAGGCGATACGGTGGTGCTGAGTTCGCGAATTATTCCGGGGAACGAGAAGAGTATCTATCGGGTGATCGACCATCTCAGCCGCCGCGAGGCGAATGTCATTTTCGACGACGGCTCGCATGGATTAATCCATGTGAGCGGACATGGTTCGCAGGATGAACTGCGGCTGCTGATCAATTTGGTCAGGCCGAAGTTTTTCATCCCCGTGCACGGCGATTACCGGAATTTGCGCCGGCATGCGCAGCTTGCGATGGAAACCGGCGCGGTGGAGCATGCGATCGTGATCGAGGATGGCGACGTGCTCGAACTGGATGAGCACGATGCACGCAAGAAGGACAAAGTCACCGTAGGCCGCGTGTTGATCGACTCCGGTTCAACGGCGGATATCGTCGAAGACCTGGTGGTGCGCGACCGGCGCATCCTTTCAGAAGACGGGATTGTCCTGGCGATTCTGGCCATCAACAAGCGCATTGGCAAAGTGGAGCGTGAACCGGAGATCGTAATGCGCGGATTCGGGGGCGCCGATATCACTGAGCAGGCCCGCGAGGTGGTGCTGAAAACACTGGATAGCCTCAGCGGCGAGCAGCGGACCGACTACGGGATGGTGAAGGAGAAGGTCCGGGTGGAGCTGAAGCGGCTGATCCAGAAGTCGACGGGTAAACGGCCAATGATCATTCCCGTGATCCTGGAGATCTGAGCGTCTCGATACAATTTCTGCATGTGTAAGGCTGACTCCGAAGAAGTACAAGGCGTGAGTATGTCTGCCAGTTCACTAGTCACTATCGACGCGATCCGCGCGGCGGCTGAACGCATTGCCGGCGTTGCCGTGAAGACGCCGCTGGTGCGCGCTTATTTTCCCGATGTGCCGGGGCAAGTCTGGCTAAAGGCCGAGAGCCTGCAGCCGATTGGGAGCTTCAAGCTGCGCGGGGCGGCGAACAAGATTCTGCAGCTCTCGCGTGAGGAGATTGCGCGGGGCGTGATCACCTACTCGAGCGGGAACCACGCGCAGGGTGTAGCGTATGCGGCACGCGAGGTCGGCGCGAAGGCGGTGGTTGTGATGCCTTCGAATGCACCGGCGATCAAACGGGCGGCGACGCTGGCGCTGGGAGCCGAGGTGGTGGATGTCGGCGTGGCGTCGAGCGAGCGGCTGGCGAAGGCAGAAGAACTGGTTGGCGAGCATGGATACGTCGTTATTCCTCCATATGACGATGAACAGATCATAGCGGGGCAGGCGACCTGCGGGCTGGAGATCATGCAGTCGCTTCCCGAGGTCGACCTTGTTCTCGCGCCGGTTTCGGGCGGAGGATTGCTGAGCGGCATCGCGACAGCCGTGAAACGGGTCAGTCCGAAGACGAAGGTTTTTGGCGTAGAGCCGGAGCTGGCAGCGGATGCGACCGAGAGTTACAGGACGAGAAAGCTGACGACGTGGCCGGCTGAGCTGACCTCGCGAACGATCGCGGACGGCATGCGGACGCAAAGCGTGGGCGTGAGGAATTTTGCGCATATCCAGGCGTTTGTAGATGGAATTATCACGGTCGCAGAGGTAGAGATCCGCGCTGCGATGCGAGCCATTGTCAGCCACGCGCGGATCGTCCCCGAGCCCAGCGGCGCAGTCACCTCAGCGGCGTTGCTGTTCCATCGCGACGAGTTGCCGCCCTTCAGAACAGCTGTGGCGGTAGTCAGCGGAGGCAATGTCGACCCGGTGTTGCTGTCTGAAGTGCTCACGGAGTCCGGCACTTAGCGTCCTTTGAACTATGATCTTGTGTGAGATGAAGACCCCCTTTCGCAGTGTGCGACTGCTTGCAGCGTTGCTGATGATGTGTGTGCTTCCGGTCTGTGCCCAGAAGAAAAAGGACCAGATTCAGAAGCCGCTTGCCGGGCCTCGTGCCACCGCACTGCGCGTGACATGGCTGTATGTTTCGGCCAGCACGGACGCGCAAAAGGTGGACCGCGTTCAGCCCGGGCGGGAGTTGGTTGTCGCCGAAAAGAGCGGGGACTGGCTGCGTGTCTTTGCGAATACCGACATCGAAGAAGAACGCACGGCGGATCAGCCGATCTTCGATACGAACGAAGTGACACCTCCCATCTCGGGATGGATGCAGGCCAAGGGGATTGTGATCGAGAGTACGCCGAACGGCGACCAAGTTTTGATGGGCGCTGCTGCCGAAGAAGAAGCACAGGCATCAGATCCGCGTGGGCCGGTGAACGCGGCACGCACAGCACACCTGCTCTATCGAAGACTGGCCGAGATTTTCCCCAACTCGCAGCTGGCGGCGGAAGCGGCGTGGCGGGCAGCGGATATTTCGTGGCAGATCGAAAAGACTGATGCGCGCTCACGACCGTCGGCGAAGGAGCGGGATCCTTACATGCGCGAACTGATGGATGAAGATCCGCTGAAACGTGTGATTCGCAATTATCCGCATACGAAGCAGGCGGACTACGCGGCGTTTGAGCTTCTCGATAATAAGATGTGCGGCGACTGGCAAGGGCAGCCGAAGTGTCCGGAGAAGGAATCGGATATCTACGAGAAATTTGCCGCTGAGCATCCCGATGGATCGCGGACTGCGCAGGCGCTCTACCTGGCGGTGTACAGGCAGGCTGTTCTGAAAGATATGTATGGAGCGGACGAGAATGGAAAAAAGAGCGAGGCCGCACATGCGCATGCACGCGAACTGGCAGCGCAAATGAAGGACAAGTTTGCCCAGTCTGACTACACGGCCCGCGCGGCAATGCTGGTATTCAAACTGGACCAGAACATTCCTGTATACGGCATTGAAAAGGAATAGATCATACTTTGACACAGGATGCGACGGGCAGCCCGTAAGATATAGAGCGGAGGCTCTTTGAACGTTTATATTCAGTCGCTTCTTCTGGGCATTGTTGAGGGCCTGACGGAGTTTTTGCCGGTAAGTTCGACCGCGCATTTACGCCTCGTCGAAGCAGCCATGCGCATTCCCCTGGACGATGCGTATTGGAAGATGTACACGATCGTCATTCAGGCGGGGGCAATTCTTGCACTCATTCTTCTTTATCTTGGGCGGATCGTGGCGTTCATCAAGAGCTTTCCGCGTGGCGAAAGCGGAGATAGAACCTGGAAGGACCATCCAATTTCGCTGACGCTGATTGCGTTCGTCTGCACATCGGTGATTGCCCTTCCCCTGCACAAGGTGACGGAGAAGCATCTGCAGAGTATCGCGGTGATGGCATGGACGCTGCTGATTGGCGGTGTGGTGATGTGGGTGATCGATGCCCGCTCGTCGAGGTATGAGCCAACCACGATTCACGTAGAGGAAATGGGCTTGGGACAGGCGATCTGGATCGGAACCTGCCAGTCGCTCTCGGCGGTCTTCCCCGGCACGTCACGATCGATGTCGACGATAGCGGCGGGCCAGCTGGTGGGGATGGACCGGCCCTCAGCCTTGGAATTCAGCTTCCTGCTTTCGATTCCGACGATGATTGCGGCGACCGCGTGGGACCTGCTGAAGTCGATCCACCCAGGCAAGACAGCGCTGGCAACAGGGGCTGTTCCAATTGCTGAGGTCGACATGAACTCGCAGCGGTGGCTCGTGTTGGCGATCGGGTTTGTAGTGTCGTTCCTGGTGGCGCTGGGTGTGGTGGAGTGGTTCCTGGCCTGGGTGCGGCGCCACGGGTTCACACCGTTTGCGGTGTACCGGATCATCCTGGGGATCGTGCTGTTGGTGCTTGGCAGCAGATTGCTAAGTTTGTAAGCTTCCTCATTCGTCCTTTCACGATATAGGCGGCGGACGAAGACGCTCGTCGAAGAAGACCCTGACTGGGCGATCGCGGCTGCTCTGGACGAAATCAATGAGATCTCACGTGGCTGACTAGTAATGTCGGCGGAGTACGCGAGACAGCTACCGAGCCAATTTCATTGAACTGCAAGCTGAAAACGCCGAAGTTGGCTAGAAACCAGTTAACCGGCAATGAGCGCTTTGGCCTGCTAGCGAGAATTGACGAACAACCGCCTGAAGGCAAGTCGATTTCCAGCTTGCGCCGTCGACCTTCTCAGGAACTCGCCATCTGGAGATCGTGTCTCACGGTAAGGACTCCAGCTTAAGCCGCCGCTTCGCATCGAACCGAAAACGGCCACGGCCTGTCGAAACGATTTGCAGAAAGTCGCAACGCTCCTCGATGCGGCGTCGCAGCAGAATGAGCCTGGTTTCCAGGTTGTCTTTGATGTCGGGCAACTGCAGACTCGAATCCAGCCGGATCTCCTTGTTGGTGAACTCGCTTCGACCACTGGACAGATAGGAGTAGACAATCTTCATAAGGATGCGTCCCGGCATGCCTTTCACGAGATAAGCATCGTCAACGAAGACACTGTCGTCCGACTTGTAGTGCTTGATGAGAGAACACGGGCCGGCCTGGTTCGCGATCCCGAGATGATCGCGCCGGGGTTCATTGGGCGGTAACGCGGCGGCTTTGAGCTGGATCATTGCCATCGTGACCGCTATTTGACGGGCGGCGACCAGCGCCAAGCGCTCATCCATCGCAGTGAAGCGTCCGGCTTCCTCACTCTGCAAGCAGAGGACGCCCAAGAGATGGTTGTGTGCGAGCAAGGGAACTGCGAGTTGACTGCAGGGATTGGCAAGGCCGGGCAAAGGGATTTCACGCGAAAGCGACTCTTTATGGCGTCGGTCTTCGATGCTGGAGCGCACCAGGCGCGAATAGATCATGTCGCGAGCCAGATTTGCGTTGCGAATGGGGGAGCGCTGAGTGGCGGCAAGGCCTATGATGCCCTGACCGACAGCAACTTCAGAGCCGACACCCGATTCCGGAAATCCCCGGCTGCCAATTGTGAACAGGTGCTTTTCTTCCTCATCGGGGACCAGAACGAAGCTGTGGTCATACCCGAAGAGATAGGAGAGCCCGTCCAGCCCCGCTGTCAGCAGAGTATCGAGATCACCGCAGGCGGTGAGCCTTTCTGTCAGCTCATCCAAGCCCCGCAGATAATCCGGGAGGGACTGCATTGCTTCCAGTGGCACGTTGCCTGCTACGGCCCGGCAGTCGAGAACCTCGAAGATGTCTGCGCCTTGCAGAGAAAAGATGTGGGACATTCCGATCTGCGAGGCAACTGCGTCAAGATGGATGCGCAGGCGCTCAAACACGGGCCCTTCGGTCAACGTGGTTTGGTACGCAAGATTGAGTTGAAATTGGCGGAACGTTGCGGGCTCAACCAGAAGCACCTGGGCCTTGGGGTTTTCGAGCAGGTTCTTTTTCGATTTGTTGAAGAACTGGAAAGAGAGCGCAACGTGATTTGAGTCGACTCGATGCACGACAGACAGATACGTCACGTTGGGTATGCCGCTGGTGGAGCAGGTGCAGAAGGGGCTGGGAATGATGCCATCGAAGCACGTTTCTATCTCTTCGAGGGCAACAGGCAAACTGGGCGTGGTGCTCAAAGTCTGTTCCCCGCATGCGGCCCCGGCGTCTGTTCGAACGCCTGTTGCACAGCGAAGCGGATCCGGACCGGGTCAAGAGGTAAGATCCTCAAGCCGATCTTCAGCGGGATGCCGTGAATTTTTGCCTGTTCCGCCAAGATATTCTTCTGGCGTTCGAATGATTCCCAATCTTGGGGAGTTAGATCGCCGGACTCGAGAAACCGCCCCTTTAGCTGCACCGTCTTGTAATTCACGGTCTGATGAAAGGTAACCGCGATTTCCTCCTGATCCCGGACGTTTTCCAGCGTCTTCACGGCCGCCGAAAGCGAAATGCACAAGTCGATGGTGCGGCGATCAGGAAGGATTGTCGGACCCCACCCACGGGTGATCTCGGGCATCAGATGCGAGTCGCGCGTGCCCACAAGGATTGTTCCGGTGTCTTGAATTATGTGGGCTCTGATCCCGGCGCTGATTTCATAGTAAGGAAAAGACCCAGCCACGCGAACCTCCCCGGCGAGGACCAAGCCGATGGTAGCACTGAGGATGAGCGACGATAGCAAAAATTTAGGAACAACTTAGGAAGTATTTAGGAACGCGCATCATTGGCTTCGGCTACCTTGGGCACAGGAGAAAACGAATGATGTCACTCACACTCATTGAAGACGCCAAAGAAGGCCTGACGCCCGGGACGCAACAGACAAGCAGCAACGATGCAATCAGTGCTGTCGAAGGAACCGGGGATGCGGATAGATCTTCCGCCGCATCGACTCACGGCCAAGTCAGGTACGTACCGGGTGGGACGGGTCGATCTTACAAGAGCCCGATCGATGAGGTCACAGTGCTTCTTACTGGCGAACAAACCGGAGACAAACTTTTTATGGCCGAGGCTACTGTTCCGCCGGGCTGCGGAAATCCTCCCCACATTCACGATCGCGAAGACGAAACCTTCTATCTCCATCAGGGGACGCTCAGCATTCAGGTCGGCGATAAGGCTCTGATTGCATCGCCAGGTGACGTGGTTCAGCTCCCTCGCGGTGTTATGCATTGCTTCCAGAACACCGGGAACGTGAACGCGAAGTTCCTGGTTGTCGCTGCGCCCGCAGGCCTGGAGAAATTCTTTGAAGAAGGATTCTATCCCGCTGCGGATTGGCCAAATGCGATGCCGCCGATGAATGACGAGTTCATGGGCAGAGTGATGGCTGCCGCCGCCAAATGCGGTCTGACCTTTCTTCCCCCGGCATAACGTGCTGGCGCGACGCGACGGCTTTTACTTGGGACTGCAAGGGAATGAGTTCGGGCCGGGACAAATCTATAAATTTTTAGCGGACGATCTTACAGAGTGATAGATCTCTAGTGCCATATCAACACCGCTCTGCCTCTGTCTCGCGGAGAACGGGACGCTCTTCACGCGGAGCGCTGTTGATATGCCCTCGAGAAGATTTCATTGCCGTCGTCGATGGCTGGTGATCCCTGATGGCCGAGGTCGAGATCCAATGCGGCAAAATCCCGGTTGTGCAGGACACGGACGGGTCACCGTTCCTTCTGGACGTTCGCGACCTGGACGGATACGTGGAGCGGAGCAAGCGCACCAGTCCGCTCTAGTTCTGTAGTTGAGCATTTTTCTCTTGCTATCTTGCTTAGCGTTAAGTAAGATAATCGACATGAAGAAAAACTCAGCAGCGCAAGCGCTCGGAAAGCTCGGCGGAAAGGCGAGGGCGGATGCTCTCTCTCAAACCGAACTTTCCGAGATCGCCCGGAAGGGGGCGGAGGCACGCGCAAGCAAGCTCAGCGCAGCCAAACGCTCAGAGATCGCGCGCAAGGCAGTCCAGGCGCGTATCGCCAAACAGCGGAACCAAGGGAAGGGGAAAACCGCATGAGCACGGAACAGGAAAGCAAGATACGGCGTCCGAAGGGGACGGGATGCGTCTATCAGCGCCCGGATTCGCCCGTCTGGTGGATTAAGTATTCACGGAATGGCAAACCCTTCAGGGAAAGCGCAAAGACGACCAATCAGCGGAAGGCGGAGAATCTGCTAAAGACTCGCCTCGCTGAGATCGCAATGGGGACATTCATCGGACCGCAAGCGGAACGGATCAAGGTCCAGGAATTGGCCGAAGATTTTCTCCGCGAATACCGCATCAATGGCCGCAAGAGTCTGGACGATGTGAAAACCCGCTGGGAATTGCATCTCAAGCCCTTCTTTGGCGTTCTGCGGGCTGTTGAAGTGACAAGTGGCCTGATCGCCCGATACGTGGACGCTCGGCAGCAAGAAGGGGCAAAGAACGCGACAATCAACCGTGAACTAGCGGCATTCAAACGAATGTTTCGCCTTGGGCATCAATCGACTCCTCCGAAGGTTCTCCGTATGCCTGCCTTCCCTCACCTCAAGGAAAACAACGTTCGCAAGGGATTCTTGGATGACAGCCAATACCGCACACTGGTGGACGGAGCAGAGCTTTGGTTCCGCGCTCTGGTGGAATGTGGCAGAACATATGGTTGGCGAGTCTCGGAATTGCTTAATCTCCGAGTGGCGCAAGTTGACCTCCAGCAGCGCGCAATTCGGCTTGAACCGGGAACAACCAAAAATGCGGATGGCCGCGAAGTGTTCATGACCGATACAGTCCATGCGATGCTCACCGCTTGCACTGCCGGGAAGAAGGCAGAGGACCACGTATTCACGAGATCGAACGGAAAGCCCGTCCTGAGCTTTCGGGGAACGTGGGAGAGGGAATGCACCAGAGCGGGAGTCGGAAGGCTTGTATGCGCCCATTGCGGCGAGACAGCAAGCGATACAGCGAAGTGCTCAAAGTGTGGATTCAAAGGTACTCGGTATACGGGCCTGATCTTCCATGATCTCCGCAGAACAGCAGCGCGCAATCTGCGACGTGCTGGGATCGGGGAAACCGTGATTATGAAGATCGGCGGATGGCGGACGCGGAGCGTTTTCGAGCGGTACGCGATTGTCAACCGAAACGATATCGCGGATGCGATGCGCAAATTGCAAAACACCGAAGCAGAACTACAGATAAGTACACAGATTGGTCACGATGCGGACGCGAACCAAAATGCGGCGCAATCAGTCCGCGTGAACTAGTGCTTAGATTATTCGTGGAATCAATAGATTAGATGGTGCCGGGAGGGGGGGTCGAACCCCCATGACCGCAAGGGTCGGCGGATTTTGAGTCCGCTGCGTCTGCCAGTTCCGCCATCCCGGCCTGGATGGGGTGCATGAAAAGTATCGCATACGTATTGTTCGCGGGACTACTAGTAGCCGACGACAAAGTACTTCGCTTGATTTGAGCGGCCTTGACTACCATCGCGGTGGACCAGACTGGCTTCAATCGATTCGCAATTCGGGGATCGACCGGGGTCTCTTTCCTGGCGTTCAGAACGATTTGCTGGACCGAAGTGTGAACCGGCCGGTTGCGGGGCGATCAAGCTTGTAAGTCCTTTGACCACGCATCCCACAGGACCTGCTGTGAATCACATGCGACAATGGAGGCAATCGTGATGACTACTGCCTCTTCTGCAGTCGTTCCCGATCCAGTCGTAACCACCCCGGAGTTGCTGGCTCAGCACAGCATCACCCCGGAGGAGTACGAACGGATTCTGGCGGCATTGGGACGCGTTCCTTCCCTCACTGAACTGGGGATCTACAGCGTGATGTGGAGCGAGCACTGCTCGTACAAGTCGAGCCGTGTGCATTTGAAGCGCCTTCCCACCAAAAGCGATCGCGTGGTGCAAGGCCCGGGCGAAAACGCCGGCATCATCGACGTGGGCGATGGCTGGGCTTGCGCATTCAAAATTGAGAGCCACAATCACCCGAGCTATATTGAGCCCCATCAAGGTGCGGCAACCGGTGTCGGCGGAATTTTGCGCGACATTTTCACAATGGGCGCTCGGCCACTCGCCGTGATGGACTCTCTGCGCTTTGGCCCAATCACTCCGGAGCGCGGTGCGGAGCCAGAACTGATTGAGAAGAATCACTCCATCGTGGAAGGCGTTGTCGACGGCATCGCGAGCTACGGCAACTGCTTTGGAGTCCCAAACTTAGGCGGCGAAACCAAGTTCGAGCCCTGCTATAACGGCAATCCGCTGGTCAATGCATTCGCACTTGGACTAGTGCGCAAGGACGAGATCTTCTATGCCAAAGCGACCGGCACCGGGAATCCTGTCATATATGTAGGTGCGAAAACGGGGCGTGACGGCATTCACGGCGCCACGATGGCTTCAGAGGAATTTAAGGAAGGCTCGGAGCAGAAGCGTCCCAATGTCCAGGTGGGCGATCCCTTCATGGAGAAGCTGCTGCTGGAGGCCTGC
>DATNEX010000020.1:0-48678 GCA_035606605.1 Terriglobales bacterium
GCTCTTTAGCCGCTCGACGGCCATGCGGCGGAATTCTTTTGGGTACCGCCCCACTCGCGTCTTTCGTTTCCTTGCCACTTGCAGTTCCTTTCCCTGCACAGTGTGCCTTTTCCGAGTGTCTCATTTTTGGGGTTCAGTCCAGCTCGTCTTAGTTTGCGGTTGAGCCTCAGTAAGCAGCCTGAACTGCCCGCATCTACGCGAATGGGTAGCAGGCCCCATCAGATTCAACTTGAAATCCTGAAATAGGAATCCGTAGAACGCAGGGTTCTATTCCGACAGAATCACTTGTCCTTTGATCTCAAAGTCCCCGCTGGATGACGGAGCACCGGTTCCGGGCTGTCCTCCGCCGACTGACAGCGTGTACTTGCCTTGCGGCACGATGATGTCTCCGGCTTCAGTCACCATATTCAGATCGCGAGGGGTCAAGTGAAATTCAACTTTCTGGCTCGCACCCGGTTCGAGATGGACCCGCTGGAATCCACGTAGCGCACGAATGGGAGCGCCGGGAACATCGGGGAATTTCAGATAGAGTTGCACTACTTCGTCACCGGCAAGCTTTCCGGTGTTCGTCACTGTCACTGATGCATCCAGCGGATCGCCGGCACTGAATGGAGTGTTCGGCAGCGAGAGATTGGCGTAACCGAACGTCGTATAGCTTAGACCGTATCCGAACGGCCAAAGGGGCTCGCCTTCGAAGTAGCGATAGGTGCGGCCCTTCATGGAGTAATCCTCGAAGTGGGGCAACTGGTGAACGTCTTTGTAGAACGTGACAGGCAAGCGGCCCGCGGGATTGTTTTTGCCGCTCAGCGTTTCGGCAATTGCGGCACCGCCCTCTTCACCTGAGTACCACGATTCAAGGACCGCGTTGGCATGCGCTTTTTCCCAGTTCACTCCCAGAGCACTGCCATTCATCAACACGACAACGAGTGGCTTTCCGCTCGCGGCTACCGCTTGAATTAAGTCCTCTTCCGGTTTCGGCATGTCGAGGCTGGTTCGATCCCCGCCGGAAAATCCAGGCTGATCGACCGGCATTTCCTCGCCTTCAAGACGGCTGGTAATTCCAACTACCGCGACAACCACATCCGCATTCTTTGCTGCTGATACCGCTGCAGGATCGGGAGCATTGTTTACCGGAGCCCATATGAGCCGTGCCTCGTGCTTGCCCTCTCCAAAACGGGAGTAATTGACTTCCAGTTTAGCCGCATGGCCCTTCTCGAGATGAACCTGGCCCATATGAGTATCGCTACCCCAACCCTGTGCTACCGGCTTGTCATCCAGTGAGACGCGCGCGAAACCGTCGGCCTTAATGCCAAGCAGATAATCGCCAGTGGTGCCGGCGTGGAGAAAGCCAGTCCACTGCACGGCGAGAGCCTTTGTTGCCTTTGCCTCGTCCGGAAGACTCGCGTCAGTTAATTTGACCCCGGATTCAACCCGCGAGGCGAGCGGAGTAGGTTTGGCTTCGAAACTTGTGCGCGAGCTGTAGTCGGCTTTAAGGCCCGGCTTGCCATCCGGGGTCGTCACGGCGGATGCAGGCACCGAATCCCCCTGATACGAAAGGAACTGGGTGCCGGGAACATAGGTGATTTTCGCGTTGGGGAACTCTGCCTTCATTCCCTCCAGGACACTAACGGTATGCGTCGGCGTGCCGTTGTAATTGCCAAGCAAAACTGCAGGCTGATCAGCCAGCGGGCCCACAACGACGATGTTCCTGGCGGATTTCAGTGGCAACACGCCGTCATTCTTCAGCAGCACCATGGCTTCATTCGCCATGCGACGCGCCAGGGCGCGGTGGTCGGCGCTGTCAAGCTCGCTTTTTTCAATCTTCCTGTACGGCACCATCTCCGGGGGGTCGAACATCCCGAGTCGGATGCGCGCAGTAAACAGACGAACGAGGGCAGCATCAACCGCGCTCTCGGGAAGGTAGCCCTGTTGCACCGCCTCAACATAGGGCTTGTAATCGTGGTCATCGGTAACCTTTCCCGGACCGTCAATGCACTCATTGTCCATGCCGCGTTGCAGGGAGATAGCCGAGGCCTGCGGCTGCGTGGGTCGGTAATGGTGATCTCGGAAGATATTGCGAACCGCTTCGCAGTCCGAAACTACATATCCCTGGAAATGCCACGCCTCACGAAGCGTCTCCTGTAGCAGGAACTCGTTGGCGCAGGCGGGTTGGCCATTGATGGCGTTGTAGGCGCACATTATGGAGCCCGCGCGGCCTTCGACAATCGCAGCGCGAAATGCAGGCAGGTACGTGTCTAGCTCGTCGTGCTTGCTGACATCCACGTCGGTGAAGTGGCGCGTGGGCTCAGGTCCACTATGTACCGCGAAGTGCTTAGGAGTCGAAATGACTCGAAAATAATGGGGGTCATCTCCTTGCATTCCGGTGACGAACGCCACAGCCATGCGCCCGCTGAGGAATGGATCTTCTCCATAGGTCTCCTGGCCGCGGCCCCAGCGCGGGTCGCGGAAGATGTTGACATTCGGCGCCCAGAAATCCAGGCCGCGAAAAAAGCCTGAGTTTCCATCCTGAAGAGCTTGAGCATGGACGATCCGGCCTTCGGTGCCAATTGCCGTTGCCATTTCATGAATGCGCGGCGTATCGAAGGTCGCGGCAAGTCCGATAGGCTCGGGAAACTCGGTTGTTCCGTCAGCGACGACGCCATGCAGGGCCTCACTCCACCAGTCGTATGCTGGAACCTTGAGGCGGGGAATTGCCCGTGCCTGATTCACCAGCTGCGAGGCCTTCTCGTCGAGAGTCATGCGGTGTATCAGGTCTGCCGCACGCTCTTCGGGCGAAAGCTTAGGGTTCAAGTACGGCAGGCTCGAAGTGTCTTGCCCCATGGCGACAGATCCAATGAAAATGACGGCGGTGATCACTCGGTAAATGAACTTTTCGGAATGGTTCATCTCTTCTCCCTACGGAACCTGGTTATCGACAAGCTGGGCGAAAACAGAGATTCTGGCTGAAAAATGGCAGTACGTGATTCTGAAACCGATCCGCAACGGCGCTGGTGTGAGTTCCCTTGTAGATCTCAAAGCCGTGCTTGATGCCATATGTGTCCAAAACATCATGCAACTTGCCGGTGTCAGCCTTTAGGCCATCCTGATCGCCGACATCGATGGAAATAGCGCGGTACTTGCGCAGTTGATCGATGTACTGATCAATGAAAGCTAACGGAGCATTCGCGCTAAATTTAGCCATGACGTCTGGCTGAAGCTGTCCATCCTTCATCGGAAGATCAAGATAAAGCGGTGGGTTCTTGGGATTGGGCGCCCACGCTGCCGCGCTGGCAAGCTGGGCCCGAGCAAAGAACGATAGCTTGGCCGAATCTTCCGGGGCCTTCACGGCTGCAAGGGCTTTTTCGATCTCCGGATTTGGTGTCGCAAAAAATCGTGGAGACAAACAACATGGGCTCATGGTGTACAGGCTACCGAACACGTCGGCGTGTTTCATTCCGATGCGGGTTGCGCCGTAACCACCCATCGAGTGGCCAACCAGACCGCGACTGGCGCGATCAGGAATGGTGCGGTAATGAGCATCGATGTATGCAACAACATCGTGCGCGATGTAATTCTCGAAATCTCCCGTAGTCACGGAACTGGAATACATGGAGCCGTTGTGCAGCGTCTTGGAATCGGGCAGCACAACGATCATCTCTTTCGCCCCATGGGCAAACGCACCTTCGATGGTTTGGGGCACGTGAATCTCGTGCGTCCATTGTTCGGCGCCGATCGAGTAGCCGTGCAATGCATACACCACCGGGTAGCGCCGCGATTTCTCCTTCACGTAGCTGGGAGGCAAGAAGACGAACACGTCCCTATCCACGGCGTCGCCCTCCAGATTGCCAACCAGGTAAGTCCCATGAACTGTGATATGTTCCACGGTTACCGGCTGGGCGCCCGGCACGACCGGTGGCACTTCGGTTTGCACCTGGGCGCACACCCAAAAGCCCGAAACAAGCGTCAGAGCAACGAGCACGACTGAGAGTAACTTCGCATTCATCATGAACAGTCCTCTCTAATGAGCTTAACTTTCTGCGAATCTGCTTTGCTTTCTAATCTTTGGCTTGTAGGCCTGCACGCGCGTTCGAAGCTACCGCACGGCAAACGAGTAAATGTTGACGCTGAACGGCGGAACAGACAAAGCATCCGGTACGAATGTGAGTCCTTGTTCTTCCACTTCAACTTCGGGCTTCTGCCCTACCGTAATGGTTGCGTCGACGCTTGAGGGGGCCATGCGCCAGAGGTGTCCTTGACTTGAAAGCTTCGCGCCGTTAATGGACAACTTCAAATGCTGCTCCGAGTCGGACGGATTCAGCACCGCGAGCGCCAGAGTCTTCCGATCCTCACTGAGCGCAGCGCTGACATCCAGGGGATAGGTATCGCTGCCCGGATTCACTGCAGGCTGGTCCCCGCCCGCTGGATAGATCGGCTTTGGCTGAGGCGAATTGCCTGAAACTTCAACTGGGGTTGTGCCGAAATGATCGCGATACATTTTGAAGAGAAGACCGGTCGGATTCAAAACTGCATCGGTGCGGCTCTCGCTCATCATGGAAGTCGCAAAGGTGAACGCGCCCAATTGATACAGATCAGAATGACGGAACATTTCGTGGAACGCCCAAGCGTAAGCCGGAACGACTTTGTAGGAACTCGCCGAAGGTCCGTTTGGCGAGGGAACAATGTATGCCCACTCGTCCAGGCTGATCGGCACCGGCTTGGCTCTGAGCGCGGGAATTCGCTTCAAGTATTCCTGGTAATGCTCATACTTAACTCGCACCTGCGTCGCGGGGGCACGCTCAAACTCAATCAGAGCTTGCGGCCCCGTATCGACCTTTTCGCCGGTCTGGAGATCTGTCCGCTTGCCAGCGGTGGAGTAGTAGTGCTCACTGATCATGTCCATGTTGTCGTGGCAGTGGGCAAGCAGGTTTCCACTCCAATCCCCGGCAGAAAGATAATCGGGAACAATCTGGCCATTCAGCCGCTTTGCCTGTTTTGATCCCGTCATGGCATCGGGCATGGCGCCGGCAGCTATCAGCTTGATGCTGGGATCAACTTTGCGCATCGCCTTTGCGAACATATCGTGCTTCAGTTCCCATTGTGCGACAGGCATGAAGCCTAGTTGCCACTCGCCCCAAGGCTCGTTGCCAATCCCCCAGAACTTGATGTGGTACGGCTCAGGATGGCCATTTGTAGCGCGCCACTTGCCCATGGGCGTTGTAACCGCGCCATTTGCGTATTCCACAAGCTGCGCCGCAGACCACTCGTCGCCAAAACCGCCGTTCACCGTGACATAAGGCTCGACCTCAAGCAGGTGGCATAGTGTCATAAATTCGTCGGTCCCGACGTCGTTCGGCTGAACGGCGTGCCACACCGGATCCATGATTGGCGGTCGCTTGTCGGGATCGCCCACTGCATTGCGCCACTCGTGGCCGGAAACGAAGTTTCCTCCCGGCCAGCGATACACCCCGGAATGCAATTGTTTCAGCGTCGCAATAACTTCCGCGCGGAACCCTTGAATGTTGTTGGCGGGCATCAGCGAAACTGCGCCGACATGGAATGATCCTGTGCCGGTGCCAACAACTTCCAGGTGAGCATCATCGCTGTCAGATTGTGCTGTGAAACTCAGCGAAACCCTTCGGTAGCCATTGCCTAATTTGTTGATCGCAACAGTCTGGCGGTCGCCCGCGCCGTCACCCCATACCAGGTTCACCTTGACCATCGCGCCCGAAGTGCCTTCGACAACAATTCGCCCCGTGTAAGACTTCCCTTTCCGGACTGTCAGGCCATCCTGCTGGAAACCCCGAAGTTCGCTCGCGCTCAATTTCACCATCGGCGTATGCTCGCCTACATAGACATCGTTTGTGTCCATGACCACGAATTCGCTCGGACCAATCGGCACCCAGTGGCGCAGCCCGACGCGTCGCCAACTTGGGCCCTGCACTTCAGCAGGCGGATGCGATGTGATCGAGGAATAGAACTTGCGATCATCGAGCATTTCAGCCCAGATGTTGTTGTTGACGATTCCGCCGATGTGTTCGAGAAATTGACCGTAAATGTATTTCGAAATCGAAGGGCCTGTTTTCGTTACATCAATCTTCACGTTTACCGGCTGGCTTTGCGCAAAAGAGACGATCGAAATGACGAGCCAGGAACACAACAGCACGGCAAATTCAGAATTCCTTTTGTTCAAAGACATTACAAATTTCCTCGGTGGATAACCTCTGTGTTGAACGCTGCCCCCGAACCCTCACGCGACGGCAACTCACATGCATACCTCAGAAAACGTTTACTGTCAATCTAAAGCGATTTAGTTACCCCTTGTGTCGATACGTCCCTATGCGTGCGGGAGCAGCTCCTTCTAGCCGCAGCTGCGCTGAACCTCAAGCGCCTTCTCCGGTCCTCAGTCAACCTACAAGACTTGTTCTACCCACCTAGAAGCGAACGAAGAAGACTAGACGGGGTACTTCCGCTAAACGCTAAATTAAAGATGCTTTGCGGGCCCTACTTTTACAACACCCACGCCTGTTTTCGTCAATCGACTTTCAAGCCATCCGTCGAGCACGTTGCTGCCAGGAACTTTTTCAAGTCTCTACCCGTACTTGGGTTCTAGAATCGCTTCACAAGGCGTACGGATGACCTCGCTCAACAGGAACGCCAGAATCGCAGGGTTGCTCTACCTCACACTCCTGACTGCACCTTTCGCCTCCTCTATATTCCCGGCAAGTTGTTTGTGGCCGAGAATGCGAGCGCCACCGCGAATAACATCGCTGCGCACGAGACGCTCTTTCGACTCGGCATTCTCAGTGGCTTGTTCACCGCGACGGTGGGCCGCTTGGCGTTCGAAGCACTCATGGCAGCTCTTCAGCGGGACAGATGCTCCGAGGCCGATACCGAGTACGTTGTGAACACCGAGCTCGTGCTACGAAGCTCGACGGCTCTTGTTTGCAGACGCCAAAATGAGCTCCGTTGAACCGGGCTGTGCAAAGACCTACTTTGGAGAGGAAGAATGATGGTTTTTCGAACTCAAATAGTTGATCGCAAAGCCGTGCCATTTCTCTTGAATATCTTGGCGATAATCCTAGTCCTTGCGGGACCGGCATTAGCCGGAGAGAAAATCCAATTGTCGATCGACGTCTCGAAAGCCGGAGCCAAGATCGATCGCAATATCTTCGGCCAGTTCGCTGAACATCTCGGTCATGGAATTTATGAGGGTATATGGGTCGGGCCAGACTCCCCGATCCCTAATACCCGCGGCATTCGCAGCGACGTCGTTGCCGCGCTGAAAGCGATCAAGGTACCGAACGTCCGTTGGCCGGGCGGGTGCTTTGCCGACGAATACCACTGGCGCAATGGCGTTGGCCCCGCCGATAAACGCGCAGTGACACTGAATCCTAACTGGGGCGGTGTGATCGAGCCCAACTCATTTGGCACTCACGAATTCATGGATTTCCTCGATCAAATCGGCAGCGAGGCGTATGTCTCAGTAAACATTGGTTCCGGCACACCAAGGGAAGCGGCGGAGTGGCTGGAATACATGACCGCCGCGCAGCCAACCACGCTGGCCAAAGAACGGGCAGTGAATGGCCATCCTGTCCCGTACAAAGTGACTTATCTCGGGTTAGGAAACGAGAGCTGGGATTGCGGCGGCAACATGACGCCCGACTACTATCTAAGCCAGATGAAGATCTATAGCCGGTTTGTCCGCAACTACAACCCGGCGCAACAGAATGGGCAACAGATGCTGAAGGTCGCGGTTGGCCCCGGTGGCGATGGACCACGATGGACCGAATGGACGGAAGCCATCATGAAGGCCTACCAGCAGCACACCTGGAGTTGGGACATCAATGGCCTTTCCCTGCACAACTACACGGTTGTGAAGTGGCCCCCCTTATATAAGTCCGTGGGGTTTAGCGACGATGAGTATGTCCAGATACTCAAATCTACTCTCGAGATGGACGGTCTACTTAAGAAGCATTCGGCGATCATGGACAAGTATGACCCGGACAAAAAGGTTGCCCTAGTCGTGGATGAATGGGGAGCTTGGTATGCGCCATTGCCGCGGAGCAATCCGGGTTTTCTGGTTCAGCAGAACAGTTTGCGTGATGCCATTCTGGCTGCCCTGAACTTGAACATCTTTGCGCGGCATGCCGACCGCGTGCGAGGTGCAAACATCGCCCAGATGATCAATGTGCTTCAGGCCATGATCATGACCGACAAAGAAAAGATGGTCCTGACGCCAACCTACTACGTTTTCAAGATGTATGTTCCCTTTCAAGACGCAACGTTTGTGCCCGTCACATTCGACGCTGGCACGTACATACACGGCGACATAAGCTTGCCGCGTGTCGATGCTATTGCGGCTAAGGATGTGGCCGGTAAGTTGTGGTTGGAAGTTACCAACCTCGACCCCCATCAATTGGTCGAAATCGTGGTGAATCTCGCTGGCAGCATCGCTAAAGCTGCTGCCGGACAAACGATAACCGCGCCCAAGGTTGACAGTGTGAACACCTTCGATGCACCCACTTCGGTCGTGCCGAAACCCATTTCCGCGAAGGTGGAAGGCGGAAGACTGTCGATGACATTGCAGCCCCACTCCGTCACTGTCGTCTCGGTGGAGTAAGACATCCACTGCGTGGAGGAAGGCACGGTACGAGCACGTAGCCCGATCCTGTGCACAAGGCTTCCAGGACAAATGTCCCGAGAGCGTTGTTCCCTCACGAAACGAATCGTCGCGTTAGGACCAGCGTTTCGAATTCGTCGCGCAGCTTCTATCCCGTTGAGAGTGGGAAGACCAATATCTAGCAAGATCAGGACAGGTTTAGTTGCAGTTGTACAGCTTTCTGAACCGCTTCCCACCATCGGATGCCTCGCCGATAACGTGCAGTTCCGAAGACCCCTTGAAACATAGATTCAATTAAAACCCTCCAACTTTGGACATCACTTTAGAAACGTCGGCGCGTTCAGAGACCTCTATCATGACTTTCATGGACGGACAACGACTACGACTTCACTGTCAGCTCCACTCCACGCTGCCGCGCCTTCATGCTTCAACTGTTGCGAAGCATTGTCCCAATGAAGCTTGGTAGTCGAGCCACTTCCATTCTCATACGTATACGTATTTCCGTCGTCCGAAAACAGGGTAAAATCTCCATCTGCTCCGGGATAGACACGAATGGACGCGATGCTCTGGGGCTCCGAGGCGCTGAGGATCGTTGACCCTAACGGCACAATCGAACCTGCCCGGGCGAATAGTGGCAACGTGTCAATGGGCGCCGACGCTGTGATTGTCTGGCCGCCCTTGAAGCGCTTGTTTGTCCAGTAGTCATACCAGTCGCAACCAGCAGGCAAATACACCTTTCGGCTTGTGGCGCCCTGCTCGACGACGGGGGCGACAAGAAAAGCAGGACCAAACATGTATTCGTCGGGGATGTTCGCGACTTCGGGATCAGACGGAAAATCCATGAAGAGTGCCCGCGTGTAGGGTGCGCCAGTCTGGTAGGTGCTGTAGGCGAGCGAGTATGTGTACGGCATCAGTTGATAACGCAGTCGGAGATATTTTTCGAGGATGGCTCCCGCTTGTTTGCCGTAGGACCATACCTCATTGTGGGTCCTCTCACCGTGCGCACGCATTATCGGCTGGAACGTACCCCACTGATACCAGCGCACAAAGAGCTCCGGATAATCTTCGTAGCCGTCCACGTTATCGCGTGCGTCGGACGGGTCCACCAGTGGCTTGTGCGCTGCGCGATAGGACGGATAAATTTGCGGAGAGAAGAAGCCCGCGATGTCTGTGTCCCAATACGGCATGCCGCTGGCCGTAAAATTCAATCCGGCGGGTACCGATCGCTTTAACATGTCCCAGGTGGAGACAATGTCGCTTGACCAAAACACAGTTCCGTTGCGCTGAGCGCCAAGGTAGGCCGCGCGAGCAAGAATCATTAGTCGGCGGCTGCCGCCAAAATCTCGCCGGAATCCCTCGTAAACGGAAGCTGTGTGGAACAACGGATAGACGTTGTAATAGCGCTTGCCTGAGCCAATAAAGAAGTTGTCGTTCGCAGGATCGACGTCTGGTTCTGTCTCGTCGAGCCAAATATAGTCGAAGCCGTAAGGCTTGATGTAGCGATCTCTAATCTTCTCCCACCACCATTTAGCGGCGTCCGGATTGGTAGTGTCTATGTTGGGGCCAATTTCTTTTGTGTACCCAACCCGGTCGGGAGTGCCGTCCGTGTTGAGAATGAGCCATCCATTCTTCAGCAGCATGTCATAGAACTGCGTGCCTTCGGCAAAATGCGGCCAGACACTGAGCAGGCTATGGACGCCCATCGAGTGAAGCTGCTGATTCATCGCGGCTGGATCGGGCCATCGTTTCGGGTCCAGATCCATTTCACCCTCTTTTGTCATGTTGAGAAAGTCCACGACCACAACGTCAAGCGGCAGGTGGCGTTCGCGATATCCCTTCGCAACTGCAAGAATGTCTTCTTGCGTTGGATAGATTGCCTTGCTCTGAATGTACCCGTACGATGCTTTGGGCAACAGATGCGTGACGCCGGTGAGCTGGCGATAGCCCCTGTAAATCTCGTCAACTTTGTCGCCCGCAATCACAAAAAAGGAAACGCGGTCTCCGACTTCGGATGACCAGACATTCTGCTGGTTGAAGCCGAGATCAATCGTAGTCTTGGAAGGATTGTCCCAGATCAGGCCGTAGCCACGGCTCGACACCATGAAAGGAACGCAGAGATTCTCGCCTCCGATCGCGAAATACTCATGCCAGCAGGTAATGCGCTGATCGCGGAGATCCATCGTGCCCTGTTGCCGCTGACCTAGGCCGTAGTAGTGCTCACCGGCTGGCGAGTCGAACGTTGCCGATACCCGATAAGAGGAATCGGGCTTTCCGTTACTCTCCGCTCTTGATTCGGATGCGGGAATGATGGCCCAACGCCACATTGTCAAAAGTTGTTTCCCTGTTGCGGTCGTTATGGATATTACCTCGTTATGAGGTTTAGTCCGAGGGCTCTCGTCATAGAAGACGTGGTCCCTGAGTTCCTGATTGGTCGCATCGAGGGGCATCGCGTGCGGTGCCGGCTGGTTCTCGGGATCGACACGGACAACCATTCGGCTGGAACGAACCACATCAGAACCCGAGGAATCGCGCTCATGATTCCAGCCATCAGACGAAGACTTGCCAATAATTCCATACCCCGGCGATGCGACCGCGGCAGGCTTCGTAGTGCTCAATGTGATTCGTATGATATTTGGGCTGTAAGGCTCGACCACGATCGTCCGGTTTTCCCGCTGGAGCACAAATGCGTTGACGTCATCGTCGGCGTTTGCTGCTGGCGCAAACAGCGTTAACAGCAAGACTGCAGTCGCAGTGAATGGTGTCGAATTCAATGCGCGCACGATGCGGCGGCAGGCCCGATCAACAGAGTAGTCCATATTAGAGTGTTGCATTGATTTCCGCCCCCATGAGACCGTAAATAGACGAGAAATTTGACTGCCAATCATAAAGCAGACAGTTTTTTCGGCACCCGACGACCAACGATCTTCGCGACGCTGCGCGCAAACTTGAAATAAACCAGCAAAAGGAGCGTGAGGCCCTCGAAAAGGCCCGCGCGTCCGAGTTTGGGCACAGTTGCACCAAAACTGCAGCAAAACGGCAAAACCCTCACACCAAACCCTTCTTCGGCACCCCGACCTAACTAGTTGTTGGATGAGTAGGTTGCGTGGTGCCCGGGACCGGAATCGAACCGGTACGTCCCTTTCGGGACTCGGGATTTTAAGTCCCGTGCGTCTGCCAGTTTCGCCACCCGGGCATGTGAGTTTATCTGCTTCTGCTTTCAGCAGTTTACTGGATTCTGGTTTTGATTGTCGTTTTCGTCGTGATCCGCCTGTAGTGACAGGTTTGAAGGCTTGGTTGTCACGCACAATCAGCACCAAGCTCGACGACGCGCTGGAAGAGTGGCAGGTGAAAGCAAACACGATCCTCCACGAACATGCCGAATCAGCCGAAGGGCGCGCGCGAAGGGCGCGCGCGAAACGGAAAAATAGAATTGGGCATTCTACAAATATCGTCAAAGGTGGCGAATAGCACTTCTGTGCTTCGGGGAACTCTCCCAGGACTCCGCAAGGTCGCACAATCGGTGCGCTGGTTTTCCTGAGGTGGCGTGGCGTGCGTGACAGGGAAGGCGCGTGCTCCCTGACCTTCCTCAATATTTGTTCTGAGAAATAAATGCTGACAGTTTGCTCAACCGCCTACGTTCGCTCTCGATAATCAAGAAGGCGACGACGGCCATAGAGACCAACCAGCCGCCGATGGCCAGAAGGCGAACGACGACGCCAAGGACGATTCGTGTAGCGAATGGGGCCAACATGTACCGAGCATGATGCAGTGATTATGAAGTGTAAATAGCTCGAAAGTGCCAGATAGTTTTACGGCGGCGTGCGCGCGGGAAGAAGTTTAGGGTTGCGCAATGTCCTAGAAGGAGATGTTGGATCGCGATTTTCAGGATAAAACGAGGGGTTGCGATACTCGCGAAGGTAGAGCGGGTCTCCTACGACGGCGACCGGGGACATTCGATCGGAATAGCAGGCGAAATTTGATTCTTTCTTAGTCCACGGGTTCGATGAGCTGAGCCTTGTCGTTACCAGCTGGGCGCTGCACAACCAGAATGGCAGACAGGACCATTATCATGCCCACAGCCTGCAAAGGGTGCACTGATTCGTGCAAGGCAGCGGCAGCGATCAGAATAGTAAAGACAGGTTCCAGGCAACTGACTATGATCGCCTTTGAAGGACTCAAGTGCTGCAACCCGGCAAAATAGAACGTGAATGGCAACAGGACGGACAAAAGCGAAAACCCAAAGAGGAATCCCCAAGCCGACCCCGTATAGTGCGCAGCCGTAATCTTCCATGGCGAATTGACGAAAATCCAGAACACCGAAGCTGACATCGTGGTGAACAAGAGCACGGTCCAGCGGTCGTAGCGCTCTAGGATCGAGTGGCCAAACACGTTGTAGTAGGAAAATGAGAAAGCCGCGATCAGAGCCGCCGTCACTCCCAGGGAATCGAGTCGCAGCTCGCCGTGCCCGAGCAGGCCAATGACTAAGGCAATTCCAAAGATGGCGAGGGCCACGGCAATCATTTTTGGCAGGGTGGCACGCTCCAGTTTCCGCACGACCATGTAGAGCAAAACCCAGACGGGAGCGGTGTACTGAATGATGATCGCGGTGGCCACGTTCGTCCGCTGGATCGCGAGGTAGTAAAAATAGTTCGAGGCCGCGACGCCAGCTAGACCGAGAGCAAGGGTTCTTCCCAGATCCGTCAAAGGCATGCGCAAACGTGCCGGACCTCGAGTGAATAGTAAGCCGAGGAGCACCACCAGAAATGAGAACGTGGTGCGTGCCTGCGAAAGAATCAGAGGATCGATATGAGCAATCCCCCGTGACGGGAACAATTTTCCGGTGAACGCCGCACGGCCGAGCGAAGCCGAAATCCCCCAGAGGAGTGCAGAGCAGGCGATGTAGAGGTATCCACGATAGGAATGAGTCTTCTCGCCGGAAAGAGTGGGACCCGCGCTGGTCACATGTTGTCCAGTTCGATGCGATAAGTGATTTTGGCCACCTTACCTAACATGGCTGAGACTGAACAATATTTTTCTTCCGACAAACGCACGGCATCCTCAACCGCTTTACGCGACACTGTTCCTCGCACGCGATATAGCATTTCGATTTCAGTGTAGACGCGCGGTGGCTGGGGAGCCTTTTCAGCCTTGGCGATGACTTCCACGGCCGTGAACGGCTCGCGCTTCTTTTGCAGGATACTGACTACGTCGTAGCCTGTGCAGCCACAAAGAGCTGCGAGCACGAGCTCCATGGGGCTGCTTGCGACTTTGGAATCGCCATCGATCAGAAACGTGTGACCGGAGTTGGTGGTGGCCGCAAATTGAAATTGCTCCGTCCATTTTGCTTCGGCTGTGAACATGGTCATCTCCGGTTGTCGGTGCTGGGCTCGGGGTGGATGAGTACACGGAACAACTCCGGCGCCTCCTGCTTAAAGCGGATTTCAAGAGCCGTGCAGATGTCGTGGACGCGACCTAAGGGGAGCTCGTCGGGGAAAGTGCAGTGGCAAGAGACGTACACATGGTCGCGCACGCGCTTTACCTGCATATCGTGGAGATCTAGTATCTCCGGAAATTCATGGGCAAGCTTCTTGAGCCTCTCTTCAAGGTGGGCGTCTTTTTGCAACTGCTCGCCGGCCTCAATGGTCGCGGGCTCACTTTCGATGTGGGTGAGAATCGATGCCACTTCGGGCACTTCCTCTCGAATCTCGCTCTCCAATTCACTGGCCCGATCGTGAGCTTCCCGGATTGGGAGGTTTTCATCCAGTTCAAGGTGCTGCTCGACATAGAGGCGGCCATCGAGGTCCTGAACACTCACATCGTGAACGTTGAGATTGTGGCGGGTGGCAACCGCTCGCACGCGGTCAAAAACGTTCTCCGCAGACGCCGCCCGGGGAATGGAATGGACCATCACATCGGTGTTCGGAAGAGTGGCGTGCACGGTGCGAGTAATTTCGTCTGCCACCTGGCCGGATCGCTGGAAGGTAACATTGCGGGCCAAACCCACCGAAACGTCTGCGAAGTAGCGATTCCCGGCGCGACGGATACGGACGCGATCTACCTCGAGGACACCGTCAATCTTGCCGATGGCAACGAGAATCTTGCTGCGAACTCCTCTCGGAGCAGTATCCAACAAAGCGTCGATTGTCTTCCGGGCAAGCCGTGCGCTTACGAACAAAACCAATCCGGCGACAAACAAAGCAGCAATGGGATCAGCATCGATCAGCCAGGGAATGTCGAGTTTTCTGCCAGCAAGAACCAGTGCGAGACCAAGGATCACTGTCACACTGGACCAAATATCGGTTGAGAAGTGCAGTGCATCAGCCTGCAACGCCTGGCTGTCATATTTTTCGGCGATGCGCCCCAGAGCGCGCGATCGCCAGAAATCCACGGCAATGGAAATAAACATCACGAGGAAAGCCGCGAGGGAGGGTTCGATCTCGACATGATGGAAAAAGAGACGTTTGATGGCTTCGTACACGATCACCAGGCACGTGAGAAGCAGGAGTCCGGTCTCGATAAAGGCTGAGAAATTCTCCACTTTGCCATGCCCATACTGGTGATCGGCATCGGCGGGCTTATCGGAAACACGGACGGAAAACAAGGTGATGATGGCGGCGATGAGATCGAGGCCTGAATGGGCGGCTTCAGAGAGAATTCCTAAACTGCCCGTCGTGATACCAACAACAACCTTCAATACGGTGATGGCAATGGCGGCAAGGACGGAATGAGCTGCAACCGATCGCTTCTCAGCTCGCATGGATTGCGAGCCAAGCTCTTGGCGGGCCATCACTGGAACTTCAGCCATGCCTGCAATTATCGCGCAAAACCTATGCTCCACTTGAGCTTCGTACTGTCCATGGTGGTGCCAGCCGGCGGCGCCCGTCTCCTGTGCTACGATTTCTTATCCAGGAAAACTTTGGAGGATTTCTCTTGAGAACACTCGTAACCGGGCTGGTTTGCGTGCTGGTAGCAGGCGCTTGCGCGGCCCAATCGAATTCCGGGCCTGTCGTAGAGCCACGGAACAGCAAACCGGTACAAGACCTTCCAGCTTCCACTCCCGAACAAAAGATATCTCCCGACGCGCCGGTGATTACCATTGAAGGCGTGTGCGACAAGGGCACGGCGGCCGCCGATTGTAAGACCGTGGTAACTCGTGCGGAGTTCGAGAAGATCGTGAATACGATGATGCCGAATATGCCTAAACCGCAACAAAAGGGCTTCGCTTCGCGCTATGCGACGGCATTGGTACTGGCCCAAAGAGCCCATGATCAGGGCCTCGATAAGACTCCCGAATTTGAGGTCCAGCTTCAGCTTCAGCGCTTACAAACACTCGCCCAGCTGGGGCAGCAGAGCCTCGAGAAGGCGGCGACACAAGTTTCGGATGCGGACATAGCAGCCTACTACAAGGAGCACACCAACGACTTTCAACTGCTCAGCTATGACAAGATTTTCGTCCCCAGGCAGAAACCGGCGGATGTCGCTTCCCAGAATTCGACCAATCCCGATGCACAGAAGCAGCGCGCAGCGTCTGAAGCCGCGATGAAAGAAGAAGCCGACAAGCTCCGGGCTCGCGCGGTAGCCGGCGAAGACTTTACCAAATTGCAGCAAGAAGCGTACAACTTTGCCGGACAGAACCTGAAGGCGACCGCGACCCGCGTGGACAATGTCGCGAAAGCACACTTCCCTCCTAGCGATGCCTCTGTGTTCGATTTGAAAGTCGGCGAGGTATCGCCGGTGCTTAACAATCCCCAGGCTTACATGATTTATAAGGTGGAGGCTAAGAAGGACCAGCCTCTCGAGGAGGTGAAGCCGGAGATCACGCGGGCGCTGCAGCTGCAGAAAGTGCAGCAGGCACGTCAAGACTTGCAGAAGACGGCAGTCGAAAAGACCAAACTTGATGAAGCTTATTTCGCCGGGCCAGCGCCCCCATCACTTAAAGAACCGGGCGAACGAGCTAAACCAAACGCACCGTCAACAGGAACCGAGCCCTCCGGAAAGAAGTAAATGGGAGACTCTCTACCGTCCATCGTAGTGACGGGAATCTCCGGAAACCTGGGAAGTCGGCTTCTGCCTCTCCTCGGGTCATTCCGCGTGGTCGGCGTAGACTTCCGCGCCCCTGAAACCAATCATCCTCTGCAATTTGAGCAGATGGATTTGGCGGAAGAAGCGTCCTGCCTACAGTTGCTCCAACTCTTTAAGGATGTGCGGCCGGTTGCCGTGCTCCATATGGCTTTTGTAATGGATGCAGTGCGCACCGGAGTGCTTGATCCGGAACGCATCTGGAAAACGAACGTCCCCGGAACCGCCAGGGTGATGGAAGCGGTGACCGAGGCCAACCGCGACTGGCCAATGGTTGAGAAGTTCATTTTTCTCAGCAGTGTCTCGGCATACGGCCCGGATCTCTCCAAGCCAGCTGCCGAAGAGACTCCCCTCGCGGCGCATACCTATCAGTTTGGCGTACAGAAGATGGAAGCCGATCGCGTAGTGCAACAACGGGCGCCAGCCTTACGGGGCTGCAGCGCTTACATTTTGCGGCCGCACATTTTCGCCGGTGCCAACCTGGACAACTATTTCATGGAGGCGTTTCGCGGAATTCCAGGGGGGAGCAGCAAACGCGCGGAACGCATGCGTGAAGCGAAGAAGCGCCTACCCTGCATGCTGCCCTCAGGTAAGAAGTATCTGGAGAACCGCATTCAGTTTGTTCATATCGACGATGTGGCAAGGCTAGTCGCCCACATCTTGAAGAAAACCGATCCGGAGGCGCAGCGGCTTACGGTCCTTAACGTGGCTGGCCGTGGAACGCCTTTGACGTATGAGCAATGCGTGAGTATCGCTCGAGCAAAGCTGGTTCGCGTTCCCACGGAGAGACTGTTTGACCTAGTGTTGCAGTTCTTCTGGAAGATGCGCATCTCAACGATTCCGCCCGACATCATGCCTTACGTGCTTTCCGATACCGTGATGGATACAGCGCGCCTGCAGGAGTTTCTGGGCCCCGAGTACAAAAACGTAATCAAATATCCGATCGCGGAGGCGTTTGCAGAGTGCTTCAAATGACCTACTAACCTAGTACCGAAGCAGCATTCCCGACCCGCTGGTTAAAACCCGAGATGCCGTTGCGAGCCAGGAGTTTAGCCTTTCTTCCCCCTGAATAACCCTGCAATTGAAAATGTGTATGGGGTCCAGGAGGTTTCCTGAAAGCCCGCCTGTTGCATTCGTCCAATGAGTTCGGGTGGTGATGGAAAGCGCTTCACCGAGGCCGGAAGGTAGGCATACGCTCGTTCATTACCCGAAACTAGTCTTCCGATTCGCGGCAGGACCGACTTAAAGTACACGTTGTAAATCTTGCCAACCAAGCCGCCGGGTTCACTGAAATCGAGAATTCCGCATTCGCCGCCAGGCCGCAGGACACGAAATATTTCTCGCAGCCCGGCATCGTAATCGGCAAGATTGCGAAAGCCGAACGCTGAGGTGACCAGGTCAAAACTGTTGTCTTTGAACGGCAGACGCAGTGCGTCTGCTTCGATCCAAGTGATCGGAGATCCGGCAGGGGGTTTCGCGAACGCGCGCGTCAACATGGCATGAGAGAAATCGGCGCCGATAATCCTGGCGTCGCTACTTTGCTTACGAAGAGCCAATGCCATGTCGCCAGTGCCGCAGCAGAGATCGAGCGCCGTGGCAGCTGGGCCGCGCAGGATCAAGCGAAAGGTCCGTGCCGTGCGGTGCCACCAGAGCCTATCGACATTGGCAGATAAAAGGTGGTTAAGCAGGTCATAGCGCGGCGCGATGGAGGTGAACATCTCACGGACCGCGCGAGAAGCAGACTCCGGGTCAGTGACCCCTTGGGGAGCAGCCCCTCGCACCTGCGCCGGCGGTTTTTCAGGCACGGGAAAACCTACGGATCTCCGCCAAGGCGGCTACGATGGCACTTTCGGGGACATTCTTGACAATTTCGACTCTTCCGATTTCTCGAGGCAGAACAAAGTGAATGGTTCCCGCCTCGGTCTTCTTATCGGAACGCAACAGCTTCAAAGCTTTTGCATTCTGAATATTTATATCGGGCAATGGACCCCAGGCGTGAACCGCGTCTCGAATGCGCTCGTAGGTTGAGGGATCACACACACTCATGTCCAGGGCAATACGCGCGGCCGCGTTCATCCCCCAAGCAACGGCTTCTCCATGAAGAAAATGTTTGTAGTCGGTGGCGGCTTCGAGGGCGTGACCAAGAGTGTGTCCAAGGTTGAGAACACGGCGGAGGTCGCTTTCCCTTTCATCCGCGGAGACAATGTCGGCTTTGAGTTTTACTGATTCCGAGATCGCGTATGTCACCGCTTTGGCATTTTCGCGCAATCGCTTGATCGTGACTCTTACCAGTTGGTCAAACAATTCCGGTTTACCGATGATTCCGGCCTTAATGGCTTCGTACATTCCGGCACGGAATTCGCGCGGAGGGAGAGTTTCGAGAGTCGCTGGGTCGATAAGAACGACTTCGGGCTGATAAAACGTACCTACCAGATTCTTTCCCGACCGCAGATTCACGCCGGTTTTTCCGCCGATGGCGGCGTCAAGTTGTGCCTGCACGGTGGTGGGAATCTGCACCAGCTTCACCCCGCGCATATAGACTGACGCAAGCATCCCAGCAACGTCTCCGACTACGCCGCCGCCAAAGGCAATCACGAGCGCTCTGCGATCGGCGCCGAGACGCACAAGATTTTCCGCCAACTGGTCTACGGTCGACATGCGCTTGTAAGTCTCGCCGTCGCGCATTTCGACGAAGGCGGAAACAAATCCGGCAGTGTCCAGAGAACGCGCAAGCATCTTGCCCCACCGACGACGAACGGGGGCAACGGTGACCACGAACGCCCGAGGCGTCTCGCCGCCTAAGCTCTTGCGAATCAATTCGCCGGCCCGGGCCAACGCACCATGCTCGATCACGGCTTCGTAGGCATGAGACTTGGTCTTGATGGGAATGCGCAGCACTGAATTCATCATAGCAAGCCGATTCGGTTCCGCGGGTGGCTGCGGGCAGAGCTGGAATCGCGCTAATTCGCGGTGTTACCATTCCAGCACATGCCAGCCCAGTTCCCGGAGACTGACTTCCTTATCATTGGCGCCGGAGTGGCCGGATTACGCGCGGCCATTGAACTCGCTCCAGCCGGGCGCGTTTTGGTCCTCGCCAAGCGAGAAGTCACCGACTCGAGTACGCAGTACGCCCAGGGCGGGATCGCCGCGGCCCTTAGCGATGAGGATGAAATCAGCCTGCACCTTCAAGATACTCTGAATGCCGGAGATGGGCTGTGCAATCCGGAGGCGGCGAAAGTGCTGGTCGAGGAAGCCCCGCAAGGTATCGAAGAGTTGATCGCATGGGGCACTCAATTCGACCGCGAAGGCACAAAGCTTACCTTCGGGCGGGAGGGCGCACATAGCCGGAATCGCATCTTGCACGCGCATGGCGATTCCACCGGACGGGAAATTCTGCGCGCGCTCTATGCCAAAGCCAAGACGCTGAAAGAAATCTTCGTCCGGGAGTTTGAGTTCTCGACTGATTTGCTCGTCGAAGATGGCCGCGTCTGCGCGGTAAAGGTAATCGATGAGCATGGCCAGCATGCCACCATTCCGGCATCCGCAGTCCTGCTCGCAACCGGCGGCATGGGGCAACTCTATGCAAATACAACGAACCCGGGAGTTGCCACCGGAGACGGTGTGGCGATGGCATACCGCGCTGGGGCCCAGGTTACAGATCTCGAGTTCATACAGTTTCATCCCACCGCGTTGTATCTGACGAAAGCACCGCGATTTCTTCTTTCGGAAGCGCTCCGCGGCGAGGGCGCTCATCTGCGCAACATGGAGATGGCGCGCTTCATGCCCAAATATCACTCCCTGGGAGAGCTTGCTCCGCGCGACGTGGTGGCCCGGGCCATCATGCATGAACTTGAGCGCAGCCGGGCAAAAGATCCTGTGGTTTATCTGGACCTCACAGATCTCGATTCTGACCACGTTAAGAAACGTTTCCCCCGAATTTTCTCGACCTGCATGCAGTACAACATCGACATCACCAACGAACTCATTCCCGTTCGCCCGGCCGCACACTACGCCATGGGAGGCGTGCGCACTGATTTGGACGGCCGCGCTACACTCGGTGGCTTGTACGCGGCTGGAGAGGCGGCAGGAACGGGCGTGCACGGGGCCAATCGCCTGGCCAGTAATTCCCTGCTGGAGGGTCTGGTTTTTGGGGCGCGGGCAGGGAGAAGGATGCGGAATGAACTCAAGCTCCCACCACATCGGGTGCCGAAAGCACCCCCGGCAGCGGCATATTCCAACGGGCCTTTGCCTGTACCCATCGAAGCGACGATCACTCAGATTCAGGAACTCATGTGGAAGCAGGCCGGCATTGTGCGCACCGGGGCGGGGCTGAAGCAGGCAATCCAGCGCCTGGAAGAGATCGGTTCACAACTCAAGCCGCCTCATGGTCGTCGCGAGTTTGAGGCACGTAACTTGCACATTGTAGGAAGACTCGTAGCGCGATCAGGATTGGCGCGCGAGGAGAGCCGGGGAGCACAATACCGGACCGACTTCCCTGACCATAATGATGTCAGGTTCAAGAAACATTCGCTCGTCAGCGACGATAAGATCTCCTTTGTATGATCGTGATTCAAACTTCCAGTCCCTTCGCGAGATCTTATGGTTCCCCAGCTGACTTCCCGACGAAGGGCTGCATAACAACCCGATAGGCCCTATCACCTGCGCAAGGCTGTTCGCCAAGGTCGCCATCGAGGCCACTCCGGGTTTGGCCGCTGCTGCCCCAAGATCGCTTTCAGAACGGGATTGCCGCTGGGCGGCATCAGCTTGCGAACTTCCCGGGGGAGGCGTGCTTTGACGTCCACGCAACCGGGTGAGGCGGAAGCCCGCTAGGAAGCGGGGGCCTCGTCGACCCTTTTTCGTTTCCAGAGTGAAGCGACAATCGTGACCAGGAGAATCGTGGCCACCACAATCAGCGAAATTTCCGTACGAATCGGGTAAGAGCGGGAGAGGATCATCTTCATGCCCACAAAAACCAGGACACAGGAGATTCCGTAGTGCAGGTACTCAAAGATGTTCAGCAAAGAGGAAAGGGCGAAGAACAACGATCGTAAACCGAGGATGGCGAAGATGTTCGAGGTATAGACGATGAAGCTATTCAGCGTAATAGAAAGCACTGCGGGGATCGAATCTACGGCAAAGAGCAAGTCGGTGGTTTCTATTACGAGCAAGACGAGCAACAGCGGAGTGGCATAAAGCCGATCGCGCCGAACGAAGAACTTGCCGCCTTCGTAGTTCTGAGTTACCGGGAAAAACCGGCGGAAGGCCCGCACCAGGGGATTCCTTTCGGGGTGCACTTGCTCTCCATGTCTAAAGAGCATCCGTATGCCAGTGATGACCAGCAGGGCTCCGAAGCCGTAGATGATCCAGTGGAAACGGTGAATCAAGCCGACGCCGGCGAAGATAAAGATTGCACGCATGACGATCGCACCGATGATCCCCCAAAAAAGCACGTGGTGCTGCTCTTCCTGGGGCAGGTGGAAATAGCGGAAAACCATGAGGAAGATAAAGAGATTATCGGCGCTAAGCGAGAGTTCAATCACGTACCCGGTTGAGAACTCCAAAGCTGCGGTCTTGCCCTGCCATGCGCCCAGGAGCACGGCAAAGATGGCGGCTAGGGAAATCCAAAAAGCACTCCAGCCGAGCGCCTGCTTCATGCTAAGCGCTTCGGAACGGCGGTGAAAGACGAACAGGTCGAGCACCAGCATTAGGGCGACGAAAACGTTGAACAAAATCCAGGCGAGAGTTTCGGTCACTGATTCACTCGGACAGCGATGGAATTACGAGCGGGAATGGCTGGTGCAGTCGAAATAATTGAAAAACGGCAGGTTCCTCGTCGCATCTGCTCCTCGGAATGACAATTCTATATAGGGACACCAATGACGCGCAAAAAACGCATCTTGCCCGCCAATTACCGCTGGTCTAGCATACGGACGGTTTGCAGTGTCACCGTACCAACAACGGCCAGACTTCTGGGGCTGAGCTTGTCGAGGGTGTCGTGGATGGTGTGGTGGAAAACGTTGTTATAACCGTAGTCGAGGTCGATCAGGTCCGCCGAGGGAACACCGCGGCTCAGGAATGGCGTGTGGTCATCCGTCACCCCGATCTCCCGCCCAAAAAAATGCGACTGGTAACCCAGGCCGGTCGCGGCCTGGGCTATCAGGTCTTCCAGCCATTGGGTTGAGTTCACGTCCCGCTCGACGTTGAGGTCGGCATCGCCGATCATGTCTTCCAGCAGAAATGCCTTAATCTTCTGCAGCGTTCCACGGGCCTGCCATTGATCGGCTAAATGTTTCGCACCATACAGGCTTTCGGCGTCGTCCCAGGGCAACTTCATGGACTCCTCAGCATCGTCCCAGAGGAGCCAAACGCTGTACCCGTTTCGCTTCTTGCCCCGCAAATGATTTGCAATCTCAAGCAACAACGCGCTCGAAGAAGCGCCATCGTTGGCTCCTACGTAGTTCTCCTTGCGCAAAGGCCAGTTGGTGTCGTAGTGGCTGGCCAAGACAATCACGCCATCCTTCGTGCCGGGGTAACGGGCGATGATGTTGTGAACCGGAAAGCGGCCTTCAAGCGTTGTGATCTCGAAATCGTCGCGTTCCACCTGATCGCCTTTTAAATGGGCCAGAATGTAATTCTCGGCTCTCTTGTGGCCTTCACTGCCTAGCGGGCGCGGGCCAAGGGCAACGATTTCTTTCACGTATTGCATGGCCCGGCTAGCGTTGAACTCTGGAGGCTGAGTGTCCGGCGGTACTGGGGAAACCTCAGCAGAGGGTTCTCGAGAGGGTTTTGTCTCGCTGGTATTGGTCGATGAGGTGCGTGCACAACTGGCAGCAAGCAGCAACACTGCCATTGCCAGTACGGCCCGCCCGCAACAAACCAGCTTCACCGGGCTGGGCTTAGGCCTTGGTTCGCTTTGCCTCACGCGCTCTCCTCTGGGTGGGATGGACGAACCAGGCAATCCCGATACTCACAAGGTAGAGGAGGAGCATCGGAGAGGCGAAGATCACCATGCTGCTGATGTCAGGGGTGGGCGCGAGTGCGCCAGCAACGATAAAGATCCCAAGGACGGCGTAACGGATGTTACGCCACATCCAACCCGCACTGACCACCCCCATGAGCGCCAGAAAGAAAACCAGGATGGGCATCTCGAAGACAATACCTAGGCCAAGAATCACGGTGAGAAATAGGTCGGTGTACTCGTGAATGGTGATCATCGCCGCGAACTGGCGCCCGATTCCGATCAAGAAATCCAGTGCCGCGGGGTAAACCATGCGATACCCAAAGTAGCCGCCGGCCACGAACAGCAAGATGCTGGAGGCCATGAACGGTACAACATACTTCTTCTCGCGACGGTAGAGTCCGGGCGAAATGAACAGCCAGACCTGATAGAGCACATACGGAGAGGTAATAAATAGGCCGGCAAGCGCGCAAATCTTCAAGTAAAGGTTGAATGGCTCAGTGGGGTTGAGGTAGACCAGCTTGTCGGCTTGCCCTTTGGCTTTCAGCACCTCGATAATGGGCTCGGTCATGAACGTCACCAGACGTTCCCGAATAAACCAGCAGAGCACCATGCCGCAGGCGATGGCAACGACGGCGTGGAAAATGCGGGTGCGGAGTTCTTCCAAGTGTTCGAGGAAGCTCATGGACGGCATCCGCTCTTCTTCGACCGCAGGTTGTTCCAGCGTGGGAGTCTCAGGCATTGGTGGTATCGTGGGTGGCGTTTACATTCCCGTTCACAGGACCGCCTTCCTGGGGAGGCGGCGGGAGCTCCGGCGAGGTTGCGGCTACAGCTCCTGCCGGCGGCTCAGCAGGCAGAATCTTCCGCTCCTCTTCATACTTTTGCTGCCGCTCCTGATATTCAATCTGGCTAATTTCAGCTTCGATCTGGGATTTAAATTCATTCGAAGCGCGCTTGAACTCGTTTAGAGCTTTGCCGATCTGCTTGGCAATCAAGGGCAACTTCTTGGGCCCAAACAGCAGCAGGGCCAGAACGAACAATACGACGGTGTCGGCAAAACTCATTGATCAATCATAACGAAGCCGCTGGACAGCGGCAACGAGGCGGATTGGCGATAACCGCTGACCTCTGTGCCCCTGATGCGGGACAACACCTGCTAGAACGAGGCCGAATCACCTCGAACCGAACTGCCTCCCAGCGGCCGGGTTCGCCCCAGACCGCTAGCGTAGGCGAAAATAGAGCGACCCAGAAGGCCCGCCTGGGTCGCCCTCGCTCAAGGACATTGTCCCAGAATCCTTAGTACAAGAACTTCAAGGCAAATTGGACGAGCCGTGGTGGTTGCGCTTCTAGGATCTGGTTAAACGTGGGCGAACTGATATCACTATCAGGGAGCCGCAAGTTGGTGTGATTCAGGATATTGAACAGCTCTGCTCGGAACTGGAACTCCTTCCCTTCCGCAACTCGGAAATTCTTGAACACGGAAAAGTCCCAATTGGCATAGCCGGGGCCTTGCGCGATGTTGCGGCCTGCGCTGCCGAACTGCTGTACGGGCGAGTTCGCGTCCTGAATGATGCGCTGAAAAGCACTCGCATTCAGCCAATTGTCGGGGCGACGCGGGCCAGCGTTGGGATTCTGCCCCTGTACCAGGTTCGGGCGGTTCGCCGAGAACCCGGTGATCTCGGGCGCACTGCCCTGTACCGAGACATCATTCGAATCAAAGACGGTGAATGGGGTTCCGCTCATCAGTGTGGCGATGCCGTTCAACTGCCACCCGCCAAGCACGTTCCTGGTCAGGCCGTGAGCCTCTTTGAAAAATGGCAAGCTCCATTGATAGCTGAAGACGAAGCGATGGCGGGCGTCGAACAGCGAACGTCCACGTTCGGCCGCCAGATTCTGGGGGTCCTGAGCGAGATCATTCTCACCCGCGACGGGCTTCGCGGCAGACCCGGTCATGTTGAACGACGATGCATCGTCGATGGTCTTCGACAGGGTATAAGAAGCCAGAAAGGACATCCCCCGGCTAAAGCGTTTGCGAAGGCTTGCCTCCAGCGAATTATATGCGGAGTTCGAAATTCCGCTAATCAACCCCGCAGACGAATAGATGCACTGGGTAGAGGGATCGAGCGTACATCCCGAGTAAAGACGTCGACGGTCGGCATTGCCGGAGGTCGAGTACGGCTGGTTCGTGCTCGGGTCGATGCCAGGAATGTAGTGCGTCGGATTTCCCTCGATGAAACGCGGCAGGTGCGTGCCCTTGGTGCCGACATATCCAATCTCGAGGAGCATTTGGGCTGGCAGGGCGTGTTGAATGTTGAGATCCCAGTTCTGCGCATACGGCAATGGGAGATTGGGACTGACCGTGAGGTTCGTGAGCGGTGTCGAGAACTGCCCGGCAATGGGGGGATTCCCATTAAAGGGATCCTGCATGTTGAAAAAGAAAGAGGAGAGTCCAACCTGGGGTGTCTGGAGGTACGGTGGCGCGCTGATCGGCGACTGCAGTGGACCACCCTGCCCTGTGTAATACGGCTCGTAAAAGATTCCATATGCGGCGGTGATAAGCCATTTGGAATCTCCGAACGGGTCATAGGCAATGCCCACACGGGGTGCGAACCCTTTCTTGAAGGTCGGAATCAGGCCCTCAGGGACCCCGTGGTCGCCGGGATAGAGCAAGCCCGCAGGAGCCGTAGGCATGACCGTCGACTGACGACCTGGAATCCATAGCGTCTGCCGGTTGTGAATCTCGGTGTAAGGCGAGGGCAGCTCGTAACGCAAGCCGTAGTTCACGGTCAGGCGGCTGGTAACCTTGAAGGTGTCCTGTGCATAGGCATCGAATGAGTGCCCGCGAATTCCGCGCGAGAAGTTTCCGCGACCTTGCAGGAAGACCACCGGACGTCCCCAGAGAAAGCTGGCGAATGAATTGGTGACCGGGAACGGCACGAAGACGAAGAACCCGTTGGTCGCGATGCCCTGGAGTGCGTTGATCTCCAGATTCTGAAAACCACCGCCCACTTTCAACTCATGGGAACCATGAACCCAACTCAGCGATCCTGAATAATCGAAAGCATTCTCGTAGGTGTTACGCGGACCGGTAATCGGATCCCCGGTGGTTGTGTATCCATTGACCTGGATGAATGGCGGGCCGGCTGCGTCCGGAAGACTTGGGGAATAGGTAAATCCGAGGCTCGCAGGCGATGTGTGGTTGAGATGTTGATCAACCAGAAACTTGTTTCTCAGGTATGAGATACGCAGCTGACCGATCATCGACGGAGAGAACGTATGGGTTTCCTGGGCCACGAAGTTCTGGGCGCGATGATCCTCGCCCACCGGGAATCCGGGAACGCTGGCGCCGGCTGGGGAGAGAGGATCGAATACCGTGCCCTTGCTGAACATGTACCGGAAATTAAGGTTGTCGGCCGGTGTGAGGTAATGGTCCAAGCGAATCCCGAACTCGTCGGTATCGTCGCGCCGCGTTTGCGTGGAGCAGTAAACATTCGCGTCACAGTTCGGTTGCGGGAAAAGGCTCAGCAGGTTCAACGAGAACTGGCTCATGCTCGACGGATCGCTTGCACTCGGAGCAGGCATCTGGTTGAACGGATAGGGCTGGTTCAGAAAGACATTAAAGAGTTGTCCGCTGGGATCCTGGCAGAACCCTGTCATTGGGCCGCTCGAAAAGAACCCGGCTTGGCACAACTGTCCGAAGTCGCCTTGCCTCTCCGCTATGGACGGAACTGTGCTACCGACGCTTTTTCCCTGCCGGTTGCGGAACCCCTCATAGAAACCAAAGAAGAAGGTCTTGTCGTGACGGATGGGTCCACCGACGCTTCCACCGAACTGGTTCTGCTTGAGTGGCTCCTTTGAGGTTGCCAGGTATCCAGTCGAATCGAAGATGTCGTTCCGCAAGAACTCCCAAAGCGCGCCATGAAATCTGTTGCTTCCCGAGCGCGTGATGACATTGGTGGTCGAGCCGAGGCTGGTTCCGAACTCGGCATTTGAGCTGTGCGTGATGATACGAAATTCTTCAATTGCGTCAATTGGCGGCACCAAAACAAAGCCTCCATCGACACCGTTGAGGTTGTTCGCACCGTCGATCAAGAAGTTATTGGACTCGGGTCGCTGTCCGTTGACAGCATAGGGCTGTCCGGCTCGCAACGAGCCACCCGCTTCCTGCAAGCCGGCCGTCAGCGGCATGACTCCCGGCTGCAAGGTACCAAGCTGCGAAAAATTTCGGCCGTTCAGGGGGAGATCGAGAATCTCCCGCTCCTGCACCACCTGTCCCAGACTGGTGACGGTTGACTGGATGAGTTGGGCGTCGGCTTGAACCTGGACTTTTTCACCTTCCGTTCCCACCGCCAGGCGAATCGGGACGTTTGCGCTTTCATTGACGTTGAGTGTGATTCCCTCCTGAAAGTACTTCCGGAAGCCGGCAGCCGACGCTTCGAGCTGGTAGTGGCCCACCGGCAGCTCAAGCAATAAGAAGGTGCCGGCCGAATCCGACATTGTGGTTCGGGTAAGACCTGTTTCAATCTGCCGCGCGGTGATGGCCGCGTTCTGTATGACCGCACCGGTTGGATCAGAGATATTGCCGCGGATGCTTCCGGTGATCTGCTGCGCCACAGCGCAAGCGCATGCGAGTATAGCCAAGAATACGAGTTTGATTGCTTTGCTCATGCGGGTTTCCTGGAGAGACTTTATGGATTTCGAACGCGGACCAAACACTTCGACCGAGCGGCTTTCAGACTCAAAAGTGCTGCGATTATCCAGAGATCTCCTAAACCAGAGCAATACTCCGAAAGTAGTAGAACGGCGGTTGCGCCGCGATTTTTTTGTACTATTGATCGAATTGGTAACTCTGAATACGCTTTGCCGATTGAAGTCTTCGTCGCGATGAACTCTTCTACCGAGACGAGCGCTGGCTCTTTGTCTTATCGGGCGCCCCGGCGTCAACTTGGGCTGGCGTCGGCCGTGGCCGCGGTGGCAGGAGAAACCATCGCCGTAGGAATTTTCCTCACTCCCGCGGAAATGGCCAAGTCGCTGGGTTCTCCTTTTTATCTGCTGCTGGTCTGGGTCGTGGTCGGAATTTTGACCGTCTGCGGTGCGCTTACCTATGGAGAACTGGCCGCACGCTTCCCTCGCGATGGCGGGGTTTACGTTTTTCTCGAAGAGACGTTTGGCCGCGGAACCGCTTTCCTCTACGGCTGGATGTGCTTACTGGTGCTCGATCCCGGACTCACGGCCGCGCTCGGAGTAGGGCTGGCCGGCTATTTCGGCTATATTCTTCCCCTGTCCTCGATAGCCATGAAGTTGGTTGCCGTGGCTGTCATCTGGCTACTCTGCACCTTGAACATGCTCAGCATCCGAGTGAGCGCTGGTGTGCTGCGCTGGAGTACATGGCTAAAGCTCGGGCTCCTCGCCGTACTGGTGGTGTGGGGTTTCTCGCTGCGCCTTGGCTCGTGGTCGAACTTCCTTCCTTTTGTCGCGCAGAGGCCCGGTTCGCTGCCGTTGCTCCGAGCTTTGGGAGCGGCAATGGTTGGCGCATTCTTTTCCTTCGGTGGGTGGTGGGACGTAAGCAAGATCTCCGGCGAGGTGCGCGACGCCGGCCGTACCCTACCGCGTGCCATGCTATTCGGAACACTGCTCGTAACCGCCGTCTACATTCTGGTTAGCGCGGCTTTTCTGTATCTCGCGCCGCTTGCGGGTGTTACCTCGAACCAAACCTTTGTGGCGCAGGCAGGAAGCGTGTTGTTCGGTCCCCTAGGCGGAAAGATATTTGCTGCGATTGTGATGGTTTGCGTGTTCAGCAGCCTGGCGGCGCTGATCATGTCTGCACCCCGGGTGTACTATGCGATGGCACAAGACGGTCTTTTCTTTCGGCGGGTATCCGAAATCAGCCCGCGTTTCGGCACACCGGTGAGTGCAATTCTCATTCAAGGCACGATTTCGTCCGTACTGGTAGCTGTGAGTAGCTTTCAAAAAATCATTGAGTACTTCATCTTTGTAGCCGTCGTCTTCTTGGCCATGGCTGGGGCGGGACTTATCCTGGCGCGATGGCGGAATATAGGAACGGCTCCGCTTTTTCGAGCGCCGCTCTATCCTGTCCCTGTAGTCATATTTCTTTTGCTAATTACTACTCTTTTAGTGCTGCTCGCCGGGCACAGCCCGATTCAGGCCGGGCTCGGGGGAGCTGTTGTTCTAGCGGGCATTCCCGCGTACTGGTTGTTTTCGTTCGCGGGAACGCCCGCGCCACCCGAACCTTTCGCGCGCGGAAATTCCGGAACGAGCATAAAGGGATTATGAGCACAGAACCTGGGCAAAAACCCGCTACCAAGATTCGGATCATTGAGGACGCCGAAGCCACCGGCGATACCGCGGCCGCCTACGACGACTGGCGGGCAGGATCAGGCCGAAAGCAGGTACCTGGCATCCTCAAGTGTTTTGGTGCCAGACCGGATTTCCTTCGGCAGGTGATTCAGTTCTCGAACACCGTTCATTTTTCCGAAGGCCACCTCTCCCGCCGTCACAAGGAAATGATTGCCAGCTATGTCTCTTACCTGAACCATTGCCCGTATTGACTGGACAGTCATGTGTACTTCCTGCGTGTTCAGGGAGCAAGCGATCGATGCGTAAACGCGATTCTCGAGGGTAAGCTCGATGAGGCGGGCCTGACTCCGGCCGAACGCTCGCTGCTCGACTACGTGGAATTGATTACAAAAGCGGCATATCGCTCTACTGCCAATGATGTTCAAAAATTGCGCGCTGGCGGCTGGAGCGAGGATCAGATTTCTGAAGCGGTCTACATTATTGCGATGTTCGCCTTCTTCAACCGTGTAGCGGACGCTTTTGGTGTCCCCTCGCAAGATTACCTCTCGACCGGCAGGCTAACGCCCTGAATCCAGCAATAGCGTGGCTTACTGCGGCGGTCTCTCGGGCTTCGCCGTGAGACTCCGCCCTACAATTCTCTCCAGTTCGCGATCACTACGTGAAATAATACGAAGAAAATCGTTTATTGAGCTTGCGTTAAAATTTGGAAGGACTACTTTAAAGCGGTTCCCGTTTACCTCGTCTTCGGGGATAAAGCGGAAATATCGTTGGTGTTTTGGAGTGTTATGAGCGTGAAGAAAGCGGGATCGGAATCGGTGGTTACGCTGAAGCTGGTTGCAGAAAAGTTGCATCTCTCCCCGGGAACGGTTTCGGCGGTCCTCAACAACTCACCTTCTGCAAAACACATCCCGGAAGGAACTCGCAATCGGATTTTCGCCGCTGCCCGGGATCTCAAATACAAACCCAACCTGATGGCGCGCTCGCTGCGTAATAAGCGGACATACACCATCGGCGTGATTCCAACCGATATCAGCGATGGCTACGGTGGTCAGGTAATTGCCGGCATCGAGGAATACGCCCGCCAGAAGGACTACTTTTTCATCACAGGCATTCACCACCACGACCCAGAGCTTTTCCAGAAGTACAGTCAGCTGCTGCTCGAGCGGGGAGCAGAAGGCGTCATTACGATCGATCTGAACCTGCAATACTCCATCTCGCTGCCCATGGTTGCGGTCTCCGGGCATCGCCAGGAGGAAAACGCAACCAATGTGATCCTCGATCAACGCCTGGGCGTGAAGCTCGCGTTAGAGCATCTGGTGTCTCTGGGACATCGCAATATCGCTGTCATGATTGGGAACCCGGACAGTTCCGATGCGGCGCAGCGCTGGGGCGCGATTTCTGAGGTCGCACGTGAACTAGGTGTTCCGATCAGACCCGAACTGACAGTTCAGCTGGCTGGCGAAGAGTCTGGGCCCGCCCTCGGATATCCCTACGCCAAGATGTTGCTGGAACGCAAGCAGCCGTTTACGGCGTTGTTCGCGTACAACGATGCTTCGGCAATCGGCGCGATTCGCGCGATCCGTGAATCCGGTTTGCGGGTTCCTGAAGATGTCTCAGTGGTAGGTTTTGACGATATTCAGGCGGCGATGTTCCACTCTCCCAGCCTGACAACCGTTCGCCAGCCCCTGCACCAGATGGGTGAAATTGCCGCCAAGATTCTTCTCGATCGCCTTGAGGGCCAGGAGGACTGGCCGAGGCAGGTCGCCGTCAAGCCGGAACTGATGGTCCGGGAATCAACCACAAAGGCAGCAAGCTAGTTCCATCGGGATGCGCTTTCTACGCCTTCCAGGGAGACTCGTGTGTTTGATCTGAGAGCTCGCGCGGAAAAAGAGTTGCGATTGAACATCCTCCCCTTCTGGCTGAAGTACACGATTGACGAGGAGTTTGGCGGGTTCCGCGGAAGGATCTCGAACAACCTGGTGATCGATGCGAAGGCCGATAAAGGGCTTATCCTCAATGCTCGCATTTTGTGGACATTCTCAAAGGCCTTCTCCGTATATCGGGAAGATGGGTATCTCAGGGCAGCGACGCGCGCCTACGACTACATCCTCCGCCATTTCTGGGACGAAAAATTTGGGGGCGTGTATTGGATGCTCAACTACCGTGCAGAACCGTCGGACATGAAAAAGCGGATTTATGGACAGGCGTTCACGGTTTATGCGCTGGCTGAGTATTATGAGGCGACTCGCAGCCAGGAGGCGTTGAGACAGGCAATTCATTTGTACGAGATCATCGAACAGACCAGCCATGACGAGCGGTTTGGCGGCTACTTTGAGACTTACGAACGCGACTGGACTCTCGCGGGCGATCAACGTCTGAGCGAAGTAGACATGGACGAGAAAAAGTCCATGAACACGCATCTTCACATGATGGAGGCCTACACGAACTTAAGTCGGTCATCCAAGGACCCTAAGCTCGGGAAGCGTTTGCGAGAACTGGTTGAGATCTTCTTGACTCGCATCATCGATCCCAAGACCCATCATTTCCTTTTGTTCTTCGAGGAAGACTGGAGGCCGAAGACCGAGATTGTTTCCTTTGGTCATGACATCGAGGGGAGCTGGCTGTTGTGCGAAGCGGCAAAGATGTGTGGCGATCGGCAACTGATAAAGAGGGTCGAGGACCAGGCGCTGCGGATGGCGCAGACGGTTTGTGACCAGGGGGTGGACTCCGATGGCGGGATCCTCCATGCCGCGGAACATGGCAAGATTGTCGAGAGCGACAAGCATTGGTGGGCGCAATCGGAAGCGGTAGTCGGATTCTTGAATGCCTTCCAGCTATCCGGAAACAACCAATTCCGCACGGCTGCGGAGCGCTCGTGGGAGTTCATCGACAACCACCTTATCGATCACGAGCACGGAGAGTGGTTCTGGAAGGTCTCGCGCGACGGCGTTCCGAGCAACGACAAGTCCAAAGTCGATCCGTGGAAATGCCCTTACCACAATAGCCGGACCTGTTTTGAGGTCATGGCGAGGGTAGACGAGAACGCCAGAACTCATTAGCTTTTCTTGGTGCTCGATTTGCTCAGAATGTTTGGCAGGGTTGCGAGCTTGCGTTAAGACTTTTTTTTCGGGCGGTTACCGCCAAGGACGCTGAGCACCTGGAAAGCGTGAAAGAAGAACGGCGTGGGTTTTGACTGCAGCTTTCCTACACTTGGAGAACATGAATGACGCAAGGCGAATTTAGAAGACAGACCCGAACTCTTTTTGCCCAACAGGAAAAACTGCTAAAACAGCGCAATCCTAAGATTTCCAAGGGCAATGGGATCTACGACCGGTACACCTATCCGGTTTTGACCGCCGAGCACACCCCGTTGATCTGGCGCTATGACTTCGACTTCAAAACGAATCCTTATTTGCAAGAACGGATGGGGATTAACGCTGTCTTTAACGCCGGTGCAATCGAACACAATGGAAAAATCCTTGTGCTTGGCAGGGTGGAGGGAGTCGACCGAAAGTCATTCCTGGCAGTCGCGGAAAGCACGAACGGCGTTGATAACTTCCGTTTCTGGGATTACCCGGTTCTTCTGCCCCAGAACGACACCCCCGACGTGAACGTCTATGACATCCGGGTGGTCAGGCATGAAGACGGATGGATTTACGGCCTCTTCTGCTCCGAACGTAAAGATGCCAAAGTGCCCGAATGGGACACGTCGTCGGCAGTCGCGCAATGCGGAATTGTGCGCACAAAGGACCTGAAGAATTGGGAGCGGCTCCCCGACCTCAAGACCAAGTCTCCCCAGCAGCGGAACGTGGTGCTGCATCCCGAGTTCGTGAACGGCCAATATGCGCTTTACACCAGGCCACAAGACGAATTTATTCAAGCCGGCAAGGGGGGCGGCATCGGTTGGGCACTAACCAAGAGCATGGAAAATCCGGTTGTCGACGAAGAAGTCATCATGGACAACCGCGAGTACCACACGATCAAAGAGGTGAAAAACGGCCTTGGCCCGCCCCCCATCAAAACCGAGAAAGGGTGGCTGCACCTCGCGCACGGGGTGCGGAATACGGCAGCCGGATTGCGTTACGTGCTCTACATGTTCCTGGCTGATTTGGCGCGACCTCAGGTCATCACCCATCGACCGGCAGGCTATTTGATTGGGCCGCGGGGGGACGAGCGCGTTGGCGACGTTTCGAACGTCGTGTTCAGCAATGGCTGGGTCGCGCGTAGAGACGGAACCGTCTTCCTCTACTACGCTTCCTCCGACACCCGTCTGCATGTTTGCACCAGCACCGTCGATCAGCTGCTTGATTACGTCATGCACGCGCCCGAGGATCCGCTCGCGAGTCACAAGTGCGTAGAACAGAGGTATGGGTTAATCAGAAAGAATCTGGAAATTCTGGGAGCCAGAAAACAAAAGAAGACCCCGTGATGGCGCCATCGACAAGGGAGGGAACCAATTCCGCCTCGCGAGTGCCCGATTACTGAGGCTCGTGAGGCCTGCAAGCCCATTCCCAACTATCCCAGCCCCAACTCAGTCGCAATCCCTTTCATCGCCTCCACGCAGAAGGTGATGTGCTCATCGAGGTCTACTCCCAGGTCTTTGGCACCATTCACGATGTCGTCGCGCGAGACGCTGCGGGCGAAGGCTTTGTCCTTCATCTTCTTGCGCACGGACCTGGCATCGACCTCGGCCAGTGACTTCCCCGGCTTGACTAGCGCTATGGCGGTGATGAACCCGGCAAGTTCATCACAGGCAAATAAAGCCTTCTCCATCTCCGTGTGCCGTATCACTCCGCTATAGTCGGCGTGCGACATAATGGCGCGACGGATTTCGTCAGAATATCCTCGTTCCTTTAGGATCTCGTTGCCCTTAAACGGGTGCTCCTGAGCGGTTGGATACTTCTCATAATCAAAATCGTGAATTAGACCCACCACGCTCCACAGATTCTCATCTGCCCCAAACCTCCGCGCGTAGGCGCGCATGCATGACTCAACCGCAAGCGCATGCTTACGCAAGCTCTCGGATTGAGTAAATTCCGTGAGAAGGCTCCAGGCTGCAACTCGATCAGTCATGGGGATCCGACTTGCTCATTCATGATACTGGACAGGTCGACGGGCCCGCCCAAGTAAGCACTTGAGCGGGCACTTTTCGACTCCCACGAGCTGACTCTGAAGGTGTTCTAACTAGCCATCATTGTCCTTCGCAACTTACGTTGTTGTTCCAATCCACGTACGCCCCGTTGGGATTTTCCCGCCAGGCCCAGACGTGCAGTTCGAAGAATGCCGCCGGAATCCCGAACCGGTTGGGAGCGTCCACGAACTGGAAGTCCTGGCCTTCCAATTGGGGTGGAGCGTTGTCGTGAGACGCCAGCCAGGTGGCCGCATCCACGATGTACTCGACACCAACCAAGCGCCGTGCTTTACCGATTGGCTCGTAGATAAGGGCCTCCGGGGTGCGCGGGTCCAGCAAACCATCCCCTACCAAGCCCAGATTGACGTAGTGAATTCCCATCGCCCCGTGGTCCGGGCCGCTCACGCAGCCGAACAATGGCTGGTAGCCTGCTGCCTTTACATTGTTGACGTCGATGAACTGTGCCGTGTTCTGCCGAACAATCTGCACCAGTTTCGACGAGGACCCGTGGTTATGAGCGGAGTCGTCAGCCCTTGCGAGAATCGGTGCGACTATCACAAGCGCAGTCAGCAAGCTCGAGTGCAGGAGACCCGCTACCGCCTTCAGAGTTGAGGTTGAGCTTTCCATTGTTAATTTCTCTCCTTGATGATTTTCGGTTTTTGCCTCGATGGCGCCTGGTGGCGAAACCTGAGTGGGATCGCGCCTACTTGCGCGAAGCCGTGATCGAGACGGGAACACCGTTGACCAGGGAATCGAACACCGGCGAGCGTCCCGACCCCAACTGCACAATCTCCTCTAACTGATCGTCCGGCACGTCGGCCTTGACCTTGAAGTTCACCCGGATGCCCTGGTATCCGTTGCGAACCTTCTTATCGAGATCCAGAAATCCATGAAGGTCGATGTCGCCTTCGAGGGTTGATTCGACTTCTTCGATCTGAATGCCGCGTGCGGCGGCGTGATAAACCATCGAGGTTGTCAAGCACGAGGCCAACGCGTGCAGTAGGTGCTCAACCGGATTGGCTGCCGAATCCTTGCCCAGCAGGATCGCCGGTTCGTCCGCCTCCAAGACAAATGGCTTGGGATGCGAAAGGTTCTGCATGGCTCCATGAAATCCGGTGACCGTCGTGGCATTCTGACTGCCCGTCGCCCATCGATTGCGGACGCCAAACTTAAACTTCGCGATTGCCGGCGTTCCTTTGACCGCATCAATGGTCGAGAAAAGATCGTCGACCATCACTCCGTTGATAACTGTTGAAAATTTCTTTGCCGTTGCCATCTTCTCTGTTCTCCCTGTTTGTAATTTCCGGTTGCGATGGTGCGAGAGTAAGCGGGGAACGGACTTGCAACAAGATGGCAGATATGACATCGTAGGTAGGTATTTACGCCATGCCACAGGGGCTGGCCGGGGTAACCAATGAAGGAAATCACGGTATTGCTTCTCGATCAGATGTTTTCCTCTACCGCCATTGGGCCAATGGAGGTCTTTCGGCACGCCGGCTCCTTGTGGAACATTCTTACCGGGACGGAATGCGCGCCCAAGTTTCACGTCACCGCAGCGTCGGTGGACGGTAAACCAGTGCGCTGCGATGGAGGGATTCAGATCCAGCCCAATGTTGCGCTGGAAGATGTGGGCAAAACCGACCTGATTTTTGTTCCGACGACGGGATTAAGTGTCCATGACGTAATTGAACGGAACGGCGAGATTGTGCCGTGGTTAAAGCGCCGAAGCAGCCGCGGGATTGACGTTGCAAGCGTGTGCTCAGGCGTAGGACTGGTTGCGGCTGCTGGATTATTGGACGGAAAACGTGCGACCACTCACTGGGGGCTGGCGGAGAGATTTCGCGAAATGTATCCGCGCGTGCAATGGATGCCGGAGTTGATGATCACTGAGGACCACGGTTTCTACTGCGGTGGGGGGGTCAACGCATCGCTCGATTTGAGCATTTACCTGGTCGAGAAGTTCTGTGGGCACGAGATCGCCGTACAGACCGCCAAGGCCCTGCTCATCGAGACCCCACGCGCATGGCAATCCGGTTTCGCCATTGTTCCGCTCAAAACCGATCACAGCGACGACAATATTTCGAGCGCGCAGGAGTGGATGCACAAGAATTTTTCTAAGACCTTTCCCCTTGAAGAGCCAGCACGGCGCGTAGGCATGAGTGAACGGAATTTCGTGCGCCGTTTCAAGGCGGCCACCGGAGATAGTCCGCTCAGCTATCTTCAGAAGCTGCGGATCGCAGCCGCCAAGCGCATGCTGGAAAACAATCACCGCACCATGCAGGAAATCAGCGAGGCAGTGGGGTATCAGGACGTCGTGTTCTTCCGCACGTTGTTTCAGCGGCACACCGGCGTGTCGCCGAGCGCCTATCGGGAGAGGTTTGGAGCGTAGACGGCATCCACGGCTGACACTTCCCCCTTTGTAGCAAGCAGAATTTAACAGGAGTGCTATGGACATTCGATCGATACAGAAACCTCTAAAAGATGAGTACCGGCGCAATCCCGCAGGCTCGCGTATTACCTTGACCGCCAAAGGCACCGAGGATTCGACACCGCTCTCCTGCTCGGTGGACATCGGACGCGCAATGTACCACGCCGAAGCCCACAAAGGCGTCGGTGGCAGCGGTGCGGCTGCCTGCTCCGGCGATCTGCTGCTAGGGGCACTGGCGGCCTGCGCGCAGCTGACCTGTCAGTTGGTTGCTGCGGCAATGGGAGTTCCAACACGAAAAATCGAGGTCACTGTGAACGGGGACATGGATCTGCAAGGGACGCTAGGGCTTTCGAAAAGCGTGCCCGTCGGCTTCGAATCGATTCGCGTCGACTTCAGGATTGACGCGCCCGAAGCGAGCCCCGAACAGTTGCGGTCCTTGCAGGAAAAGACGGAACAATACTGCGTTGTGCTGCAAACGATGCTGCATCCGCCGAAGATTGATGCAAGATGGAATGCATCGAACCCGAGCTAAATATCGGGCACGAATCAAAAGAGTAACCATCAAAAAGCTAGCCCGGCGTGATGGGCAGCGGCATCTTTGCTGCTTGTTGCGTCTTCTTGTCCTTCCAATGGCCACGAATGCCCAACATTTTCCTTGACTTTCACAGCCTGCATGCCGCAGATTACGCAAGAGATTGGAACCTGCAGCCACAGGTTCCTGGGTCTTGCCCGCTCTGGCAACTCCCACCACAAATGGCCACCACTCTAGCCCCGGTTGATTCCCGGGAAGTTGTACGTTGCGATCGTTGCCTGCTCGTCCAGTTTCGCACCTCTAACAATCTTTGCCGGCGCTGCCATCTCTCTCTGGACGAGGAGGAGCCGGAGATTGTGCAGGCCCCTGCACCGCAATTGGTGCCGGCAGCGCATCGCGGCCACTTGAATCTAGCGGCCTCCATCCGTGCCATGCGCCTGCGCAACGGACTCAGTCAGCGACAGCTCGCGGGCCGCATGTCGGTGCCCCGCACCTACGTGTCGAAGATCGAAAACGAGAAAGCTACGCCAACTCTTTCGTCGTTGGAACGCCTGGCGAAAGCCTTGGAGGTGACCGTGCCCGAACTGCTCAGTGGTGGTGAACGCAACCGTCAGGAAGAAATCATGGAGTTGATGAAAGACCCGTTCATCGCCGAGATGATGCCGTTCGTCTCGCAGCTAAACGGAATGCAGATGTCCAGCATCCTGACGCAGATTCGAGATTTGACCATGCGTCCGCGGAGAAGCGCATAAAGCTTGGTGGACGGGGTTTCGTCCGGCAGGATCTCGGGGCGCGATTTTTTCCCAACGGTGTTTTTTCCGGGCAACTGCCAACCACAAAGCCGGAGCTCCCAGCTCCGGCTTTGTTATTTGTGTAGGTCCGCGTCAGCTAAGATTTGAGAGTCTGGAGTACGATCGGTGACCTCTGCCAAGGCCGCCAATTTGCTAGCCAATTCCGGTTTGAGGGCGCCAGCCTGGTAGCGCCAATGATAGTTGCCGGTGTGGGTGCTCGGGGTGTTGAGGCGCGCTTCGGAACCGAGACCGAGAACATCTTGCAGCGGAACGATGGAAAAGGCCGCCTGGGAACTCTGAGCCAGGCGAATAAGTCCCCAGTTGGGCCCGTCGTCGCAGGGTCCGCCTAGCGCCTGTACGGCACTCCTTTCCTGCTCGCCCAAGGCTCCCCACCAGCCGAGACTGGTGTCGTTATCGTGAGTTCCGGTATAAATCACTCGATTTTGCGGCACACGATGGGGCAGATAGGCGTGGGCACCGACATCACCAAACGCGAACTGCAGGACTGCCATGCCGGGAATCTCGTGTCGATCCCGCAATGCAACCACGTCCGACGTAATGAACCCAAGGTCCTCGGCAAAAAACGGCAATCCCCCGAGTTCTCCTCTTATCTTTTGGAACAGCTCATCCCCCGGCCCATTGACCCATCTGCCGTGGATGGCGTTCGGTTCGGTGGCGGGAATCTCCCAGAATTGCGCAAACCCGCGGAAGTGATCGAGCCGAATGAAGTCGCACGTCTGAGTGGCCCATCGCAGTCGCTGTACCCACCATTGATATCCCGTGGCCCGAATTTTGTCCCAGTCATAGAGAGGATTACCCCAGCGCTGCCCGGTGGCACTGAAATAGTCCGGCGGAACACCCGAGACAACCTCCGGCTGCAGATTGTCCTCGCGAAGGCGGAAAAGATCCCGATGAGCCCAAACGTCCGCGCTGTCGTAGTCCACAAAAATCGCAATGTCGCCTACGACCTTGATTGACTTCCTGGCACAGTACTTGCGTAGAGAATGCCATTGTTCCCAAAAGAAGAATTGGACGACGCGCCGCAGCGATAGCTCGTTCTCCTCACTTGCGCGGAAATTGTGCAGGGCCGCGGCGTCGCGGCGGGCGAACTGCGGCGGCCATTTGCTCCAGTCTCTTCCATGGCGTTCGCGCAGAAGATCAAAGGCTACGTAATCTTCCAGCCACCAGTCGTTCCCGGTACAGAACTGCTGGAAACGCTGCCGGGACTCCCCGTCGGCGCGCTTCAAAAACGATTCTCCCGCGCGCCACAACAAGGGCAACTTGGTGCGGTTCACCTCGGCGTAATCGATGTGACTGGTCTCGGGCCGAAAGCTCGACAAGGCAGACGACTCAAGCCATCCATCCGCCACTAATTGCTCCAAGCTAACCAGTTGCGGATGCCCGGAAAATGCCGAGGTGGAAGAATAGGGCGAGTTCCCATTGGCGGGTGGATTCAACGGCAAGACTTGCCAAAGTCCTTGCTTTGCTTCTGCCAGAAAATCGAGGAACTCGTAGGCGGCAGGACCGAGGTCGCCGATGCCGCCGATCGAAGGCAGCGAGATAGGGTGAAGCAAAACTCCACTCAGACGAGGAAATGTCATGGAAGCAGTGGTCAGTGGCTAGCGACTAGGGGCTAGTCGTTTACGCAGGCGAGGGCGTTTTAGGCCGTCGCTGGGAACGAGCAACGATCCTCTAGTCACCTTCCACGTCTAATCTTCACTCCTGGGTTTCGTGAGCGTGTCCAGTTGAGCCTGATTGACTTTGAGCTTGCCGGCCTTCTGCATTTGATCGCGCAGATTCGACAGAAAGAGTCCGAACATTTCAGCTTGCTTTTCTTGGATGAGCCCTTCCCGGATCTGGTCTTTTTTCGCGGCGAAATCCTGATCCGTCGGAGCCTGGCGTTCGAGCAACGAGAGAACCGCCCCGCTACTTCCGCTGTTTATCGGGCCGCTAATCTCACCTGGTTTGAGGGTGAACGCCACCGCCGCCTGTCCAGACATCGAGCCGATGTCCGGAACCTGGCCATCCGGAGCTACGAATTCACTGGTCTTTACCTGAGCCCCCGCCTCTTTGGCCGCCTTCCTCAGGTCGTTTTTCGCTTTGGCCTGATCCGCGAGTTCCTGCGTCTTTTGGTTCAGCAATTGCGCTGCCCGTTCGTTCTTGAATTCATTTTCCAGGCGATCGCGAATCTCCGCGAAGGTTGGGGTTGCCGGAGGCTTTACGTCTGTCACCTGGTAAATCACGAAACCGGCATGGACAGAAGCAAGATCCGGCGGCGCATTCTTTTCCTGCGCAAATGCCATGTTCATGAATTGAGGATCGGCTCCGATGCCCGGCAGCGCGTCGCGGCTGGTAACAAAATCTGTGGTTGTAACCTGCAAACCTTTGCTGGCGGCGGCTTTCTCAAGACTGCTTCCGCTCGCTTTTGCTTGAGAAAGCAATTGTTCGGCCGCTCTTTGGCCCTCCTGTGCCGCATTCTGCTGCTTGATCAGCGGCTCGATCTGATCCTTGATCTCGGACAGCGGCTTAACGCGAGCTTCCTGCCTGTCTTCCACGTGGATGATGACGAACGCATAGCCGGCGCTGATCACGTCACTGGACTTCCCCTTGGCGGTCGATGTGACCGCGGTTTTGACGGCAGCGTCGGGGAACACGTCGGGCCGGACGCTTCCAACCAAGCCGCCTTGTTCCTTAGTTGCATCATCGGAATATTTCTTCGCGAGATCGGCGAAGTTCGCTCCCGCCTTCAACTGCTTCGCGACGTCGTCCGCTTTTGCACGCGCCGCATCGAGCGCTTTCTGATCAATTTTGCCATCGGAGCCGGGGAGGGGCTTGTTGATGACGATCTGCCGCACGGTAACTTGCTCCGGAATGCGGAATTCGTCGCGGTGTTGACTGTAGTAGTCCTCCAGTTGCTGCTGGGTAACATTGGTTTGAGCCAGGATTCTGGCATTGTCGAGAACGACATATTTCAGCTGGCGCTTCTCAGGAATCGAATTGACGTAGGTCTGCTTGTTGCGTTCGTAGAAGGCCTGCAGCTCCGGTTCAGTGGGGCGCAGCGTTTTCAGGATGTCGTCCTTTTTGAGTACCGCGTAGTCAAACTTGACCTTGGTATTGCGTTTTTCAAATTCTTTTCGGACTTCGGCGTCAGTCACAGTGACCCCGCCGTTCACGGCTGCCTGCAGCTTGCGAATCAAGATGCTGTCGCCAATGCTCTGCTCGAACTCGTCACGACTCAGATCGTGACTTGCAAGAAGATTTTCGTAGGCCTCCATGCCCACGAATTTGCCGCCGGGGAAAAATGTCGCGCCTAATTCGCCGTGCTGGAGTTCCTGCCGTATGTCATCCGGAGTCGCTTTGAACCCCATCCGCCGGGCCTCGGCAATCAGGATCTTTTGATTGATGAGGACCTCAGAGGCCTGCTTTGCGACCAGGGGCATGAGCATCCCTGCCTGAGCACGGGCACTGGGGTACTGCTGTTCTATGATTTGGACAGCTTCTTTACGCACCGCGGCGGTCGTAATGTCGGTACCAGCAACGGTCGCAAGGACAGGATTGTTGCTGCTATTCCCCAATCCCTGACCTGTGAACGTGGGTACGAGATACCAGGCCATGGCAATGCAAATGACGACAAGAATGGACGTCAAGACATACTTCTTGAACGTCGCAGATGTTTGCATGAAACGAATCATTGGTTGGAAACTCCAGAGTTGAGCGGAAGCTATGATTATAAAGCAGGCACAGAGAAGCTGCCTGCATCTGCTGTAAGGCTCCTACTCAGCCTACACCCCGACTTCGGTGAGCAAGACGTTACTTTCCATACCTATACGCGTATCCGCGAGGCTCGTTGCCGGAGACAAATCGCGTGTTGTACTTCAGCATGTAATTGCGATGCTCAGGATCGTCGGGGAACGACTTTCCCGGATAGGGGTAAGTTTCCATGGCGCGGAACGGAAGCGGCTCGACGGTGTCCCCTTCGGCGGCGTAGAAGTCCATGTCCTTCTCATAGCCGTTCGCAAAAAAGAAGTAATCGCGAGTCCAGCCCTTCGGAAGCGCAGGGAGCTTCGCAGGATCGAAATCGAGCTGCACTTCCTCCCCGGATCCAAAGATTGCAAGTTTGTCGTCCGATCGATTGAGCAGTGGAAGGACATCACCGTAGCGCGTATATTCCCCTGCCTGGCGAGCATACGGCCCAGTGCGGCTCACCTGCTCGTAAACGTACTTTACGTTTCCGGGAGGCAGGTCTTCAATCTGCTTGGGATAGCCGTGGAAGCGGAGTTGGGCTTTGTCTAACGGAACCTCACTCAGATTGAAGTGATCGCTTTGCGAGCTACGGTCAATCAGAATGCTGTCCCAATAGATCTGCAGGTTGGTCGTAATGCGAATGCGCGTGGTGCCAAGGGGAAGTTTGCCGGTGAGGTCGGTGGTGATCGTGCGCGGCAAACCGGCGGGGAAGCCCATGTCATCGAGTATGCGAACCCACTTGTCGGACTTTGTATTGGGTTGTGCGGAGCTTCTGTCCACAGAACGGGCAAGGGCGTCGGTCCCCGAACCACCGATCTCTGCTTCCACGTAGGGCGCCGTGGGTTCAATTCCTGCCTGCGATGCGGCGTACATGCCGGTCGCGGTGAAGTACTCGATCTCGCCATGCATGAGCAGGCGCAACGAGCCGCCACGATACGGTTCACCAAGGTCAAGGATGAGACTGTGCGGTTTCGCGAACCCCTTGAACGGAAGCAGGTCAAGCTTGCCCACGTATTTGTGGGCAACCAGGTCGGGCAGCAGATTATTACCTTTGTCGTCCCAGGCACCTGCAGGCGCCGTTGCGCCACGGCTGGTGATGACCTTGAACTCCGGATAGGGCGGACCGCTGGCGAAGTATTCGTTAGGATAGACCTCTACCTCGGATGGGTGATCGATAGCGACTAGCTTCACGGCATCGAGATAGACCACTTCTTCCATGGGCTCCATTAGGCGGAAACTGAGAACCCCTCCACTCCTACCAACCCCCGCAAGCGTCTTCACCAGGGTGCGGTCCACCTTCACCCATTCGATCGGGCGCGGGATATTCCTCGCACCAGGCGCGACCCAGTGGCCGAGAACGCCCGCACCAAGCACATCGGCAACCAGGCGGTAATGCGCGCCATCCCAGACGAATAATGTCGGGCAGGAGCTGCCGCGGCGGTCGAGCTCGAGGAAATCTTGCTGCCGGTTGGCAGCAATTTCGATTTCGTCTTGAAGCACGCCTCCGGGCCAAAGCATGCGCACGACATCGGCCTGCTTCGCCTGCCCAAGTCCGACGGTTAAATAGGCTGAGTTCTGGCCAAGATATCCGTTGGACCCGTAGATCTCATATTTCTGGCGAATGCCATCGGAAAAAACTTCGACCTTCGTCCCAATCGCGCTCTTGTTGTCGTTCAGGCCTTTGAGGGCAAGACGGAGCCAATTGTTCTTGTTCCCGCCTTGGTTCTTCAAAAGCACGACCGGGCCGTGGTTTTGGGTTATAAGAAGGTCGGTGGCGCCGTCCTGGTCGTAGTCACCGGTGACGATCGCACGCGGTTTCTTGAGCTCGATTTTGTCCAGGCCCACCTCGGCGGAAACGTCTCTCCAGCCATCGGGGCCGAGGTTTCGGAACAGCTTGATCTCGCCCTTGCCGTCTTTGGTTTCGCCAACCGCGGCCAGATCCACCCAGCCGTCGTTGTCGTAGTCAAAGGCAGCAACACCATAGGCCACGGACCAGTTAGTCTCGGGGACTGGAACTTGTTCGAACCTCTTGCCGTGATCATTGTGCCAAAGAACCAGTGCCGGGGCGGAAGGGTAAGTAATTGCAACGTCCATCCAGCCGTCATGGTCGTAGTCGAGCACAGCGACAGCGGCGCCGCCTCGATCTCGGGCGGCTGCGTCTTCCTGAGCCTGACGGAAATAATTCTCGAGCTCGAACTTCCCTTCACGAGGATTTCGGAACACCACTGGGAAAGGAACCCCGGGAGCGATGAGGTCGACGGCACGATCATTGTTATAGTCGGTCCCAACTGCACCCATCAGAGAACCCACCGAGCCAAGGCCGGTTTCCTCCGTCTGGTTCGTGAAGGTCCCGTCCCCGTTGTTCCTCCACAACTGATTAGCGCGGGTTGCTGAGTCACGACTCGCGGGTTTTGAAGACTGCTGCTGCTCTGGCGAATTGTCTTTCCGGGCTTTGTCGCTCTGAACTACATACAGGTCGATGTCGCCATCATGGTCATAGTCGATAAAGGCAACCCCGGCTGAGGCTCCTTGGTTGTGAATTCCTGCTGAGGTGGTAACGTCTTTAAACGTCCCGTTCTTCTCATTGTGCAAGAGCACTACCCCGCCCTCGCCACTAACCGCCATGTCGGCGAACCCATCATTGTCGTAGTCGCCGGCCGTGCAACCAACCGCCTGAAAACCTAGATTGATTCCTGACTTCGAAGTGACATCTTCAAAGCTCCCGGTTCCACGGTTGTGGTAAAGAGTCGCACCGTGGCTGCCGCCGAGCAAGAGGAGATCAATTTTCCCATCATTGTCGTAGTCAAGGAAACAAGCCCCTGGGCCGTCCCCGAAGTTGCTAGCCTGTTCGACCGATGTCGGCAACCCGGCCTCTTTCGTCATCTGCAGAAACTTGACAGAGATCTGTGGCAGGACTTTCGTTCCCGAAACCGGCGATTCCTCCGCTAATGAATATTTGCCCTGCTCGCCATAGGCCAAGCTCATGGCCGAGCCCAGCTTGTGGGCGGTGATGTATTGGAAGCGAGCCAGACGTTCGCGTGCACTGGCTGAATCGCCCGATTGTTGGTAGGCGCGCGAAAGCCCGAAGGTCGCCGATGCGTGGTTCGGATTCAGCTTGAGAGCGTGCTGGAAGGCATCGATCGCCTGCGGAAACTGCCGAATCTGCGAGTAGACGGTTCCGAGGAAATACCAGGTGTCCGGGTCGGTGTCATCGAGTTGGATGACGCGCTTGAAATCTTCGACGGCAGCTTCCGGATTGCTGCTGTTTTTGTCCAGCATGCCCAGCGCGTACCAAACGTGCGGGTCCTTCGGATTCGCCTTGGCGGCCTGTTCGAGTAGCACCTTGGCTTCATCCACTTTGCCCAGGCTGGAGAGGGCAATGCCCTGGTTCAGCTTCGCGATGCCGAGGTTGGGATCGGCCGTCGACGCCTCTTCAAACGATTTCAGCGCCTTCTCAAACAGCTGCTGGTTCATGTAGGCGCAGCCAAGATTGTTGAGACGAGCCCCTTCGGGCGGGCTCAGCTTTTTCTCTGGCACCGCGGCAAGCAGCACCATTCCAGCCAAAATCAGCCCACCCATGCACAGCAGCAGTTTGGATTTCATTGAAAGAGATTTAACCACACAGAACACAGAGTTTCACAGAGCAACACCAAAGAGATTTACCTTTGAAGTCCCTTCCATTGCCTGCGATCGCCCTTTTGGACTCCGAGTCTTCGGTGGTGAGGGTTCTAACGCTTTTCCTCGGAAAGCCGGGCTACCTTGGTCGCAACCGGCTTCTTCGGCGCGGGGCCGAACCCGCGAGAGGCTATCACGCCCTTTCCTTCTTGTACGGTGATCGTTTGGCCGGCGTTGATGTTGCTTAGTTTCTCAACCAGACCGCTCGGCCACTGAATTTCAATGGAATCAGCCTTATTTTTCGTACCCAAGCCGAAGGTTGCAATTAGTTCGCTTTGAGAAAGGTAGCTCGACCCGCTTCGCACCATCTTCCACTCCTTCTCGCCGCCCGACGCCACCGTGATCACCGACCCGATACCGTCGCGGTTCGACTTCGTGCCAACCAGTTTGATGCGCACGCTGCGGTTGGCCACGCCTTGGTTGTGATACAGGTAGGCGCGTCCCCCGTTCGTAGTCAGCAACACATCGAGCACGCCTTCATTGAAAAGATCCGCATAAGCCGCACCCCGTGCGACTTTAGGCGCGGCAAAGGCGTTCCCGAGCGACTGCGTCACTTCGGTGAATTTTCCTTTGCCAAGATTCCGAAATACGTGAGGCGGCTCGGCGTAGCTTACCCGCTTCTGCACTTTCTCGATCTGGTCTTCAATGTGTCCGTCGGCAACTAGAATGTCGGGCCAACCGTCATTGTCATAGTCGAAGAAAAAGCAACCAAAACCAAGGGTGACTAGGGTTGCTCGACCGACCTCCGAGCTTGGAGCTTCATCCACAAACAACCCGTTGCCCTCGTTGTGATAAAGCGAGAGCATCTGGTTGGCAAAGTTAGTAATGATCAGGCTGGGTCGTCCGGAACGGTCGTAATCCGCTGCATCCACCCCCATGCCGGCGCGAGCGATTCCGTCTTCGCTGAAGGCAATGCCTGCCGGGACGGCCCTTTCTTCAAACGTTCCGTCCTTCTTGTTTAAGTAGAGTTTGTTGGGCTGCGTATCGTTGGCGAGCACGATGTCGGGCCAGCCGTCGCCGTTGTAGTCGAGAACAGCGACGCCCAGCGATTTGGACGTGTTGTCAAAGAAGTGCGCCTTCTGAGTAACGTCTTCGAATCTGCCGTTGCCCAGGTTGTGCCACAGCCTTGCGGTTGCGCCCTTATACGACTCCGGGGTGCAGTAGGATTTCGTCTTGCCATCCAGCGTGCAGAACAGATCGCCCGCGAGAGTCCATTGAACGTAGTTCGCGACTACCAGGTCGAGCTTTCCATCGCGATCGTAGTCGACCCAAGCGGCGCCGGTGGAAAACTCACTTGAGCCCCAGAATCCCGAAGTCTTGGTTACGTCGGTAAAGGTGCCATTGCCATTGTTGTGGAACAGGTGGTTCTGTCCCATGGCAGTGAGAAAAATATCGTCGTGGCCGTCGTTGTCGTAGTCCCCAATCGCAACGCCCATTCCGAACATCGAGACGGCCAGTCCGGCTCTCCGTGTAACATCCGTGAAAGTACCGTCCTGGTTGTTGTGATATAGCTTCGGCGTGGTGGCGGGACCAGGGTGGCCTGGCCAATTCTCCCCGTTGACGATCAGAACGTCGGGAAAGCCATCATTGTCATAGTCGATGAAAGCACAGCCCGGTCCCATGGTTTCGGGCAGATATTTCTTTCCAAAAGCGCCATTATTGTGAGTGAAGCGGATGCCGGATTGAGCGGTAATGTCGCGGAAGGTGATGTTCTGGGCAGCGGCCGATGAAATTAGGAACAGAGCCGCTAAGGCACTGGTGAGCGCCAGGTCAAAACGCTTCATACCGGAAAACTGCATTAATTCATTGCTCCGTTCGATGGGGTAGGCGAAGATGCTGCCGCCGAGGGTTGCTTCGCAGGACGGACGCTGCGGTCGGGAACGCCCGTCGCCGCAGGTTTTCTGCCATTGCTCCTCGACTGCTTCGGCTGGTCGAGCCCGACCGACACGTGCTCGTGGATTGATTGCCGTTCGTTGTTGTCCTCGGCATGCTTCTGACGGTAAGGGCCGGTGATAGTCTGCGCAGACTCGTCTGCCTTGAATCGCAGGTACCGCACCTGATGATCGTGCGCATTCTTCTCATCGCCGAGGCCGTTGTAGCAAAGCATCAGGTTGTAGTGGGCCTGCAAGTCCTCGGGATCGATCTCAAGAACCGAATTCAACGCCTTTACGGCCTCCGCAAACTTGCGCTGCAGGAAGAGCACGCGCCCTAGATCGTTCAACACAACCCGGTCACGAGGGTACTGCTTCAAGACCATGCGCAGTTCAGACTCCGCGCCACCGTAGTTGCCGTCGCTGCGTAGGACACGAGCATAGAAATAATGTGCACGGGCAAGCTCCGGACTGATCAACAGAGCCTTTTGCAACGCCGTACGCGCCCGCTCCATGTCACCTTCTTGCACG
>DATNEX010000045.1:0-12381 GCA_035606605.1 Terriglobales bacterium
GAAACCTGCGGAATCCGGTAGTGCTGCGTGATCCGCTTGGACTGGGTGCCTTTGCCTGCTCCTGGTGGCCCGAGCAACACAACTGGTCCGATGTTTCGCAGCGCCTGCTCCGCCATCGACCTGGCCCCAACCTGCTCCTGACCCAGAATTACTGACACATCGTGCCCGGTCTCCCGACCGCTCCCCTATCCAATTGCTAACTCCGAGTTCCAAATTCCTGGCGGAAGGTTTGCATGCTCCCGCCCTTGAACCTACGTACTTGCCACTGCGATCAATAACCTACCTTGCCTTACCAGCCGCGGCGTCCGCGAATCCTGCCGCTCTTTGGGGTAAATCCATCGTAGTGTCGCATGATCAACTGCGACTCGATCTGGTTTACGGTATCCATGGCAACCCCTACCACGATCAGAAGCGACGTCCCCCCGAAATAAAAGTTCACGTTCAGGCCATTCAAAACCCAGTTCGGCAATCGCTCGAAAAATCGCCCCAGGGGACCATACAAATGGTTCAAATGAACACCCACCATGAGCCATTCCGGAATGAACGAAATGATGATGAGGTAGAGAGCGCCAACCAGCGTGATCCGCGTCAGGATCTCATTGATATGGTCCGCGGTGCGCTTCCCGGGGCGAATGCCGGGAATGAACCCGCCGTACTTGCGCATGTTGTCTGCAACCTCAACCGGGTTGAAGACGATCGAAATATAAAAATACGCGAAGAAGATGATCCCAACCGCATACAACACCGTGTACAGCGGTTCGCCCCACTTCAATTGATCGAACAACCAGTCCAAGTGGAGAAACAAGATGACCCGGTTATCGCGCAGACCGTAAAACATGGTCTGCGGGATGGTCACGATCGAAGATGCAAAAATGACCGGCATCACGCCGCCGGCATTCACCTTCATGGGCAAGTGGGTGGACTGTCCTCCCATCATGCGCCGGCCAACTATGCGCTTGGCGTACTGCACGGGAATCCGGCGTTCGCTGCGCTCGACGTAGACGATGAATGCGACCACCGCCACCATCAACACCAGCAACGCAAGCATCAGAGGCAGGGTCAGCGGCCCCCAGGCATTGTTTCTCGCCTTGTCCAAAAGGTCTTTGATTCCGCGCGGTAACCCGACCACAATGCCGGCGAAAATCAGCAACGACATGCCATTGCCGATGCCGCGCTCGGTGATCTGCTCGCCGAGCCACATGATGAAAACGCTGCCGGTGGTGAGGGTCAGGATTGTCATCAGTACGAAAGCGTAGCTGGGGTGAAGAGCATACCCGGCCTTTTGCAGGCTGTATCCGATTCCAAGTGACTGCACCGCGCTGAGACCAAGGGTCAAGTAGCGCGTCCACATCGTAATCTTCTTGCGCCCAAGCTCGCCTTCCTTCTGCAAGCGGGCCAGGGGCTCATACACCACCGTGAGCAATTGCAGGATGATCGACGAGGTGATGTACGGCATGATCCCGAGCGCGAAGATGGTCATTCGGCGGATGTTGCCGCCAGAAAACAAATCAACAAAGCCCAACAAACCGCCCTGAAATTGGCCGAAATTGTTCGCGAAAGCCACCCAGTTCACACCCGGAATGGGGATGTGTCCGCCGACACGGTAGACGGCAAGAAGCGCAAGCGTGAAGAAAACCCGCTTGCGCAGATCTGGAATTCGAAAAATGTTTGCGAACTTATCCAACATAAAAAGCCCTCAACGATGAGCTTAGAGCTGAGAGCAACAAACCACCACTCTCAGGTTGACTCGCAACTCCTCGCTCGCTACTGCAACACCTCGGCCGTGCCGCCCGCCTTCGTGATTTTTTCCTGCGCGGACTTAGAAAACTTGTGGGCTTGAACCGTCAAGGCAACGGTCAGCTCGCCGTCACCAAGAATCTTGACGCGGCGCTTCGCGCTGGCAAGCCCGGCCTTCTGCAAGACCTCGGGATTGATGATCTTCTCTCCCAGTCGAACTAACGTGGCGAGATTCACTACACTGAATTCCTCGCGGAAGATATTGGTGAAACCGCGCTTCGGCAAGCGGCGATGCAGTGGCATCTGCCCACCTTCAAAACCACGCAACAGCCGCGAGCCACTGCGTGATCGCTGGCCTTTGTGTCCGCGGGTGGAAGTCTTTCCCATGCCTGAGCCCATACCGCGCCCCACCCGCTTCTTGTTTTCTGCCGCTTTCCGCGGTGCACGAATATTTGATAAATTCATAACCTTGTATTTCACCGCTTCCAGGTTTCGCTAGCAGAAACCTTGAAACCTCAGCAACTTTGAGCCCCTAGCCTTGAACGATCTCTACTAAATGCGCCACCTTCGCGACCATGCCACGAATCGAAGGGGTGTCCGGACGCTCAATCACCTGGTTCAGCCGCGTGAACCCGAGACCCTGAACAACTTTCTTGTGCTTCACCGGAGTGCAGATGGCCGAGCGCACATATTTCAGGCGCAGTGTGCCTCCGCTCGCGGTTGTTTTTTTCGCCGTCATTACAACTCCTCCGCCGCCTTGCCGCGCACGCCGGCCACCAATTCCCGGTTCTTGAGTTTCTTCAGCGCGTCGAAGGTGGCTTTGATCACGTTGTGCGGGTTGGTCGTCCCGATCGACTTCGTCAACACGTTCTGCACGCCCGCCGAGGTCATGACCGCGCGCACCGCGCCGCCCGCAATGACGCCGGTTCCTTCCGGGGCTGGCTTCAGCAGAACCATTCCGGAACCGAACCGTCCAAGCACCGTATGCGGAATGCTTGTCTGCGTCAAATTCACCTTCACCAGGTTCTTCTTCGCGGACTCAATTCCCTTGCGGATCGCCTGGGGAACTTCCTTCGCCTTGCCGGAACCGTATCCGACGACCGCAGACGTAGGATCTCCCACCACAACGAGAGCTGCAAACGAGAGGTTCTTGCCGCCCTTCACGACCTTGGTCACGCGGTTAATCGCAACCACCTGATCTTTCAGCTGGAAAGCGCCCGCATCGAGTTTCTTTACGACTGTTGGCATAATTTCGTTGCTCCGAGCTCTGAGCGGTGGACGGTGAGCGATTGCAACGCGCTCAAAAGCCCACTACTCGCCGCTCACTGCTTTAGAACTGCAACCCTGCCTCGCGAGCGGCATCTGCAATCGCCTTCACGCGCCCGTGATATATATAGCCGCCGCGATCAAACACCACTTTGCTAATTCCCTTGGCCTTTGCGCGCTCGGCTATGGTCTTGCCGACTGTTTTGGCGGAAGCGACGTTCCCGCCATTGGGGCGCGACTCGTTCTTGCCTTCCGCGGTACTCGCCGAAACCAGCGTGAGGCCCTTCAGGTCATCGATGACCTGGACATAAATATGGTTCAGCGAACGATAAACGTTCAGACGCGGCCGCTCAGAGGTGCCGAGCACCTTCTTGCGAATGCGATCGTGCACTCGTCGCCGGGTTCCGTTTTTGGAGATTTGTGTCAGCATAAAATCGACTCTTGGCTCTTGGCGGTGGACTGTAGGCAAAGGCTCCGACTAGGCGTTCGCCACAACCAACATCCCTGAGCTGCTTCTGCTATTTCGCTCCCGTCTTTCCAACCTTCTTCTTCAAGCGCTCGCCGAAATAGCGCACGCCCTTGTTCTTGTACGGATCAGGGGGACGCAATGCGCGCATCTCAGCGGCAACTTGTCCCACTTTTTGTCGGTCGATTCCCGTCACCGTCAAACGTGTCTGCTTGGGATCGACCGCAACATCAATTCCTGTCGGCAAGGGGTACTCGATGGGATGCGAGTAGCCAAGCGTGAACACCACCGTACCCTTGCCCTTCATTTCGGCGCGATACCCGATTCCGACAATCTCTAGTTCGCGCGTCCAGCCCCGGGTTACGCCCTCGACCGCGTTATTCAATAAAGCGCGGGTCAGTCCATGCAGCGCTGCCTGCGAATCATTCTCACGCAGTGCGACAATGTGGCCGTCCTGCTGGTCGATCTTAATCCCGTGGGGGACTCGCGTGTCCAACTTGCCCTTGGGTCCTTGGACCGCCACCAGGTTGTTCTCAACTTTGACCGTCACGCCTTTAGGCAGTGCGATCGGCTTTTTTCCAATTCGTGACATAAGAAGCTCTTAGCTAGCTCGTAGCCCGATCGATTTTGCTTCTAGCCGAAGGCTAAAAGCGAAAGTCTCAGAGCTGGTTTTCTACCAAACTTCGCAGAGGACTTCGCCTCCGAGACCGGCCTTACGCGCTTCCCGACCGGTCATGACTCCTCGCGGCGTCGTAAGAATGTTGATCCCCAGGCCGCCGAGCACGCGGGGAATCTCGGTGCGGCGCACATACACGCGGCAACCGGGACGAGAAACGCGCGCAACGTTCGAAATCGCGGCTTCGTTATTGTTGTCGTACTTCAGGTAGATGCGGACGACCTTGTGGCCTTCCTCCTCCGTCGGCTTGTAATTAGAGATGTAGCCCTCCTCTTTCAGAATGCGGGCAATCTCCAGCTTCAGCTTGGAAGCGGGCACATCCACCTTTTGGTGCCGTGCGCGAATCGCATTGCGAATTCGCGCCAGCATGTCTGCGACCGGATCGGTCAACTTCATCGTTTTGCTTCTCCTCGGCCACCCGTTCTCTCCGCCGCAGCGGAGAACCAGCGATGACTGCTAACACTCAACTCACTCTTCGGCCCCATCCCTCCTGGGCTTAGGAAGGATCGCCACTACCACGAAGACTTCGAAACTCCGGGAATCTCTCCCCGCAGTGCCAACCCACGAAAACATAGGCGGCAAATGCCAAACTTGCGGATGTACGCGCGCGGACGTCCGCAAATCTTGCAGCGGTTGTGCTTGCGCGTGGAGAACTTGGGTTTCTTCACATTCTGCGGTTTAACTTTGCTCTCCGCGCCGTCTTTCACTCTTTTTGCTGTGGTTGCCAAAAATCAGCTCCTAGCTTTTGCTCTCAGCTTCTTGCTCAAAAACCCTATGCACGAAACGGCATACCCAGGTGTTTCAGGAGGGCCCGCGCCTGATTGTCGTCGCCCGCCGTCGTCACGATGGTGACGTTCATGCCTTTCAGCTTGTCTACTTTCGCGTAGTCAATTTCGGGAAAAATCAGCTGATCATGCAAGCCGATGGTGTAGTTTCCGCGTCCGTCGAAAGACTTCGTCGAAACTCCCCGAAAATCGCGAACACGTGGCAGAACGATATTCACGAGGCGATCAAAGAACTCATACATGCGGTCGCCGCGCAATGTCACCATTGCACCGATCGGCATGCCTTCGCGAACCTTGAAAGCTGCTATGGATTTCTTGGCACGGGTGACGACTGGCTTCTGTCCGGTAATTTGGCCGAGTTCATTGACCGCCGGATCCAGGATTTTCGCGTTCTGCGTAGCCTCGCCAACCCCCATGTTGACGACGATCTTGTGCAGATGCGGAACCGCCATCGGGTTCTTGAGCTCAAACTCTTTCATGAGCGCAGGAGCCACTTCCTTGCGGAACCGGTCCTTCAACCGTGGCGTTTCCTTCGCGCTATGCCGCGCTGCCTCTGGCGGGCGCTGTTCTTCCGCCTGCGCCCCGCCCTTCTTTTCCTTTTTCTCTTTTGCCATTACTCAGTCCATTCTCACCGTCTCGGATGCTTACCGGTTCGGGAGCCCAATCCTAAGTCTTATCCAGCGTCGTTCCGCACTTTCGGCAGACACGCACTTTTCGATCTCCGCGGACCTCATGCCCCACACGGATCGGTCCGCAGGTGGAGCAAACCAGCTGCACCTTCGAAATCGAGATCGGGCTCTCTTGGTCGGCAATGCCGCCTTTGGTCCGAGGATTCCGCTTTGTGCTGACTGTCTTTTTGACCACCGCGACGTGCTCAACAAGAATGCGTCCGGTATCTGGGAACACGCGCAGAACGCGTCCCTGTTTACCTTTGTCCTTGCCGCTCAGCACCTTCACGGTATCGTTGCGGCGAATATCCACTGTTTTGTGTACGGTTGCTGTTGCTGCCATGACCTAATCCCTTTTTTCTACAGAACTTCTGGAGCCAAGCTCACTATCTTCAAGAACTTCTTTTCGCGGAGCTCGCGAGCCACTGGACCAAAGACACGGGTTCCGACCGGCTCACCAGCTTCATTGATCAGCACCGCCGCGTTCTGATCGAAGCGAATATAGGTACCGTCACGACGACGATGCTCTTTGCGTGTGCGCACGATAACCGCCTTGACAACCTTGCCCTTCTGCACCTGGCCGTCGGGCGACGCTTCCTTGACACTCGCCGTGACCACGTCACCCAAACCCGCTCGCAGACCTGTCGCACCGCCCAGCGGCAGAATCATCTGCAGCTTGCGGGCACCGCTGTTATCAGCGACCTCGAGCATGCTTCGCATCATCACTGTCATAACTATCCCCCATACGAAGCTGCTAGCTTCTAGCCACTCGCTTCGAGCAATCGAAACCTGTCGCGAGTAGCTAGGACCTAGTTTTGCTCCTCAGCCGTTGCGACCTCGGGCACCAGCGCCGTCTTGCGCAGAATCTCTTTCAGCTTCCACCGCTTTAGCTTCGAAAGCGGCCGCGTCTCCTCGAGCTTCACCACATCGCCGATGTGAGCCTCGTTCTTCTCGTCGTGGGCATAGAATTTTTTCGCCTTCGAAATCACCCTCGTGTACAGCGGGTGCGACTTGCGGCGAACCACCTGGACGACGATCGTCTTGTTCATACGGTTTGAAACTACATGGCCGATCAGCTCTTTCCGGCGTCCGGCAGTTTGTGTTTCCGCCATTACTTCTTCTCCCCTGCCGCCTCGCGCTCGCGGGCGATGGTCTTAATGCGCGCGATGTCCTTGCGCAGGCCGCGCAGTTTCTTCAGGCTCTCAGTCTGGCCCATGTTGAGCTGAAACTTGAGCTTGAACAGCTCGTCGCTCATCTCGCGTTCCTGATGCCGAAGTTCTTCGTCAGTCAGGTTCCTGATTTTTTCTGCATCCATAAAGTCCTACCTAGCTGTGGGCAACCGAATTCTTCTTCGCTGGCCGCTCCTCGCTCAATCGTCTAGTGGGCGGTTTCACGCTGTACGAACGTCGTGCGCAGCGGCAGCTTATGCGACGCCAACCGCATTGCTTCTGCGGCGTCCTGTGGCGTCACGCCTTCCATCTCAAACAGGATTTTGCCCGGCTTCACAACCGCAACCCAGTGGTCCGGCGCGCCCTTGCCCTTGCCCATACGGGTTTCAGCCGGTTTCTTGGTGACAGGCTTGTCCGGGAACAAACGGATCCAAATCTTTCCCCCGCGCTTGATGAAGCGGGTCATCGCCACACGGCTGGCCTCGATCTGCCGGTCGGTAATCCAACCTGGCTCGAGGACCTTGAGTCCGTAATCTCCGAAAGACAGCGTGCTACCCGCCCAGGCCTTCCCCGTCATACGCCCGCGCTGCTGCTTGCGGTACTTAACTTTTTTCGGCATCAACATAGATTCAGCTCTTGGTTGTTAGCAATTGGCTCTTGGCCAAACCCAATCCTTACTAAAATGCCCCCACCCCTTGCGACTCGCGCTTCCTGGTCGGGAGAATCTCGCCGCGATAGATCCAAACCTTCACGCCGATAACACCATACGTCGTGCGGGCTTCGGTGAAGCCGTACTCGATGTCAGCGCGCAATGTGTGCAGCGGCAAACGGCCCTGCAGGTACCACTCGGAACGCGCGATTTCATTTCCGTTCAGGCGCCCACTCACGCGAACCTTAATGCCCTTGCATCCGAAGCGCAGGGCCGAATCGACGGCTTTACGCATGGCACGACGGAACCCCACCCGTTTTTCGAGTTGCAAGGCGATCGATTCCGATACCAGCTGTGCATCTAGCTCGGGCTTGTGCACTTCCTGGATGTCGATGTAGACCTCGCGGTTCGTGCGCTTCTGCACTTCCTGCTTCAGCTTGTCGATCTCAGCGCCTTTACGGCCGATAATGATTCCAGGGCGCGCAGTCTTGATGATCACGCGCAGCTTGTTGCCCGGGCGCTCGATCTCGATTGTGCTAACGCCAGCCGACTTGAGCTTGTCCTTCAACTCAGACTTCAGCTTGACGTCCTCAAGCAGCAGCTTGTCGTAGTCCCGCTCGACAAACCAGCGCGACTTCCACGGCTTGGTGTATCCGAGGCGGAATCCGTAAGGGTGTACCTTCTGTCCCATAAAGCTCCTAAAACTTCATCCGATCACTTCTTTGCAACAGCCTTCTTGCCAACCGACTTCTTCTTCGCGACAGCGCGCCGCTTCTTCGCTGGGGCTGACGTCGCGGCCTGCTGGTCGCCGACCACCGTCGCCAGATCTCCAGCGCCGTTCTTGCCGCGCTCGGCCAATGCGATCTCGATGTGAGCCAGCCGGCGAACGTAACGGTACGCACGGCCCATCGGCGCCGGACGAATGCGCTTCATGCGGGGCGCATCGTTCGCGACAGCATGCTTGACGTATAAATTGTCGAGATCGACATCAACGTTCTTTTCGGTGCTCAGGTAGTTGGCGTTCTGAACCGCAGACCGGAGCAGCTTCTCGACTTTCGCCGCGATACGCTTCTTGGTAAAGGCGAGCGTGTTGAGTGCGTCTTCCACACGCTGTCCCTTGATCAGGTCCAACACCAGCCGCGCCTTCTGCGGCGAGACCCGAACAAACTTGGTTTGAGCTCGAAATTCCATGTGGTTATGCCTTCGGTGCCGCCGGAGCCGGACCCGACGCCGGAGCCGGAGCTCCCGGGCCGCCAGGCACGCCCGCAGGACGCGCAGCTGCTTCAGTGGCCGCCTTCATCGAGTGTCCCTTGAACAGGCGCGTATAGCTGAACTCGCCTAGCTTATGCCCCACCATGTTCTCGGTGATGTACACCGGAATGAACTTCTTGCCATTGTGCACCGCGATTGTGTGCCCCACCATCTCGGGGATGATGGTCGAGCGTCGCGACCAGGTACGCAACACCTTCTTCTCGTTGCGCGAGTTCATTTGCTCGATTCGCGTCGCCAGATACCCATCAATGAACGGGCCTTTTTTTGTTGAACGTGCCATAAAACCAGCTCTTCGCTGTTCGCTCCTAACTCTAGGCTCAAAACCACCCTTTTCAGGGCAACCACCGACGACTACTTAGCTCTACTAACAATGAACTTATCGGTCCGCTTATTGTTGCGCGTCTTGTACCCACGCGTCGGCTGCCCCCAGGGGGTCACCGGGTGACGTCCGCCAGAAGTCTTACCTTCGCCACCGCCGTGGGGATGATCAACCGGGTTCATCGAAACACCGCGGTTGTGCGGACGCTTTCCCATCCATCGCGTACGTCCCGCCTTGCCAATGGTGACGTTCTCGTGGTCGATGTTCCCCACTTGACCGATCGTCGCCATGCAATCCTGCGACACCTTGCGGGTCTCACCCGAAGGCAACTTTACCAGGGCGTACTCGGCTTCTTTAGCCACCAACTGCGCCGCGCCGCCGGCGGAACGAACCATCTGCGCGCCTTTTCCCGGACGCAGCTCCAGGTTGTGAATGGTGGTGCCTGGTGGAATGTTCTTTAGGGGAAGCGCATTCCCCACCAGTATGTCGGCGTCCGGACCGCTGACAATCTTCTGTCCCACCTTCAATCCATCCGGCTGAAGGATGTAACGCTTCTCACCATCGGCATACGCGACAAGTGCAATGCGCGACGAGCGATTTGGATCATATTCGATCGAAACCACGGTTGCCGGAATTCCAAGCTTCTCGCGCTTGAAATCGATGGTACGCAGCTTGCGCTTATGCCCACCCCCGCGGAACCTCATGGTAACGTCGCCGGAGTTTCGGCGCCCGCCCTGCTTGTACTTCCGCTCGGTTAGCGGCTTGTGCGGACGGTCGGTGGACAGGTCCGCGCTCGACAGCGTAGTGCGATAGCGCAGCGTCTGAGTTGTCGGTCTATAAGTCTTGATTGCCATAAAATCAGCTCTTCATCTTGATCTTGCTACTGCCCTGCAACCTTCATCGAGCCCGCTTTCAGAAAGCCCGGATCCTACGGTCGCCCTTACAAGTTCTGCGCATATTCCGGCATCTTCTCGCCGGCACGCAGTTTCACGTATGCCTTCTTCCAATCCGGACGGTAGCCGGCGAACTTGCCGCGCCGACGCTCTTTCCCTGGATAGTTCGCCGTGCGAACAGAGCTGACCTTCACCTTGAAGATGGTCTGCACTGCTTCTTTGATCTCGGTCTTCGTCGCCTTCGGCGCAACCTGAAACACCAGAGTGTTCTGGTTTTCCTTAATGCCGAGGCCCTTCTCGGTAATCACTGGCCGGCGGATGATCTGATATGCCGATTTCATCAAGCCACCTCCGCCGCTTTCTTGCTTCGGCTGCGGGTCGTCTTCTTCGCCGGTTTCGGTTCGCCTTCACCCGCCTGGCGCGACTTGCTCGAGGCCGACTTCTTCAACGACGCTTGCAACTTTTCGATCGCCGGCTGCGAGAAGATCGCCCGGTCGTAACGCAACAAGTGGTAGGGATGCACTTCGCTGCTCGCGACCAGCTCCACGCCATCCAGGTTTCGCGAACTGAGGACCAGATTGCGATTACCGTGGTTCCCCACTTCGACCAGCAATGCGGTCTTATCGACCTTCAGATTATCGAGCGCCTCGCGGAAAGCCTTGGTCTTCGCTTCCTCGACGTTGAACGCGTTGACGACGATCAACTTACCGTCGGAGAACTTTGCAGCCAGAGCCGAGCGCAACGCGCCCAGCAGTTTCTTGCGCGGGAAGTCGTAAGCATAAGAACGCGGTTGCGGCCCGTGCACCGTGGCGCCGTGACGCCATAGCGGCGAACGAATCGAGCCGATGCGGGCGCGCCCAGTGCCCTTCTGCTTCCACAACTTCTTGCCCGATCCTGAAACCCGCCAGCGGTTCTTGGTGGCGTGCGTTCCCGCGCGCTGCCCGGCGCGGTAGTGCTTCACCGCTTCCCACAACAGGGCCTCGTTGATCGCGCCGAAGACTTCGTCGGCCAGTTCCAGCGAGCCAACCGTCTTGCCGCTCAAATCATGAATGTCGATGGTTGCCATGTCATTTCTCATGTGGCGCAGGCGCCTCGCCCGCGAACCACTATCCTTTTTTCGCCGCCCTCTTCGCAGCCTTCAACGGATCGACCGTGGCTGCTCCCGCGAATCCCCGGCGCTCTCTTGGCGGCTTCTTCGATTTCGTGATCACCAGATATCCGCCGGTCGGTCCCGGCACGCTGCCTTCAACCACTAGGAGGTTGTCATCTTTGTCGACGCCGAGGACTCTCAGATTGCGCACCGTCACTCGCGCATTGCCCATGTGCCCGGACATACGCATGCCCTTGAATACGCGCGACGGAAAGGCGGATGAGCCGATCGAACCTGTAATCTGAAACATTGAGCCGTGTGACTTCGGGCCGCCGCCAAAGTGATGGCGCTTTACCACGCCCTGAAAGCCTTTGCCCTTGCTCACGCCGACCACGTCAACAAACTTTTCTCCGTCAAAGATGTCGACCAGCACGCGATCGCCCGCTTTCACCGCACCGTTGCCGTCAGAACCCTCTTCCATCTCGATGGGAACTTCGCGCAGAAATTTGACTGGAGGCAGATTGTTCTTGCCCAAGTGTCCACGCATGGGCTCGGTCAAGCGCGACTCCTTTACGAACTCGACCAGACCGATCTGCGCAGCGTCATACCCGTCTTTGGTCTGCGACTTGTGCTGCGTAACCACGCACGGACCAGCCTGCAGCACCGTCGCCGGACGAACCTCGCCCCGTGAATCGAAGAGCTGTGTCATCCCGACTTTCTTTCCCAGAATTCCTGCTACCTTTGCCATTGCCTTCTCCCTCCCAGCTTGGCCTCAGCTATTGGCTGGGGAGCGATTTACTTGTGCTCTTTACCGAACGCCTTGATCTCAACATCGACTCCAGCCGGAAGATCAAGCTTCATGAGCGCATCGACAGTCTGCGGCGTCGGATCGAGAATATCCAGCAAACGCTTGTGGGTGCGGATCTCGAACTGCTCCCGCGACTTCTTGTCCACGTGCGGGGACCTCAGCACGGTGTACTTATTCTTCATCGTCGGAAGCGGAATCGGGCCAGCGATCTGCGCGCCGGTCCGCTTCGCGGTTGCAACGATTTCCGTCGTGGACTGATCGAGCACGCGGTAGTCGTATGCCTTCAGCCGAATGCGAATTTTTTCGTTTCCTATCACGTTTCTTTCCTGACCCCTCCCAGCTCATCCGGGAGGAAAGATCTTGAGGTGTCGAGCGAATTTATGGCAACCGCCCAACCCTGCCTAGTTTGATCTCGGCCACACGAGCGAGAACCGAAACCGACGATTTTACTGAACAATCTCCGCGATCGTTCCCGCTCCCACCGTATGTCCGCCTTCGCGGATGGCAAAGCGCAACCCCTTCTCCATGGCCACCGGCGTGATCAGCTCAATCACCAATTGCACGTTATCCCCCGGCATCACCA
>DATNEX010000052.1:0-4528 GCA_035606605.1 Terriglobales bacterium
CGCGACTATCTGAAGCAGGAAGTGCCGGACTACATGGTGCCGCAGGCGATCGCGGTGCTGGCAAAGTTTCCCCTGACCCCCAATGGGAAGATCGATCGGCAAGCGTTGCCCGAACCACTGGCGGCACAACGCACTTCCATCGCCCCGCGGAATGAGACCGAACAGAAGATCGCCGAGATCTGGGCTGAGGTACTGCGCCGCGACCTCCCCAGCATCAGCATCGACGACAACTTCTTCGACCTTGGCGGCCACTCTCTCATGGCTACCCAGGTTGTGTCCAGGATTCGGCGAGGGCTCTCGGTCGAGTTGCCGTTGAGAACCCTGTTTGAGCATGCCACCATCTCAGCATTAGCGAGGGAAGCACAAAAAATCGCAGGCATCGAGCAAGGCGAGGTTCTAGCGCTTAAGCGGGTCTCGCGCGAAGAGCCTTTGCCGCTGTCTTTCGCCCAGCAGAGACTGTGGGTCCTGGACCGAATCGAGCCCGACAATCCGCTGTACAACATTCCACGCGCGTTTCAGCTCAAAGGCTTGCTCGATATTCCGTCGTTGACGCGGGCCCTCAATGAGATTGTGCGGAGGCACGAGTCCTTGCGCACCACGTTTGCCACCGGCAACAATGGCGAACCTGTGCAGGTGATTTCCGCATCCTCTCAGTTGGATGTTCCGATCATTAACCTGACAGAATTCGCGGAGCCGGAAAGAGAATCGAGCGCAAGAGAGTTTGCGATCCGAGAGGAACAAACCCCGTTCAACCTGTCCACCGGGCCCCTGGTGCGCGCAAGAATTCTAAAGCTGGGAGCCGATGAACACATCTTGCTGCTGACCATGCACCATATTGTGAGCGACGCCTGGTCGGCTTCCATATTTTTCCAGGAGCTTGAAGCGCTGTACGAAGCATTCACTCAGGGTCGTCCGTCGCCGTTGCCCGAACTTGCACTCCAGTACGCAGACTACGCCGCGTGGCAGAGAGCCTATCTGCAGGGAGGATTGCTTGAACAACAGCTGGACTATTGGCGCGAGCACCTGAAGGGCGCGCCGCGGTTGCTAGAGCTTCCGGCTGACCGCCCAAGACCGGATGTTCGCACATTCCTGGGAGCCCATGAGGCGATACCGTTAGCAGCCGAAGTCGCTTCCGCCGCGAAGGAGTTCAGCCAGAAGGAAGGCGCAACTTTATTCATGGTGCTGTTTGCCGCCTATAATGCGTTGCTGTCGCGCTATTCCGGAGAGCAGCACATCGTCCTCGGAACCGACATCGCGAACCGCACGACGCCAGAAACGGAACGAATGATCGGCTTTTTTATAAATCTTCTGCCTTTGCACACTGACATATCGGGGGATCCAACATTCCGCGAACTGGTCTCGCGGGTCCGTGAAGCCGCTCTAGGAGCCTATGCACATCAGGAGATCCCCTTCGATAAACTGGTCGAAGACCTTCGCCCCGAACGCAGCCTGAGCCACAATCCGATCGTGCAGGCACTTTTCGTCATGCAGAACACGCCACCGCAACGGCGTGAACTAGCCGAGGTTCAGATGCGTGGCTTGCCGGTGCCCATCACCCGTTCAAAATTCGATGTCGCCGTGTTCATCCGGGAAAGCCCGGCTGGGGCATTTCAGGACTGGGTGTATAGCACCGAACTGTTTGACCGCGGCACCATCATTCGCATGGCGACAGGGTTTGAGACCATCTTGCGCAACGCCCTTTCCCATCCCGAGAGGCGTATCAGCGAATTGCAGATCCACAGTGCCCAAGAGAAGCAGCGACTCGAAACGGAGAAGCAGGAACGCAAACACGCCCAGCGGAAAAAGCTGGGGACCGCTCAACCAAAATCTATCCAATTCGGAGGTTCTGAATCGCAAAAGCAATAGGCTGGATCACCTCGGCGAATCAGGGTGTATTCGCCCTATACCCGGTGACATTCTGTGTCCATAGAAACACCCAAACACAAGCAAGTGTGCAATTGTTTTCACCTTTTAGATTGCCTATACTCGGCATGGCTCGCCAATTGCACCGTAAGTCGTTGTATCAGCAAGGCTTTCTGGTCTTAGCGGTAATCACCAACAGTGCCTGGATTAACGCTGGCTGGCACCAGAAATGCAGAATTAAATGGCATAATCATCCACCGGGCAGGTGTGTCCGGTGAGGTACGGCAAACCTCGGGGGAGATAGAAATCGTGGAAAACACAGCGACTGTCAAGAAATCACTGGGCGCGATCCGGCGTAAGGCCGTGGACCTTTCGCAGTTCAATCCAGTGCGCGAGGCCCAGCTCAGCGAGAGTGAACTTTTGCCCTTAGTCATGGAACCTGCCGCGGATCAGGTGGATCTAGCCGAATGGGCGAGTAACCATCGGGATTACGTCAACTCGAAGCTGCACAAGCACGGCGGCGTGCTATTCCGGGGCTTCGGACTTTCGACGCCTGAAGATTTCGAGCGGGTCGCTGCCGCCATCTACAAAGAGATCTATTCCGAGTATGGGGACTTGCCCCGCGAAGGCGTCGCCGGAAAGATCTACACCTCCACGCCCTATCCCGCGGATAAAGCCATCCTTTATCACAATGAGAGCTCACACATGAACGCCTGGCCGACGCGCATCAGTTTCTTCTGCGTCATCGCGGCCAAGGAGGGCGGCTGCTCTCCGGTGGTGGACTGTCGCAAGGTCTACCAACAGCTGGATCCCGCAGTGCGGGACAGATTCGAGAAGCTGGGATTGATGTACGTCCGCAATTTCTCCGACGGGCTGGACGTCAGTTGGCAGCGTTTTTTCCAGACCGAAGAGCGAGCGGTGGCGGAAGACGCCTGCCACAAGCAGGGATTCATTGCCGAGTGGTATGGAAAAGACAGCCTCCGAGTGAAACAGAAATGCCGCGGCGTTCTGCGTCATCCGGTCACCGGAGAGATGTCATTCTTCAATCAAGTTCAGCTCCACCACGTCCACTGCCTCGATCCGGAAACCCGTCAGTCGTTGCTCTCGATCTTCAAAAGCGAGGATTTGCCGCGGCACGTTTATTATGGCGACGGTTCGCCCATCGAAGATTCCGTCATGGACCACGTCGGAGAGCTATATGAGAAGAATGCCGTACGATTCCAATGGCGCGAGGGCGACATGGTCACCCTCGACAATATGATCACGGCACACGCACGCGACCCGTTTGTCGGACCCCGTAAGATCGTAGTGGCCCTTGGGGACCTGGTTCACGGAGCCGATCTCGACCGCGTGTCTTTGCAGTAATCCACAACCGGTCCGATCCCCCCCGGGCCAAAACGCATGATGTACGCTTAGACTTTGCAGCGTCGAAGGAGCTTTCGGGGATGTCCGAACAAGCCACAGGATTTTGGCTCTCACCGCAACAGAAGCTTGGCTGGAAACTCACGAGTGAGGTTCTCCATGCCGACTCGAGAGCTCTTTGCCGAATCTCAATTCACGGCAAAGTCGATGTCGACCGGATGCGGGCCTCACTGTGCCAAATTGTCTCGCGACACGAGAGTCTGCGTACCGTGTTTCGCCGCCAACCTGGGATGAAGTTTCCATTCCAGGTGGTTCTTGAATCGCAAGAACCGACTTGGGAAGAGATCGACCTTGCGGACAGAAGCAAGGCAGAGCGTGGAATCGAGATCGACTTGCTTCTCGCGAGAGAGAAGCAAGTTGCTGCAGATGCCGAGCACTCAACCGTCGTACGCGCGTTCTTAGTTCGAGAAGAGCCGTTAACATATTCGCTGGTTCTAAGCTTTAGTAGCCTTTGTGCCGACGCTCACTCTCTACCCGCCATCTTCCGCGAGTTGTGCGCCCTGTACTCGGGCCAATCGGATTTACCAGACCCCTTCCGATATGTCCAGTTTGCGCAATGGCAGCTCGATCTGCTCGAGTCGGAAGAGGATGACGCACGCAAGGCGCGAGCGTTTTGGGAGAAGATAGGGGCTGCAATTTCCCCGATCCTTCTTCCTGGGGAAAAGCAAGCCGGTGCGGTTTTTACGCCGGATCAAGTTTGCGTCGAGTTGGACGCGAACAGCGCGGGAAAGGTTCTCCGCGCCTCCGCACCGAATCTACTTCTCTCGGCATGGGCCGCAGTTGTGGCCCGCGTTTCTCAGCAAAATAGCGTGGTACTGCATGTCGAGGCTCCAGGACGAGAATTCGAGGAACTGGAGAACGCCGTGGGCTCCTTTGCTCGCATGCTTCCGGTGAGCATCCCCGTGGAATCGCATTTCAGTTTCGCGGACGTTTGTCGGCGAACCTCCGAGTCGTTGCAAGAGGCAATCGGGATCCAGGAATTTCTGCCGCTGGACACAGTGGATCACGACGGAGCCAGTTTCTCTTATTATGACCTTGGGGAAACAGAACAAGCAGGCGAAGCGCAGTTCCAGCTCGACCGCCTGCAAATCATCGCCGAGCACTTCAAACTGCGTCTGGTGGTGGTGCGGCGGGGGCCGCGAGTGGGGCTAGAGTTTCATTACGATGGGGCGCGGCTCGAACGGGGGATGGTCGAACGCATTGCCGGCTGGTATCAGAATCTGCTGGCGGCAGGTCTGGCGAA
>DATNEX010000065.1:0-45800 GCA_035606605.1 Terriglobales bacterium
AACCTTCGGTTTTGCGTGGATGATACGCGGAGCAATGCGCCCGACTTCGCGAGCGATCAAACCGCGCAGTTGCCCTATCTCGGATTTGCGCGGCGGATCATGATGCACGAAATCATTGGTCAGGCGCACGGCGCCGAGTGGCAGACTGACCGTTTCCTCGATGTGTCCTTTGCGCGAGAGGGTCAGCTCGCAGCTGCCACCTCCGAGGTCCATCATCAGCACCGGAGAGGAATTCATTCGCGGAGCATAGGTCAGGCCAAGGTGAATCAGGCGCGCTTCTTCCAATCCTGAGATGATTTCGACTCTCCAGCCGGTCGCCGACCGTACCCACTCGAGAAAAGCACGGGAGTTGCGGGCATCGCGCAGGGCGCTGGTAGCGACCACCCGAACCGAATCGGCGCCGTAACGCTGGCAAGCGCGGTGAAAGCGGCGGAGGACTTTCACCGTAAGCGCGATCGCCTCCGGTGATAGAAAACCGTTGCGGAAGACAGATTCGCCGAGACGAGTAACTTCGCGATCTTCATGAATTTCGACCAAGCGGTGAGCGGTCAGCCGGGAGATCTTTAGGCGCACGGAATTCGATCCGATGTCAACGGCGGCAAAAGTCGGCATTCACGAACAGTGTATCGAGAATCGTTCGATTGGGTGATCGGGCCTTCGTCGGCGATGAAGAAAATTTCCGAGAGTCAAGCCACGGCGTCTTGTTGCATCTCGGGTGCTGAGGCTGGGGACTTCCGAGGAGAGATGGGTTCTGGGGCCTTCTGGGCTTTGGAGATCATCGTAATGGCGGTCACCAGCGCACTGGTGGCGCGCCGGAACTTGGCGCGTCCGATGTTTTGCAGTACCGATACCAAGGATGAATCGCTGACGCCGCCAAACCATTGCTCGGCCCGGTCTTTCAGCTTCATGACGTCGTGCCATTCGCCAATCGCATCCTGTGCCTTCTTGAGTTCCTCGAGGAACTGCAAGCGTTCCAGCGATTCGGGCGCGAGCTCCGCGAGATAACGGGCTTTTTTGGCTTCAACCCGATAGGTATGGAGCACCTTCTCGCTTAAGGGAATTGTGCCAAGATTAGGCAGCCGCGTGTGTGCGATCTTTAGGGGGTCGATCCCGTCGAGCTTGATTTCGCTTTGGACGCGACGCAGGCGCTTGCGGAGTGCGTCGACGGTTTTGGCATCCAGGGTCTTCTCGAGCTTTTTCTTGCGGCGCGACTGTTCCGAATCAAGCCACTCGAGCAACTGGGCACGATGACGTTGGCGATCGGGGACCTTCAGCTGTTTCAGAAATGCAATTTGCACATCGAGATCCCGCACTCTCCCGGCTTTCTTGCGCAATTTAGAGAGGAGCTTGAGCAACTTTTTCTGGTTGCCATTTTGGGGTGCAAGTTCCGAAACCAATGCCTCGACCCTGCGGCTGTGAGTACGAAACTTGTGCACATTGTCCGCGCTCGCGGATTTGAGCAGCTTCCCGACTTGCCGGGCCATGCGCTGAAACACGAGCCGCGATTGCTTTTCAAACAAAGAAACCACCGCCGGAGTATGAAATCCGTTGGACATAGGCTCGACGTTTGGCTGCTGCGCCGGGAGTAGAAGGCTGGTGATTAACCAATAAACAACCCAATTCTAACATTCGATTCACAATTGATCGAGAGTAGTTGTACCCGGGGTCACGAGGTTCGCGCTTTTTGCGCTCAAGTGTTCCTTTAAGGTGTTAGGGCAGGCGGCTGAGCTCCTGGTGCATCCGCAAAGGAAAACTCGTTCGAAACATTGGGATACGGCTGGTCTCCAACCTCAACATAGGGGTAGATAAAGTAGTTCAGAGGCTCGCCGGCCTGAGGTGGACTGAGCCTCAAATCGCGTCCAATGGTGAACTGAATACGCTCGGCGTCATGGGCGCCGAAGAAGTAGTCCTGCTTCACCGGATGCTTCCAGGCTTCGGAGATATCGACGGGAATCCATCCGATTTGGGGATCGAAGAATTCGGCCCAGCAGTGATAGCCGGCAATATCAGCGGTGTGCCGGTCGGTGGGAAGGGGGAAGCCGATTTCGAAGCGCGACGGGATACCTTGCGAACGGGCCATGGCAATAAAGAGGGAGTGAAAATCCGTGCAATTACCCTTTTTTGCGTCGCAGGCATAGAGCACATCACCCTTCCCCCAGCCAGTGCCGGTCTTGTCGTAACGCATGTTCTCGAAGACGTAGTCATAAATGGCGCGGGCTTTATCGCGTGCGAAGGTTCTACCGCCGGTAACCTTCACCGCGAGCTCGGCGGGAATTCCGGTAATCGGAACCAATTTGTCGGGGGCGAGGTCTCGCTGGTACTCCTTCTTGCTTAAAGTGGCGTCTTGAAGACGCGGCCGGCTCACCCCAAGCGTAAGGTGCTCCCGACGAACCACTTGGTAATCTACCGAGAAATGCAGGTCCCTGGGCTTCGCATTTGAGGTTTCCGCGTAATAGATCTCATTTCCAAAACGCGACTCCCTGGTGCGCTTCAGCGGCAAGTCGCCCTTAGCGGACATGACTTTGATGTCCTGGAAATCGTCGGAGTGTGCAGCAGGGAACCACACGCGAACTTTCTGTCCTTCCGGCACATTCTTGACCGCAAACGCATAGTGAAATGTGAAAGAACGGGACGACTGGGCTAAGAGGGCCGGGGAAATCAGCACCAAGACAATTGAAAGCGAAGGCAAATTACGCGGCATCTTTGTTCTCCTGGGTAGGTTGAGCTGGGTGGACACACACGGTGCTCAGGAGTGAACGTTCAAGTGAAGCCGCGCAGGGCGTGCAACATGCGAAATATAGATTACCTGGCGATTAGGAAGATTTCCACAGGGATAAAGAAGCAGGGGGCCCCCCACTGACCAGAGATCTCTTCTTGACCCGAACCTTTGCCGACGCTCGAATGAAACATACCCTCGTTCTTTCACTATCGAGACGAAGTGAGCGGTCGCCAATTTACCGCAAAGTTCCTCTTGGGGATTCCTGAGTTCGCGCGACCTATTCGGAACTCCGGTAAAATACAGCGATGACTGCCGCCGTCGAGTGCCGCGATCTGCGCAAAACGTACGACGGGAAAGTCGAGGCGGTTCGCGGGTTAAGCCTGCTCATAGAGCCTGGGGAGTGCTTTGGCTTGCTCGGGCCAAATGGTGCAGGGAAGACAACAACCATCGAGATTCTTGAGGGGCTGCTAGAGCCAACTTCTGGGGAAGTCTCGATTCTAGGACGGAGCTGGAAGACGCATTCGCGAGAACTGCGCGAGGACATTGGTATTTCGTTACAGGAGACGCGACTTTCGGAGAAGCTGACGGTTCGCGAGACGATTGAACTGTTTGCCAGCTTTTACACACAGCCGCGAAGTACGCATGAAGTGCTCAGCGCGTTGCAGTTGAACGAGAAATCTGAGGCCCTGGTCGGGAACCTTTCCGGCGGACAGAAACAGAGGCTCGCGGTTGCTACAGCGCTGGTTGCGTCGCCGCGGGTGTTGTTTCTCGACGAGCCCACCACCGGTCTCGACCCGCAAAGTCGACGCCAGCTTTGGGACATCATCCGCGCCTTCCAACATGATGGCGGTACCGTGTTGCTAACGACCCACTACATGGATGAGGCGGAACGACTGTGTGATCGCCTGGCGATTGTTGATCACGGTCAAGTGATTGCCGAAGGCTCGCCGGCGGATCTGATTGAGAGACTGGGTGGACATCATGTGGTCGAGTTCGCGTTGTCGGGAAACGGACTGGGAGATGCGGCCGCGTGGCAGTCGCTGCCGAGCGTGGATTCCGCGCGTAATGAGGATGGCGTGATTTGCCTTAGTGTGCGCGAGCCCCACCGCACGATTCCTGCGCTCCTGGAGCAAGTTGATCAGCGGTCGGCCCAGTTGGAAAGGCTGAACACGCGTCAAGCCAGCCTGGAAGATGTGTTTGTGAATTTGACAGGGAGACATTTGAGAGAAGACTAGGTCCTTTTGAGAAAGTCATGACGGTAGCGCAGCAAACACCATCGCGGCATGAGAGTCAGAAACCCATGCTTGCTCCCCGGAATGGACGCTGGTCGGGATTCCGGCATTTGCTTGGCGCGCGCATGCTGGAGCTGAAGCGCGAAAAAGAAGTCGTGTTCTGGGTGTTTGTGTTTCCTTTGCTGCTCGCACTCGGCTTGGGCTTTGCGTTCCGCAACAAGCCCGCAGACCGAACCACCATAGCAATTCTGGCCGGTCCGAATGCCGCTCACATTCTGGAACTTGTACAAAGTTCACCGCAGAAGCACGCAATCCGGGCAGAGATTGTGGACGATTTTCAGGCAGCCAAGGGGCTTCGTCTTGGCAAGTACGATCTGATCGTCGAGCCCATTGCTTCCGATAAGGTTCAGTACCATTACGATCCTGCTCGTCCGGAGAGCGTTCAATCTCACATTGAGGTGGATGATGCATTAGAGACCGCGGCGGGCCGCAAAGATGTGTTGACTACAAGTGTGATCGTCTCTTCAGAGCCCGGCTCACGCTACATCGACTTCCTTATCCCAGGCCTGCTGGGTATGAACTTGATGAACTCGGGCATGTGGGGAATAGGGTTTGCACTGGTGGACATGCGGCAGCGCAAGCTCCTCAAGCGCTTTGTGGCCACACCCATGCGGCGTTCGGATTTTCTGATGGCACTCGCTAGCAGTCGATTGATCCTCATGGTCATCGAAGTCGCCCTGCTCCTTGGGTTCGGAATCCTGATGTTCCACATGCGGGTGCTTGGGTCTTTTTCGACCATCATTCTGCTGGGGGCACTTGGGGCGATCTCGTTCGGAGGTCTCGGCCTTCTGACCGCCAGCCGCGCGCAAAAGATCGAGAGCGTCAGTGGGCTGATTAACATCGTGATGATGCCGATGTGGATTCTTTCGGGTGTGTTCTTTTCTTATGAACGCTTCCCGGCTACGGTGCAGACGTTCATTAAGCTGCTGCCTTTGACCGCGCTGAACGACGCCCTGCGGGCAACGATTCTTGAAGGCTCAAGTCTGGTCTCGCAAACCGGACGAATCTCCGTGCTAGTCGCTTGGGGTGCGGTGTCGTTTCTTCTAGCGTTGCGTTGGTTCCGCTGGACCTAAAACAAAGCAACTATCTGCATTCAAAGCTCCAACCAACGCATGTACTTCCAGCTGCATCTGAGTTGGATGCCCATGCTAGACTCGTCCCGTGATTTGGCGTTAAGGCTTGGGGCTACGCCGGATCAATTGCAGCGCGTACCGGTATTCCACTGCCTCGTCGCTGGCGCTGCAACGTCCCATGCTTCAAGGGTGGTCCCGTTTTTCTTCGCAAGCTGAAGTCGCGCCATGAGAGTCGCCGAACAATACGAAATTTGTGTGCCGTTTTTCGCGCGATTACGTGGGGCGTCTGCGCGCCTACTCTTGCTCGATTACGACGGGACTCTAGCTCCGTTCACGCCTGACCGGACGCGAGCCTTTCCCTATCGCGATATCCCGGAATTGATCTCGAAAATCATGGCAGCGAACACGCGGGTGGTTCTGATCAGCGGACGTTCCGCGCGCGAGTTGCTACTCCTGAGCGGAATCCATCCCCAGCCGGAGATTTGGGGAAGCCATGGGGCGGAGCGATTGTTTGCCGATGGCAGGTACGAGGTGGATGCGCCGGGGGTTCAGCACCGTCTTGCCCTGCAGGCCGCACGCCGCGCGTTCGTTGGCAATGGACTCAGGGACCGCATCGAGACGAAGCCAGGAAGCATTGCCGTACATTGGCGCGGGCTGACGCCCGCTGATCAACGCGCCACCGAAATCGAGGTTCGCCAAATCGGCCAGCCCCTGGTTCAAGAACATGGCCTGGAACTCCTGTCGTTTGACGGTGGATTGGAACTTCGCGCCCCGGGAAAGAACAAAGGGGACGCAGTTCTCACCATTCTGGGCGAAGCGGGCCGAAATGTTGCACCTGCGTACCTTGGGGATGACCGTACTGACGAAAATGCCTTTCGCGCCATCAAAGGACGGGGACTTGCAGTTCTGGTTCGGCCTGAACTCCGTCCCACGATTGCTGATGTCTGGCTGCGGCCTCCCGAGGAACTTCTGCATTTCTTGCGAGATTGGCTTCAAGCCTGTGGACCGCAACGATGAAGCTGGAAGGAAGACTCATCGTCGTCTCAAACCGCCTGCCGGTGGAGATCAAACACCGAGGCGGGGGGCCACGGTTGTCCCGCAGCGCGGGCGGACTGGCTACGGCGCTTGACAGCATTTGGCGTTTTACCCACGGCTCCTGGGTAGGGTGGGCCGGAGCCGCCGATTCCCCTAATGCAAATGAGTTATTAAAGAAGGCAGCGCGCGGGCGTTCTTACGGCTTTAAGCCGGTCGCCCTCTCGCGCGACGAAATCTCGAAGTTCTATTCCGGGTTTGCCAACGAGATCATTTGGCCCTTGTTCCACGACATGCCTTCCCGCTGCAACTTCGATCCCGAATACTGGGAGGTATATCAGCGGGTCAATCGACGTTTTGCCCAGGCCACGGTCGACGTGACTAACGGCAAAGACGTGATCTGGGCACACGATTATCACCTGATGCTGATGGGGCGGTATCTGCGCGAGGTGGGTAACACCACACCTGCTGGCTTCTTTCTTCACATTCCATTTCCGGCGCCGGACATTTTTGAGAAGCTACCCTGGCGCAAGACAATCCTGAAATCTTTGTTGCAGTATGACATGCTCGGCTTCCAGACGGACCGCGATCGCTGGAATTTTGTGAGCTGTTTAGAGCGAATCGTTCCTGAGGCGCATTCGGTTCGAGAAAATCAGTTCAGCTCAGTCTCGCTCGATTCCCACCAGACCCGCGTGGGAACGTTCCCCATCAGCATTGCGTTTGAAGAATTCGCGAACCACGCTGCGAGTCGCGACGTGGAAGAGTTGTCGCGGCAGTTTCGGCACGAACTGGCGAACAAGTTTCTTGTGCTGGGAGTGGATCGGCTCGACTACACCAAGGGAATTCCTGAACGGCTTCGGGCCTTTCGCATTTTGCTGCGACGGTATCCCGAACTGCGGCATCGGGTGACGATGTTGCAGGTGGTGGTCCCGAGCCGCGAAGAGATTCCCAACTACAAAGAACTGAGACGCGAAGTCGAACTGTTGGTGAGTCAGATTAACGGTGAGTTTACCGAAGGCGGTTGGGTTCCAATCCACTACATGCACCGGAATCTTACGCGGAAGCAGTTGCTCACGTACTACCGGGCGGCGGATATTGCGCTCGTGACGTCGCTGAAAGATGGAATGAATTTGGTGGCAAAAGAATTCTGCGCTGCCCAGGTCGACGAATTGGGTGTCGTGGTAATCAGCGAATTTGCGGGAGCCAGTGCAGAACTGCAGCACGGTGCTTTGGTCGTGAACCCCAACGATCTAGCGGGTATCGCTGAGGCGATCCACAAAGCTTGTGTCATGCCCGTCGAAGAAAAGCGTTCCCGCATGCGTTTGCTGCGCGACATTGTCCGTACCTACAGCGTGCAAAATTGGGCCGAGGCATTCCTTAGCGCGGCCCTAGATGCTCGGGTGCCAGCAACCGAGACACACGAAGCCATTCCCTTAAAAACGCCAGAAACTCGCGAGCCGAAGATCGCGTAAGATCAGGTTTCCAACGCTGCTTCGAAAAGCATGAGGGAATCTACTCCGGGCCTTTTCGAACGGAAAGCACCGGAACGCGGGTTGGAGCATTCTAGTCTGAAGACTAGCGGCGAGACTTCTTCTTGATGGGTTTACTCGATGAAGAAGGACGGGCTCGCTTTCGGTCCGCGTAAAGAGTCCCCCGGCAGTGGCGTGCCCGGCAATAGCAGTCAGCCGGATCATCCGGGTCGCCGTCGTATAGGTTGTAATCGTACGAGAGTTCTTCTCCGACCGCGATGTTGCGAATGGCGCGGATGAACACACGACCATCGATTTCGTCAGCTTCGCAATTTGGACCACAGGAATGGTTTATGAAAGCGGCAATATTGTCACCGTCAATTACGTGGTCACCGTCGGTCAAGCCGAACAAATAGGTGCGCGGGGAGCGGTCGTAGATGGCATCGGCTTGGTCGTTGGTCAGGCGCGGCCCCGTGTACTCGACAACAATGTGCTTCCTGCTGATTGGCGTGGTGGTGTAAACACCATCGCCATGAATCTTGGATCGCCGGATAACGAGAGCCATAGGAGAGCGGTACCCCAAGAAGCTATGGTCAATATATACAATGCTCCCTCGAACCGCATACCCGTCCTGCAACAAGGAACCAACGGACAAGAACTGAAGGGACCGGGTGCAGCGGATTCTCAGCGGGAGATGTCGCGCACTTTGCAGGGGAACTGGAAGCACGACGATCTGATGAATGACGCGATTGAGAACATGACCACACCTCTGCAATTGTCAGGGTGCAAAATGGACGAAGCCTACAAGCAGAGTGTCGGGAGCTGAGGTCGCTAGTATTCCGCTGAACGCGAGGGAATCGTTGAGAGAACATTCTAACCGACGGCCAAATCCTTCAATTAGATCGACTTTAAAGCGGCAGGGCACTTGGGAAGCGCGTCTGGAAATCGAGGAGACCAACCCATTCTGGCGTGATCGCGATGCGCACCATCTCCTGAATCATGGAAGTAAGCTGCGCGACCCAAGCTTTCCCTCCCTCTTCTCCGAAATACCGCTCCGCAGCGAAGGCATATTCAGGAACGATTCCGTTCATTGATTGCAAACGAGCAGTGCCGCGTACTAGCAGTACCTTGTGCGGAAAATTGTTGTCATCGATCGTGAGCGCCACCTTCGGATTCCTGGACAGAGCTTTCAGTTTCGGCGCTTTGGACGGTGACCCTAGCACAAACTCTCGCCCATCCCAATGAAACCAAATCGGAACGACTCTTGGAGAACCGTCAGTCCAAACGTAGGCTAAACGCGCTGGAATTCTTGATTTCAGGAGTTCTTTGGACGCGGGATGCTGCAATAGTTCAAGGCTGCCCTGCTTTACAGGCATAGATCGTCCTTCTCCCCGGCGATGTTCGCGCAGAATTATATACATTTCGAGCTAATTTGTTACAAAATGCGCGATATATGAGGGCCGAAAATCCGTGGAAGACGCCATCATCAGTGGACACAACATCTCTTTATCTACAACGCTCTTTGAGGCCATCCCCAGGGCGCCTCGCCGACTGTCAATGAGGGTCAGTGGTACACTGCCGCCGTTATTTCCGGAGGCAAGAGATGCGTGCTTCTCTTTTTTATCGAATCGCTGCGGTGCTTCTGATGCTTTTCGCCGCTGGACATACATTTGGCTTTCGCCAGAACAACCCGGAGTGGGGAGCTGACGCGGTTCTTGCCTTAATGCGATCCGTTCATTTTGACGCGCTTGGTTTCAATCGTACATATTGGGACTTCTTCAGCGCGTTCGGATTCTTTCTCTCGGTGTTCCTTGTGTTCACGGGAGTTTTGGCGTGGCAACTGAGCCGCCTGCCGGCAGAGACCCTGGTACGCGTACGCGGTATTGCGTGGAACCTCGTCGTTTGCTTCGTAGCGATCACTGCCTTGAGTTGTCGATTCGCCTTCACTATCCCCATCGTTTTCTCCGCCGTGATTACAGTCTGTTTGATCGCCGCCGCATGGCTTTCAGCCAAGCCGATCGCCTGACGATAAAATCTCTGTATCGTTCCTTTGACCCCGGCCCAGGCCCTATGGGGGAGAAGGTGCGTCGGCCTATTTCAGGGGCTCTGGAGGTACTTCTAGAGCGACTTGAGATCCCGAATGTCCGCTGTGCTCCGTTCGATTTTGCGGCAGACCTCAGGATGGTTCAGTTTCATTCCGGAGCGCTGTTGGACGAAATGCGCGATCAGGTGTGCCGAAGGAAGAACCTGGAAAGGCTCGGCGGTGGAGTCCTGGCCCGCCGAGCCGCTGTTCAAGCAAATCTATGCAGCGAGGCGCTCGGCCAGACGCTCCTTAACCCGTCCTGCCGCGAGGTGACGAACCAGTCGGCGATCGCGCTCAAGAAATGCCAGCTTGTCGGAAAGTACACTCTCCAAGAGAACGCCAACACCATAATTCTCAGTTGCGTCTGCGGCAATGATCAAAGCAGCGTACTCTGCAAACCGCAAATGCGCGAGATGAGTGGCTTTGGCAAGAATGTACAGATGCCGCGCCGCGGGTGACTGGATCTCAGCAAGTTCTCTTTTGAAATCCTCCATGAACACTTCCTGCAATTTCCCACTGAGCTGGACCGGTTTTGCTCCAATCATCTCAAAGCACTCGTCAAGTGCTCTCAGATTCTCTTCGGCGATAAACTCGCGCGCTTTCAAAGCCTCCTTTACATCTGGATTCTCGGCCGCTTGCCCGATGATTTCATATGCTTTAATGCTTCGCTCCGTGTGATTACGTGCGTTACTAAGGAGCATGACAAAAACCTCTTTTGGATCTTTAGCAGACATGATCGTATTCTCCTTCTAATTTTTGTTTGTCCAGTTTTTCGGCTTGGTTGGGGTTTGCAGGCTGCGACCAAAGTTGCCTGCGAGGACTTGATGGAGTCTTCAGTATGTGAGCATAAAGATGGTCCCATCTGGTCCGCAGTACCGTCAGCTGTCAGATCTACCAGTCAGGCTGAAGCGCAAGCGTCGACTGGATTTCCATGTCAGGAGTGTTCTTGGAAGCCTGTATAAGCTGTCTCCGGTGTGAGTTCCCGCAATCTCGAACGTTTCCCGCTGAAATGAACATTCGCTTGGCCCGGCTATGAAGGATGACTAGAACCATTGTCTGGGTCTTTCAGCAGGTGTTGGTTTGTCCGAAGTGCGGTTTTACGCAGTTTTCAATTCCTGAATCAGAATTGTAGAGGTGGTTTGCTGGCGATGGGCAGATTGTTCAGTCCCAGGCGGGGATTAATTCTGAGGACATGAGCTATGCAAAAATGCGGGCAGACCTGCGGCACACAGGCGGAGGGGAAACGTTCTGAGCACACAAGCCGGATGAGCCACTCGCTAAGTGATTGGAAGGATGGAGCGGGAGACCGGGATCGAACCGGCGACATCCAGCTTGGGAAGCTGGCGTTCTACCGCTGAACTACTCCCGCGAAAACGATCGCAAAGCGATGGTAGCACACCAGTTCCAACATCTGTCCAGTGATCGTTGGATCCTGGTTTGCGCCCGCATTGGCGAAGCAACATACCAAGCGCAAGGTGCAAATTGCCTCCCCACGTGCCACGAAAGCTGCCTCCCTGATTCGTCAGGAGTGCCCTACTCCGGAGCGGTTCCAAAACGACAAATAGGTGCGGCTTACGACTGTCGAGATTCGGGCTTTGTCAACCTTCTCCGGCAATCGGCTTCCCGTTTCGGCCTTCTCCAGTTCAGCAAACAACCTGTTCGCCAAGTCGAGCACGAGGTCGAGCGAACCGTATTTCCCGGTACGAATTGTAATCAGCAAGTCTTTCTCTGGACGCGGCAATGTGATCGTGTCCGATCGCATCAGTTCGATGCCCTCATTCAGAAGCCGAATGACATGCATGGCGGCCTTGCGGCAACTACAAATCTCAAGTACATAGACACACCCATGCGCACCGCGGGCAGTTGCCCGGTTGCCAGTTCGTTGTTTCATTCGCGGAAAGAAGTAGTTGCGGCGGCTACCGTCGTAATTGCCCGACCGCATGCAGAACTTCTTGAAAGCGGCGGCCTGAGCCGCAAGGACAGAGGTCATTGCGACCGAGCTTTTCTATAAGCTCCTTGCATCCATGTACGACCCTGAGACCGCGTTGTACGCGTTTTTCGGAGGGGAATCCCTTACGACGCTACTGCAGCGCGTGAAAGGAGGACTGATTGGCGAGTTCGTCTTGATATTTCATGGTCTGCCTCCTTGTGAGTAGCTTGAGTTTAGCACACCCTGACTTCTGGTCCCGGCTTGCATCAGGAGCAAGGACGAACGCGGATCCTGCTTCGCAGGGCTCGACTTCCCACTCGGTAATCTTGCCAAGCTTGCAAAGCACCAACCACAACGTCGTCAAGAACGACGAATCGGTAGTAAACAGGTCCCTGGTCGGGAGGTGCAACGTTCGTGATGGGCTGCAAGCAGGGTTTGGCTATACTGTGTGCTTATGGATGTCGAGCGCATCATTGACGAAATCCAGCAGCTTGAGGAGATGTTCGAAGCACCGGATATCAGGCCGCTCAGCGCAAGCGATGTGTCTGCTGCAAACCGGAGACATGACGAGATGCTGGCCCAGAGTCCGTGGTTCCGCCTGTGGCACGATTTCGGCGTCTGTTGCCGACCAGAGCTTTCGCAATCCCGAGAAGGGAAAATTGAGACGTAGGCCCTGCAGAACATCGAAAATATGAGATGGGAGATTTGCCAAGGAACGCACAATCTCGCCCATCGACCTCAAAATAAAGCTACCAATCCCGTCTGAATTATGACCTCGCCACATCACTGTTGCCAGACAAATAGGCTCGTGAGGTATTGCGGGTAGACGCCATGAACCCAGCAATACGCCGCTCGCGCCCTGGCGGCGATGGGATACAAAACGTGGCGCAGTATCGGAAAACCAAGCCAGGCTTGATGGAAACCGGGCTTCCGGTGGGGGCGCATGATGTCCTCGCCAGTGTTATGAACTCGCTACGGCAATGCGCCTATTTAGGACGACTCCCGCGATGATGAGTGCAACGAAGAGTCCGCCGAAAACAAGGAGCCATCCCCAATATTGTGTGGGGTGCCTCAGCACCCGAATCATGCGTCGTCCGTACAGGTGCGCGATGATTCCTATTACTGAGTAGCGCAGTGCGCGAGCAACCGCTACAGCGCTAACAAACTTAGAAGTGCTGTATCCGTTCGAGGCACCTGCGGCAGCGAAAAATGCGCTGGTCGGCAACGGAACTGGAATAGCAGATGAGGCCAGCAGAACGCCCGTCCCCCACCGGTCAAACGCCTTTAGAAGCTTGGGAATTCTCCTTCGACCAAACGTGCTCTCCAAATAAGCTTGACCCGCTCTCCTTGCCAAGCGAAAGGTGATGTAGGCACCGAGAACCGCACCGACAGTTGCGGCAGCAGCATATTCGTACCAAGGGTTGCGACGAGTTGCCACGAGAATAACAAGGAGGATGTCCGGTCCGCCAAAAGTGGGGAAGGGAGTCCCGTCCAGAATCGCCAAGAAGAACAATCCTGCCGCACCAAAATGCCGGAAGAGCCGTAGCGTGCTGTTAGGATTCCTTCTTGAAGCTTGAATCAGCGATAAAAGCATGTCCGCCAAAATCATTGTGCGCCCGCTCTGGAATAATAACGGCCGCAGGTTTCAAGCGCGACCCCACGAGGTGTGGACTCGCTCGTGCAGGCTTGCGGACACGATACCGTCGTCCCATGCTTAATGACGCAAGCCGATGTGCAGGACATACGGTTCGTTTGCGAACGTTGTGAGCTCGTAGAAGTTCACCGGGCGGCTTTTTCCAGCGTGCGGACGTATTTCATTTACCCTCAGCATCATCCTGACTACGTCTGACTGTGATCAACGGCCGTACAACAGCAATTCGCGAGAGCTACGACCAGATTGCGAGGAATACGCCCGCAGGGTTTATCGCGAGCTTGAGGGCAAGCCATTCGACCGCGAACTTCTCCACCGATTCGCGAAAGAGGTCGAAGGACATGGCCAGAAAGGCCTCGCCCAATTGACACAGGACTCAGGTAATGTCGTGGTTTCTCCAAACCGCTGATACTCTGTTCGCGCACTGACAATCAGAGTTTTGGCTATGCAATCCTTCAAGACTTTTTTCTCATCTGGTTCTCCGTACTCGTACTTGCTCTTGCTCGCTTCGGCCCTGGGCATGGCCGCTGCGAGTATTCGGGCCTTCGAATCGAAGGAAACAAAAGCGAGACGTACCAGACTTAAAAACCAGAAAGAACTGCATTTACTCGCCGAACGAATCTCGACTTACGGCAAAAGCGTTCATCGACGGTTTCCGACTGGAGACGTTGTGGTTAGCGAAAAAGACTTAGCAGAGCAACTGCGGAAGCGCCAGGAAGCAGTCGCGACCGCGCTGAATCTACTGCTAAGTCAGCAGAAGGTACAGCGGGCTCCACTCAACGGATACTGGAAGTTAAATCCTTAAGCACTGGGCGTTAGGCGGCCACCCTTGGTGTCACCAGTCCGGCCAGCCTGCGTAGGTTTCGGAGTGCTTCGTTCATGACCTGATGCTCAGCAGGAGAAGGATTGCTGAGGCTTTCCTCGATTCTGTCCAGAATCGCGTTTCTGGCTATGGAGATACGTTCGGATAGTTTGCTCTCGTCAGTTTCCTGGAGAGCTGCCTCGTATAACGGCTTCCAATCGGAGTCTGGGCGGATTGACAGCATCACCCGTGAATTAATGCCACAGACATGCCAGAGTACAAAACGCCAAAATGCGCCAAAAAGACCGGTGTTAGGTTAGAGGCGTGAGCACGGGTGCGCGAGACCCAAAGACTTCGTGGCCTTCTTCTTGCGACTTCCTTGGCGTTTCGGAACGAGCCCTAGCTTGCGTTGCAAGTCGATGCGCAGGTCGTTTTTGCGAGAGTCGCAATTCGGACTGCTCTCGCCCGAGCGAGCACCCCGACAGGTGTTCAGGACAGGCAAGCATCCAGAACGTCTTAACGACTTCCGGCTATCGCGTCATGCCCACCGACTCCGATTTTTTATGCCCCGTGCTGGATTCCCAAGGACCCTCGACCCACCCCGGGGGATAGCTCCAAGCGAATGGGACCTAAACTCCCGGTCGGTGGCTGGGTCTTTACATTTCTTTAATTGACTCCGGTTATTCCTCGGAGGACAATTCTGCCGTTTTCGCCGTCCGAATTCCACCAGGAGGAACCCATGCGCTCTCCGCTCATTACCACTTCCTTGTTAGCTAGCCTCGCCCTTTGTGCCGTCGCATCGGCGCAAAGCTTTACCCCCGTTTCCGGCTATGAAATCTTTTTGGGACGTAACTGCACTCTTGGTGGCCAAGCTGGAACCTGCGGCACCACGTTTACCGGATGGACCGGCATTAAACCAACCGGAGGATTCTTGCCCTTCCCCGGCACTGGCAAGGGCTTTTGGTCGCTGCAGATCAGCTATGTGGGGCAGCCTGCGTTCAATGGGTCGGTAACGGTTGTTGGCGGAAGCTGGAGTTTTTTCTCCCTCAACGGCACAGGTAAACATGGCACGGTGCTGAACGGGAGTGTCACGTGGCCAACGGATGCGAACTCCACCACTTCAGGCTGCAAGGCGGGCGAAGCGATTGCTCAGGCCAATCTTAGCGTTGCCGGAGGATCCCCCACCCAAGTTGTCGGTTGCTTGCATGACCTGCCTGCGGGACAGATTATTCCCCCGACAGTGTGGGGTGCGTTCCTTTTCTAGGAAATTCAGAGAACTCGCGCCTTTGAATAGGTCTATCCGGCAATTAATCCCTGGCTGGTCATTGCCATTTGGCTAACCACCAACTTCGGCTAAAGCTGGAGTTCCTAGTCTCATTTGAGAGATCGCCGATTGGCCAGGGGAGAATGCTGCCGGACGCGGTGCTTCAGAAGGGTGAGCGTCTCGAGGGGGTCAACGCCTATTCCTTGTCCCGCGCCCGGCGGTCTGCAAGTACAACCATTGTGATGACATGATCGCCGTTATAAACAAAAATCGCTGTTTTGTTACGAAAACGGAACGGGGTCGGAAAAAGGGCAAAGACCATATCATTGTGATATTCCACGGCGGATTTACCGTGAAGGCGCCTCAAGCTTTCCGAGTACCGCCTGTTGCTTCTCTAGAAGGGTGTTGATCCCGTTACGTGCCAGCTGGATCATGGCATCGAGTTCCGAATCATCGAACACTTGATGTTCCGCTGTCGCTTGTACCTCGACGAATTTGCCCGCCGAGGTCATCACCAAGTTCATATCTACATCGGCGCGGGAGTCTTCTTCATAACAAAGATCGAGTAAGGGCTGCCCTTCAACAATTCCGCTGCTGACCGCGGCGACTGAATCGCGCAAGGGCATGGAACTCAATGTTCCAGCCTGAACGAGTTTCGACAGGGCAAGCTTTAAAGCCACGAAGGCACCAGTGATGGAGGCGGTGCGTGTTCCGCCGTCGGCCTGAATCACATCGCAATCAAGTAGGATGGAGCGCTCGCCGAGTTTTTCTAAATCCATGACCGCCCGCAAGGAACGGCCGATCAGCCGCTGGATTTCATGGGTGCGGCCGCCAATTCTACCGCGCGCCGATTCACGGGTGGTGCGGGTCAAGGTGGCGCGAGGCAGCATTCCATATTCGGCTGTTACCCATCCTTTCCCGCTGTTCCGCAAGAAGACGGGAACAGACTCCTCGATCGATGCGGTGCAAATGACTCGCGTGTTTCCCACCTCGATCAGAACCGAACCCTCTGCAGTCGAAACGTACTCCGGTTGAATGTTGACCGGACGAAGCTGGTCCGGCGCGCGATTATCGGAGCGATAGAACATCAACAGATTCTAGCAGCGGGAACTTCGTCGTACGGGAGAAAGGTGGTGCCGGCGAGAAAATCGCGTCGCCGGCATCTTAAGCCGATCTACGTCGCGCGCTAAGAGTAAACAGGGCGTGCAGAGCGCGGTCCAGTTGTTCGCGCTCACGGGAATTCTCAGCATCATCCAGTTGGTCGAGGCGTTCCCGGATGGCTCGACGGGCAGCTTCGATCTTGCCATAGAGCCGGTGAGGGTCAGATTCGGACAAGGCAGCCGTGTACAACGCCTGCCAATTTACATCAGCCATACTGCCTCCTGGGGGAAGAGGAAAACGAAGGCGCGGATGAATTATAGCTCTGACGAAACAGGAAATGCGCACAGAAGTTCAGCAATCGAGACTCTTTCGTGAAGCAACCGAGCGCCATCCTCACCAATGTTTTTCGGAGCAGGGCTGCTTACATTTCAAAGCGGAAGGGTGATGGAGGGGCTGCCCCCGATGGAGCGATTCGCATCATGAAACCGAGTTCTCAAAGCAGCGTCTCGCGAGGTGTGGGAGAGCGGAAGCCGGTCAACATGCAACCATTCGCACTGGACAGCACTGCGATGTGGTTAGACTTGCTGGGCTCACGTTCTGCGGATCGGGGAAAATGTCGTCCGGGCACCTCTGGTACTGCTCGCGTGGCGAGAGGTTTCGCTCGGTCACACTTCGATCGCTATTTTCTCGCGCCTGAGCGCGTAGTTTGTCATCGCGAGCACAGGACAGGATCGAGAAAATCCTCAATCGTAATATTCCAGTCCTAAGTGGGTGATTAACTCTTCTCCCTTCAAGTGACGTAACGTATTCTTCAGCTTCATGAGCTGGATGAACAGGTCGTGCTCGGGGTAGAGGCCCGGGACCGTCATGGGAGACTTGAAGTAAAAGCTAAGCCATTCCTGAATGCCGATGCCTTGGAGTTCCGGGGTGCGTTTCGCCAGGTCGAGGAACAAGACAAGATCAAGCACGATCGGAGCAGCCAGGATTGAGTCCCGGCAGAGGAAATCCACCTTGATCTGCATCGGATAGCCGAGCCACCCGAAAATGTCGATGTTATCCCAACCTTCTTTGTTATCACCACGTGGCGGATAGTAGTTAATCCGGACCTTGTGAGTGAACTTGCCGTACAACTCAGGATACAGGTCGGGCTGCAGAATGTGCTCCAGAACAGAAAGCTTTGATTCTTCCTTGGTTTTGAACGACCCGGGATCCTCGAGCACCTCGCCGTCGCGGTTTCCGAGAATGTTGGTCGAAAACCATCCGGCAAGTCCGAGCAGTCGAGCCTTGAATCCAGGAGCCAGAATGGTTTTCATGAGCGTCTGGCCCGTCTTAAAATCTTTTCCGCAAATTGGTGCGTCGTTCTTGCGGGAAAGCTCAAGCATGACTGGGAGATCAACGGTCAGGTTGGGAGCCCCATTTGCGAACGGTACACCCTCTATCAGGGATGCGTAGGCATAGATCATCGACGGGGCAATGGCCTCGTCGTTCTGTTGCATGGCTTTCTCAAAGGCCTTTATGGACTGATGTGCCTCGGTGGGCTGCAGGAAAACCTCCGTCGAGCCGCACCACATCGTCACCAGCCGGGAGGCTCCTGAGGTTTTCTTGAAGTCCTGAATGTCAGCCCGGACCTGCTCGGCTAAATCCATCTTGTTCTTGCCCTTCTTCACGTGATGGCCATCGAGTTTCTTGACGTAGTTGCGGTCGAACACAGCAGGGCGAGGCTTTACGGTGCTCAGGAATGGCTTGATCTGGTCGAGTAGGTCGTTTTCGAGAACGCCGGCTTTTTTTGCGGCGGTGAACATGTCGTCATCAAAGGGGTCCCAGCCGGTAAAAACGAGGTCATTGAGCGCCGCCAGCGGAACGAATTCTTTCACCTGTGGGAAGCGTCCCTCCGTACGGCGGCCCAGACGGATCGTTCCCATCTGAGTAAGCGAACCGATTGGGCTCGAAAGGCCCTTGCGCACAGCCTCTATCCCGGCAACAAACGTTGTGGCGACTGCCCCCATGCCGGGAATCATGACCCCGAGCTTGCCTTTGGCGGGCAGAATTTTCGAGGGCTCCGTCTGGCTCCCGGCTTGCTTCGTCCGAGCGGACTTCTGGCTCTTAGCCATGGATGGCATCTTCCTTATCTAAAAAGAGGTACTAGGGCAAACGGGTATGTTCTCGTATTGACGAATGTTTTGCAACCTAGCGCCAGCGAAGAGGGAATCTGGGTAGGTGAGGGGTACATCAAATAAGCTGGCTAACCCTACGCAGGGAAAGGTGCGTCCAACTCTATAGGTCCTGAGCAGAACTTCGTCTAGCGCGGGCTATAATCAGGGCAGTGGCACCCTTCGGGGTTGAATGGAGAATTTATGAGATTACGAGCGATCGGCTTGACGGCAACACTGCTGGCGTTTGTCGCGGCGCCATTTACGTATGGTGCTGATAAGGACAAGAGCAAGGAAACCACGCCGACCGCCGCGCCTCCCGCAGCCTCGGCCATCGAACCTTCGGGCAAGGTGTCGCATGACGGCGGCAAGGATGATATCGACGCAATCGGAAATCGCAATGTCGGCTGCGCGAAAGGCATGGGTAACTGGTACAGCCTGGAGAAGCAGATTGCCCTTGGGAAACAGATTTCGCAGCAGGTGGAATCGCAGTCTAAGGTGATCAATGATCCGGTTGTTTCCGAGTACATCAATCGCCTTGGCCAAAATTTGGTGCGCAATTCCGATTCCCAGGTTCCGTTCACGATTAAGGTCATCGATTCCGACGATATCAACGCGTTCGCGTTGCCAGGCGGCTTTTTCTACGTAAACTCCGGGCTGATTCTCGCCGCCGACGAAGAGGCTGAACTGGCAGGAGTAATGGCGCACGAGATCGGCCATGTAGCCGCCTGCCATGCGGCTCGGGAACAGACACGCGGAACCCTGATGCAGATGATGACGATTCCGCTGATCTTCGTGGGTGGCCCGATCGGTTATGCGGCGTATGAGGGCGCTGGATTGGCAGTCCCGCTCACGTTTTTGAAGTTCTCACGCGGATTTGAGGCGGAAGCAGATTATCTCGGCGTCCAATACATGTACAAAGCCGGATATGATCCGGCGGCGTTCATCTCCTTCTTTGAAAAAGTTCAGGTCCAGGAAAAAAGGAAGCCGGGCACGATTTCGAAAGCTTTCTCTACGCACCCGCAAACTCCTGACAGAATCGGGAGATCACAGGACGAAATCTCGAAGATCTTGCCAGCGAAAGCGGAGTACCTAGTTTCCAGTTCGGAATTTGACGAGGTTAAAGCCCGTTTGGCGTCGATCGAGAACCGCCGCAAGCTGAACGACCAGAAGGACTCGAAAAAGCCAACTTTGCGGCGTGCCTCAACCACGGACAAGAACGGAAGTGATGACAAGACTACAGACGACGGCCGTCCAACCTTAAAGCGTCGTCCAGACGATCCGCAGCAGTAAGCGGGTCCTGAGAAGCCTGAGAACCTGAGAAGATAAGACGGGACGCGAGTCCCGTCTTTTCTTGGCCTGCAGCTTTCATCCCTTGCAATATCCGGAAAGGTTGCGCTGCGCAGCGTTGACCAGCGTGCGTGCAGCGATCCTGAGACTTGTGGGCAGCAAAACTTCTCCTGCTTCGCTTTCGTTTCTTTTTGGTAGCCCGATCTCCGCGCGGCAGCCCTAGGTCTCCTGAAATCCATGGGCCTTCAGGCGGTTAGTCAAAAAGGGGATAGGCGCAAAGCGCGGCGAAGAGCGGAGAAGCTATGCCGCTTCCTTGGTCGTCGCCAGTGAAGGCACCGCAAGATGCTCGGGCCTGGAGCGGATAATCTTCATTTTCTTCCAGTCGTAGGACATTTCTTTGCCGCAGTCAAGGCAAACTACATAGGTTCCGGTGGGGAAGGCAGCGCGGCTGCGCGCGCCCTTTTTCACAGTGATGGGAAAACTGTAGCGATTGTGGGTGCAACCGAACAACATATCCAGAATCCAGGAGAACATCCCTCTACCTCCACAGAAAGCCGTGGGCAGAACTGGGGGTACGCTCTCCGGCTTCTACTTACCTTAGATTCTGTTTCACGGAAAAGGGTTCGACTGAATGCCGCCTGAATCGAGCAGGGAAAGACCTTCTAGGGATTCAGCGGCTACGCTTTTCCCTCGGAAGTCTTGTTTTTGTGGGACTTGCAGCGGGCTGCAATGGCCGACCGGAGCTTGGTTTCGAGGTTTTCAGGCAATTCGTAGAGCTTGGAATCGCGATAAATCTCGATCGTCTTCTTGGTGGTGTCGCACACAACATAGCAGTTGTGGCACCAAGCCAGGTGCTCTTCGAGTTCGGATTTTGTGCCGGCATCAATGACGCCGTCCAGGTAGTCGGTGAGTTCGTGGAGAAATTCAGAGCACTTCACTGGTTACCATCTCCACTGACGGGGTTTTGCAATCCATTAGCTCGCTCTCGTCTTTGAAAGAATTTATTCAAACGCTCCCGCAATTGCAGGCGCGCCCGAAGCAGTCGTGACTTTACGGCCGGAATGCTCAAATTGAGCGCGTCGGCAGTTTCTTCCGTCGAAAGTCCTTCTACGTCACGCAGCACAAAAACCGTACGAAACGTTGCCGGAAGTCCGTGAATCGTTCTGTCCAAAATATCCCGGAGCTCGGCTTGAGTGTACTGCTGCTCAGGGTTCGGACTCCAGTCAGCGACCTCACGTGGAACCGAATCGTCTTCGGTCTTCACATCCTCGTCGAGCGAAACCGTGCGTTCCGGCCGACGCCGCCGCAACTTCATCAACGCCTCGTTCACCGCAATCCGCACGAGCCAGGTGTAAAACTTCGATTGCCCCTGGAACTGCTTGAGATTGGTGTACGCCTTAACGAACGCGTCCTGCACAACGTCTTCTGCATCCTCACGGTTCTGCGTGATGTGCTGCGCGATGCGAAAAACGTTGCGATCGTAGCGACGGACTAACTCTTCAAAAGCCGCGTCATCTCCGGCCTTTGCCGCTTCGACCAGGGCCAGTTCATCACTGACCGGTTCGCTTACTTTTGGTTGGATTGCTCCCATAAGGCATTCGATGCAGGAATTTTCACAGCAAACGGAGCTATACCTGGACCGAAAGCTATTTTACCGGGGATAGCGGGATGACGCCACTCATCGGCAAGGCGCCCGGGCTCGCGCCTGGACGCGGGCCTGCCATCTGAGCAACCACCACGAGCCTCTCCGGGGCTGGGCCGATCGCGTGCGTAGGGTAGCAGGTGATGAGGGTAAGTTCGGTCTTGTCCGAAGATCTTAAGACCGACAGGTCGTCGGCTTGCACAATCTTCCGGACGGTGACCTTGTAATGGAACCGCTTCCCATCACGTAGAACGTAGATATCGTCCCCCGGGCGTAGCTTATGGACCTTGCGAAAGAAGGTGTCCCTGTGCCCGGCAATGACCGCATTACCGCGCATGCCAGGTTCGACAGAATTCTGCATGTGACCCGGCCCGAGGAGCAGCGAACGTGCGTCTACGCCCTCCAAAACGACGTCCTCGAGCCTGATGCGGGGGATGGAAAGTTTGGTCAGGTTTTCACGTGTGGCGAGTTCTTCGTTCCACTGTCGCAGGAGCGATCTTTGCTTCCAGTACATCCAGGAATAGGTGCCTAGCACTCCCGTGCAGAGCACGCTTCCACTGACGATGAGTAGGTATGCCGCCAGCTGGCGTTTGCTCGCCAGCAACTTAGGTTTGATAAGGCTTTCATCAGGCCGCCAGGATCCAGCTTTCAGGATCAACTGCGAGCGTCCAAGACGATGGCGTCTCTTACCCGAGGGCTTGGTCCCGAGGACCTGCATAAATACTACCGGCGCGCAAAAAGACCGGCAACAAGTGAGCCTAAACCTATCAGACCAAGAAGTGGCAAGATCGTTGAAGTTTGTGGCAGCTGACCATTGGCCGTTGCCGCGTCGTTCGAACCTTGGATGGCGCGGTTCGAGCTCGATGTTGTCGCATTGGGAGACGAATCGCGGGCAGCCGGGGTGCTCTGCGCGGAATTGCTCGGAGTCCCTTGCTGTGCCGCGGGGTTACTGGTTGGGTTTTGACTGCTTGTCTGTGTGACCGCTGCCGAGGTCGACGCCGCGCTGGGGGACGCTGCGCTAGTTGAATGGTCTTGCGCAAACAACCCAAGCGAGGCAGCAGCCAATGCGGCTGTGAGGAACACTCCTGCTCTGGTCATGCAAGCCTCCAAGCTTTGGTTGTTACCAAGCTAAGCGGCTGCTCCAGCAATAGCTATCCGGTGATGTCCTTAAGCCGAGCAGAAGGTTCAGGTAAGGCCCTTAAGTGTGTAGCTGACGTTTATTTCCACGTTGACGACACATCCTAGGCGTCGATACCCGTAACCGCACAGGGATCGGGGCAGGCCAGCGGAACTCCCGAGGAAGCACAAGTGAACGCCGGGACTTCGGGATGACGCTCGTCACAAGGTCGCCACGACCTCTACATCGCCCTGTTTTTCCAAGACTTGCACGCGCACGCTATCGAACTCGCGTTCAAAGAGCAGGTCAACCGAGGCCTCGCCTACGCGTAGGCCTCGAATCGAGAGGTGTGGAATCCCTTCGGGGAGCGCAGGACGGGTGAATACCACCCGATTATGTGCCCCCTGCACGATGAGTCCTAGGCATGACTGAATCAGGAGGAACGGGGCAGCGGCAGCCCAGGCCTGCGGGGCGCAGGCGACGGGGTAAAGTGTCGGCCCTTCCCCTTCCCGCCGATCGAGCCCGCAGAATAGCTCTGGCAGGCGATGGAGCTCCAAGTTGCTACTGACGTCCATGAGTGCCAGAAGGATCTTGCCAGCCAGATTCTTGAAGCCATAGCGTGCTAGGCCGGCCGCGATCAAGGCGTTGTCATGGGGCCAGACGGAGCCGTTGTGATACGAGAGTGGATTGTAACGAGCCTCACCCGTAGCCAGGGTCCGTATTCCCCAGCCGCTGTAGAAGTCCTCGGCGAACAGGGTTTGCGCCACGGCTCTGCCCCGTTCGTTGCGGGCTATGCCAGAGAACAGGCAATGCCCGGCATTTGAGGTGCGGACCTGGCAGGCGCGCTTCTTGCCATCCAGTGCTAGCGCGTAAATGTTCAGATCCTTGCACCAGAAGGCGTCCTCAAAATTATCGCGAAAATCGAAAGCTTGCTTTTCTAGCTGCATCGCAGCCTTCTCGTCTCCGAGCAAGGTGCTCAAGCGCGAGGCGGCAAGCTTCGCGGCATAGACATAACCCTGTACTTCACTGAGTGCTATGGGCGGCTCGGCGATCGTGCCATCGGAGTGAAATACCGAGTCGTTTGAATCTTTCCATCCCTGTTGCACCAGGCCTTTATTGCTGTGAGCCGCATATTCGACAAAGCCGTCCCCGTCCATGTCGCCATATTTATCCATCCAGTCGAGCGCGGCCTGGATATTCGGCCAAATCTGCTGAATGAGAGCGCGATCGCCTGTGCGTTCGTAGTACGCGCCCGCAAGCATGACAAAAAGCGGGGTGGCATCTACGGTGCCGTAATACTTAGCGAAGGGTATTTCGTGCAGATTTGCCATCTCGCCATGGCGGAGTTCGTGCAGAATCTTGCCGGGTTCGGCTTCGTTCTTTGTATCCACCTCGATTGCTTGTGTGCTTGCAAGGTACTCCAAGACCCCCTTTGCAAGTTGTGGCTGCACCCACAGCATCTCCATCGCGGTGATGATTCCGTCTCGCCCAAATACAGTGCTGAACCAGGGGACGCCTGCATATGGGAAGTTGGTCTCGGGATTGCCGATGGTCATCATCTGGACGTCGGCGCTCGAGCGCCGAATCCAATCATTGAAACGCGAGTTAGAGCTCGTAACCTGCGGCAAGGTCCGGGTCAGCATCTTCATTTCCGTTTCGGCCCGCCGCGCCGCTTCTGGATAGCTGTAGTCTCTTGGAAGCTTGTTTTCACCTTCGCAGGTCATATCGAAGGAGATCGTGAGTTCTCCCTTCGGTCTGAGTTCGAAGCGAAAATTCATTTCTCCGCCATTGCTGTCCGTGGGCGTGGGCTCGCAGTGAATGGCAGTGCGGCGTGTGATCCCATCCAGACACTCGCAGGCGAGGACCAAAGTATCCTGAGAAACCTCAGGTTCCAGAAGACGTCCCACTCGCTCGCGGGTCATACCGCGCACCTGGAAAATGTCCGCGAAATCGGCGGCAAAGCAGACGTTGAGCGGCACCCAGAGCGGCTCCATGCCGTAGTTCACGAACCTGAGCTCCTCGTGACAGGAGCTCTGCCACAGGAAACGCGAGCGGAGCAGGTGGAGGGTGCCCCGGTGAATTACGACCTTACCGCCTCGCGACACATCAAGGTTTGCCAGGTCGGCCGTAAACAAAACATTGTTCGGCTCGATCATGGAACTCAGGAGCAGGGGGCGTTCCCGCCAGAGTCGAACCTGCATCTCGGAAAGGTGTCGGGTTCCGTTGTAGAAGATTCCTTGTTCACCAAGGCCTTGATGGTGCATATCACCCAAACGGTCAAAGACAGCAAACATCGCGCCGTATTTCAAGACACGTGCGCGGTCTTCGGTGGGCGCAGCTTTGGTTGCTATGTAGTACTGCTGGGAGACGCTAACTTCATCCAATTCAGAGCTCCGTTGGCGACTGTGAGCGGAGCTTTCTTACGGGTCAGCATGCGCTCATAGATTCGCAGGTAGTCCTGGGTCATTCGAGCAGCCGTGAAGCGTTGCTCGAAATATTTGCGGATCTTCTTGCGGTCGAGTTGATCGACATTTTTCAACGCTTCCATAGCGCTGTCGAGGTCAGGCACGACGTAACCTGAGACTCCGTCTCGCATCACCTCTGGGACCGAACCAAAAGGATACGCCACGACCGGGGTCCCGCAAGCCATAGCTTCAATCATCACGATTCCGAAGGGCTCGGGCCAACAAATCGGAAACAACAGAGCGGCGGCTTCGCCAAGAAATTTGTTCTTTTCCGGATAGCCGATCTCACCCAAGAACTCGATATGGGAGCAATCGAGTGTGGGCTTGATGCAGGTATCGAAGTATTCCTGATCTGCTTTGTCGATCTTGGCGGCTATCTTCAACGGCATCCCGAGCCGCTTGGCGATTTCGATGGCTTTATCCAAGCCTTTTTCCGGCGATGTCCTTCCCAAAAACGCGAGATATTTTCCTGGCTTAATGTAGGGCTTGTAAGTCTCGGGAGGAAAACCATGGTATGCGGTCCCCTGCCAGCTGAGATGTGGCAATGGGTCGCGCTGCGCATTAGAAATCGATATGACTGGCATATGAGAATAGACCTCGAAAAGGGGTACGAGGTCCGGAGTATCGAGGCGTCCATGGAGCGTCGTCACGTGCACGTACTTTTCCCGCGCGCTGATCGAGAAGTGCAAGTAGTCAGTATGAAAGTGGATCAGGTCAAACTCGTCTTTTTCGTGTTCTTGCAGCACCTTTTCGAGCTGCACGACATGGTGAGCCATTTGGTCTACGCACTCGGTGGAAAGGCGCAGAGACTCGGGACAGCAGGCAACCAGGCGGGCGGTCGTCATCGAGTCCCCACTGGCGAACAAAGTCACCTCATGTCCTAGTCGAACTAGTTCTTCAGTGAGCCACGAAACGACCCTCTCGGTACCGCCATAGGTCTTCGGAGGGACACTTTCGTAAAGTGGCGCAACTTGTGCAATTCTCATGAACTGTCCTTGGTCGTGCTGGTCTACTTGCCCTTCTGGAATCGCTGGCGCAGAAGCGAATCGTGAGAAAAGAAAGGCGTGCTTGGTTACAGTGGAGGCTCCGAGGAACGGACAACAAACTCCACGAAGTTTGGCGCAACTACCTTTGCATCAATAGCTTAGCGGGATCCAGAGCAATTGGCCATCGGGTCAATCCTGTACACGCGGTAGGGCGATTCCTACCGATTCTAAGAATCAGTTTGGCCTGGACAGGTGCCTTCAGCTTGGGATGCTCCTCTCGACAACCTCACCCGCGGCGCCTGGAGTGAAAAGGGGCACTCAGCGAGACTTTCACAAATGGCAATGCGTTCACCTGATTTCGAGAAACCAGGTTTTGCACGCGGCGGAGGACGAACCCGGCAGTTCTACCAAACGCCCTTGTCGCTGCCGGTGAGACGGTACGCCACCAGGGCCGATACAGCCAGCGGCGGCAGCAAGGGCAGCCGCGACATGGCTCTGAAATCACCTTGCAGGCCGGCTTTCAGCAATTGGGAGCCGTACAGGCCTGCCGCGGGCCGCATGGGAACTCGTAGGAACTTATTCTTGAATTGAACCGAGAGATCCGGCGAGTAGGCGCTGTCGACGATTTCTTGCGGCAGGTTGACGCTTCCACCATACTGCTTCACATATCGAGAAACGATCACCAGAAAACTGGCCACTCCCGGCCAGATTCCACCGAGTTCTGCTCCGCGACGCAATTCCGCAAAATCCACGGTGCCGCTCTTTAACAGGGCAGCCATGTCGGCCATGTCGCAAAGTCGGAAATAAAAGTGCCGATACATCCGCTGCAGCGTAGAAATCAGGATTCGTTCTTCCGGACCGGAGACGGGAAAGTCGCGGCCGTTGACGGTCTTCTGTACGCAGCGTTCCAGCACCCGTCGCGCCAGTTGCTTTTGCTCGCCGGTCTGGCCAAGGTATTGCACATGAATTTCGACCAACTCCTTCAGTCCGGGGACTTCGAAATTCCACTTGTTAGCGAGGCGGTCGCCCCAGCTACGCGCTTCGAGTTTCGCGTGTAATTTCTCTTGCATGACACGAACCACGTGGTCCGGCGTGCCGCTAGAGTAGAGGTCGAGGTCCGACCCCAAGTCGGGCCAGTGGTCGAGGGACTTAATTACGCCGACCGGACATCCGGAGAGTTGCAGGGCTTGGACAATGGCGTACAGCCATTCAACCGCCTTGCCGATTCGTCCGTGTTCGGCCTCAATTGCCTCAATGATCCACTCCAGCAAACGTTTGTGCTGCTCTTGAGCGGCCAGCTGCTCGAGAACGCGAAAGGCACGCACCGTTACATGGTGCGTATCGGCCAGTTCCAGCAGTTCGCGGAATCGCTCTTCGCTGAACCCGGCAACTTCTTCGAGCTGCACCCGAAGGTGGTCGAGATCGGCGCGAGGTTTCGAGTATTCCCCGTCGTAGCCTTGGAGGACCAGCCTGGAGAGGAGAGAAATGTGCGCATTATCAGTTTCGGAAGACTGGGTCATAAGGTCTTAAAGCCGCCTCAGGGAACAATCTTGTTCGATGTGCCTGAAGCAGAGCGGGTTGGTCAGCGTTCTGCAGCCTCCGTAATGGGCCGGTTACCGTGACAGTTCGATATCCCGTTTTCGATCTGGGTGCCTTCTTCGTAGTCATTCCAGGTCGCGATCAGAAGGAATGGCATTGGGCGGACGGGATCGTTGTAGTGATGAAAAAGCTTGAGCGTATCTTCGAATGTCGCGCCGCAGCGCCGATCCATGTGTCGATTCAAACTCCACGACGCCTTGGTGTCGTTGAACCCCGGCCAGATGCCGCCCACAATGACTTTGTCCGTGCGCTCGCTCATTTTCTTGTAGAACCTGTCGAGGTACTCTTTCCCCCAATCGCGGCCGTCCGGATCCCAGTGCTGGCCGGGGTGTACCCACGCGTAAAACCCATCAAAGGCACTCAAGTATTTCGCTGGCGGATCATCCTTGTAGATCAGAATCGGGGGACGCTCCCACTGATCGACGGCGGCTCGCACCCGGTTCCAGTCCGTGTTGCCGCGCTTGGGAAAAATGAAAATAATCGGACGCCCGTTAAAAGTGACGTATGCCTCCCGCGCGGGCGCATGCGGACCGATGTACGCGCGATATGCCTTTTCGAAAGCCTGGAGGGCGTCCTCCGTGGCGTGGCCATTGTCTTCCTGGGTCTCGTCGTACATGAGGCAAATATGGAAACGCTCCTCGGCTGAGACCTGCTGCAAAAGGGCGTAGCTTCGGTCCTCAAAAGGGCGGCGCTCGCCATACCAATCCACGGCGAAGGCATAAATACCCATCTGCTTGGCCCGCTGCACTTGCTTTCGCAAGATGGCCGGATCTTGCGTCGAGTAGCCGACTTCCATGTGCTCGGGATCTCCGAACCAGGGCTGGTAGTCCGCCAGAATGCGTGGCCCCTGCTGCATTCCACGCGTGGTCTGGGTCAATGACTCGCGCACCGACTTGTTACGGTTACAACCAACCATAACCATCGCCAGTGCGCCGACGATCAACACACCTGTGTATAGATATCGCATGCGAAGTTCCGGAAAGATTGGATGCGGCATGGGGGCGCGAGTGGCTACTTCTCTCCCCCTATGGCTTGCATCTGCCGCACCATCCAGCGGTCGGCCCCCGGCGTCATGAGCACGATGTACTCAGCCTTGACGGGTTCTTCATAAATGACCTTGTTGCCATCGAGCACCTGAAGGTCGAACTGCGCCCGATCACGCAACTGCATAGCATCGCCCGCAGGTGCGTAGAAGATGGCCTCAAGCTCGTGGCCGCGGTCCTGATAGCGCGTGTGTATTCCGGATTTGTTTTGCGATGCCACTCGCTCGCCGAGATCTTGCTTAGCGGTTCCGGTGAAGTAGCCATCGAGCAGACCCGGACGATTCTCATGCAGGGCCTGCTCCATTGTTTGCCAGGCGAATGCGTAGTCGCGGGGTACGCTCTTGGCGGTGAGATCTTCGATCTGCCTTGGGCCAATGTTGTCAGCGTTGAACTCAACATGCGGCACTTCGCTTTCGGCAGCGACGCCAAGGTGAAGCGCGGCAACTGCGCATACCAAAAGCCCGAACGTTATGGCCAGCAGGGAATACCTAAGTGCAGCACTCATTGAGCCCGTCCTCCGGCGACCTGCAATTCATTGCCGGTCACCACTCCCGACGCGACGGTGATTCGCGCGCTGCCCTGGATGGGTATTTCAACCTTGGCCACGCCTCGCTTAATGGGAACGTCAACCGTGGTTTTGCCGGTAGAATCAGACTTGGTGAAGCTGACCACCGTGCCATCGGGAACCGAGTTGCCCGAGCAATCGCGCACCGGGTCGGTTTCAATCAAGAAACCAGTTTTGGCACGACTGACTTTGATGCGCAGGTTGCAAGCGTCCGCTGCCACCTGCTGAACCACCCGAACTTCATTGGCATGGCCGATGGCTGCCCCGATTCGTACCGGCCCTTCTTTTTTCGCAGAACTGATGCGGACCCACGACACCCCATTCTCCGAGCCACGACTGGCGGAGACCTCCTTGGAATCTTTCGCCAGGATGCTGAACTTGACCTGCTCCGGTTTCAGTACGAGATTACGGAAATTGTCGAAGACGAAGGCCACCGTGCTGATGCCGTTCATGCTTCCGACCGGAACTCGGGAGGGGTGCACCAGCAGGCTTAGCTTGTTCGCAGCTGCTGGAACCACGAAGAAGCTCGCCGAGCTGCAGCCGTCAGAGGCACAGAGCACGGCGACGTAGCGACCGGCACGTTCCAATTGATCGGAATCGACTGCGATGCCCGACCCCGCCTGAACTTGCTTCTTGCTTGCGAGCTTTGGACCAATCAGATAAAACGTGGCGTCGCCCGAACCGCCGCTCGGAATAGTAATAGAGGTTCCCGCAATCACCCGCGCAGGCGGACGAATTTCCGCTGCTTGCGCTGCAGCCGCGAGCCCCATCGCAACCAATAATGTCCCCAATTTCATCATGATTGTGATTTGGTGTCGTAGTGGTTCACAACCACCCTATAGGTTTGCACATTCTTGGCGATGTCGGGCGGTAAATCCACCGCGAAAGGCATAGGCATTTGCGGCAGGAGTGCCTGGACCAGATATCCATCCGATACCCAAATGACTTTGCCATTGCTGTCGTAGAAGGCCGAGATCACGTGCGGGATGTTTACAATTTGCCCGCTCTGATTCAGCAATTGGCCGCTCAGGACTTTCTTCCCCAGGGGATCGGTCTCGAGCTTCTGCTGATTGACTTCGATCACGGGATCGGCACTCGCTGCGACCAACAGCGCCTTCGTATCCATGCGCACGCTCTTAATCTTCTCCATACGCATGTTCGGGAAGTCAATTCGATAGGGGGTCACTTGCTTTGGCAGCAGGATGTGGGAGATCTTGTCGAAGCTGCTTTCCTGCGCCAACTCAGCTCCGCTCGGGTCCAACAGTGTCGCGCCAACGTTTACGTAGGCAGGAACCGAGTCCTCGTTCACAACTTCGCCGACCAGTACGACGCTGTCGGGCCGCTGAATGGCATTCATTGAGACCACACGCACTTGAGGGGAATCGACGTTCTGCACACCCCAATCGTCAGTGGAACCACGGCTGATCACGTCCCAGCGCAGGTAATTTACCGGAATCACCTGCGGGGGCAGCTTTGCAGCGGTATTCACTGGCCAAAATACCTTCCACGTATCCCCGGTGTGCTGGACCTTCAGATCGCGAGTATCGTCCAGCGGACCGACCGCGGTCGAGTAGTGCAGCTTGGCACGCACCTTTGCATCCTGCTCGTCGCTCTTTAGCCCCCACACATCGAAGCTTTCGAGTGACGCCAGCGTGAGGAGGCTTCCGTTGCTGCCGTTAAACTCGCGAATAAAGGCATTCTTGTCGACATCGCTGCGGTTTGCCAGCCGCGCATAAGCGGCGTCGAAATTGCGCGATTTGATCTGCGAGAGCATCAGACGGACGGCCTGGTCGGGTGTGCTGGCGGATTGCAGTCCGCGTGCCTCCGCTCCGCCCGACTGGAACCACGCCATCACGATAAGAACCAGGGTTGCAACACCAAGCAGGACTGGCAGTCCGGGCTTCATTAGCGGGCCTCCCGTACGAATGCGTCCTCGGCTGTGGGCGCAGGAAATGGAACTACAATCTCTTCTGTTCGCATGTGTCCCTGGTCGGGGATCAGGAAGGCAAAGAGAATTGCCAGGATACTGCTCGCCAGCGGCAGTGTCCCCCAGAGCAAGCCTTCAAGAGCGGTAGGCATTGCGTCGGAGGGGATGGGTCGTGCCGGCGGAATATCTTCGCGCGACCACACCGTGATGGACCCATTGTCGTAGGTTTCGACTTGCTTCCATCCGGCGAAGCTCACCAGCGGCTCGTAGTAGGGATCGTGAATGAAAATGTATTTGAGCCCGTAGTGCGCCGCATGCCGCAGCATCATCCTCAGTGCCTCCATGCCGGCCGTGCCGAAGTACTTCGCACTTGTCAATTGGGCGGTGCCGTAGTGCGTGAACTCTGGAAGCAAGCGAGCTGAATTGTACTCGCCGTCGACGCTATTCGCGGAGGTGTAGGTCGAGACTTTTGGCAAAGAATTTCCAAATCCCAAGGTCAGATATCTATAACGATCATGTCCATCGCGATTGAGAAAATTGTCAACCGCATCGACGTTGAGGTCAGCATTGGCTGAGAACGGGCTGAGCGAAATCCAGGCCATGGGCAACGTGAGTGTGACCAGTGCAGCCACGCCCAGTCCGACGGCGGCTTTGCGGTTGTATCGATCGATCAGGCGCGCCGCGATGTAGCCGACGATCGGCAGAGCCATCATCACCGCCCACAGGGTGAAGCGTTCGAAGGTGAGAATCTCGAATGCGCGGCGAAACACCAGCCGCGGGATTGGCGTCGTACCCCCAAGACCGAAGATGAACGTAATCCAGAAGCCCAACATCAGGGGGCGCAGGCGCTTCACCGCGGAGCCATACCAGAGAACAAAGGGCAATGCGATCACCAGCACTCCGTAGGGAACGAAGAAGTAGTTGGTGAGGTAGGTGATGTTCAGCAGCAAATTCGAGCGGCTGGCGTGCGGGATTGGCATCTGCTCGATCGGGTGCTTGATGATGGCAATCCAATAGGGAAGCAGCACGATGCCCACACCCACCCCAGCGATGCCGGCCATGATTATCCCGCGAATGACCACCGCTGCAGCAGAGCGCTGACCACGATCGATGATCGCCAGCCACAGCACCGGTATAGCAAACAGTACGGAACCGAAGATCAACGTAACGTGGTGGACGGCGGCCGCAGCCAAGGTGAGGGTCACACCCTTGATCAGAGCTTTGCCATCCGCCGAACGCGACCAGTCGTAGAAGTAGGGGAGAGCCAGCAAATACAGGGGCGCGGAAAGCGTGGTCGGCAGTTGTCCGGCGGAGTAAACCAGGAACGCCACGGCGCCCGCGAAGACGCTAAACAGCGAGGCATAACTCGCTGCGCGCTCGTCCACCCAGATGCGGGCGAATTTATATACGCTGATCGGAATTAGCAACACCGCCGCCAGTTGCACCAGCAGAAAAGACATGTGCAGTCCGAAGACATAGGACAAAAGCGCGATCCACTGGTGGGCAAGCGGGGGATAGGTTGTCTGTGAAAAGCCGGCGAACCACTTCGGGTTCCACGGATCGAACCAGTGATGGGCGTAATGCGAGGCGAAGAATACGTGAAAGTTCGCATCGTAGGAGTTGGTCAGCGGCAATTGCAACGCCAGTAACGGTCCGTGAATTGCAAGCGTTACCAGAATGATGAAGCGTAGCGGAATAGGACGTGAAAAGTAACTCGTTTCCACGGTGCGGTGTTCCTCCCCACAATTCATTGTGAGCACCCGATTGGATTCGAGTAGTGCTTCTAAGGTTTTCTAAGGGGCACCGGCCTTTCCGCTGGCAAGGATTTCCACAACTCACTGTAGGTCCATACACTTGCAGCTCCTAGGTGCCGCTCAGAATCCAACCGCAGGAACTCGCAACGCATCTGAGCGAACGAGGTCGGCAGGCATATTCGGGCCGCAGTAAGGGGATGCCGCCGGCTACCGCACCATGGGCCAGAGGACTATTTCCATTGCGTTGGTTGTTGCCGTTGCTTGTTCAGCTGGACCACTGCTGCCTGCACAAACCTTTGAAATCAATCAGCCTTCCAAGCAGAATGCCAAGAAGGGGAAAAAGGCTCCCGCTGCCCAGCAGCCACCGTCGGACAATGCCAATGGCATTGGCTGGGGATCGGGCATCGAGACAGCACGCGAGGCCCGGGCGGTCCAGCAAGCGCTCTCCCGCAATGACTATAAGGCGGCGATCGCTTCTGCCAGCCGGGCTGCCAATTCCGCGCCCCAAAATGCGCAACTGTGGTTCCTTCTCGGATATGCCGCCCGCTTAGGGGGGGATTACAACCTCTCCCTACAGGGGTATCAAAAGGGCTTGCAGCGGCAGCCCGCATCCATTACCGGGCTCTCCGGAATGGCCCAAACCTACGCCAAGATGGGACGTTATCAGGAAGCCCAGGACCTGCTCAATAAAGTTCTTGCCGCCAATCCTAAGAGTGCCACCGATCTGCAATTGGCGGGCGAACTGGCCCTCAATACCGACGCCAATACGGCTTTAGATCTGTTGAAGCGGGCGGATGCGGTTAAGTCAGAGGCGCGCACGGAACTGCTGATTGCCCGCGCATACCAGAAGCTCAACCAGCCTGACCAGTACAAGGCGTACCTGACGCGCGCCCAAAATCGGGCACCCAACGATCCGAATGTTTTGCGCGCCGTCGCCTCGTTTTATCGCGATACCGGAAATTTTGACGAGTCCATCGCGATCTTGCAAAAAGTGACGCGCAAGAATCCTGACGCGCTCGCCGAACTTGGGTACACCTATGGTCTCGCAGGCAAGAAAGAAGAGGCTGCGAGCGCCTATACCCAGGCGGCGAATCGGCTTCCGAAGGAGCCTGGTGTGCAGCTGAGTGCTGCTCAGGCGCTGGTGAATGCTGGCAAGTTGGAGCAGGCGTCGACCTTCCTCAGTCGCGCGGAGTCGGCGGACCCTAGGAATTACCGGCTTCACGCGATCCGCGGTCAGATGCTCAGTCTCGAAGACCACAACGAGGATGCCGTCCGCGAATATCAGACCGCCATCGAGAACCTGCCCAATGCAGTGCCGGAAGGACCCCTGTACCCGGTTTCGTTGCGTTTGAGCCTAGTCGAGATTCTGCGCCGCACGCAGCAGAATCAGCAAGCTGACTCGCAACTGAGAGCGGCTCAGACCGCGCTGAACAGCGTGCCCGGCACCGATCGGCAGAACCGTCCGGAGTACCTGCGATTGCGGGCGCTGATCGAATCCGGCTTCAATGACATGGCTTCAGCCGAGCGCGATCTCAAGGAAGCCATGAAGCTCGCACCCAATAACGTCAACATCCAGCTGAACTATGCAAACCTGTTGTGGAAGACGAACCGGGACCAGGAAGCTCTCGAGGCTTACAAGCGGGCCCTGCAGGTTGACGCCAATAATCACGCTGCGCTGACGGCTCTCGGGTATCTTTCGAGGGACCTGCATGACGCGGCTTCGGCAGAGAAGTACTTCCTGAAGCTTGAACAGCAATACCCCAAGGACTACGTGGCGTATTTCGCGCTAGGCGATTTGTACACGTCTCAGCGTCAACTCGATCGCGCGCAGGCGAGCTACGAAAAAGCGCACGAGTTGGCTCCTCAGAATGCGCTCATCGTGGCCGCTGCGCTTAACTCTGCCATGGATGGACCCGGACACAGTTTGTCCCTTACCAAGCAATGGATCGATCGCGCAGCTGCGAACGATGCAATCAATAACAACCCACAGGTCATGCGCGAGCGCGAGCGTTATCTGACCTTTACTGGTCACTATCAGGAAGCCGCGGATCTCGGATACAAGGTCATCGAGAAGCTGCCACGGGATCCAGAGGCTCCAGTCTACCTGGCCTACGATCTTTTGTTCCTCGATCGTTTCGAGGAGGCCTTCAAGATCGCGCAACAGTTCCAGCCGCTTCTCCCCAAGGATCATGATCTGCCCCTCGTAGAGGGTTACGTCTATGCTCACACTGGGAGGCCGCGCGAGGCGGAGGCGGCTTTCACGAGATCCCTGAATATCGAACCCACGGCGACGGCTTATATGAACCGGGGATATACACGGAATGACCTGCGAGAAGCCGGCAACGCCATCAAGGATTTCGAAGCCGCTCTCCGGATGCGCCCCGACTACGGAGAGGCGCACCTGGGACTGGCCTACGCCAACCTGCAGCTCCGTCGCGCTAAGCCTGCGCTGCGCGAGGCCGATTTAGCCGCCAAATCCATGCACGATGTTGCTGCCATCCATTTGGCGAAGGCCGAAGCTTTTCGTCAACAAGCGCAGTTCCGCCAGGCCGAGGGCGAATACCAGACGGCTATGAAACTCGCGCCGAACGACGTAAATGTGCATTTGGCTTTGGCGGAAGCGCAGTACCGTTTGCATCGCTACCACGACTCGATTGAAACCTTGAAGGGCGCCGTTGGCTTGAATTCCTCGAGCAATGGAATCGTTTATGCGCAAATATCTCGAGCTTACGCGCAGCTCGGCGACAAAAAAGACGCCTATGAAGCCGTGACCAACGCCGAAAAGACTGGCGACAACAGCCGTGTTCTGATGGCGACCGGCGAGACATTTCTCATTCTCGGCGACAACAATTCGGCGATGAAACGGTATGCCCGGGCACTCGATGCTCCCGGCGTGGATCGAACCGAAGTGCGCCTTGCACTGGCACGCCTGTTCGCTGAATCGGGACGCCGCAGCGACGCGCAGCAGCAAGTTGCGTTTGCACTGGCGGAAGCGCGCGTGGGCGAGGCCAATGCCGTCACCCCAGAGAATCTGGTTGAAGCCGGGCGTGTGCTGGTGTCCGTCAACCAGTTCGAATTGGCGAAAAAGTACTTCTTGCGCGCCCAATCACAGGGCGCTGATCAGGAATCGGTCAGCCTGGGATTGGCCAATGCGGACCTTGCACTCGGACGGACCGAGAGTGCAATGACCTTGTTGCACACCCTTTCGAGCGATCCCGATATCTCGCAGGACTACGAATATCTGCTCACCATGGGCAATGCTTACCAGCAGGCGCACCAAACGCCCAAGGCTCTAGGAATGTTTGCTCGTGCCAATCAGATCATGCAGGGCAACGACTACGCCCAGGCAACAGAGATCCGGTTGGCGGGAGAACAGGGTAGGCAAATCACCGAAACAGTCAGCGCACAACCTCAGTTCTCGCTAGCCCCGATCTTCGAGGACATCAACATTTACCAGTTAGACGCCAGGATTCGCGGCCTGAGTGATAGCGCTTCCAATTTGCCTCCTCCGCGGTCGTCGGTCGAAACCATCGGCGCGGCGCGATATAACGTGCGTTTGGAGGGCTGGCCGACCATTAATGGTATGGTTGCCGAGCGCAACGCCCGAGGCACGGCTTTCTTCCCGAACACAGGCACGGTTCAATACCGAAACACATACGACACGATTTTCAACGTTGGCGTGAACCCAATTGTCCATCTTTTGGGCAATTCGATCAGCTTTAATCCTGGTGTTCAATTCACCCTTCGCCGTGATGCCACCGCGCCGGTGGCGATGAACCAGAACCTGTTCCGGCAGTACTTATACGTGTACACGAGTTCATTCGGAAACTGGGTGTCAGCTTCAGGCAGCCTGATCCATGAATCGGGGCCGTTCACGGAGTTCAGCCTCCATTCCCGCGATCTGGCCGGAACCATAGAATTCCAAGTGGGCCGCCCCTGGGGAAGAACAGCTTTACTGACGGGGTATGAGGCCCGGGATTTTCTTGCTCGGCCTTTGATTCGTGAGTACTTCACCACCGACGCTTACATCGGGGTGCAGCGGAAGTTCGGGTCGGCGTGGCGGGCTGCTATTCTTGCCGAGTACATCCGCTCCTGGAGAGTCCAGGACGCGAACTTCGCAATTGCGCAGGCACTCCGCCCCGGGTTCCGCCTACAGTGGGAGCCGTTAGCGTCGCACTGGGCGGTGCATGCCAACGGTACCTGGTCGCAGGGTAAGGGATTCCACGCCTACGACAACGTCACCAGCGAAGTCATGGTGGACTATATCCGCGGCATGCGGCGCGTTATGAACGACGGCTTGGGCGAGGTGCCGGTGAACTATCCCTTCCGGGTCTCTTTTGGAATTCAGCAACAGAGCTTTTATGACTTTACCGGAAGAAACCGAAACACCATTCTTCCCGTCATACGTCTGAACCTTTTCTGATGAGTGTTTCGCGTTTATCCGGGGATCCTGCCATGGCCGATGAAATCCCAGTCGAGGCAACAACAACGCTAGCGGCAAGAGTTGCTGCCGATCCGCAGGCGGCTCCCCATCACCTTCGGCTACGGGTGTTGAACGGCAGCGCGATCATGCTGCTCAGTTCCGTGTTCGTAGGCGGGATGAATCTGATTTACAACTTCATCGTGGCCCACAGGCTTGGGGCAGACAAGTTTGGCCATGCGAGCGTCGTCTATACGCTGCTCATGCTGTTGTCGTCGGTGACATTGTCTTTCCAGCTGGTGTGCTCGAAGTTTGTGGCTCGCAGCGAATCGGCGGCAGAAAAGATCGCCATCTACAAGCTGCTACACCGCTGGGCATGGGTTTGTGGTGTCCTCCTGGGAACGTTCATCGCAATCGCCAGCGGAGGAATTTCCGATTACCTAAATCTTCCCACGAAAACTCTGATTCTCCTGCTTGCCCTGGCCACGATGTTTTACGTCCCGCTTGGCGTGCGGCGCGGTTTCATGCAGGGCACCTACGATTTTGCACCGCTGGCCTTTAACTTTTCATTCGAGGTGGTGGTCAAGCTTTTGGGCGCACTGGCCTTAGTTGGTTCCTACGGCGTGCAAGGCGTTGTGGGAGCGATGACGACCTCGGTCATCGTCGCCTACATCGTGGGAATTCCACGCAAACACCACGTTGGCGAAGCTACCGGAACTACGCTTCGAGCTGGCATGGGGGAAGGGATTCAGGCGGTAGCGTTTTTTATCGGCCAAGTCATCATCTGTAACCTCGATATCATCCTGGTCAAGCACTTCTTCGATCCCACCCAGGCAGGAGTCTATGCAGCCGTAGCCCTGGTCGGACGCGTGGTGTATATGCTCTCTTGGTCGGTGGTGAGCAGCATGTTTCCGTTCTCCGCCGGACTCCGCGCTGGGGACAGCCGGGGCCATGCGGTCTTGACCACCGCGCTCGGTCTGGTTGCCGGCATTTCCAGCCTCTTTGTGTTCGCGGTGTGGATTGCGCCTCCGCGGCTCTGGAACACTTTGTTGGGGAGCGGCTTCCCGGTCGGGCAGCATCTGTTCTATTCATCGCTGTTGATTCTGTACGCGACTACCACAGCGCTGTACGCCTTGGGAGTCGTGCTCATGACCTACGAGATTTCACGAAAGATCGGAAATGTCAGTTGGGTGCAGTTGAGCTTCAGCGGTGCCATTATCGTTGGCATCTACCTGTTTCATTCGACGTTGAATGAAGTCATTCTTGTCCAATTGGTGCTTATGCTGGTGTTGTTGCTGGTGGTGTCGGTGCCGTTTGTTCGCGGCCGAAATGACCACCCGCCCGAGGAGACCTCAAGCCTGCCCGCTGCTCCTGGGTTACATCGTATTCGTCAGGTCGATGAAAACGAGGTGATTGCACAATTCCTGGAAAGCGAGTTTTTTCAGGAAGAATACAAGGCTTATCGCGATGCCTACGCGCACCTGGTGACGCATCCCGATCTGGGCGACGACCGCGAGAATGCCATTCGCCGGGCCCTCTTGTTTCATCGCCGCGGCCGATTGTGGCGCGAGCTTCCTGAAGACACCGAGTGGTGGGAAGTGGAACTGGAGGCGTCGGATCTGTACCGGCTGCGCATTTTTGCGCGTAACCACTGGCTGCGCTATGGCGCTCCTTCCTTCCTTCTGCTGGATACGGTTGAGGTCGTGCGCTCCCAGATTGAGCACCGTTCCCGCGATCCCTTCGTTAGGAAATTACGTTCCCTGAGTACGGAAATGGCTGGGGACGCGGAATACACTTCCGTGATCCTGATTTCGATCGATTCGTCCACGCCGCTGACAATCTTGGAAGGGAACCACCGCATGACGGCAGCCGCGCTGCTCTCTCCTGAAACGCTTCATCACCGCTTCCGGTTCATATGTGGTTTTTCCCCACACATGGCCGACTGCTGCTGGTACCGCACCGACATTTCGACCCTGTGGCGTTACGCAGTGAACACCCTCGCCTACTACCTCATCGACAGGCACAAGTTAACCACCGCCGTCCTCCAGGCGGAAGCGGTTCCTGCCCACCAGAACGCAGACGTAGCCTAGGGAACAGAAGTTAGGATCCCCAATCCCTCAACGATGCAGTGGCTTGGGAGTCGCGGGGGCAATCACGCAAGGCGTCCCTAATTCGATGGGGCGAAGGGCTTGTGGGCGCTCACGGCTCGTCGGTTGTCTTCATGGCGGGCGTTTCCAGGGTTCGCGCTTCGTACTGGCGTCCGTCAAACACCGCCGAGACCGAAACTTCGGCACCTTCTCGCAACTGATGCAAAATGCTCGGGGCAATTGCCCCAACCGAAATGTCATACTTCTTGTCATCGCTGCGATTGTCGACTGCAATCAGCTTGCGAGACATGTCGAGATAGCTGATCCGTCCCTCGAAAACAAACGCGGTACCAGGGCGCGCAAGCAAGTCAACCTCACGCAGCTCCTTTTGAGGGCCGAAGGTCATGGAGACCAGTGTGCCAGGAACCAGGTCGGCAACCGCCGCGGTCTCTTGCCCCTTTTTTATAACCGTGGATCGCGAAAGCTGCATTTTGATCGGCTGGTTGGAAAGCTCCTCCCGGACGGTGAGAGTCTGGTGCTCCTGGTCGTAACCAACCACTTGGCCATGCCCGAAGCCGCTGTCGGCACTGCTCTGGATCCAAATCTTCTTCGCAAAAACAATGCTTCCGTTCAACATGGTGTCGAGATAAACCCGCTGGCCCTCTCGAATGGTGCGATAGGAGATAGGCTTACCATCCTGAAAGAAATTCGTGCGGGTGTCGAAAGCGACCTGTATCCTTTGCTTGCTCCCAAAGGGCACCACCACCATCTTGTTCATGATTTCATCCAGGCTCTTTACGGTGCCGCCAATCAGGGTGACTTTGTTGTTCGGCAGCTCCGGAAGATCCAGTAGGGGGTCGCGATTTTCCCGGCTTCCCGCCGGGGTGGTGCTCTTCTCGGTAGCGCTATCGCGAGGACTGACGGGGGGCACGGTGGTCTGGTTTTGCCCCACCAAGGGCAGGGAAGCCATCCCCGCAAGTATCAGAAGCGAAAGTTTGTTACGCATAGTTCGGTCGTGATTTGGATGCCTGATTTTCGTCCTGAGATTGCCAGAGTTGCAGCTGAATTGCCTCGAACTCGGCAAACGGGACCTGCTGAATTGGCATCCAAGTTGTTCAATTCGGGAGACTAAACTGACATGCGAAGGGCTTTCTGGACACTCGTAGTGGGGGCCGCCATGCTGGTGCTTCCAGCAGCTGAGGCGAAGGATGTTCGCATCACGATTCCTCAAGGCTCAGATGCTACTCCTGTCCAAAAGCTCAACCAGCAGGGCGTGAAAGAGCTCCAGAAGCACCATTTGGAAAAAGCCCAAAAGATCTTCTACAAGGCCTACTTGCTCGATCCCGATGACCCCTTCACCCTCAACAACCTTGGCTATATTTCGGAATTGCAGGGCAAAGTCGAGCGCGCTCAGCGCTACTACGAACTCGCGGCCAAGGAGAACAACTCGGAGACCATTATTGCTGAGGCGACGGAACGAGCGTTACGGGGAAAAAAGCTGAGTCAGGTAACCGGCTCATATTCCGCGCTGGACCTTCGTGTCAACCGCGGGAACATTCAGGCGATGGCGCTGCTTCAACAAGGGCGCGCCCAGGAGGCTGAGGACGTTCTGCGTCAGACTCTGAAACTTGATCCCAAGAGTTCTTTTACCTTGAATAACCTTGGCTATGCCATGGAAGCTCAAGGGAGCCTCGAACAAGCGCTTCAGTACTATAACCAGGCATCCCTTTTGCACTCGACCGAGCCGATCGTCGTGGCCGTCGACCCACGTTGGCGCGGCAAGTCGATCAGCGACGTCGCATTGCGAAACTCCGAGGCGGTTCGGCAACGGCTGCAGTCAGAAACCAGCCAACAGCAAAAGGCCGCGCGATTCAATCTCGAGGGCGTCTCCGCGCTCAACCATAATCAGCCCGATAAAGCAGAACAATATTTCCGTCAGGCGTACCAGCTTGACCCGCAGAACGCCTTTTCCTTGAACAACATGGGCTTCTTGTCGGAATGGCTCGGGGATCAGGAAACGGCGGCAGACTTCTATACTCGTGCGCGCCAAGGCGATCAAGCCGGAACTGCCGTCAGCGCGGCAAGCCGGCACGCAATGGTCGGTGAAGCCGTCGGGCGGGTTGCGGCCTCCAACACACAGGCGGCGGAAGCGAGCCTGCAAGCGACGGCCGAGGCCAAACGTCGCAAACGCGAACCCATCGTGCTGCGCCGTCGCGACAACACTCCGGTTGTCAACCATCCCCCCGAGAACGCACCGGAAACGCAGAATCCGCGTCCGCCCATCGACAACGCCCCGGTCGAGAACAACGTTCCTCGTCCTCCCCAGTAGCCAATCCGCCTACCTTAGAGCCGAACCCCCGGGAGGATACGTGTACGTCTGTGTGTCGCCGTTAAGGCGTTTGTCTTATTGCTCCTACATACCTTCCTGTTTACGTTCTATTCATCAAGATCAATTCAGGTCTTGAGTTAGCGGACGCGTTGGGCCCCCGTCCGATCGCTCAAAACCAAAATTTGTGGAGTGGTTGATGAGGAAAAACCTCGTTCTGGGAGTGGTTTGTCTTGTAGGTACGCTTTTCTTCCCCTGCTCGGCTAAGCTAGCGCAAGCAGAATCCACCATGAGTTGTCCATCCGGTACCTACGACATGCTGGATTGGATGACGCTCGATTCGGGCCTACGGGGCGGCTATCACATGAAGGGCAACGCGAACCCCCTGTACACCAGTATGGCCCCGGGGAAGTTTTATTGGACCAAGGGTGGCGCAGGCACGCCGTGGGACATTCAGCTTTACGACAACAAGTATGTTTATCTGTGGATCACGGAACTCAACTGGAATAATCCAAATACCTTCAAGAAATTTGCCAATAATACCAATGTGCCGCTGGTGCCACGCTGCGCAAAAGCAGGAGCTCCAGGTTCGATTGTCTACGTTCCCAATACCTCCTACCAGACGTACTCAGACTGCAAGCACTACGTCACCCAGAACTTGAAGAAAGGAATCAATCAGGTTTGGGGACCGTATTCCTTGAGTTTGGGAGGGAGCCTGCCCAGCAATTTGAAGGTGCTGGTTGCCAGCTATCGCTACAATTGCGACGTGAATTATGCCAACTGTGGGGACAAGGAAGAGTATTACATGGCGCAAAAATATGGGTTGGTGCAGTGGGTCCACTACTCCCTCATGAGTGGGAAATACCAGATGAAACAGAAGACGGTTTTCAATCAGCTGGCCTCGGGGGGCACCAAGCCGAGCTTCCCCTGCTTCTAGCGCAGGCATTCGCTCAAAAAATCAACCGCGAGACCGGTCTACAATCCGTCGGTTCCGGTCCTGCCGACCGGAACTTCGGATGGGGAGCTGTTGCCCATGTAGACCATGTCTGCAGAGTCGGAGTTCGCGAGACCTGCGGCGGGGCCGGTCGCACCCAAGAGCGACCGCGCCTTGCGCTGCACGAGCTTCTCGCGCAGGGGAAACCAGCGGGGTAGCCGGCGCAGCCGTGCGATCGAACGCATGGCTTCAATGCCTTGCCGCAGTTCAAAGGTTCGCAGATATTCGCGAATGATCTCCGGCATGCTCATGCGCAGCGCCGCAGAAACATTCTGCAGCGCCATTTCCACTTGACGTTCTTTATTGCCCAGCAGGTCGGTTAGGTGCAGGGCAAGCGCTCCGATATCGCTAGGCGGAAAGAAGTCAATAGCAATTCCTTCCTCGTCTGCCAGCCGGCGGAAGTCCGGAATATCGGATGCGACCATTGGCACGCCATAGGTGCAAGCCAGATGCGCGATTCCGCTCGATCCCGCCGAAGAGGTGTAAGGCAAAACTGCAATGCTCGAGCGTTGCAGAAGGTCGGGTATCCTCTCTTCCGCAACGTACCCCAGGAAGCTGACCTCTTTGCGGTGAGCGGACCGCTGCTCGAGCGCCTGAAGGTAACCAGGTGTTTTCGGGTGGTCGGTCCCTGCGATCACCAGCCTCGCTTCTGGGCAGCGTTCCACGACCTCGTCGAAGGCGGCAAGCAATGGTTCCAGACGCTTATAGGTGCCCCATTTTCCGAATGCGAGTATGCGCTGCTCAGGATCGCCTCGCTTCGAGAAGTCGGGATATTCCGGGCGAGCAGAGAAAATTCCGTGGCGGCGGACATATACCGCACCTCGCCCATACTTCTCCTGGAGCACGTTGCGATAAGCTGGCAGCATCACCGACACTGAATTAGCGAATAAAACCATCTGGGTAGCGATGAATCCGCCAATCTTGTAGGCAAGCGGGAAACGCACCCCCGCGTCTTTCAAATCCACGGTCTCCATCAACTGGTGGAGGGTGACGTGGGTATAGGACCCGGTCAGGCGCGCGAAGAAGGGAATTGCGATCCCCAGGAAGGCAGGCAGAGCTTTTCCGCCGAAACTGGCAAAACCCAGGTTGAACCACACCACGTCGGGCCGTTCGTGCCAGATCGCTCTCAGCACGCGCCACGGGTTGCTCAGGCTGTTGAACTTCCAGCAGCGAACCACCGAGAAGCCATCCAGTTCTGGCTGTACGGGTGCATAGTCGTCGGCGAGCACCGTGAGGGCAATGCCTGGGAGCTCCCGTAGCTCTGACCCGATATGGAAGCCGTATTCGTTCAGGGCGTCCCGGCTGGGCGGAAACGATGTAACCAGACAAATCTTCATTGCTGCTGACTCGATCCTGAACCAAAGAGCGCGTAACGGGAGAGCTTCCCGAGCAAACTAAAGTATTGCAGCGCGACTTTCACGCTGGCCTTGCTTTCGCCGGAGTGACGAATTCCAAACTGGAAGGGAACTTCTACCGCCTTTTGAATGCGTCCCTTCACCAAAATCTCCAGCAGTATCTTAAAGCCCTCCGGCTGAAGTTTGAGATTGTCGATGCACTCTCGGCGCACGGCGAAGAACCCCGATAGCGGATCTTTGACTCTCACATTTCGCTGCAGAGGGGCGGTCACTAGTGTGCCGCAGCGCGAAACGAAAAGGCGGAACTTGTTCCATTCCCCCACGCCGTTTCCCTTGACGTAGCGACTCGCAATGGCGACATCAGCCCCCTTCGAGACGGCTTCGATCAGCGCGGGTAGGACCTCGGGGGGATGCTGCAGATCGGCATCGATCACACCCAACAAATCCGCATCGCTATGCTCCCAGCCGTGGATAACGGCGCCTGCCAGGCCCTTCTGGCGCTTGCGCACCAAGACTTTCACTCTTCGATCGTGGGCCGCGTACTCACGGGCAACGCTCGCCGTACCATCGCTGCTGTCATCGTCTACCACGATGAGTTCATGCTCAATCGGTAAGGGCTCGAGGGCAGCGTTGATGCGGTCGAGCAAAACAGGAATGTTGCCGGCTTCGTTGAGAGTAGGAATCACCAGCCCAAACTTTTGGATCGAACAATCGGCCATGGAGAGAAACCTTGATCTGTGTCGGCTTTTGGATGTGTCTGAGTAGAAAGGCGTTGTGTGCTGTTCTGCTGGCCGTGTCATTTCTGATGGACTTCCCGGGGGAAAGGTCTAGAGCTCATTAGGTGGCGATGGCCGGCTGAACGGTTGAGTCCAGCTCCTTCTGCAGCACGCAATCACGAAAGCGATCGACGATCGCCTGGTGAACCTCGGCGACCTCCCCCGGCTGGATCAATTCGAGACCCGCCATTTTCTGCAGCTCTAGGTAGGAGCTTCGATATTTGTGCATGAACTCTATGGGATATTCCGGTTTGCGAGCGCGCGCAACCTCCGGGTCAGCGTCTAGCACGTAGGAGAGATCAGGTTTGGGTGCGACGCGGAGCAGCAAGCGCGAGAACGCACGCGCCCACCAAGTGCGCATGGGCAAGGCGGCAAGCTGATCGTAGATAAAACGATCGAAAATCACCACGCCGCTGTTTTCCACCCTCGCTTGGTGGAAAATTCGACGTAAGTTGAGGACATCCAGCAGGTAAAGAAGGGATCGCCCGAGCAAAAGTGGGCCGTTCTGGGTGTTCTTGTCACGGCGTTCGGCAGGCTTTTCTGGCGTGCCGATGCCACCGTCGCTTTGCAAGACGCGGCGGCTGAATCCTGCCCGTAGGCCGGGGAACATAACCACGTTGTCCCAAAAGGTCAGCTCCTTCACGGCCACCCCATGAGAAGCCAAGTATTCGCGGAGCTTTTGAATTTGTGTGCTCTTACCTGCACCATCAATGCCAGAAAACGAGACGATAAGTGGATTCAACGGTCAGCCTCAAAAAGTAGTCGAGAAAACGTTTGTTCAATGCCCTGGGCTATTCGGTACACGGCTCGGGCTGGCGGCGGAAAGTCCGGCCACCGTTCCAATTGCGATGCCAGCGCCGGCGAGAATGCCCAGCGTGATCACCAAGG
>DATNEX010000084.1:0-2256 GCA_035606605.1 Terriglobales bacterium
GAACAATACCTATATGAGAAGGCCCAACGGATCCGCGTAGAAAAACGTGACGCAAACGTGACGTGAAACGTGACACACATCCCTGCAAGTACTTGTAAAACAAGCAACGAGGTGCAACAACTTTAGCTGTCGTTCTGTGCGGGCTGCTTACTTCCTAAGATGATGTTGATTATCGACTTATGCTCAATCAACGCGGCGCTTTCCGCGCTGACTCTGGATCAGCATATCGGGGTTCGAATCCCTGGGGGGCAGCCAAGACCGAAGTTCTGGGGATTCCACCGGAAACAGCGGCGACGTGCCGGCGGTTCAGCGAGCGATTTTCGTTGGGTATGCAATCGCACATTCGTAGCCGGAAGCCAATTCTCTACCTTTGCAAACATGCCGACTTCTACCGCGGTTATCCGGCGAACTGCATCCGTGTCTGGGGGCACGGTTCCTCTGGCGAGTGCGGCGAAGTCTTCGCGTAATGCTTTCAGATAGCAGAAAGATTGCAACGCGATAGCCAAGATAGTCGGCGCAGATCAAGATGGCGCAAATAGGCCGGGACTCTGGGTACCAGTCGGATCTGTTCGTGCGGCGCCAGGGGATTCAAAAGCCGCAGTTCAACAACGGTGGGTTGCCACATGTTGTTCAAGAGCCAATCGAGCTTGCTCCGATCTGACGCGGAATTCATTTGCTGCTCGGTCCAGGCGTTGGTATTCGTCCTTGGGAGATATTCCGATTTTTTGATTCAGTTCCGTAACCGCCGCCGAAAATTTGGTGGTGGCCGATTCGTACTCTGCAGCTAATCGAGCCTTCTTTTCACATCTCATAATTCAATGTTCGCCTCGACTCTGACAGCTATTCGAAACAGATTTTAACGGTTCGGGCCGATTGAGACTCGCTTCCTGATCGGGACGGCTGCCCAGGACCTTATCCAGCCAAAAGCAGAGTGATAGAGCAGCAAACACTGCAGGAGGTGAAGGAGGACCAAGGCGCCAGGTTAGCCGACATGTCATAACGCTCGGGAATTCTAAAGAGGCACGCACGAGCTTCCCAACGCAAAAATCAAACCCAAGGGTAAACCCTAGGTTAGAGCCCGGCATCTCATCACGTGGGCTATGCTCGGCGTACTGCTCGCTCAGAGCGAAACTATCAAAGGGCTGTGGTCAGGTCATAAAAACACCACGGCCCGCGACAAACTCGCATTGAACTTATCGATGGGGCTTCGCAATGGATTTCCAGGCTGCACAACGTGAGATCGACTCGATCGTAAAGATCTTGAAGGAGGCTGAAGAGTCTTCCGGTCTCGCCCACGATGACCCCTCTGTGATCGCACTAGAACAGATCATGCTTGCGAGAGTCTCGAAACTTGGAGCAGCCAAACTGAAGGGCGCCCAGGCGCCCGACAATAACCCGGTTGAGCCTACCGGAGAACAAGCCGAAAGTCCCGAGCCGTAAGATTCCTCCGCGCCGTGCGAAGAAAGGTAAAAAGCGGCAACTCAGCATCTTCAGCCAGGCCATCAGCCCAAGCTCGTTTGTTCTATCAACAAGCGGGCTGTCACCGACCGATAATGCGATGTTCCAGAGCGTAGCGGGTCAGGTCTGCAACAGAATGCAAGCCGAGCACTGCGGTAAGGCCGGCGCGATGAAATTCAACGGTTTTCACCGAAATATTCAGCGCCTCTGCAATCTCCTTCGTAGATTTTCCTTCCGCGATCAATTGGAGAACATCGCGTTGTCTGGGGCTGAGTGTGGAAGAGTTGGTTTTCAACTTCCCTGGGTATTCCTTCATGAGCCTGTCATATACGTTCCGCAGCGAATGCGTTATGTACAAGCGCCCTTCTAAGACACTCCTGAGGGCATCGACCAGTTCACCAGCAACCTCCTGCTTGGAGACGAACCCTGCCACCCCTGCGCGGATTGCCGCGAGCAGATACTCGACGTCATTCTGCTGGGTGACGCATACCACCAGGGTGTCGGGGCAACACTTCTTCAACCGGGCCGCCGCCTCGATGCCATTCAGCTCAGGCATGCCAATGTCCAGAGTAACGATGTCGGGTTTAAGATGTTCAGCTTTGGCGACCAGATCGCGCCCATTTGACACGCTCCCAAGGACCTCGAATTGAGCTCGCAAAATGCTTGCAATCCCCTCCACCACAAGAGGATGATCATCCGCGATGAGAACTGTTTTCTTGCTCATATAAAGATATCGGATGCCGTTTCAGTGTACGAGGATTTCCTGACTGTGCCCGGTCTCTTCTGAGCGGCAATTGA
>DATNEX010000085.1:0-37940 GCA_035606605.1 Terriglobales bacterium
CGGTACGGACTGGTACGAACTGCAGGTGCCTGACGGTCCCGACTGGATCGAATACATGCTCAACATTCCTGCGAACGCCGACCACAAAGAACTTGGTGTGCAGAATCATTTTTCGTTCGGCGTGAAAGATGTTCACGCCGCCGCAGCTGAACTTCGATCGAGAGGGTACAAAACATTCGATGGGCCGGAAGTCGGGCGGGACGGGAAAGATAGTCTGGATGCCTACGATCCGGACGACACACGCGTTGAAATCATGGAGCTTACGCCGGTTCAGAAACCATGCTGCCATCCTTACACTGCCGAGCATCCCAGACCATGATGGACTGAGGCGTTGAGCCATATCCCGCCATATCAAATGGCGCCCACTTTTGCGGTCAGTTGCGAGTCGTTGGAAAACCACACTTATCGAAAAGGAGCGCCTTTGTGAGTCAAGGGAGGCATATCGATATGGACGTTCAGGACGCCACCATCTTCGCTGCTTGGAGAGTTTTCGATGACATTTCCCTCGCGGCGCTTCGTGCTATGCTCCTGGCGTGTCTCAAGCTCCCTTGCTCCGACGTCAGGCGCCTGCTCGGCATAGTGCGCTGGTGCAGATAACGCACTGGATCACGGTGATTTCGTTTTTGGCACTGCTGATCACTGGAGTTGAAATCTTGATTTCTCACCCGCGATTCTATTGGGGCGAAGTGGGAAATTCGCTGACTGCTCCGCTGTTCCAGATTCCCATTCCATCTTCGCGAGCGACTGTCCCGACCCGCTACGGATACGTGCTGCCCGACCAGAATGGCTGGAGTCGATATCTCCACTTTGAGGCAGCATGGGCATTGGTGCTAGGAGGTCTAGTCTACGTTGCCTACGGTCTCTGGACTCGCCACTTCCGAAAGAACCTGTTCCCGGCTCCAGAAGACAGGACCTGGAGAGCATTCCGCAGCGTGATCGCGAAGCACCTTCGCCTGGCGCCAGCGGAAGAAGCTGATTTTAGCTCATACAATGTGCTCCAGCGCCTCACATACTTGCTGGTCATCTTTGTCCTTTTTCCGCTCGTGATCTGGACCGGTCTGGCAATGTCTTCCGGATTGAATGCCGCCATTCCTTGGGCTGTTAATTCTCTCGGAGGACGGCAATCCGCCCGCACGCTTCATTTCTTCGTCTCCATCTGTCTCGTGCTCTTCTTACTTGCGCACGTCACGATGGTCGCCCTAAGCGGATTCCGAACTCGAATGCGGGAAATGATCACCCGCAGCAGGGCTGCACGACAGGAGCGCACATGAGGAAAAGTTCACGCCGCAGGTTCTTGACGGCTGGTCTCGCTGCCGCGGCCGGTGCCTCCGGCCTGGGCGTCGCTGCAAGTCTAGCCAATCGCTATGGGCTTATTCCTCCCGATGGAGGGGGGCTCTATGGGCCGGGAGAAAGCCTGACCTACGCCGCCCAGCGACTCTTGGCCAGGCACTCGTTGGCTCGCGAGTTTCCACGTAGCATGATTTCCAAAGCTCCGTTCGCCAACAGTATTTCGCCTCTCAACGACGCCTTTAAGCACATGCAGGGCAGCGACTTTGTGGAATGGCGGCTTTCCGTGGATGGAATGGTCGCGCGACCAGCATCGTATTCCCTCGCCGACCTCAAGAGCTTTCCCCTCCGCAGTCAAATCACCGAAGTCGTTTGCGAAGAGGGATGGTCCTACATCGCGGAGTGGACCGGAACTCCATTGTCTGAGGTTCTTAAGGAGTCCGGGATATTACCCCAAGCGAAATACCTCGTGTATTTCTCGATCGATCCTGACTGGTGGGAGAGCATCGACATGGTAGATGCTCGCCACCCACAGTCTCTGCTAACGTGGGCTATGAACGATGGGGATCTGCCGGTCGCGTTCGGCGGCCCGCTGCGGTTGCGCGTGCCCCGACAACTTGGTTACAAGAGCGTCAAATTCGTAAACCGGCTGATGGTTACGAACTCCGCGAAGGGTTTTGTCTCGGCCGTTGACCCCAAATCCCCAAATTATGGCTATTCTTGGTATGCGGGGATCTGAATCGAGGTCCTTTCCGAACAAGCAACCATCGTTGGTTCTCGAGTGTGGCTTTGTTTCGCACCACGCGCCAATCGAGACCCTCTGATGTGATCAGCACTATGTCAGAGCACTCGTGGCGATCATGCATCTCCGCAGGTGGCGCAAACGTCAACTGAGACGTGTCAACCTGCAGCCTGACGAGGTTCTGGCGAATTCTGCTAAGAATGAGCGTGAATGCCTAGCACACGTCAACCGTTAACTGATCACCATTGCGAATGACGCGAAGCCGCCTCAAATCGCGTATCCAGGGTGTTCCCTTTGGAAGGCTCTGTCGAATTGCGGCACCAATGCCTAGCACTTGCATCCCGGCCTTGATGCCGGCTTGAATCCCGGCGTAGGTATCTTCCACAACGAGACACTCGGCAGTCGGTACCGCAAGACGAGCTGCCGCTAGTTCGTAGCAATCGGGGTTTGGCTTGCCGCGTTGCACGTCCTCTGCCGAAATTAGAACCGAAGGTATCGGCAGGCCTGCAAAATTGAGCCTGGTTTCCGCAAGTTCCCGTGTGGCTGAGGTCACGACTGCCCATCTTTCCCGAAACAAGGGCAAGAGGACATCAGTTGCCCCCGGAATCGGCAAAACTCCCTCAAGGTCCTGGGCTTCTTCCGCATCGAAGAGAAATGCTTCGTGTTCGGAAATATTCAGATGCGGTGCCACTTCACGCATCACATCAATACTTCGTCGACCATGAGCAACTGACAGGATTTCATTCACGTTCAAGTTATGCCGTGCCGCCCACTTGGCCCATACACGCTCCGAAACGGCACTTGAATCCACCAGAGTGCCATCCATATCGAAAAGCACGGCACGACAGGTGAAACAGAACAGATTTGGGGCCTCGGGCATGCCTACTATTGTAGGATCAGGGCTGGAATTAGGCATGAAACGCAGGTAACGGGCAAAAGGGGAGCCGACTGATGCCGCACGTTGGGTAGGCGGTCATTTCGCGGGGTTGAGCTTCGTAAATAGCACTGCATCGCTTTGGCGCGAGCCATGGGAGATCGCGATATATTTTCCGTCTGCTGAAAATGCGCAGGCCCAGACCTTTCCCGACGTAAAATGCGTGAGCTGCTTCTGAGGTCCGCTCCCAAACACAGGCTGGGACCACAGGTTTGCAACGCCACTCCGCAAATCCGGGTATGCGACTGAGCGATTGTCCGGCATCCAGCACAAGGTGCTCTGGCTCACGTCGAACGTAGGCGGTACGGCTATTTCCGATTCGAGTTTCCCCGTTTCGGTCGAGAGCACAGCGCCTCCTATCGTTCCGTTCTTCATGGGAGTGGCAAAGAGCAAATGTTTCCCGTCCAACGACAAGAACGGGGGGCTGATGGCGACACGATCAGAGAACCGAACGGGTTGGCCGCCAGAAAGTGGAACCTTGAAAACATATGAATTCCCTTCTCCTTGGCCCCAAAAGAAGATGGATTCGCCTTCGGCGGCACAAGCCGGCATCAATCCTGTCGACGTGTTCGCGACCTGCGCGGGGTTCCCGCTCTGCGGATCCAGTTTCCACAAGTTGCTGGTGCCCCCGACGTCGCTGGAGTACACGATGACACTTCCGTGATTGCAAACCGCTGGTGTGCCGTGATAGACGCGGTCGAAGGTCAACTGATGTGTGTTGCTCCCGTCTGGCGCCGATGTGAATAGATCCCAGTTCTGGGCATGGTTACCTAGGTAGATCAAGTGATCGTCAGGTGTAAAGGTAACGCCAGGTTGCCCATCGAGCCGCCCTGAGGTGATCTCCTGTGCCTTTTCGGGTGCATTTGTCCCGCCAACCCACAGATTGGCGGAGACAATTCGTTGCACGGAGGCGAGCGTTCGCGCGTCGGAGGACACCGCAACCGACAAGTAGTCGCTTAGATCATTCGTAACTCGCCGTACTTTCCCACTTGGATATTCGGCGACCCAAAGCTGGATATTTGCGGCAGTCTTTTCCATTGCTGCCAGCAAAATTCCGCTGCTGTCGGGAAGCCACACGAAATCGAGCACCTCGCGCCAGTGCCTGCCGGCAATCGCTTTTTGGGCCCCCGTGAGAGCGTCAATTTCAATGAGGGAAACAGGCAGCCCATCAGGGTCATTCCCCGACTTGTTCAGAGCGACAATTCGTTTTCCGTCAGGAGACCAGGCGACAGCATAGTTTGCGGTGGCCATGGAACCGGCATAGACGCTCAACTTGCGCGGCGAGCTGCCATCCGCCCTTGCAACCATCACATTAATCTTGCTGGTTTGAACATCTTGCATGGCATATGCCATTTGCGTGGCATCGGGGGAAAACGACACTGCAGTATCCACTTTGTCGAGCAGAAGGCGAGGAGCGCCGCCGAGTACGGGGACTTGGTAAAGTGTGCCGTCGGCACCAGCTACAGAACTTGTCGTGTAGTCGATAAAACCACCGTCTGGAGTAAAGGAGACATTGCCAATGAGTTGCTCCTGCGCGGGGACCACTTGCACCGCACTGGGCGTGGCGATTTGCCGCACCCACAAGCTGAAACGCCCATGCTGATTAGACACATAGGCAAGGTAATGACCGTCCGGCGAGATGCGCGAGACCATAACGTCTCCCGTCGAACTCAAACTGGAGATCGCTGCGTTCTGAAAGGCGGAGGTGGCCATGCCGGGGGAAAAAAGCCCAGCGTGAGAGGCGAAAATGACGCCGGCAACAACCAACACGAACAGCACCGCGCCAGCAAGAGCCAGTTTCCGGAATACCGAAGGCTTTGGGGTGGCAGGATGCATTACAGCGGAAGCTCCGTCCGGCGAGCGAGCGCTCGAGAAAGAAGAGCGGGAATCATGCGCGCGTACAGCAAAGTGTCCTGAATCGGAATCTCGTCTTAGTCGTTCCAGGTCGGCGCGCATCTCAGCCGCGCTTTGGCATCGAAGCCTGGGATCTTTTTCCAAGGCCTTATTGATGAGTTCCTCAAGTTTTGGCAAGACCTGCGGGTTCAGCCGCACTGGTGCCACTGGCGCTCGATTCAGAATTCCATCAAAGATCACCCCGGAAGTGTCGCCCGCAAAGGGCAGCGTGCCCGTCGCCATCTCGTAAAGAACCGCTCCAAAAGAAAACAAATCGCTGCGAGGGTCTAGGTCTTTTCCGCGCACCTGCTCGGGCGACATATAAGCAACCGTTCCGAGTGCCATACCCGGGCTGGTGAGGTATTCCTCTTCTATGGTGGCAGTAACTTCGGCCTGGCCGATGGAGGACGTCGGCGGTGTCATCTTTGCCAATCCGAAGTCTAGAATCTTTGCATGTCCGCGTTTGGTAACGAAGATGTTCGCAGGCTTGACGTCACGATGCACGATGCCCTCGGAATGTGCAGCGTCGAGCGCATCGGCAACCTCGATCGCCAGTGAAAGGAGCGTCTCCGTCTCAAGCGGCTTGCCTGCAATGCGGTGTTTGAGCGTCATTCCTTCAAGAAACTCCATCACGATAAAAGATCGGCCTTCGTGTTTGCCGATCTCGTGGATAGTACAGATATTCGGATGATTGAGTGCAGATGCTGCGCGTGCCTCTCGGCGGAACCTTTCGAGGGCCTGCCGGTCAGAGGCTACGCTTTCGGGCAGAAACTTCAGAGCAACAAAGCGCCCGAGTTCGGTGTCTTCGGCTTTGTAGACCACGCCCATGCCGCCGCCGCCGAGTTTCTCAACGATTCGGTAGTGCGATATGGTCGTGCCGAGCATTCGGAACGATGGTACGTGCATGGGAGTTGCCGGTCAACGAGAACCCCGGTTCAGCACGCGGCAAGGCGTCCACCTTCTTTCTTTGCCGCTGCGCCTTGGAGAACTCAGGCGCTAACTCGCGGGCACGCTTCGGGGGTGAGCTGACCAGCGCGCGGGAGTGGCTCGTGATTTCAGGAGCGGGCGCTGGGATCGAAAATGAGCGAGCCGCCCCACAACCAACCGCAATCGATCAGTATTCATCAGTTGTCTACGAACTTCCCGAGGCTTACGTGCCACCCTAGAGCGGGACTTGGAGGAACTCCATGAAAGAACTCCCTGCCTTGTCCGCAGGCTCCGGATTGCCTTCAACCATTGTCCGTTCCGCAGTTGGTGGAGTGCTGGGCGGATCGCTCGCGGCCCTGGTGGTCATCGGGTTCACGGAGATTCTCAAGGGAATGCTGGCAGTTGTGTCCGGGCAGCACACTTGGGTCCTTATTCTCGCACCTCTCATCGGATTGGCGCTGTCAGTTCTGGTGCTTTACGGATTCGGGTTGAGTGGTGAGATCGAGAGTTTTGAGCGCCCCACGTGGGCAGGCAAGTGGAGAAGTTTTGCGCCTCGCGCCTCTCGCTCGGATCTGACCGGCGATTTGGTGGGGTCCGCGGGGGAGGAGGAGCGCCTTCCCTGGCGCTTGGCTCCGATCCGCATAGTTGCCATGATTGCTACCGTAGGCCTCGGTGCAGCAATGGGGACCGAGGCGCCGGCAGCCTATCTTGGGGTGGCTACGGGAGTAGCTCTTGGAAATCGTTGGTGGCGTCGGCTTCTGCGGCCGGCAGCTGTGGCTGGTGGCGCGGCAGGCGTGGCGGCGCTAATCGGGATCCCACTGCTGGGCACGGCATACATTCTGGAACTGGGTCGACGGCACCACGCCCCGCTCAACGTAGAGCGGGTAACCGCCGCCCTTGTGGGCGGATTCGTGGGATGGCTTTTGCACATTGCTCTGGGCGTCGACCTGCTACGCCTAGTTGTTCCCAAGGAACCACCGCATACCTTTTATCAAGCCATGATCACGGCGCTTTTCATCGGCGCGCTTTCCGGTACGATCACGGCGATCTCCGGAGCAGCGATCTATCGAGCGAAAGCTTTCATGGTCCATCCCATCCTCCGGCTTACGCTTGGCGGACTGGTGTTGGGCGTGGCCGCAGTGATTCTCGTGAAGATCGCAGCCCCATCAGCCGCCGTCGGCCCGGGCGGCGGCGCGATCACGTGGGTAGAAAGCACGCCCGCCTCGGCGCTTACCATCTTCGCCGTGGATATCCTCCGCGCCATAGCCACCACATCTGCCGCCGCAGCAGGTGGATGCGGTGGCCTGTTTGTGCCATTTTTGGCTATCGGCGACCTCGCGGGACGGGTGTTTGCACCGTCACTTCGAGTGCCCGGCGATCTTGCCGGTGCGGCTGGCGCCGCCGGAGGAATCAGCGGAGGCTATCACTTGCCTTTCACTGCGGTGGCGATGGTTCTCGGTCAGGGTGGGCCCCCTCTCGCGATGCTGACCTGCTTGGCAACGGTCGTGGTTGCAGGCTCCACTGGCGCGGTTGTAGCGCTGGTGGTTGGCCACTCCTATATTGAAAAAAGGCCTCACCAACTCGAAGCTTGAATCGCATCCTGCGGGGTTTTTGTCGCGAGCAAGTTCACTCAAGACAACGTCCGGCCGCAGTAGACGTCGAGCAGGTATGGCCCTAGTTGGATCCCACGCTGCTCGAACTCCATTTTCGGATAAATAGACCCGACTCGTCTGGCTCATGAAGCTCCCTCCTGCTCCGGCTTCGGAACGATGAGTCTGCCCATGGTGTCAGAAGAAAAACTCCGAATTCCAGCTTTTGTGTCAAGGCCCAAACTGTTATATTGCTCGTCGACCTCGGGTCTTAACTCGAACGATTTCAAACCGGAGAAGTGACGTCCAGAGTTCACATCACAACTCCTCTCCTTAAAATTGCCCTTGGATAAATCAATCACGCGTCGAGACTTCCTTGGTTCCACTCTTCTAGCCTCGGGAGCGGCTCTTGCACTGGGCGCGAGTCCTCAAGAACTGTTAGCAGAAACCGATTCGTTCACCGGCTACGGAGGAGTTGGGGAATATAGCTCGTCTAACGGCAACACTCTCCCGGTGCTGCGCGACGGCCACTCCATTCGGGATGGTCGTTACGATCCTCTTCCGAGCGGCGTCATCGAAACGGGTGAAACCTACGATTGCGTCATCGTCGGGGGCGGAATTAGTGGACTCGCCGCGGCATTGTTCTTTCAACGCCAAGCCGGTCCCGAGATGAAGGCATTGGTCCTTGAGAACCACCCCATTTTCGGTGGTGAGGCCAAACAAAACGAGTTTCTGGTTGATGGCCAGCGACTCATTGCCCACCAAGGATCGGCGATCTATCAGCTGCAATATCCATTCAGTTTTCTCGCGCATTTCTACGACTCCATTGGGTTAAAGGCGCTCAGGCTCAGGTATCAGAAATGGGGTGGGCCTCAACCGGAATTGGTTCTCTCTCGCACTCCCTATCAAGCCGTTGGCCTCGAAAATGGACACTATGGATTTTGGTTCGGTCAGAAGTTCGGGCAAAAAGCTGGATTCTGGGTGGTCGATCCGTTGGGGAAAAAGCTCGCGGGTGCTCCTATCTCCCCGCAGGTGCGCGCCGAGTGGTTGCGGTGGTTGACGGGAGAGGCTATTCAAAAGCAAGACTTCGAGCGTCCCCGGATTGAAGGCGACGCCGTCTCTCGATATCTCGACTCTATCACTTTAGAACAGCATTACATGGAGCGCTTTGGACTCAGCAGGGACACGGTCAGGACATTTCTTTCTCCCGTCGAAGGAGGAGGCTCGGGGCTGGGCGCGGACGCGTTGTCGGCATACTCCGACTACGCGTTTGAGATGCTTCATCCGCTCACCGACGAGAGCTCACCCACAGACCAGATGTTCCCTGGCGGGAATGCCACAATCGCCAGATTAATGGTAAAGACGCTCATCCCAGCTGCGATGGACGGCCCCGAAGACGTCCAAAATGTCTGCCGCAATGCCATCAACTTCAACAAGCTCGATGTTGCAGGAAATCAGTCCAGGATGCGCCTCGCTGCGACAGTAATTTCGGTCCAGCATGACAGCGATTCCAAACGTTCCAACGCCATCACAATCGTTTATCTGAAAGAAGGTAAGCTCTATCGGCTGAAGGCCCGATCCGTTGTTATGGCGGGAGGCAGTTGGACTACCAAGCACATCGTGAAGGACCTTCCCGGAACATATCGCGAAGCCTACGCTCAGTTTTACCGGTCACCATGCATGATGGCGAATGTCGCCCTGCGTAATTGGCGCTTCCTTTACAAGATGGGAGTAAGTGGTTGCCGGTGGTTTGAGGGTGTGGGGAACTACCTGGAGGTGCGCAAGCTGGCGCTGACTGGAATCGAAAGCGAGACCATCAGTCCCGATTCGCCCATCGTGCTCTCGTTGAAGGTCCTGTATTCGTTTCCCGGCCATTCCACTCAAGAACAGGGCAACCTGGGACGCTTGGAGATGATGCGAACCTCGTTTGCGGAATACGAGGCAAAAATTCGTGACCAATTCACCGATATGTTTAGCCCCTTCGGATTCGACGCTCAGCGCGACATTGCAGGAATCATTTTGAACCGCTGGGGTCATGCCTATCTAAGTCCGCAACCCGGGTTTTTCTTTGGCAAGGATGGGAAACCCGCGCCCCGCGAGATACTCCGAAGAGCACCCTTCGGCAGGATCGCGTTTGCAAATACTGATCTAGCAGGAGCAATGGACCATCGCTATTCCATTCTCGAAGCCAAGCGCGCGGTCGAGCAACTCCTCGATCAGGTTCTCGCCTAATAACGTGGGTAAGTTCACGCCGCAGGTTTCGCCAGGTCTCCTGCCGCAACTCGGGAGCTCTGGTAGGGTTAAGGCAGCCATGAGATCTGCGCCTTCTTATCTGAAGATCTTGGCGGTCGGGCTATCAATCTCTCCTTCTCTACTCGGGCAGCAGACGGAACCGAAAGCTCCTCCTGCGCCGCAAACGATGGTGGTGGCACCTACCAAGCCTGCCCTCGACCTTACCCCCGACGCAAACGGCTCGCTCTCACAGGCGCAGATGCAAGCGCTATTTCGCGCCGTGGCGGCCAAGGATCTCGAAAACGACAAACGGCAACGCGACTACACCTACATCAAGCGGGAGGTTGAGACCAAGTTGGACAGCAAGGGAAATTCTAAGTCCGCAGAAGTAAAGACCTACGAGGTGTTGGAGATTTATGGCGACCAGGTCGAGCGACTGATCGAAAAAGACGACAAGCCGCTTTCGAGCAAGGACACCGACAGAGAAGAAGAGAAGATACGCAAGATCATCGACAAACGAAAGAATGAGTCGGCGGCCGACCGTAAGAAGCGCGAAGAGCGCGAAGAGAAAGATCGCGAGCAGGGACGCAAATTCGTGACCGAAGTCGCCGACGCGTACAACTTCAAGCTGGTGGGAACCGAACAGGTCGGCGGACGTGAGGCCTGGGTGATAGACGGCGAGCCGCGTCCGGGATTTGTCCCGCACATGAAGGAATCCAAGCTTCTTGCCAAGTTTCATGGTCGGGTGTGGATAGACAAAGCCGATCTACAACTTTCCAGGATGGATGTTGAATGCTTGGACACAATTTCATTTGGATTGTTTCTCGCCCGCTTTCACAAAGGTTCGCGCCTGATCCTGGAACAAACGCGGGTGAATGACGAAGTCTGGTTGCCGGCGCACCTGACGGCGAGGATCGATGTCCGAGTCGCGTTGGTAAAGGGTTTCAACGTAGGTCTCGAACAGACGTTTCGCGACTACAAGAAATTCCGGGTTTCATCGAAGGTCGTCGGAATGGGTGAGGTGCAGGAGCAGAAGTAGGTAGGCGACTTCGGGCAGAGTTGAAGTTCTGCGGAACTTTGGTTGGGCCGCGCTGTTTCGGGAGCTGCTAAAGGGATCACGCCAACGACGACAGCTTTTGGTACTCCTCTGTGTAGGTCATTTTGCTTGCTGCTCGGCGATCCACTTCTCCGTACGGGCTTCGAGCATATCGAGCGGAAGAGTGCCACCGTCGAGCATTTCGTCATGAAATTTGCGCAGGTCGAATTTCGATCCCAACTGCTTTTGAGCGCGCTCGCGGAGCTCGCGGATCTTGAGCTGGCCGAGTTTGTAGCTGAGCGCCTGAGCTGGCCAGGAAATATAGCGGTCGGTCTCGGACTGGAGAGTGGGCTCATCGACCGCGCCGGATTTGCGGAAGAAATCTACAACCTGATCGCGGCTCCAGCCTTTGGCGTGAATTCCCGTATCCACAACAAGGCGCACCGCTCGGAATAGTTCGGAAGAAAGACGCCCATAGTCGGAAACTGGATCCTGATAAAATCCAGCCTCTTTGCCCAGTTGTTCGGCATAAAGCGCCCAGCCTTCCGTGTAGGCGCTGATGAGCAAGCCGTGCAGGCGGAACCTAGGCAATCCCCCAAGCTGTTGTTGAACCGACAGCTGCATGTGATGCCCGGGGATGCCTTCGTGATAGGCGATCGCCTCATCTTCGACCAAGGAGCGATCGGCAAACTTAGAAGTCGCGACCACAACTCGCCCGGGGCGTTTGCCGTCGGGCGTACCGATCATGTAATGAGTCATGGCGGATGCCTGAAATTCTGGAATGGCTTCGACGGTGACGGGCGATTTCGGAAGCAGGGTAAACAGCTCGGGGAGTTTGGGCTCCATTTGCGAGATGTAGTGGCGAAAATCGTCGAGGATTTGTTCGCTCGAGGTTGGAATGTACTTGGGATTCGCCTTCAGTGACGCCCGGAAGGATGCCAGATCTGCGAATCCCGCTTTCTTGGCCACCACCCCCATCTCAGCCTCGATGCGGTCGATCTCGCGGAGGCCAAGCTGGTGGATTTCATTGGGCGACATGTGGGAGCTAGTGCGCGCGTAGATCTCGTATTCGTAGCGCTTCTGCCCGTCTGGCAGTGAGGTAACGGCGAGTGTTGTGCGGCCTAGCGGCGCGTATTCCGTACGAACGAATTCGGCGAATTTCTTGTAGGCGGGCAGAACATCAATGTTGACGGCATCGATAATGGCTTGTGTCAGGCGTTTCTGATCTTCTGGAGAGATGCCGGCAGGGTACTTCTTTGTCGGACCGAGGAACGGGTCGGCGGCGATGATGCCCTCGCACTGTGCGGGAATTTTTTCCGCGATGAAGCGCACCGGCATGAGCTTGTCCTTCATACCGGCACGCAGGACCTCGGTCACCTGGCTGAGGGCGAGCGGAATCTGTCGGAGGCGCGAGATATAGTCTTCGTAGTGTTTGACGGAGTCAAGAGGCACGGCCAGGGGCAGGTCAGCTAAGTGCGTATGAATGCCGGTCTGCGTATTGATCGGCATCTCGTATTCTTTGAGATCGAAGTCAGCGATGCGCTGCTTCAACACCCAGATGAGCAGGTCGTGAGAGAGTAGGTCCTGGTCGGAGAAGCCCGGGGACGGGATGGCTTCGATCCGCTCAAGGAATGCCCGGTTCGTTGCATCGTGCCTGGCAATGGCCGCAAGCGAGTAATCATTGAGCCGATCGTTGGAGCGATAGTCGCCGTAGGCAGTTGCGGCTTCCGGGAAATTGCGCAGTTCGTTTTCGTAGTACTCCTCGAACAGCGCGTTTTGGGCGACCAAACGATCGGCGAGCTGCTTGGGAGCCTGGGCCACCAATGAAACAGAGGAGAGCAGAGCGACGAGGGCGATGGGGGCGCGCATAGGGTGAATAGACTACCATGTGGCGAATCTCAGTCGTTGGAATGGATTCCGAGACATGATTTGAAATCGACTTCACATCAGACCAAACTTCCCTTAGGAAAGCACGATATAGCTGGCGTAACATCCCAACAACACTCAAAATGTCCCTGCTTGGGTTTGAGTCTAATTGCCTGGCTTCGCCAGGCATCGACAACTTTCTGCTAGAGTAGGTCGTCAATTTCGGGGGTAGGTATGCGACTGAACACTGCCTGGAAGCCCTTTCTCTTGCTCTTGTGTTTTGATATCGCGACGTCAGCAGCATCCTCTCAGAGCGTTCGACTGTACGTGGACAACAGTGAGGGTGACGACGTCAGTGTCATCGACCTGAAGACGCTGAACACGGTAGATGACATCCGTCTGGCCGACAAAATTCACGGGCTGGCGATTCAGAGGGATGGGCGTCGGCTGTTTGCGACTATCGAATCAGACAACACCCTGCGCGTGATAGAAACTGCGACGAACAACGTCATCGCGACGATCAACCTGACGGGGCGTCCGAACCAGTGTGCGGTCACGCCCGATGGACACTACGTAGCGGTGCCGATTGTGGACAAGGATGCAGTAGACATTGTGGACGTGCTGCGGCAGAAAGTGGTGAAAACGCTACCGGTAAGCAAGCCACACAACGCCTTCAACGCTGGGAGTAATCGCACCTTGTTCGTGAGCGCGATGGGGGCGAACCAGATCAACATCATCGACCTGACGACGATGGCGTATTCGGCGAAGGTGACGGTCGGAGGCATACCCCGGCCATACGTCGTCACGCCCGATGGTAAGACGATGTACGTCGCGGTAAGCGACCTGCATGGTTTCATGAAGGTAGACGTGGCGAGTGGGAACATACGACGAATAGCGATGCCGTCCGAAAACCACACGCCGAAGCAGCGCCCATTCGAGCCGAGCAACACCCTGACGCACGGGCTCGCGCTAACGTCGGACGGGACGGAGCTGTGGGTCACGAGCCTATTGGACAATAGTCTCTACGTTTACGAAGTTAAGGCGGACAGGATTACGGGACGGGTGCCGGTGGGTGATGGGCCGAACTGGGTGACGTTCTCTCCCGATGGGAAGTATGTCTGTGTGAGCAATACCGGGACAAACGATGTGTCGATTATTGACGTGCGGACGCGACGCGAAGTCAAGCGGGTGAAGGTGGGGAAGGCCCCGAAGCGGATCGTCGCGGCAGTGCTGGGGGCATAGACAGCCCAGGCGAAACCTTGCCCGTGCGATAGATTTCAGTTCACCGGCTTAAGAATCGCAGTATTCCGCTCGTCGCTGGCGATGATGCGATAGAACTTCTTGAGCTCCGGTGCTCTGCTTACCGGTACGCTTAGCTGTTTAATCTCAAACGTGCGCGAATATGCCAGCACGTTTCCCTTCAGTTCGCTTTTCGAGTGATAGCTAGCAAATCCGAAGTCCGCATCCACGGGCGGAGGCAGCTCGTCAACCGTGTAGCCAGTTGGCAGCGTGATTTCGAAGTTGTCGGTATCGAGCGCCGGGCCAGCGAACTCGATCGGGAACTGACGCGGCTCCTTCGTCTCGAGGATTCCTCGCGCCTTTTCTCCTAGGATTCGGGGCCTAACCAGCAGCATCCCTCCGGCATTTTTTGCGTAGTTAGCGGCTTCGAATGTATAGAGGAAACCGAACGGTTGATCGGAGTGAGTGAGGTTCACCACACTTGCCTTCACAATACCGAAATTCGAAAGCGATCCTGACAATATGTTCTCGATGGGTTTGATCCGGTCTTTGTCATTGGTTACGGTCCGCAATGCCCAGCGTTGGCTCCAGGCTCGGTCGCCAAGGCGCGTTTCTTCCACATCACCCCGAAGGTTGCCGTTCCGGTCGAGCGTCAACTTGGCCGTACGCCGAATGCTATTCATCGCCGAGGGCTGCTGCGGAATCTCGGTAAGTTCCCCACCATCGGGGGTGACCAACAAGCCGTAGTTGGCCTGCAGCGCTCCGCTGATCTGTCCAAATGGGGTGAGTTCGTCGGTGGGATCGAAGAACAAGATCTTGCCGAGCTTCGGGTGATTGACGATCGGCCCAAGACCATCACCGGAAACATCGGCCGGCAGCCGGATGGCAAGAATGGCATGATCAAACCCATTGCTATCAGCCGGCATTTCGGGCGTCACCGAACCGCGTTCTGAGTTGATCACGACGTAATATGACTCAAAGCCGGCCTCGCGCAGCATGGTCGACAACAGCGTTGCTTTGTCTTTGCAATCTCCGTAACGGTGCGTGAATATCTCCGTGGCTGGATGGGGCTGATAACCTCCGATCCCAAGTTCTATCGCGACATAGCGAATATCATGTTGCACGAATGCTGCGATTGCGCGCATCTTTTCCAAAGAGTTGGCGGATGTGGAGGTGAGCTGGGAAACTTTTTGCTTGATCTCCTGCGAGGCGTCGCGCCGTCCGGTGGTCAAGCTGGTATACCAAGACCCCATCCCGTGCCAGTTCGAGAATCCTTTGAGTCCAGGGCCGCCGGGGGGAAGGAAGTTCACGATCAGTTGCGCCTGGATACCATTCGAGGGTGGCATGTCTTCTTCGCCGCGTACCCCCTTGAGGTCGGTAATCGTCCAGCTCCATTGACCATTCGATTGCACAGGTTTGGTATCCGGGTAGTTCAAGAAGGATGCTTGATACTCCCACCCAGGTGGAAGTTGAAGGGAGTAGTGGGCTTCCCTGACAGGTGCCTCGTGCTGAAAAATCCAGTTGTCCTGAAGCACCAGTGGATTCTCTTCGACTTCGTATTCATAGCCCACGATATTGCCGGGATCTGCTGCTGGGATCTGCAGGATCTTAACTCGGACGTCATTAATGAGTTCGCTGCCGTCCACCTTAGGAAGAGAGGCCTCGATGGCTTCTTTGTCCTTCACTTCGTAGTCTTTGCCGTGAGCGGGAATACACCATCCCTTCATGTTATTGATTTTTTCGCCGGGAGATCGGAAGCTCACCAGCGCCGTTCCATAATCGCGGCCTTCGGGGCGAAGGATCTTGTATGCACGCCGCTGAACGGTCTTGATCTTATCCATGGAAATAACGTTCACATCGGTTTCGGAGTACAACAGGACCGCGTTGGTTTTTTCGTCGTGAGCCGGCAGTGATGCGTTTGCAACCGCATGCATCCATTGCGGCGCGTCCCCAGCTCTAGCTGGTCGAGACCAATTCAGCACGCAAGTGAGTAGAGCGACGGTAAGGACCAGCGCGCGCCGCTCAATTGCTTGCCGTTGCGTTCGCGGGCTGGGGCAGACACTGTTCGTCATCGGTTGTTCTCACCTTAAAAAAGAATCGCGCACACTTGCCGATAAAGGATGATCGCGGATGTTCCTGGTGCCAGCGGTTCTGCCATCATCTTGAGACCGTCGGGGAGGACGGGCGGCAGGTCCTTTGCAAGGCCTGGCACTGCGATCGCACAGAAAGCAGCCGGCCAAATCCAGCACCAGTCTTACCGGTTGGCGGTGGCTGTATCGCCGGGCTGAACAAGTATCTGCTCCTCATCGGTCGTCCTCACGAGCTGAAAAAAGTTTCGTAGAGCCGGGTAATATTTCTGTTCCAGCAGGAGCACGTCCATGTTTAGCTTGCGCGTGATTCGTACCGAGGATTTGTTGTTCTCTGCTTTCAAAGAGTACGTAATCACGTGTCCGTCTTGAACAGAGTCTTGAGGAGTGCTGCTGACCTGCCAGCCCGTGGGTAGGGTGATTGTGATGTCGTCATCCTTTCCGCTGGGATACTCGAAGTAAATCGGATGGATCCGCTCCGCATGTCCAAAGACACTTTTCTCATCGGCGCTAAACAGTCCCACTGGCAGCATGAATTTTCGCCCGGCAGCGGACGCCCAACCGTCTACTTTCAGCTTGAATTCAGCGATCAGAGGCGAGGAAGAACTCGTCCAATTGGGTTTATTAGTTAGCTCGAGAGTGCTCGCCGTTGGGATGTAGCTTTTTACTTCGTCTTCCAGGGTTTTTTTCTTGTCTGCCTCATCGTCATCCCGTTCTCCCCGGCGAAGCTCCATGGCTTTCAGGCCGGTAAAGCTTACCGTGAGCTTACCCTCGATGTCGCCGGTTTCGGAGAGGGCTAATTCAGCATGCCGAATAACCTGGGAATCGCTGCTCTTCGGAAGCATCGTCCTGATCCAGGTGCCCCCCTCTTTATCAAGCTTGAGTCCGGGAACTGCCGTTTCGGACCACATCAGCAACCCAAACGGCGTATAGGAAACACCCGGATCATAAAAGGTGTCCTTCCCGTCCACTCTTACTAGGACGAGATCGTAATCCAACTTTCGCGCATCCATGTACGCAGGATCGAAGAAGTAGTGATATCGGTCGGAGACGAAGACCGGATATGCCTCAAGGCCTGCAGCTCGAGCCAGTGCGAGGAATAACCAGTTCAATTCATGCCCAAAACCATATCCATGCTTCCAGACGTCCTCGACGTTAGAGTTCTCTTTTTGCTTGTCGCGTTTTTGCTCTTGCGTCGTTCTTTCCCGTTCCGACGAAAGATTGCGGAGCTTTTGGACGCGTTCATAAATCTTCTGCAGCTTAACGTCTGGTGTGTCGCCGGATGAAACAATCTGGGCGAGAGCTTCCTCCATGGCTTTGCGTTTTCCGGCAAAGCTTTCGACATCCCCGTTCAGTTTTTTGCCTTGGTTCTTCCAGAATTTGGTTGCGTCCTTCTCCATGTCCTTTGAATAGGTGAAATCAACTCGGGACTTGAGCTCATTTTCTGGAGGCATGTAGTCCTCGACTTGGAAAGCCGGGACATTGCTGACGGTCATACGGATAACGTGGTCCGGCTGCTCCTTTGGTCCATCAGAGCCTGCAGGAAGAAGGTGCCAATTCCATCGCAGACTGTAATCCTGGCTGTAAGGTTTGAGGGAGAACCGCCCCTGCTTTGTGAACAACTCTTCATTAAGGATCCAGTGCGAGTCGGGGAGGGAATACTCCGGCAGCTCTTCAGTGTAGGAGTACTCAATGATCGACCCGACCTGAACGTCCGGAAGAGTGAAGGTCTTGGCCATGTACTTAAGACCTTTGGCCTTGACTATGGATTTGTCGAAAGGCTTACCCTTAAACTCGGAGACGGAGCCGTCTGAGTGTATTGTCCGTCCTGAGACGTGCGCAATCTGGCCCCCGCTTTCCTTGTAGTATGGAATTTCAATATCCGCGTACTTCCTGCCTTCTTCTTTGAGAATCTTGATTCTCACAAAGTTGTTCTCAAATCCCGCCGTGCCGCTATCATCGCGGTCTACCTGACGGTAGAGAATGATGGCCGTCGCCCCCGGGGCGAGTGGCTCAGAGGTAGCCTTGAGATCTTCCGGCGTAATGGGCGGTTTATTATCCGCAGACGCGAGGACCGAGGTGCAAAGAAATACAACAGGAATAACTAACCAGAAAAGGGGCTTCATCAGGTTCTCCCAAGCGAGCATGAAGGGCCAGTGTCGTTACACACCAACCCAGCTACTTACGTGGGGAAGCAAAAAGATAGTACGGAACGGGGGGGGAGTCAATGGAATAAGAAATGACCTGACCAGGATGACCGGGTAGGGGTAGGTGATGACTTTCGGGCCTGAGATCAACTAGAGAGCCCCAGGAGAGATTGGCGGGATTGACCTTCAAGGCAATTCTTCCTGGGCCAAGAGGCTGGGCCAACTGCGCCCCGCTAGTTCGTTTCCTTCGGGTGCTCCAGAGCCGACGGCATGACAGCCAGTCGGTTTTAGCCGCAAGCGTCCCGAGCGACCGGAGGAATAGGATAGCCGTATTCACTTCTCGAACTTCCGAGTTGCCTCGGTGCTCGCCTACCCACCTCGCCGATAAACGGTCCCTACGGTTTGTTTGGCAGCCTTTGTCGCAGGTACTCCGCGACGTCGGCGAGAAACCGGTGTATCGAAAGCTCTGCGATGCGATACCCGACAACTGCATTCATTGCCTTTCCTAGCACGCCAAAAGGCGGTTCGTAGTGGCCCAAAAAATCCAACTGTGTTTCGGTCCCGGTGAGTGGGTAGATAGATAGCTCAGCTTTCATGAATGGAAACAAGGCCGGCATGCTCGCTGCTTCCCACTCAAGCTGCAAAAGGGTAGTTGGGAAAGGAATGGTTTCGAATTGTTCCTTCACATTCTTCACAACTACGTTGATGTCAGCTTTGACTCCAACTCCGCCAATATCGACGTGCAGTTCGGCAGCCACTGATTGTGCGCGAGAGACCGCGGACTTCGTCGCCGACTGAAACACTGTGAGTGCATCATTCCGTAACGCGTCCCGAACACGCTCGTACGGAGAATTGACGTAATCGTAGCAACGAATCTCGCGTGGACTCTTCTTCAAAGTCTTGCCTTTCATATCAACGCATGCCTCTGCGACTGGCGGCGGCAACAACAATTCAGACGAATGAATTCTAGGAGGGGAGCTCCAGAGGTGCAGTGAGTGAGATCACTAGATTTGGTGATCACGAACACGGAAAAGAATCGAAATAGAGCAATGATATGGTGCAGGATCTGTCCGTCAGGGAGCCGAGTCATGCTTTCGAAGTGCGCAAATCCGGCCTGCAATGCGCAATTTCAATACCTACATATTGGAAAGCTTTTCGCTATTGAGTATCGACGGTGCACTCAGGCGCGTGTGCCGATTTCGACCGAGCTAGTTCGGACCAACGACGAGTTACGGTACTTCTGGTTGTGCTCGACCTGCTGTAAATCAATGACGATTCAACTCAGTGGGGCAGGAGGGATCCGGCTCGCGCCCACCGCAAATCTCAGTGAAATCGATCCGTCCCAAGTCAGGAAGGAGCTCGCAGAAGAGGTTTGTAGGTCGGAAACGATTCGACTGTCGAGGTGTGCCATCATGACCCGCAAACAAGAACTCGATGCGCTATGGAAAGAATTGGAATTCCTGGACAGTGGGGGGTACCGGCAGCCTATGGGATGGAGGGCCGCTCTAATTTTCGAAGATTCTCCAATTTGCCCGAAACCTCCTTTTTCTGCTTGTCCAAATTGTCAGTGTGCGCTGCTCAATTTTGTTCCTGAAGGTGAGCGGGCTCAGGCAATTCCTTGCCAGCACATTCCTTTGAATGAAGCAGGAGAAACACTGTGCACAATGTACAACATGGCAACGATTGATGAGATTGAACATTCGGTGCGGGAATGGTTACACAAGAGAATTGCTGAAATTGAGAGCACTATCAACGTAGGACTAATTCAGAACAAACAAAATGTTGCATGAGCGGAGCGCAATTGGAGGTAGCCATGAACTCTGCTAATTTATTGACGGTTGTGAAACACGAACTAGAATTTCTCGACCAAGGTGGTTATCGGAAACCACTTGGTTCCAGGCAGCCCGTGTTCTGCATAGAAACCCCAGTTGAATGGAGACCGCCTCTGTTCTTCGAGGACTCGCCAAGCTGTCCGAAGGAAAGATATGAAGCTTGCTCTACCAAGAGGGAATGTGCGCTGATGGATCTTGTTCCAGACGATCGCCGCGGAGAGAACGTTCCGTGCCGCCACATTCCACTGAATGAGGACGGTGACACGATTGCCAGTCTCGCGAGAGATGGTGCGAAACAGGGGCGGATAGAAGCGGAAGTGCGGAGCTGGCTGGTTAAGACCATTGCCAGGTTCGAACGGACAACGACACCCTAATAAGCCTTGGCTCCAGTTGTCCAACTTCGAAACACGCTCGTGGACGGGACAGCCGAGGTCCAGTAATGTTCCTCAGGAACGTGTAGGTGATTGACGAGATGCTAGATCGGGGAGATGTTTCGAATTCCGTCAAATCAAACCCGTTGACGCATTCACCAACGAGACACGGAAGCTAATAAATCCAGGCTGGAGTACCATCTTTCGCTCGAAAGATGTATGTGTCATTTCCGTATCGCACTTCGCGCGCAAAAATCGTTTGCACCCCTCCGAACTCTGTTTTCCAGCCGGTCACCCCAATCGGGTCGCCCTTTCGAAGATTCACCTCCAGCATCTTTGTGAACTCGGTCGTGGCCAGATGCACTTCAATGGTATTCCCATTTTCTAGTTGCATGAGGATGTGGGTTCCCACTCCGCCGCTGATCGGGCACTCGCGATCGCGCACATCCTCAACCGTGCCTTTGTAAGCCGCTTCGGCCGCGGAATTGTATTTTGGTACCGTCGGCTTTTGATTATTTTGTCCGAGTATTGGTAGCGCCAAACCGACAACGAAGATTAGAAGCAGGAGTTTCATAAAGTGCCTCCTGAATTCAGCTGCTGGATACGGTGTACGCTTCTTGTCGCAATACGGATGTGACGATAATCACAATGCTCTGTGCTTGAGAACAAAAAATACGAACTTCTAAGCAGTGGTCGTTGGCCGAATGCTCCCGGAGACAGCTCGAAAACGTCGTGAACGATGTCGAATCCACGAGGATAGGGGTGTGCATTTAGATCAGAGTGCAACGCTTCTGATAGGGCGTCCGGTCCGCCGTGCGCCATCGATTTTCGGGCTAAGTACGCATCAGGGCGCGCACTTGGGCCAAAACATCTGGAATCGCCTGATTTGCGGCTGGAGACAGCTCTTGCCCGTGATGGAAACAATCTGCATGTATAGAAATAAGAAACGCGCGGGGCCTAACGGAGTACAGTCGGACAGCTAACGTTAGAACCTCCGATGGTGTGAGATGGTGAGAGAAACGCAATCCGTCCAGCCGGGTGAAAACCGCCTCGCAACGGACCCCACCCGGTTCACCTGTGTCAGAAGCATCCAAGAAAATGACGACGTCGGCTGCGGCCACATCCTCGGCCAGTTCGGGAGTAAGCTGGTGGACGCAAATGACTCTTGTGATGTTGGGCAGTTCTTTACGCACCTGTTCCGCTGCGCGCCACGCAATACCATCATCCGACCGAAGCGGGTTGCCATAACCAACAACAAGTAGGTGCCCCATTGCCATCCACCTGCGCTCAGCGGGCGACTTCATCGAGTACTGCACCCTCGGGCCCAAGCAATTGGATTTTGAGCGCCATCTGGCCGACCGCATGCGTCGAGCAGCTCAGACAGGGATCGTAGGCGCGAATAACTGCCTCCACTCGATTGAGCATTCCATGCGTCAGCTTTTCGCCATGGACGTATCTCTGAGCCACTTGTAACACGCTTCGATTCATCGCGAGATTATTTTGCCCGGTGGCGATGATGAGATTGCACCAACGAATGAGTCCCTGCTCGTCGATCTTGTAATGATGGAAGAGCGTTCCACGAGGCGCTTCCGCGGCGCCGACCCCCTCAAGCGCATTGGGATGTGCGCTTGCCCGAACATGTTTGGAAAGAATCTCAGGATCGTTCAGCAACTGCTCAAGTCTTTCCACGCAATACAGGATTTCGATCAACCGGGCTTGGTGGTAGTGAAATGAGCTGAGCACGGCGGTCCGCTGTAGCTCGTGAAACTCCGCCAATTCCTGATCAGCCCGTGGCGTGCCGCAACGATCGGAAACATTCAATCGGGCCAAAGGTCCAACCCGGTAAATTCCGTGAGGAAACCCCTTGGGTTTGTAGTAAGCCGATTTCAGGTAACTCCACGGTTCTACCTTTTCGCCGAGAAACTCAAAATATTGTGTCGGATCGAGTCCGTTCGCAACGATTTCTCCTCCTGCATCAACTATGCGGAGTTTTCCGTCATAAAATGTCAGGCCGCCATCTTCTTTCACCGTGCCCATGAACAACGATGGGAAGTTTCCAAACGACCCGATTTCGTCACGAAATTTCTCCATCGTACTCTTAAGCCATGCCAAACTGCGATTCGCAATCGCAAACGCATCAGGAATCGCCTTCAAAATGAAATCGCGATCTTCCCCGCACAAGGGATCAGAGACACCGCCAGGCACCACCCATGCCGGATGAATTCGCTTGCCGCCTAGTCGCTCGATAATCTGCTGACCAAACTTCCTTAGAGCAATGCCGTCGCGAGCAAGTTGAGGATCTTTTTCTAGAACGCCAAAAATATTGCTGTCAGCTGGATCGGCATCCATGCCGAGTAAGAGGTCAGGCGATGAGAGGTGAAAAAGGCTCAGAGCATGGGACTGAATAACCTGCGCCATGCCGAAGATGCGTCGCAGCTTTTCTGCAATCGGTGGGATCTTGACTGCAAGCAAAGCGTCGCAGGCTTTTGCAGACGCGATCAAATGGCTAACCGGGCAGATACCGCAAATGCGGGCCATCAGCGATGGCATCTCCGAGAACGGGCGACCTTCACAGAACTTTTCGAAACCACGGAACTGCGTTACATGGAAGCGAGCGTCTTCGACATGGCCCTGCTCGTCGAGATGAATGGTGATCTTGGAGTGGCCCTCAATTCGAGTTACCGGGTCAATTATGATCGTTTTTCGCTCTGCCATGGCTTCTTCTTATGCTCCAAACCTCGTCTTCGAACTCAGCTCCGGTGTTCTTCCCTCCAGTAATTCCATCAAGGCGTAATAGATCACGTCAGCAGAAGGTGGGCATCCGGGGATATATATGTCAACCGACACGACTTCGTGCACGGGGCGTGCATAAGCCAACAGGCGCGGAATGATCTGATTGGGGGTCTGAGGTTCCAAGGTCGCGGTTTCGTGATATGCGCGGTCGTAAATGGACTCGACGGTGAATGGATTGCGCATTGCAGGCACATTGGCTGTGACGGCGCAATCACCGAATGACACCAAGATCTTCGTGCGCTCGCGAATCATCCGGATCTTGTGGAGGTCATCTTCGCTGCTGACCGCTCCCTCGATCAGCGCTATATCCACGTCTGTGGGAAACTCTTTGGCATCGACCAGCGGGCTATACACGAGATCAAGCTTGTGCGTAAGCTCGATCAACCGCTCATCCATATCGAGAAATGACATGTGGCAGCCGGAGCAACCATCGAGCCAGACCGTAGCCAGCTTCTTGTTGCTCATTCGTGACCCTTCCGCATCATCGTCAGGTAAGGCAAGAAGTTACGTCGTTTTTCCATCTCCGCTACGGATCGGCCTTTCTCAAACAATGCGCCTGTCGGGCATACATGCACGCACTTGCCGCAGCCGGTACAGGTTTCGGACGACCCCCACGGCTCGTTCAAGTCCGTCACTACATGCGATCCGATGCCGCGGCCCATTACATCCCACGTGTGTGCGCCCTCGATTTCATCGCAAACCCGGACACAGCGCGTACACAGAATGCACCGATTGTGATCGACTACGAAGCGATCATGCGTGGCGTCAACTCTTTCTTTCGGATAGCGGTAGGGAAAATGGATATGAGTGATGCCCAGCTTTTGTGCCATCGTTTGCAGTTCGCAATGTCCGTTTGACACGCAAACCGAGCAGATGTGGTTGCGCTCGCTGAAGAGGAGTTCGACGATCATCCGGCGATAGTTCAGTAAGCGCTCCGAGGACGTGGTGACCTCCATCCCTTCCTCGACGGGTGTAACGCACGAAGGCAGCAGCTTATTCGATCCTTTTACTTCGACCAGGCACAATCGGCATGCCCCAACGGTGGACAAGCCTTCCAGTTCACACATGCGAGGTATAAAAATCTTGTTTTGGCACGCCACCTCAAGAATGGTTTCCTCCGGGCGCGCGCTGAAGTCGCGGCCATCGATTTTGAGCGTCTTCACGCCGCCAACCGGGCTCATGCGCTTACTCCCATCGTTTTGCTGCATACGCCAGCAGGACACTTATGCTCCTCGATGTGCGCTTTGTATTCCGCTGCGAACGACCTTAACGTACTGACAACCGGATTAGGCGCAGACTGCCCGAGCCCGCACAAGCTTGTGTGCTTCAGCAGATCACATAGTTCTTCGAGCATTTTCAAGTCCGCGGACGTGGCAGTCATGTTCGTGATTGCCGTCAAGATCCGGTGCATTTGATAAGTGCCCACGCGGCATGGAATGCACTTGCCACAGGATTCCGTCATACAGAAGTCCATGAAATATTTCGCAACATCCACCATGCAAGAGCTTTCGTCCATGAAAACCATGCCTCCCGATCCCATTATGGACCCAAGCTTTGCGAGGGATTCATAATCGACTGGAGTATCAAGAAATTCTGCCGGAATGCATCCGCCTGACGGACCGCCCGTCTGCACTGCCTTGAACTGTCGCCCTTCAGGAATACCGCCCCCGATTTCGAAAACCATCTCACGGAGTGACACTCCCATAGGAACTTCGACAACTCCTGTATTGCGAATCTGACCTGTTAAGGAGAAAACTTTTGTGCCCTTGCTTGTCTCGGTGCCGATTCCCGCATACCAAGCGCCCCCATGTCGAATGATAGGTGGAATGTTCGCATACGTTTCTACGTTGTTAATCAATGTTGGTTGTCCCAGCAGTCCCTCCATCGCGGGATAAGGTGGACGTGGTCGCGGCGTGCCACGTTTGCCTTCGATTGACGCGATCAGGGCAGTCTCTTCGCCACAGACATAGGCACCAGCTCCAACCCGTATCTGGATTCGGAAGGTAAAAGGCGTACCGCCAATGTGTGCACCCAACAATCCAAGCTGCTCAGCTTGGGCGATAGCAACCCGCAATCGGCGTGTGGCCAAGGGATATTCAGCCCGGATGTAGATGTATCCTTCGGACGCGCCAACGGCAAACGCACCAATGATCATCCCTTCGATTACCCTATGCGGGTCGCTTTCAAGTACACTGCGATCCATGAATGCGCCCGGATCACCTTCGTCCGCGTTGCAGATCACATATTTCTGGGTTCCGACGGATTTTGCTACCGTGCTCCATTTCAAGCCGGTTGGATAACCGGCGCCACCTCGGCCGCGAAGGCCGCTCTTCGTTATCTCCTGAATAACCTGACTGGGAGTCATCTGCTGCAGAACATGCGAGAGAGCTGAATAGCCATCAGCGGCGACATAGTCCTCAATTCTTTCTGGATCCACAATACCTGAGTTCTCGAGGACGATTTTGGTTTGCTTCTCGAAAAATGGCACATCAGTCGGCAACAGTAATCGGGCGACGGGTTCGCGTCCCAAATGATCCACTATTTCGCGCGCATCGCCTATATTTACCTTCTTGTAGATCGCGCCCGACCGAGTCGAAACCAGAGGTCCTTTCGCACACAGACCAAGACAGCCGACTCCTTTTACTTGACAGCGGCCACTTAAGCCGCGATCAGCCAGCTCGCTTTCGAGTGCCTGCTTTACAGAATCGCTCTTGGAAGCCAGGCAGCCGCTGGCGACGCATACGTTGACAACATCAGTCAGGCGGGACTGCGTCTCCTGCTCACCCTTAGCAATCTGCGCTAGCTTTTCAGCAGTCATTCGGCAATCCAGCTTCTCAGATGGTCGGCCAGTTCCCTCGCATTTTCGGCGGCAGCGATTTGGCCGTCATAAACCACCACTGGTCCCAATGCACATGGTCCAATGCAGCGCTCGCTTAGCAACGAAATAGATCCAGTCGGAGTGACCTTGCTTGATTCGAGTCCCAGTACTCTCTTGGCCGTCGTCAACAAGGCAGCCGAACCTTTGATGTGGCATGAGGTGCCAGTGCAAATAGTACACGCGTGTGCGAAGGAGGGCCGAAGCGTGAAGTAGTGGTAGAAAGTTGCAACGCCGTAGGCTTGGCTCAAGGGGACGCGCAGGGACATCGCGACATAACGCAATGAATCTTCGTCCAAGTATCCAAAGGCCTCTTGAACCGCATGGAGGGTCTCTATCAAGCCGCGCGACTGCTGACCTGTCCGGCGCATCGCCGCATCCACAAGCTTCCACCGCTTGTCTTCGCTGGGGGCTACAGGCTTTGCAACGTAGGTTGCCATCTTATGCCTCTGGTCTTTGGAGTGCTCCGCCAGTCTTAGGGTATAGAAAGGGTAGCAGAACCCGTGTGATGCGGGTCACAGAAAACGGTGACAATGCACACCGAACGACAGGGCTCCTGGGTCCACAGTACACATGTAGGGAGGTGCGTCGTGAATCTGCTCGAACAAAAACTCGGAACGGCTGTTGCTTTCAAGAATATTCTATTTGCCACCGACTTTTCCGAAGTCTCTGAGGCCGCGTTGCCCTATGTGACAGCGATGAGCGTGCGCTATGGCAGCATGGTGCACGTTGCCCACGTGCTACCCGAGGTCACGTTCTTGCGTCCTGGCGCTCCTGATCCGGCTTTAATCGGCTCAATCTATGAAGACGCACACAGCAATGCGCAAGAGAAGATCCAGCGATTGTCGCTTCGTCTCAGGGAATACCACCACAAAACCTATGTTCGTCACGGCAAAGTTCCGGAAGTAATAACCGGGCTTATCCGCGATCAGAACGTTGACCTGCTGATCCTAGGGACACATGGCCGCACGGGTCTGGGCAAGTTGGTTATGGGATCCGTTGCTGAGGAGATATTCAGAACAGCGCTCTGCCCGGTTTTAACCGTTGGTCCCAGGGTGCCGTCCTCGGTTCCGGTGTTGCAGGCCAGACATGACCACGACCTACCCACTCAGGTTAGTTGTCGGCGCATACTTTATGCGACTGATCTGAAGCCCGATGCTGCTCATGGATGTTCCTACGCCGTTTCACTCGCGCGAGAATTTCGCGCTCACCTTGCGCTCTTGCACGTTATCGAGGACTATGGAGATCACCTGCACGAGCGACCCGGGCCAATCGAAGCAACTTTACGAGAATTGGAGGAACTCATTTCTCCCGACGATCTTCTCGATCGTCCCGAGTTCGCGGCCGAATACGGTTCGCCTGCCGCGGTGATCCTGAGAACAGCCGCGGAGAACGCTGCAGACCTGATCGTGCTTGGCGCCAGGCCGGCAGCTGCCCACTTGATGGCGGCGACACATCTAGGTGGTTCTACCGTTCATAGGGTTGTTGTCGGTGCGAACTGTCCGGTGTTGACGGTAAGAAGCTAGCGCGTGGTGGTGAGACCAGTAGTTGGAGCACACCTCTCCACCCAGGTTGCTGGTAGTATGGACATCGCCTCGAACGTCGTGTTCGCAGCATCTAAACAGTAATCTGAAGGATTTCTGATGAAGACGAAGAACTAGCTTGTTTTTCCATCAGAATCACTTTGGGGTGTGAATGGCAACCATGGCTTGCCCGAGGCTTAAGCCTCCGTCGCCACAGGGTACTTCGCGCTGTGTGAATACTTGGAATCCGTCGACACGCAAGCGCTGGCCAAGGCTTTCCGCCAGATACACGTTATTGAACGTCCCCCCGCTGAGACAAACACGATCCAGGCCGCTTCGATCGCGCAGTACATTCGCGATTTCGAGAAAAACTTCGACCAGTCCCTTGTGAAAGCGTGCACTGATGACTCCTACCGGGACTTGATCGCTGAGATCACGAAGCGCAGCTGTAAACAACGGACGGGTGCCAATGATATAGGTATCGTTCTCAAGCAGCAGTTCGAAAGGGTAACTTTCATTGCTTGGCGAATTGGGGATAGCCATTTCCAATTCAATTGCCGCCTGCGCTTCATAGTTCACCATCCGCCGGATGCCAACCAGAGCAGCGACCGCATCAAACAGTCGCCCGCAACTCGAAGTAAGCGGCGAGTTTACGTTACGCTCCGCCATCTGCAAAATGACCTCAATTTGTCTACTGCTGATTCCATCGAGGACGGGCAGCTTGAACCTTAAGAAGTCGCGCCCCATGTGATGAGCGAGATAGCTTACCGCCATTCGCCAGGGCTCGCGAATAGCGGCCGGTCCACCTGGCATGGGCACGTATTCCAAGTGAGCCGCACGATGGAAATTTCGATAGTTCGTAATCAGGACCTCACCGCCCCAGATGTTCCCATCAGTACCATACCCGGTTCCATCGAGGGCGATTCCAACCACGTCTCCATCAAGATGATTTTCTGCCATGCAACTAGCAATGTGAGCATGGTGATGTTGTACCCCGACTCGTTTGACTGCAACCTGTTGCAGTGCCCATTTGGTTGAGAAATAGTCTGGGTGCAAGTCGTAAGCGATGACCCTGGGTTCGATCTCGAGAATTGTTCTGAGATGGGTAAGAGCTTCCTCAAAGAACCTGTAGCTTTCAAGGTTTTCAAGATCGCCAACGTGCTGGCTCAGAAATGCGTGATTGCCTTTGGTGAGGCAAACGGTGTTCTTCAGCTCACCTCCTACCGCAAGGATAGGGGGAGTTTGTCTGTGAAGAAAAATAGGAGTCGGGACGAACCCGCGGGAGCGACGAAGCTGCTGTATTTTCTCAACCTGAGGTTCTGGCTCTCTGCCATTTCTGTGGTAAAAGGCCGCTGATGGCACTCTATGTCGATATGTTCCTCCGCGCGGGTCGCGCGGCACTCGCACAACGGAGTCGTCGCAGCGTAACAGAATTTCGCGATTGTGAAGTAGAAAGCAATCGCTAAGAGTGCTCAATCGTGTTCGGGCTTCATCGTTGTGAATTGCAATTGGTTCTTCGCTCAGATTGCCACTGGTCATAACTAACGCCGGGAATCCGCCCTCGGCAAAAAGCAGATGATGTAACGGCGTGTACGGGAGAAAGATCCCCAATTCTCGATTGAATGGTGCAACCTGATCCAGAATAGGGCATGAATCTTTTCTGCTGAGCAACACTATTGGGCGCTGAATGGAAAGCAGCGCATCAGCCTCTGCCATGTTCACTTCGCACAGTTCCTCAGCCCGCGAAACGCTGGCAACCATGATGGCGAATGGCTTTTCAACTCTTTGCTTGCGTTCTCGCAACGAAGTAATAGCTGCCTCATTGGTGGCATCGACGGCTAGATGAAATCCGCCTAATCCCTTGACAGCAACGATTTGCCCCGCTTTGAGGGCAGAGATTGCATATCCGATAGGGTCGACACCCTCTATTTCTGCTCCTGTGTTGTCCAAAACTTGCAGTCTTGGCCCACAGTCCCAACACGCGTTGGGCTGAGCGTGAAAGCGGCGATTCAATGGATCGTTGTATTCGGCATGACATGATGGACACATGGGAAAAACGGCCATCGAAGTGCTCGGGCGATCATAAGGAATGCTGCCCGTAATCGTGAAACGAGGGCCGCAGTTGGTGCAGTTAATAAAGGGGTAACGATAGCGCCGGTCGGAGGGGTCGAGTAGTTCGCGCAAACAATCATCACATGTTGCAACATCGGGCGAGATCAGGGTGCGAACGGTCTTTTCTTTATCGGTAGCAATGATGCGGAACTCTCTCTCACCAATGCACGGCACATCACAGATTGATACATCCGTGATCTGCGCCAATGGAGGCGCGTTTTGCGGTATACGAGCAAGAAAATCCTGGACAGAATTGTTTGGTCCTTCGACCTCGACCGTGACACCGGATGAGGTATTGTGGATCGTTCCCGCCAAACCGTATTCGGTGGCTAGGCGATATACATAGGGGCGGAATCCCACGCCTTGCACGATTCCACTGAAATCGATGTGTCGGCGGATGTTCATGTCCTATACGAGAGCTCGACTTTCGCTGATTTCCGCTTCTGCAGCCAATCCAACCAACCTTCCACGCCGTCATCGTTAATACAGGAAAGTCTCATGATTTCAGATCCAGGATGCACTCGGCGCGTGTTCTCTTCGGCGGCAACGAGATTAAAAGGAACGTAGGGGAGTAGATCGGTTTTTGTGATGATCACCAACTCAGATTTGAAGAAGATGGCTGGGTACTTGAGCGGCTTATCTTCCCCCTCGGACACACTCAACAAAACAACCTTTGCCGCTTCGCCTAGATCATAGCTCGCTGGGCAAACAAGGTTCCCGACGTTTTCGATAAACAGAAAGTCGAGATGATCGAGGGTCCAATCGGTCAAGTTGCGCTCGACCATTCTAGCGTCCAGATGACAGGTTCCGCCGGTTGTGATTTGTTTCACCGGAAATCCGAAGCGTTTAAGGCGGTTTGCATCGTTCTCCGTTTGAATATCCCCGGTAAGCACCGCAACGCGATAGTTCCGAGGAAGCCTGTCGAGGGTCCTCTCCAGCAGAGTGGTCTTGCCGGAACCTGGAGAGCTGATCAGGTTCACGCAGAGAGTACCGCTCTCCGCAAGTCGATTTCGCAAATCCCCTGCAATGCGATCGTTCTCGCTGAGTATTTTCTTTTCAAGCGTTACTCGGTTCATAGGCCTCCATTTCGAGGTATGCGATTTCCAGTTCCTCGCCGCCAACGCATCTTGTAGATTCCTGCCCGCATTGTGGGCAACGGAGGTCGAACTTGAGGACGTGATACTGGAGATTACATCGTGAACAAAGATGGCGGCGCGGAGCCACCTCGATTTCCAGTTGTAGGGACTCCAGCTCTGTCTCACGAGTGAGCGCCTCAAAACCGAATCGCAACGTATCAGGATTTACGGCCGCTAGCTCGCCGATCCGAACGGCAGCCTTGCGTGGAACCCAGCCTGGCCGTTGGCGGGTTTCCGTCTTGACAGCCTCGAGAATCGCTTCGGCGATGCCAATTTCATGCATCTGAAACTCAGCAGATTCGCGGCAGCTGATCGCCGGCAAGCATATCGACAATGCGCGTAGTTCCTAACTGAGTTCGCATCGTTACCATTCCTGGATCTGATTTGGTCACGGTACCGATAACCCGCGACTCGGAACCAAGAGGATGGTTGCGCATAGCCTTGAGTAGCGTGGCGCTACTATCCCGATCAACAACGGCGATGAGCTTGCCTTCATTCGCTACATAAAGCGGATCAAGCCCGAGCATTTCGCATGCCCCCTTCACCTCATCGCGTACGGGAATCGCGGTCTCGTCCAGCTCAATGCCTACACGCGATTGAGCCGCGATTTCGTTCAACGCGCTTGAGAGCCCGCCACGGGTCGGATCTCGCATACAGCGAATGTCCTTCGAGGACGCGAGCATGTCAGAGACGAGGGTGTGTAAGGCGGCACTGTCGCTCTCGATGGCACTTTCGAATTCCAGTCCTTCTCGCTGTGCCAGGATTGCAATGCCATGGTCGCCGATCGAGCCACTGAGCAAGACTTTGTCACCCGGCCGGGCGCGGTCAGAGGACATTTCTACGCCGAATGCAACTGATCCGATTCCAGTCGTGTTGACGAACAGGCCGTCGCCCTTGCCTTTCTCCACGACTTTCGTATCACCGGTAACGATTTGCACGCCTGCTCCTTGCGCGGCGCGCTGCATAGAAGCAACAACCTTCCCCAGAACAGCAAGCGAAAGTCCCTCCTCGATGATGAAGGCCGCGCTGAGAAATAAGGGCTGTGCCCCACCCATAGCCAAGTCATTGATTGTCCCATGTACGGCGAGTGATCCAATGTCGCCCCCGGGGAAGAAGAGCGGCGAAACGACAAATGAGTCTGTGGTAACAGCGATTCTTGAACCATTAATTGCAACCACGGCCTGATCATTCAACTTTGCGAGGGAGGGATTATTAAAAGCTGGAAGAAACACATCGCGCACCAACTCGGCGCTGAGCTTACCCCCGCTACCGTGCCCTAGAAGGATGGTATCTCGAGTTGCCAGGGGCGTCGGGCAACTCAACTCGGTAATGCCGTTTGTCTTGCCCAAGCACAAACCTCCTCAGCTCGCGACCGGTTGGCGGCGATAGCGATAATAGGCAGCGCAAGCTCCTTCGGCTGAAACCATGGGCGCACCCAACGGATTTTCAGGTGTACAGCGAATCGCGAAGGCAGCGCAATCCGTGGGCTTCTTCAATCCTTGCAGCACCTTGGCGCTGATGCATTCGGCCGGCTCGTCCGCCGTAATTAGTTCGAGGTCAAAGATTCTGTCGGCATCGTAAGCCGCGTATCCGTCGCGAAGGCGCAGCCCGCTTCGTGGAATGGTGCCGATGCCGCGCCATTTCTGGTCGGCAACTTCGAAGACCTCTTGGAGAATCTGCTGCGCGGGTAAATTGCCCTGGTAGCTCACCGAGCGTACGTACTGGTTCTCCACATGAGCAACGCCGGATTCTAATTGCTTCACAAGCATCAGTATGGCTTGTAGCAAATCTACGGGCTCAAAACCGCCAACCACCATGGGGATCCTAAAATCGCGGACGAGGCCTTCGTATTCGTGGCACCCCATAACCGTGCACACGTGCCCTGGGGCGATGAAACCTTGCACGCGGTTGCTGGGCGATGCCAAAAGAGCACGAATTGCTGGCGGTACCAGGACGTGAGAGACGAGCATGGAAAAATTCGTCAGACCTTCGTGTTTGGCCTGGTATGCAGCCATGGCGTTGGCTGGAGCGGTAGTCTCAAATCCAATCGCCAGGAAAACGACTTTGCGCTTTGGATTATTGCGCGCGATTTTGATTGCTTCGATTGGAGAATAAGCAATCCGCACATCCGCGCCTTGCGCCTTTGCCCGAAACAAATCCGCATTTGAGCCGGGAACGCGAAGCATGTCCCCATAAGAGACAAGAATGATGTCAGCACGCAATGAGAGAGCAATGGCTCTATCTATGGTCTCAAGCGGAGTGACGCAGACCGGGCACCCTGGTCCATGTACGAGCTCGATATTCCGCGGCAGCAACTCGTCTAATCCATAACGCATGATGGTATGCGTCTGTCCGCCGCAAATTTCCATCAGAACCCAATGCTTTGTTGCAGTTTCGGTGATTTCCTGCGCGAGACGGCGGGCAATTCTCCCATCGCGATATTCGTCTAGGTACTTCATGCAGACTCGTTGTCTTCTGGGGGCAGTTCGGCTTCGAGTGCTCCCATCTCCTTTAGTAGTGCGTATGTCCGCTCGGCTTCTTTCTCATCTACCCGGCTGATGGCAAAGCCAACATGCACCATGACATAGTCCCCCACCCTAGCCTCTGGAACAAAGTCCAGGCGTGCCGAACGAACAATTCCGCCGAACTGGATTCGACCCACAAGGAGTCCATTGCTTTCATCAGCAGACAGGATCTTACCTGGTATGGCCAAACACATAAGGCTACACAGCGAGACTATAAACCAAAAACAGTCCTATGCAAGTAGTTGAGTGCCGCTTCCTCTTTTACTGAGGCTGAGCTGGCTGCGCTGTAAGACTCTCTTTTCCTGCAACGGCCCAACCCTCGGGCCGCTGCAGCCATTTGGTTTTTTCGCAATATTCGTACAGTTCTTCTCGGAACCTTGGATCCGCAATTTGGATCATTTCCTTTACCCGTTCGCGGATTGATTTTCCGTGCAGGTAAGCCACGCCATGTTCTGTCACGACATAGCGCACAAGGCCGCGTGACGTGACTACCCCGGCTCCCGGGCTCAGCATTGGGACTATGCGAGAGATCGTTCCATTCTTAGCAGTTGAAGAGATCGCGATAATCGGCTTACCGCCTTTAGAGCGCGAAGCCCCGCGCAAGAAATCGACTTGTCCGCCGATTCCGCTGTAGAACTGGTTGCCAATCGAATCAGAACAGACTTGCCCGGTGAGGTCCACCTGTAATGCCGAATTGATCGCAACCATCTTGTCATTTCGAGCAATTAGAGCTGGGTCATTTGTGTAGGCCGTCGGATGAAATTCAAAGATGGGGTTATTGTCTACGAATTCGAACATCTTTTTTGTGCCGAGCACAAATCCGGCGATAATTTTGCGCGGCTTGTAGTTCTTGCGCGCGCCGGTAACCACGCCGGCTTCGATCAGCGGCATCACTCCGTCAGACACGAGTTCGCTGTGTATGCCTAAATCCTTGCGATCCATGAGGAAGGGCAGTACTGCATCGGGGATACCTCCAATACCCGTCTGCAGCACTGCCCCGTCCTCGATCAGGCCCGCTACGTTGCGCGCGATCGCGACATGCATGTCAGTGACTACTGGCTTCTTGAGTTCGCATAGCGGTCGAGACGATTCCACCACCGCATCTATGTCACTCACATGGATGAAACTATCGCCGTAAGTTCTCGGCATATAGTCGTTGAGCTGCGCGACCACGTAGCGGGCGCACTTGGCGGCTGTCAGGGTAGTGTCCACGCCAACGCCGAAACTGCAAAAGCCGTGAGAATCCGGTGGAGAAACCTCTACCAGGGCCACGTCAATCGGCATCGCACCGCTCTCGAAAAGCTCCTCAATTTCGCTCAAGTAGATTGGAGTGTAATCAGCGCGACCATCGTTGATCGCCTCGCGCACATTCGAGCCAATGAAGACTGCGTTATGGCGGAAGTGGGTGGCCATTTCCGGCGCGACATAAGGTGCACAGCCCATGGTCATCATGTGCACGATTTCGACATTGCGCACGAACGGCGCTCGTCGGATCAGCGCCTCGACCAGGGTCTCTGGCTCCGCACATCCGGGCTGGATGTACACGCGCATGCCGGATTCGACATAGCGCAACGCATCATCTGCGGTACGCAATTTGCTCGAGTATTCCGCTTCCCAGGACATCTTTGTCTCCTTCAAGCCATGGCTCTGAGCTTCTCGACCTCCATCTCGGTCCGTGCCTTCTCATAGCCAAGCGCGGCGAAGTAAATTGCCCGATCGAAGAATAAATCCAGCAGTTGGAGCATTTCCAATTCTCCAAGAACTTCGACAGGTCGGTCCATTTCCGAGTGCAACTTGAGAAACTCCCACAAATTGTCTTTCGTGAGAACGATGGCCCAGGCAACCTGGCTAAAAGGAACATTTTGGCTGGCCCGCCGGGCACCGATCTTCTCGTACCGCTGCTCCAGGTCAAATTCGTCCCTGGTGATGAGCCAATCGCCTAAGTGACGATAAATTTCATACACCCTGTCCTTGAGATCTTTGTCGGCCACGAGATAGTAGTCGGCGGTCGCTTCGGAACTACGCACACGGTTCAATAGACAGGAAGCAAGTTCATTAGAATGGGTCTCGATGAGGTGAACCAATCGATAAAGTGTCATCATGGCGATCTCCTCTGTGTTCATGACTTTAGTGTGGATTCACAGGTAGATTTCGACCATGATCGACCCCACAACGGAATGTGATTGAAATCACAATTCCGGGCAGTCAGAACATTTGCCATCCAAAGGATGGATTAGCGCGACGTCCCTAATCGTGCGGGGATCTTAATCGTGCAGCAGCGGACCATCCTGGGTAGAAATGCCAGACCTGCGTTGTAATTTCCAAATGGGTCCGTGTTCGTTTCGCCTCACCGGGCCGCGATCTTCAACTCTTCGGAGCGAGTCGCTGAATGCAGGCAACATCTTTGACCGCACGCATATATTGAGCACGCTCGAAGGCACCCGGATCCGAGCAGCGGAGCTGGCTCATGCTTCCTCGCATCTGTTTAACCGATGCATATTCGTGCTCTTCCATCCACTCGCACAGATCCGATTCAATGACGCGGAGATAGTCTGGACCTTTGCTCAGAAGCACGGAGCACAACATGGTCACGTCTGCACCAGCCATAAGCAGCTTGATCGCATCTTCCGCGCTGTGCACTCCGCCGGTGCCGGCCAGGCTGGCGTGAATTCTGCCATGCAGAATTCCAATCCATGTTAGCGGTAGGCGCAAAGCCTGGGGCGTGCTCAGCAGAACGTTAGGCCTCACTTCAAGCTCAATAAGATCAAGGTCAGGTTGATAGAAGCGGTTGAACAGCACCAATCCGTTGGCCCCAGCTTCCACCAGCCGCTGCGCCGTGTATGCCATGTTGCTAAAGAATGGACTAAGCTTCACAGCGACCGGGATGTGGACGGATGCCTTCACTGCACGAACGATGTCCGCATAACGCTGCTCAACGTCGAGGCCCGTCATCTCCATCTCGGTGGGAATGAAATAGATGTTGCACTCAATTGCGTCGGCTCCAGCGTCTTGCATGTCCCGCGCGTACTTCGTCCAGCCGCCCAGAGTCGCGCCGTTCAAGCTGGCGATGATCGGAATGTGAACTGCCTTCTTGGCCGCCTCGATGTGACACAAATATCCCTCAGGTCCAGTGCGGAACTCTCCCGTCATTGGCAGATATGTCAGAGATTCCGCAGAACTCTCGGTGCCGAAAGACAGATGATATTCAAGTTCCATGGCTTCGCGGCGTAATTGCTCTTCAAAGAGCGAGTACAGCACGACGGCTGAAGCGCCTGCATCTTCAATGCGCCGAATGCCATCTAGCTCCTGGGAAATTGGGGAAGCAGAGACAATGAGTGGCGTGCGGAGATTTAATCCGAGATATCTGGTGCTGAGATCTGTCATGATAGAACTCCCGCATACGTGACCGATTCTTTCGTATGAGGTTTGCTACTAATCTGATTCCCAGAGATACTTTCCAATGGCGGGGTCGCCAGCGAAGTAGCAACGAAGATCAGGGTCGCGTCGTCCCTTAACTTCGAACTACTAAAGTCTTTGACATTGCCCAGAAGCTGCGACTGGAGTTCGCCTAGGGGCCGGCTGTTTCGGCTCGCCAAGACAGCCAGCATCCGTTGTTCTCCAAACTCCTCGCCTTCGGGAGACATGGCTTCCGTGATCCCATCGGTAAACAGCAGCAAAAGATCGCCGGGCAGCAGTTCCACCATTGAATCTTGATAGATCCAGTTGGGAAACACTCCCAATAGCGCGCCATTGCTTTCTAACGGAGCCATTCCGCCTTTGTTGTGCACCAGAACGGGACATGGGTGCCCGGCATTGCAGTACTGGAGGGTACGACTTTGGGCATCAAGCACGCCGTAGAACAGCGTGACGAATTTTTCCGGCGCCGTGTTGGTACACAGCACAGAATTGATCTGTGCACACACCTGAGAAGGCAGAGAACACTGGGATGCGAAAGCCCGAACTGCAGCCTGGACGTTGGCCATCAGTAGCGCCGCCGAAATGCCTTTTCCTGCGACATCGGCGATGCAGATGGCCAGCTTGGTCTTGCCGATTCGAATCACATCGTAATAATCCCCACCAACTACCCGGGCCGGCTCCCATGCCCCACTGATTTCGAACGGCGGCAGTTGGGGAATCTGTTTGGGCAGCAGTCCGCGCTGGATGTCGTGTGCTTGCTTGAGTTCTTCGGCTTCGACCTCCCGCTCGGCGGCCTCTATTTCGATTGTTTCCTGCAGTTTGCGATTATGTCTTTTCAGCCGACAGGTGGTCACTTTTGAAGTTTCGTACGCAAATGCGAAAACCAGGTTGGCGACGAACGGGAATTTCCAGCTCTGTTGCAGGAAGTTAAGAAATGGAAGCCTCAAACCGTCTACGCGATAGATTAGGCCCGCCGAGGTAACGACGACCAGGCAGTTAACGGCAAAAATTGCCATGATATGAAGAGGCCAGTGGTAGCGCACACGCTGTTCTTCGTAGAGGAACTTCAGAGGATGGAGCAGAAGGACGGTCAGGTTTACCTGCGCCAGGACGTAGATGAACAAATCTGGCACATTGCTGACCGGGTTATTCACCGCCCAGAAGATTAACCAGGACGCGAGAATGATTGCTCCGCAGAGGGCCAGTAGTCGCAGGAAGCTCGAGAATGCTTCCGAGATTTCACGCCGTTTTGTAAGCACCGGAATGCCTTATTAAGCCTTCGTTTCTATCGATTCGGGCCTCGCCCTCGCCGGTTCCGCAGATCCTTGTGGCGGGTCAAGCTTGCGTTGTGCAAAGTACTCGTACAGGTGAAAGCGA
>DATNEX010000124.1:0-73717 GCA_035606605.1 Terriglobales bacterium
TGCCAGTGCGAGTAGCGCGGCGACACCGGCAGCATTGTCCGAGATTCCCGGGCCGAGCAGTTGCCGTCCCTCTTGTCGGACGTTGAGTGCAGTGCCTGGGGGGAATACGGTGTCAATATGAGCGCTCACCGAGACGACTTCGGGACCGCTGCCTGGAATCAGGCCCGTGACGTTACCGAGCACGTCGACTTCGACTCTCGCCAGTCCAAGCTCCCGGAACTCCTTTGCCAGCCACTGGGAGCGTTCGGCTTCCCCGAAAGGGGGCGCCGGAATCATAGCCAGAGCCATCTGCCATTTTGCGATCTGCGGTTCGTGCTCGCGAAACCAATGCCCCGCTTGGGACACGAACAGCGATGCAGCCAGTTCAGCAATCTTCTGCTGCAGGCCGGAAACATCGCTGGGGGTGGCACGCGGGACTGAAGTCATGATTCTCCGCCATATTACAACCAAAGTGGTTGTACCCAGCAGAATCTGATTTTGTTCAAGTCAGGATGGTTCCCTCGCCAGGCTCGCTCTTTTCTGCTTGCTCGATTTCCAGTAGTCTGGACGGCGTAAAAAAAAAGTCTATGAAACCCGCTCTCTTTCAGCTTGTGATCATCGCCTTGTATGTACCCGGACTGTGTGGGCAGGAAAGCACTCTAGTCACGGATCCGCCAAAAGGAATGACGCCAGAGCAGGTGATCCAGAGATTCACGGCGAAGGAGAAGGACTTCAAGAACGCACGGAAGAAGTGCAGTTATCGGCAAACCGTCAGATTCCAGACACTACAAGGGGTAGAGTCCACGAGCGAATACCGTCAGGTGACGGATGTTCGTCTGGACGCAAACGGCAACAAGGTAAAGAGCACGGTCCTCTCACCGCAATCGTCGATGCAACTCAGCCCCGAAGACGAAGCCGATATTGAAAGCCGTCTGCACTTCACGTTGAGCACCGATGAACTGCCGGAGTACAACGTCACCTATAAGGGCCAGCAGCAGGAGGACGACTTGCATACCTACGTGTTTGACGTAACGCCCAAAGTCACTCAGGAGGGCAAGCGCTATTTCAAGGGCACGGTTTGGGTGGATGATCACGATTTTCAGATCGTGAAGACGACCGGCAAGTCTTTCCCCGACATCCTTCCGAAAAAGAAAAAGCAGCAGCCGAATCTGTTTCCTCAGTTTACGACCTGGCGCGAACTGCAGTATGGATACTGGTTTCCAACCTACTCGCTTACCGATGATGTGCTGCATTTCCCGGCCGCTGACGTCCACCTGGTGGGCACCGTCAAGGCAACTAACCTCAATTGTGGGAGTCCAGAAAGCGCAGAAAACAAGAAGGTGGAAGCCCCTGCTTCGGACAAGTCCAGACATTGAGAATGGCTGGCCCCGAGGGACGGGAATGCCGTCCGACAGGGGCTTTTGTAAGATAGGAGGTGGTACACCGTGCAACTTCAAAGAGTTCGATGCATCCAATTTTTAAGAGACATTTCTGAGGTCTTCTAAGTCCAGCAAAACAAACATGAGACATTCCATTGCATCTCCGGTTTTTGCCTTTATCGCGCTGGTATTGCTAAGCTGCGCCTCGTTCGCCCAGGAGGGACCGTTAACCAACGATCCCCCGAAAGGCATTACCCCAGAACAGATCATCCAGAAGTTTGCCGAGAAGGAAAAGGAATTCAAGCAAGCCCGCGACAATTACACCTTCCGCCAAGATGTGAAGGTGCAGACCCTGGACGGCAAAACCGTGAGGGGTGAGTATCACGAAACCTTCGACGTCACTTACGACGACCAGCACAAGCGGCTGGAAAACGTGGTGTTCGCGCCCCAAAGTACCTTGGACCAGGATCCCAGCGGCATCATGATGTCACCCGAGGACTTGCAGGACATCCGGCATCTGCTCCCATTTGTGCTGACCTCTGAGGAGATTCCCGAATACGACATTCTTTATGTCGGGCAGCAACAGCAAGACGAACTACATTGTTATGTCTTTGACATTGCCCCAAAGAAGATCGTCGGCAAGAAGCGGTATTTTCAGGGACGAATTTGGGTTGACGACCAGGATCTGCAAATCGTGAAAACCTCAGGGAAAACGGTTCCTGACATCCGAAAGAAGAACAACGAAAACCTTTTCCCCAAGTTTACGACCTGGCGCGAGCAGGTCGATGGCCGCTTTTGGTTTCCCTCCTATACCCTCGCCGATGACACGCTGCACTTTCAGATGTACGACGTGCACATTCGCGAGATCGTGAAGTACACGGACTACAAGCGCTTCGGCACGCAAACTACGATCACCTACGAAGGCAAGGAGGTCGAGAAGGGCTCGCAACAGAAAGCGCCGGAGCAGAAACCACGGTAAGAAAGATTCAGCTTTCGCCGATCTGCCTAGTAAAACAGATACTTCCTCCACTTATCATCTGACCGGCCCATCAGACGCATGATATGGCGGCTGGTGTGGAGGTTGAAGGCGTGCGGCTCGCGCATGAGCTTCATACCGGCCTCATTCGGCAACTGATTCCCCTTGCGCCGATTGCAGGAGTGACAGCAGGCAACGAGATTTTCCCAGGTGGACGCTCCCCCACGAGAACGGGGGATCACGTGATCTAGGGTCAGATCGTTCGCTGAAAGCGCCTCGCCGCAATATTGGCAGACGTTGCGATCTCGCAGCAGGATGTTCTTGCGCGATAGAGCTCGCGTCTGATGCGGAATGCGCCTGTACTCAAGCAGTCGAATCACCGAGGGCACACGCAATGCGACTCGCGCAGCGTGGAGGAAGTGGCCGTTCTCTTCTTCGGTCATCGCCACGCCCTTCAACACCAGCACAATCGCGCGGCGCGCGGCACAAATATTGATGGGCTCATAGGATGCGTTGAGCACTAGAACCGGGGCATGCAACGCCTGCGGATCGCTATCCTGGTGAAAGCCGAAAACCGCGGTCACGGACTGGCGTCCATCTTCCACATGGGAATGCATGTGCATCGACGAATTGTGCCTGTGTCCTGACATTACCTGTTCACCGCGACCGACATGTCGCCCTGAAAGAGACTCTGCCCCACGTTGTTGTCTAAAAACCTTGCTACTGTAACCTCGCGAAGGTTCTTCGCGTCGCCGCGCTGCCCGTCGCATGCACCACAGATTTCAACGTCCAAGGCTCGGTAGGCAGTCGCCTTCGAGTAGGGTGGACACAACCAGCAACCTGCAGGGAAAACGGCGGCAAACAGGGCCCGCGCAAGGGTACTAGCTCCAGATGCACTCGACCGCAGAAGAGGGCGCGTCGCAAGAAGACCAGAATGTGCCGCGTTCTGGAGCGAAGAAGAACGAGTTGTGTCTCCAATACTGCTGAAGACCATCCTCCCTCGACCAGCGCCTGGTTAGGCTCCAGCTGGCCGAATTAGGTTCAGTATAGCTGGGGAACGAGCGTGCAATCAATCACTACGCGGCTGCACGCGGAGGTCCGGGACGTCCTTCGCGCGGGCGCACGCTGGTGAACAGTGAAGTCGAGCTTCTTCGGAAACAATTCGCGCAACGCACAGGCTTCAGAAAAAGTAACGGCAGGACTAGCTTCTCAAGAACCCCACGGCGCCGAGATTGGAAGGCATCGGCGCAACCGCAATCAGGGCAGCGGTACCCGTCGGTAATCATTGCTCCGAACCCAACACTTTCCGTCAATTCCAAACGAAGCGGTCTGATCGGGATTGTACACCCCGTCCAGCTCGCATAGACACACAGTCACACTAACTGACACTAGACACTAAACACTAAACACTAACTAGACACTGTGTGAGATGCGCCCCACACCGTGCTTGTAAATTGGGCCGGAGGCATGCTAAGGTGCAACGCGGCTAAATTAAGGAATTCTCAATAGTTAGAGGACTTCGAATGGGCACTTCGGGCACAGTTCCACCGACCCCCAAAAAACACCAGCCATTTGTTCCTGAAAACATGCAAATGAAGGAGTTCACGCTGCGGGCGGTTCTCCTAGGCTTGGGCATGACGGTGGTCCTTGGAGCCGCGAACGCATATCTCGGCCTGCGAGCAGGGGTGACGATTGCCGCGACTTATCCCGCCGCGGTCGTAGGAATGGCCATCTTGCGTTCCTGGAAGGGAACAGTACTCGAAGAAAACATTGCTCGTACCTCCGGCACGATCGGCGAAGGCATTGCTGCCGGAGCAATTTTTACGATTCCCGCCTTTCTGATCTCGGGTGTATGGGCGTCATTTGGGTTCCGAGAAGCTTATTGGAAGACGACCGCGATGATCACGGTGGGATCGATTCTCGGGGTCTTGTTTATTTCGCTTGTGCGGAAAGGTATGGTTGAGGATCCCGAATTGCCTTTCCCGGAATCGGTCGCCGCGTCAGAAATTCACAAAGCCGGACGCCGAGGGGCACAGGCCGCCAAATATCTATTCTGGAATATTGGCGTCGGTGGAATTGTCTATATTCTCGGCGCCTTGGGAGTTTTCGGAACCGACAAGACATTCGCTTTCGGCATCGGGCAAATTGGGAGTACTCAACTCCGGTTGGACACGCCTCCCAACACCAATCTTGTGCCAACAGGGGCTGCCAGCACGGTGGCAGCTCCGAGCGTCAGCCCGGCATTGCTGGGAGTCGGCTACATCATTGGCTTGCGGTTGGCAGCCTTGCAATTTGCCGGCAGCGTGCTGGCGTGGGGCTTCTTAGTTCCCCTGTTGATGTATTTCATGGGGCCTCATTTGAAACAGTTTATTCCTGGGGATACTCCGAATGACTGGAAGGACATGGCCACGGCGGTATGGAAGTTTATCGTCAAACCGATTGCGGTGGGTGGAATGCTGGTCGGCTCGGCGTACACGCTCTACAACATGAAGGACAGTCTCAGTGCCGGGATGAAAAAAGCGTTTGCCGATCTACGTCCCTCCCCGGGCCCGCAGCCAGAGCTGTCGCGCACCGAACAGTACATGAGTTTCCGAACCGTGTTCATTCTGATCGGGGTCATGTTCGTCTTAATGTGTGCCTTGTACGTTCAAATCTCCGGCCTGTTATGGCCGGCGCTGCTTGCTGCTGTCGTGATGCTTCTCGTCGGCTTCTTTTTTGCCACGGTATCGGGGAGTCTTTGCGGGGTGATTGGCTCATCGAACAACCCGGTATCAGGCATTACGATTTCGACCTTGCTGATCGCCGGTCTGCTGATGGTCGCCCTGGGAGTCTCGGGCAAGAGCGGTGTTGCAACCGTTTTGGGCGTGGCTGCGGTCGTGTGTGTCTCGTCCTCGGTGGCGGGGGAGTTGCTGCAGGACTTCAAGGCTGGATACATACTTGGCGGCACGCCCAAGCGCATTCAGGCGGCGGAACTCATAGCGGTCGTAGTGGCCAGCCTGATGATGTACTTCCCACTGCGAGCCTTGCAAATAGGATTCGGATTCGGGAGCAAAGAACTTCCGGCGCCACAAGCAGGACTCATGGCCACCCTGGCCAACGGGATCGTTGGTCACGATGTCGCTTGGCCGCTGGTGATTGTGGGCATGTTCATGGGAGTCGCCATGATCATGATGGGCGTGCGCAGCCCCATGCTCGCAGCCCTAGGCGCCTACCTTCCCTTCGAGACCACGTGCGCGATCTTTGTTGGTGGAGTGTTTCGAGCCGCCGGGGACTGGGTCGCAAAGCGTCGAGGTTACAATGCAGGACAACGGGCGCGAGTGGAGAACGCAGGTATTCTGACTGCCTCCGGATTTATTGCAGGGGAAGCCCTGATGGGCCTGCTTTGGGCCGGACTGCGCGCCTGGCGCTGGGCACCTCCTAAGGCACCACCCCAAGTTTTCGCGAATCCTACCTACCTCCTGGGAACGCTCATACTTGGGCTCTTGGCGGCCCTCCTAATTTTTGTGCCAATGACCAGTGCCGGAGACCCCAACGAGCCGCCACCGCCGACGGCCATGATGTAGGAAGGGGCTTCCATAGGGAGTTCCCTGCTTCGTGTACCGTAGTCTCCGGAACGGCTATGTCCATTGCCGAAAACCTTCGACGCGTGCAGGAGCGCATTGCCGGCGCTCGCCAGCGAGCCGAACGCAATCCCCGCGAGTTCTCGTTAATCGCGGTTACCAAGACCGTTCGGCCGGAGCGGATTCGAGAGGCCTACGATCTGGGCGTGCGCCTATTCGGGGAGAATCGTGTACAGGAATTCGCAAGCAAAGCTCCCGTGCTCGGCGACCTCAAGGATATCGACTGGCACATGATTGGACATCTGCAAAGCAACAAGGCACGCACCGCAGTCGAGTTGTTTCACGCGGTGGATTCGGTGGATTCACTTCGGCTCTTGGAACGGCTCAATAGCGTGGCAAAAGAGCTTCGGAAGACAATGCCGGTTCTGATCGAGATCAACATCGGTGGGGAGCGGGCGAAGAGCGGAGTTGCTCCCAATTCTGCCGAACTCGACCACATGCTAGCTGCCGCACCTTCGTGCGATCACCTCGAGATTCGAGGGTTGATGACAGTGCCACCCTACGACGATGATCCTGAACAATCGCGGCTCTTTTTTCGGCGGATGCGCGCGTTGTGCGATGAGATTGCGTCGAGAAAATTACCCGCGGTTCAAATGGGCACGCTTTCAATGGGTATGTCACACGATTTTGAGGTGGCCATCGAGGAAGGTTCTACCTGCGTCCGCATCGGGACCGCGATCTTCGGCGACAGGCCGAAGCCGAGAGAAACCTAGGTGTTTCAAGCAAGGTCCTCCCGCGAATGCTGCGCGATGTACCTCTTGCTGTCGAATTTCCTCCCCGTACTCGCCCCCGACATGTACCGGATCTGTCCGAAGATGGGCCGCTCGAACCATGGGCGGTCAAGCTTGCCGGCAATCGCCCACGCGATTCCAGCGTAACCATTCGGATCGCGCCCATCGAGTTCGTAATCATCGTTGAGTCGCACCGCAATCTGGAACGCCTCAGCGGGCGAACGGGTCCACTCGAGTATCTTCTTCCCCCAATACATCCGCATGTAGTTGTGCATCCACCCCTGTTCGACCATCTGAATCTGGGCGGAGTTCCACAATGCATCGTGCGTCTCGGCGTTCTTCAATTGCCTCTCGCCGTAGAGAACTGGCCGATGATCCCCGGCGTGTTTTGCGAGCGTGCGCATGGCCCAGGGTTCGGCGCATTCTAAGCTGTCATAAAGCACATTGTGCCGAACAAAGTTGACCGACAGTTCCCGCCAAGTGATCAGCTGATCGAGAAATGCCTCCCGGCTCTTTTGTGGTGCCGTCGCTTCGATCACCTTTCGCGCGACCGTCACCGGGGAGATGTTGCCGAAATGGAGGTAGGGTGAAAGCTGGCTAGTCCCGTCATGCTCGGGATGGTTTCGTCGATCGGCATATCCGGGCAGTTTTTCCCCAATGAACTCGCGCAGGCGGCGCATCGCTATTTGAGTTCCGCCGCGTATGCCGGGGGTTGGTTGCACGCTGCGATCGATGGGCAATCCATCGAGGAGAGAGGGGCTGCAGTGCAAGGACCTCAGTTTCTGGTTCCAGGGAATCTTCGCCTTCGGATTTTCCGACCGCACAAGAAACCGGTCGCGTAGCCAGAGAAGCTTGGGCCGGATAATTCGGGCGGCGTACTGCTTCCCGGAGATGAGCTTCGAGGGCACCACCACGTCAGAGTCCACGCTCCACACCGGAATGCGCAGCTCGCGCGCGACCCTCTCGAGGCGACGCTGCGACCCGCGCAGAGGATTTTCATCTGTGAGCAGTAGCCCTGCACCCACTTCGCTACAGAACTTCGCAACCCGGTGCTCAGGGTGGCACCGTAGGACGAAACCGACGTTTCTTTTGCCGAGGTCCCCTTCGAGTTCCGTAAGGCTTTCGAGCAGGAAGGTATAGTGTCTAAGATTCGCATTCGCAACCGGAACCAGCGCAAAGAAAACTACAACCGGCTGCGATAAGGCATTTGCCACTTGAATGGCTATGTCGAGGGAGGGATTCTCGACAGCCCGCACCGACCGCCGCATCCAGTAGACGACACACTGGCCGCTGGGAGTACCTTGTCGCCGTAGCGTGATCCGCGGATCAGCCTGAATTTTCTGAATGACGTCCATTGATCCTGAGGCCTAGACGATCCCCTTCAGACGTGCTCAATGTGTTCCGCTAGCCGCACCTGATTTCTGAGCACGGATCCAGGCGGTCACACGAGCGTCCATGACATCCATCGGCAGCGAGCCTCCGTTCAGGATTTCGTCGTGGAAGGATCGAATGTCGTACTGTGGCCCCAATTCCTTCTCCGCCAAGGTTCGAAGCTTGAGAATTTCGAGTTGGCCCAGCTTATAAGCCAGCGCCTGTCCCGGCCATGCGATGTAGCGATCGGTCTCAGCTTGAACGTCCGGTTCCTCGAGCGAGCTATGCTCGTGGAAAAAATCGACCATCTGCTGGCGCGTCCAATGTTTGTAATGAACTCCCGTATCTACAACCAAGCGGATGGCGCGCAACATCTCGTCGGTGAGCCGGCCATAGTCGGAGTAGGGGTCTTTGTAGAACCCGAGATCCTTTCCCAGTCGTTCGGAGTATAAGGCCCAACCCTCGACATAGGCGCCGTTGGTTCCATAGCGGCGGAAGGCGGGAAGGCCGGTTAGGGCCTGCGCGATCGAGATCTGCATGTGATGACCTGGAATGCCTTCGTGATAAGACGTAGATTCAGCCGAGAGCATGTCCCGGTGGTCGAAGTCGCTAGTATTCACCCAGACGATCCCGGGGCGCGATCCATCCGGGGTGCCCGGCTGGTAGTCGGCCGCTGCCGCTTCCTTGGCCCGGAATTCCTGCATCGGGCGCACCTCGACAGGCGTTTTCGGAAGCAATCCGAAGAGCTTCGGCAGTTTCGGCCGCATTTGATCTATGTAGCCGCGATATTTCGCGAGGATCTCGTCGGGTGATTTGGCGTAAGTTCTGGGGTTAGCTTTGAGCGACGCGCGGAATGCCTTTAGGTCCTCGAAGCCGAGTTTGTTTGCAATGACGAGCTGCTCTCCCTCAATGCGGCTGACCTCGCTCAAACCGAGTTGGTGAATCTGTTCCGGTTCCATGTTGGTTGTGGTCAGCAGACGAATGTCGTAGCGATAGAGAGCATCACCGTTCGGTAAAGCCCAGACCCCGGGGTCAGTCCGGCCATAGGGTGCGTACTGCTTGGCCAGGTAGTTCTTGAGCTTCAGGTAGGCCGGGCGCACGTCACGATCGATGGCTGCGAGCACCGCTTGCCTTAGGCGCTTCTGATCGCTCTCGGGAATGCTGGCTGGAAATTCCTTGACTGGTTGGGCAAAAGCGTTCGAGTCCGCGGTCGCGTCGGCAATCTTCCTGCACTGCTCCACCGTCTTTTCCAGAAGAAATCTGGGCGGCATCAACTTTTCTTTTTTGCCTTGCTGAAGGACTTCTATCGCTTGATCGATCACCACGGGAATTTTGTGCAGCCGTGAAATGTAGTCCTCATAGTGCTTGGTGGAGTCGGTGGGAACTAGAGCGGGGAATTGTGCAAGCTCGAGCTGCACACCATTGAACTGGTCGACCGGCATCAGATAGGTTTTGAGCTCGATGCCTTCAATGCGTTCTTTGAGGTTCCGCACCATCAGGTGCAGGCTGACTGTTTCCTGCTCGTCCAAGCCGGTCGAATCGATGCTTTGGAATTTGGCGAGCCACTTTTGCAAATCTTGCTTCTGCTGCTGCACATGGGCGAGCGAGCTATCGCTCCAGCGGTCGTTGTAGCGGTAGTCGCCAATCGAGGTTGCGAGTTCGGGACTCTCCCGCAGTTCGTACTCCCATTGGTCAGCGAATAGCTGTTTCAGCTGCGCCTTCTTGTCACTCTGGTCCGGGGCAGCGCCGAGGGGCAAAGTCACAAGAGAGGTGATCAGGACTACCAAGCACAGTCGAGCTCTCATACAACACTCCACGAAGAATCCTGAATTGTAGTTCATGTCGCCGGGCTAGCCCGCGACCAGATCGGCGAGACGCAACGCCTCCACCGAGGATTTGACGTCATGCGTGCGGATCATGTGAGCGCCGTTCAACGCCAGGGCCACTTCTGCGCCCACCGTGCCAAACAGCCGCTCGGAAACAGGGAAGTCCTCTCCATTCGGCGATAGCGCTCGCCCGATCCAGGATTTGCGGGACACACCTGCCATCAAGGGGAAATACAGCTCATGAAACTCATGAAAGCGCCGCAGCAGGGGGTAGTTTTCTTCCAAGCGTTTGCCGAAACCAAAGCCGGGGTCGAGCACGATGCGGTCGCGCCGAATTTTACCGGTGACAGCGGCTTCCGCCCGCTCCCGCAGCTCCCGTTTCACAAGCATCACCATGTCTGGCACTTTGGAAAGCGACGACCACTCATCCGGTTTGCCACGGGTGTGCATGAGGACCACACCACAGTCCAAGCCTGCGAGCGTCTTCTTCATCTTCGGGTCCCATTGCAGCCCCGAGACATCGTTGATGATATCGGCACCGGCTTCAACCGCCGCCTGGGCGACCTTTGCCTTGTAGGTGTCAACCGACACGATGGCGTTTGGCCGGGACTCCTTCAGAGCCACAACCACCGGCAGTATCCGCCGCATCTCCTCCTCGGCGTTGACCGTGGGCCTTTCCATCCCCGCCTTGGCCCCGGGACGTGTCGATTCGCCGCCAATGTCCACGATGGCCGCGCCTTCATCCAGCAGGCGCATGGCGTGGCCTACGGCATCCCCCGGCGCGGTGTGCTGACCGCCATCTGAGAATGAGTCTGGCGTGACGTTGATAATCCCCATAACCAGGGTGCGCTTGCCTAGCTCGAGCGAGCGCGTGCCCAGGTTCCATGTGAAGACCGGACGCATGTGCTGATTCTAAACGTACTTGCGATCGGCCGGTTGGGCAGGGGTGGTACAATCGGGTTTGTAGATGTTGAGAAGCAGAGTAACGCTTGCCGTCCTGATCTGTTGCGCCTTGCTGACGCCAGCGGCACCCGCTGCCTCCAAAAAGCCCTCCGGGTCGCTCAAAAAGCAAATCGAAGCGATTGTTTCCCAGCCGGACCTTGCGCGCGGCTTCCTGGGCGTGCAGGTCGTTTCCGTGCGCAGCGGGAAACCCATCTTCTCATTGAACGCCGAGAAGATGTTCACGCCCGCCTCGAACACCAAGCTGTTCACGACCGCAGCCGCTCTAGCCCTGATTGGGTCGGAATATAAGTTCCGCACCACGCTTGAAACCAACGGCTCTCTCGACAAGTACGGACGTCTTACCGGGGATCTCGTGCTGGTCGGGCGGGGCGATCCAAGCCTGTCGGGGCGCGAGATGCCGTACAACATGCGTACCCAGCGGGATGCCGATCCGATGAAGGTGTTTGAGAAGCTGGCGGATGAACTGGTTCAGAAGGGCGTGAAATACATCGACGGCGACATCATCGCTGATGATTCCTATTTTGCTTTCGAACGATACGGCGAAGGTTGGAGCCAGGACGATTTGGTCTGGCCTGACGGAGCTCCAGTTTCCGCCCTCACCATTAACGACAACGTCATTTTTATTCAGATTCTTCCGGGTGCACGCGCTGGAGACAAGGCTTTTGTGAGTGTCACTCCGTTTGCCGACTACTACACGATCGATAATCGCTTGCTGACCACGCCGGCGGGCACGGGTCGCAAGATTTATATCAATCGTGAGCCTGGCGCCACGACCCTAACATTATGGGGCACGATGCCCATGGACGACGCTGGGGTCAACGAGGGGCTCTCGATCGAGGATCCGGCTGAATTTGCCGCCAACATGTTCCGTCACTTGCTCGAAATCCGCGGAGTGGCGGTTTATGGTAAGCAGCGGACTCGCCATACGGATTTGGCCAGCCTTTCGACGTTCACCAGCGTGGTTATCGCGTCCAACAGCCGGGGAGGAGATGACCGATCCTTAACCTCTCCTGTAGGCCCGTTGGTCTTGGCGGAATACCAGTCGCCGCCGCTGTCAGAAGACGTGCAGGTCATCAACAAGGTCAGTCAAAACCTGCACGCGGAGATTCTGCTCCGCTTGCTAGGTCGTGAAAAGGGTACGGGGGGTACGGTTCAGGCCGGTCTCGAGGTGCTACGGGGATTTCTGAACAACGCCGGCATCCGAGGCGACGACTACCTTTTCTACGATGGCTCAGGACTGTCGCGGCAGAACCTGGTTACGCCGCGGGCGGTCGTCGATCTCTTGATTTTTGCGCAAACCCAACCCTGGGGTAAGGAGTTTCATGATTCCTTGCCGGTCGCCGGTGTCGATGGCTCCTTAGCGGACCGCTTTAAAGACCTCGATCCCAAGGCGCATGTGTATGGAAAAACAGGGTCGCTCGGCGGGGTCAAAACACTCTCCGGGTATGCGGTGACGGCAAAAGGCGAAGAGATCGCCTTTTCGATCCTGGCAAATAACTATAGCGCCTCCGGCAAGCGCGTCAACGACCTGATCGACAGCATCATCACGGCGGTGGTGAATTCCAAGTAGTTAAAATCCTATCTTCGCCTCTGTGCCCGTGTTCTCTGCTCCCCGCTTCCGCGAGGCGGCTTTTTCATTCCTTCCACAAACTCCTTGAGCACCGTGGCGTTGTTCCTATCCGCCCTCTTTGAGGCGAAGACGAGCGTGACCGTGCCTTCTCGGTCGAGAGCGCCATACAGTTGCGCAAGGGCATTCTCGGCAGCAGCCGTTCTGAGTTCGCTGAGATATCGTTGTCGGAACTCTTTCCAGTGTTCGGGGTTGGTATGAAACCACTTTCGCAGTTGGTTCGAAGGTGCAAGGTCGCGAAGCCAGAGGTCAATGCGAGCCTCTTCTTTGGTCAAACCGCGCGGCCAGAGTCGGTCGACCAGCACCCGGTGCCCGTCCGAGTCATCGGGAGCGTCATAGACACGTTTGAGAGCGATGCTTTCTGAAGGGGCCATGAGCTGCTTCTGCTATTTTAAGAGCGGGTTCCATCCTAATGCATTTGCAATCCCGTTTTTTGGCGGCTCGGCTTCCGTCGTTGCTGGTGTTAGCGCTTGTCTTTCTAGTGGGTTGCGAAGCCGAGCGTCGGAAAAGCGATACAGAACTGGGCCTCAACGCGCAACAAGCCAGCGGGCGGAAACTCTACGATGCGTACTGCGATCGCTGCCACAATCCTTACTCCGCTCGAGGACGACAGGGACCTGGTTTGAAGGGTGTCTTCAAAAAGCCCTACCTTGCTGTGAGCGGCATTCCTGCCAACGACGCCCGGGTTCGGGAGATCATCCGTATCGGACGCGGGAAGATGCAGGGTTTCCCCAACGTCCTCACCGAACAGCAGCTCGACGACTTGCTGGCCTATATGCACACTTTGTAATCGCAAAAACCGATCTGGTTACTCTAGAAGTTCAATCTCGGTTTCCACAGCCGCCGACAATTGCACCTGCTAGAGACAGGATTTAAGATTCAGTCTCTTCATTCCCTGAGGTCCATCATGGCTGAAGTTATGACCAGTGTCGTACCGCTGAATGGAAACGGATCTGCAGCAAATCCGTCAACCGAGGTTTATGCGGTTTTCGGCGCTGAGCCCGAGGTGCTGGCTTATGCCATGGCCAAATATTCGCGCTCGGCGCTGTCGATGAAAGAATCCCTAAAGGAAATCAGCCAGCAAAAAGCGGAAAAGTTCCTCAACACTTTCTATTTCCAGTACGGCCACCGTTCCATTGCTGATCTGGCCCATATTGCACTCGCAATTGAAAGGCTCTCTATTCTTGCGGCGATTGTCGTCGCCGACGAGCAGCGATGGGACGGCCAGGAGCGATCCACGCGGTATCAGGACTTCCGCCAAAGTGGCTACTACACACCTGATTTCGGACCCGACTTGCCGGCCCGCGAAGTTTACCTGAGCACGATCGGAAAGCTCTTCTCGGCCTACGAGTCCGTCTCTGAAAAGACTTTCCGTCACCTCGCCGACAACACGCCTAAGCCGTCTGATATGAAGCAGGAAACCTACGAGCGAACGTTGCGCGCAAGGGCCTTCGATATCGCCCGCTACCTGCTCCCGCTTGCCACCAACACCTCGCTCGGCGAGATCGTAAATGCCCGCACTCTGGAGATGCAGGTGTCGCACCTGCTCTCTCATACCCATGCCGAAGTGCGAAGTCTGGGAGAGCGCTTAAAAAAAGCTGCTCTCGACGCCTCCTATAACGTGAACCATGAATCTCTTCGGAGGTTAGTGGACGAAATTCGCGCTTTATCGCCAGAGCTCGGCGCCCGGGCCGAGGCCGAATTGCTCAGGCAAGTTCGCGTCGCTCCCACGCTGGTCAAGTACGCCGACCCAAATCCTTACGAAACGGAAACTCGAGGTGAACTGCGGCAGGTTGCAGCTGAGCTGATGGGCGCCGCTACGACTGACGCTGCGCCTGCGGTCGATCTTCTCGATGACGAGCCGGTCGAGATTGAGCTCGCGACTACCCTGCTATACGAGCACTGCGCGTTTCCTTATCGGCAAATTCGGCGCGCCATCGAGAGTCTCGGCCAGGGACAGCGCCAGGAGATCATTGACGCAGGGCTTCGCCATCGCGGACGTCATGATGAGATGTTGCGGGCCTTTCGTGCCGGACAACAGTTCCGCTTTGACATTTTGATGGATATTGGCGGGTTCCGCGACATGCATCGACACCGGCGCTGCATCCAAATCGAGCAACCGTTCACGACACAGCATGGATATGAGACGCCGGCTGAGCTTCGTGCCGCGGGGGCTCTGGATATTTATTCGCGAGCTATGGACGAAACGGCCGCGGAGGTCGCGAATTTGGCTGCCAGTGCTTCCCCGGAAGCGACCGAGAACAGCCAGTACGCTATCCCTCTGGGCTTCCGCAAACGCACGTTGTTCAAAATGGATTTCGCTGAAGCGGCCTATATCTCGGAGTTGCGCAGCGGACCCGCCGGTCACTTCTCCTACCGCAATGTGGCCTACGCGATGTATGAAGAGGTGAAGCTGAAGCATCCGGCACTGGCGAAGTACTTCCGCGTGCACGATGTTCGAGAGCCGGTGGATTTGCTGAAACGATAAGCGCCGGGAAGCCCGGGACTTCGCGACCGGGCCTTCGACGAAATCGCTCTCTAGAACAGCTTCAAATGGATCGTCAAATACTTCTTCGGGTTCTGGCGAATCGCCTTGATGAGATCCTGGGTATCGGTGAGCAGCTTGTTGCTGTTGTCGTAGAGCGACGGATCCTGCAACAGCTTTCCAACTGTGCCTTGTCCTGCATTCAACCGATCCATCATCTCGGATAGCCGGTTCATCGTGTTCTGCAGCTTGTCGGCAAATGCTTGATCTTTGGCCAGCTTACCCAGCGCGCCCTTCCCGGCATTGATGTCATCGGTTAGCAGCTTGACGTTTGCCACCGTCTTGTTTGCATTGTCGTAAAACGCCGGGTCCTTTAGAAACTTTCCAACCGTGCCATTGCCCGCATTGACGTCGTCGATCATCTTGTTGATCTTATCGAGAGTTGCATTCGCGCGGTTGTAGAGGTCATCGTCCTCGATCAGTTTGCCGAGACTACCATTGCCTTCGGTAATGTCATTGATTAACGTTTGAACCTGATTGACGGTGGACTTGGCTTGGTTATAGAGGCTGGGATCGTAAATCAGCTTGCCCACCGAACCCTGCCCGCTTTCAACGAAGGAGACGATGCGATCCAGTCGCTTCAGCAGAACGTCCATGTTCTGAAGGCTGCTGTTGGCGGCGCGCACGACATCGTCATAGCCAGGTACCTCCTTACTCGGCAGCACGTCGCCATCTTCCGCCTTTCCTAGCGTGGCATGGGAGCTGTCGATATTGATGTACATCGCCCCCAGCACTCCCGCGTTTTGCAGCATAGTCACCGAATCCTTCCGCAGCAAGAAGTCGTACCTTCGATTGACCTTCATGGTGACTTCAACCGGGCGCTCCGGAGGGTGTTCCTGGACTACTGTGATCCTTTTCACATGCCCGATATCGACTCCGCTTAGGCGCACAGGGGCTCCTTCGGCTAGCCCTCCGGCATCGGGGAAATAGGATTTCACCATGATCTTGTTGGTGAACAGTTCACCGCCGCTCATCAGGACGATCAGCGTACCCAGCGTGAGGCTTGCGACGACTACCAGACTCCCGACCTTGAGCTGGGACCACTTCAACTGCCTCTGGCTAGGCAACGGTCCTCCCGCGCGGTGTCACAGAAAGCCGAGTTATTGATCGAGGCATCGCCCCGCGTCGCGCAAGCATAGCAGGCCCCAGATTCCCGAATGATAGCAGACACGGCCGCGATTTAGAGCGGGCTTATGAGTCGAGGTGCTCGGGGCCGCAAGAGTGCGGCTACGGAATACGCCGCTGCTCCGCAGATGAGAGTCGCGGTGAGGCCATACTCCATGGCAAGTATGATGGCCAGCACCGACCCGAGAACACTGGCCGCAGCGTTCATTGCCCACGCCCATTCCACGGCATTCGAATCCGATCTGCCGGCTCCTGGACTGCAGAGTGCACCGAGGCCGGTCGGAAAAGGCATGCCCATAACGAACCCTAGCGGCACCAGAAGTACGCCACTCGTGAGCAGTTTGACTCCGAACGGAGCGCCTACCAAGGAATTCAGAATGGCCGGAAGTACCATGGCAAAGGAAAGCAAGGCTGCAGCTATCGTCACCAAGGGGAACCATATCCGACCGGGTTGCGAAACCCATTTTCGTGAAGCGAAACTCCCCGCTCCGCTTGAAAGCAGCATGAGAAAGACAACTACGGTAAGCGCATAGGTGGGATGCCCGAGAAACAAAACAAAGCGCTGGATGAAGGAGACTTCCACCAGGATGTATCCCAGCCCGACTGCAACGAAGTAGAACAGGGATGAGTGCTGCCCGTTCGTACCTGCGCCAAGAACCAGCGGAAGGAACAAGAACCCGAGCACCGCCGCAAGCGAAATCACGAAAAGCATCCCCAGTACCGCAACCCCAAGGTTCACCTTCCAATCCATGGCGCCACTGCCGGAGAGGGAGCGCAGGATGTTGCTCGTCTTCAGCGTGAAGAAGAAGAATGGCCGATTATCGTTGACCGGAGATATGTTGAAAGCGTAGTTCCGGCTGAAGCCCGCGGGATCATGGCTGCGGATCAGGTCCGTGAAGGTGTTTGCTTGTGGTTGAGAAGGTGAGTACAACACCCGCAGGGGCCCATGCTGGCTCGCGTATTGCTGCACGGTCTTCAATTCATCTTCCGTGAACACCGTCTTTTTTGCGAGTACGGCGACGTTAATGCCGTCCTCGTTCAACTCGCCTTGGGAAATTACAACCAAGTGGCGCTCAATATCGGTGGCTCCCAAACGTTGCAAAGCGTCCATTGCTTGGGAAACCACCCGCAGCGCTTCACGCGGCTGGCGGAATTCCCACCGTGTGATCGTCAAGATTCCTCCCGGCTTCAGGTGTTCGAAGTACTCGCGAAAGGCCTCAGAGGTATAGAGATTGTTTTCGCTCAGTGCGAACGCTCCCGCCGCCGTGGAGGCCCAGGTGTCGACGAGCGTCATCTGAATCACGTCGTAGCGGCTGTTAGAGTTACGGATGAACGAGCGCCCATCGGCGACTTGGATGTGAACTCCGGGGCGCTCGTAAAGGTGATAGGCAAACTCAGCGTAACGCTCCCGCATGATGGCATTCGCGATGATGGGGTTAATCTCAATGCCGGTGACGCTTGGGCTGCCGCTGACCACCGCGCGCAGAATATCGACGCCTCCTCCCGGTCCGATGACCGCATAGTCGCCTTGGGGGCGAAGAGCATTCACCGCAGCTGGAGGAGAGGCCATCAGCTTTCTCTCCCAATCCTGGTCGCCAAAGTGCTGCGGATCGGCATTCATGATGTAGGTGTTTGCGTCGGCATCGATCACGATCACGCGCGCCCCATCCGGTGCCCGATCGACTTCTACTCGCGACAACGCGTTCCAACGCGCGAATTCGACGTTTTGCCTGATCGCACCTTTTGCCCAAGTGATATCGGCAAGTCGCCCTGAGTGATTCAAGGCAATGCCGAGTGAGAGCAGAAGCGCGGAGGCCAGGGCTAGCACTCTGGGTTTAGGCGTCGCGCTCCAGATGATTGCCGCAATCGCCGCAATGAGAGCTGAGAACAAGATTGCGTTCGGGCCGCCCACCCAGTTCAACAAAGGAACGATAAAGATACAGGCGAGCGAACCGCCGGCGAGGTCTGCGCTGTAGAGTCGCGGAATGCGCGCCGACTCGCGGGCAAAGATAACTGAGAATTGCAGGCCGGTCAGGAAAAAGGGAATTGCCGAAACCAGATAGATCACACTCAGACGAACGAAGTTCCCCCCGGTTAACTGCAGCGACACGGGAACATGGAGCACAATCTCGAGCACCAGGGGAATCGTCAAAGCATTGAGGCAGGAGCAGACGGCGGCGAAGTTCCGCAACTCGTACTCTTGCAATTTCTGCTTTCGCAAGTGCGCGAACACGCCGCCGGCTCCAAGCCCGAGCAGGGCAATTGAGATTGCCAGAAATGCAAAGTGATAGAACAACACCACCGAGAAGACCCTGGTTAGGCCTAATTCAAGCAGCAGCGCGGAGAAACTGCTCAGAGCAATCCCGGTTGCCAACACTTTGCTACGAATTGGCGCATTCACCTCGATTTCAAGTGCGGTCGGCATAGGACAAAGAGAAGAGTCTATCAGCACGCGAATGCCAGGTAGCGCCTTGCATCAGAGTACCTTTTGACGAGACTGGCGGTGGCTCAGAACATACGGTCGCCGCGATAGATCAACTTGCCATTCTCGATTCTTGCTTCTGCCATCAGAGCGTGCGGCCTCGCTGGTTTCTCGTCGTCGATGTGGAGGACTTCCTGCTGGTGCGCCACCAACCAATCGGAAACCAGCATGCGATGGCAATGGAAGTACACGCGCTCGGCGCACATATAGGCGGTTTTTGAGTTCTCGCCCAGCTTTCTAAGGCGGTCCACCGCCTGCTCGAACTCGGGTGTCAACATGTAGTCGGCGTAGTTGCGGAAGCTGTCGTTCCGCAGGGCGACGTTGGGCGAATCGGGCAGGGTTCGCTTTCGTCGGCCACCGAGTTCCTTCATCCAAACGTATTCGATCCCCGCTTTGGGCAGGGCTCGTTCAAGCGACTCGCGATTGAAATGCGGAAGCCGACGCGACATGGGGAACGCTCGAATGTCTACCAGTGTCCTGATCCCATGGGCCTGAAGCGCGTGGATCAGTTCTTCCATTGTGCGGGTGGAATGGCCGATGGTGTAAAGGGTGGCCATAGGTCAAGCATAGTGGAGGGCGGGCGATTCTTGCCCATCCGGCTCCCGGCCCTTTATCCGCGAAAATAGAGGTAGGCACCCAGAATACAGGTGAGCACGACGGCCGAGCCTGCAACTTCCTTCCAACTCCAACTTGCGCGGGTGTGCGCTTTGTCTTCTTCAGTCACGGTTTCGAACGTGAGGCTGCGGATTTTCGTGTAGTCAGGCTCAGCGGTCAGGTGGCTGACCACCACCATCACGACCGCAGACACCATCGTGATCAGCACGCTGAAGTACTGAAAGTAGATGTTGTTGACGATCCAGAGAAACGATCCTGACGTGTACCCGTTCTGCAATCCGCTGAGGCCGAGGGCGACAGGCGTATCCACGATCATGCGGAAAATGCCGAGCAGGAAGCCGACAATCATGGCCCACAATGCACCTTGAGCGTTCATCCGCTTGAAGAACACGCCGAGGAAGAACACAACGAAGATAGGCGGCGCCAAATAACCCTGAACGGCCTGCAGGTAGTTGTAGAGGCCTTGGGCGCCTTTAATGACCGGAATCCACGCGAGTGCGACGACGATCATGCTTGCGGTGGCAATGCGGCCCACGCGCACGATCTGGTGCTGAGACGCACCTGGACGCCACTTCTCATAAAGGTCGACGGTGAACAGAGTGGAGCAAGCATTGAACACACCCGCCAACGACCCCATGAGTGCCGACAGGAGTCCGGCAACGACCAGCCCCCGCAACCCTGGAGGCAGCAGGTATTGCACCATCATCGGGAACGAGCCTTGGGCAACCGATGAAACCACCCTGCCGTCTGCGCCAACCATTACCCCCAAAGCGGGAATCTTTCCACTCTTTGCCAGGGCATAGCAGATAAGCCCCGGAATGATGAACAAATAAACCGGGAACAACTTCAGAAATGAAGCAAAAATCGATCCGCGACGTGCGACGGTTTCGTTCGGCGCGCCCAAGGCGCGTTGCACGATGTATTGATCGGTGCACCAGTACCAGAGGCCAACGATGGGCGCGCAGATCAGCATTCCAACCCAGGGGAAATTGCCGTTAAAATACCAGGCTTCTTTCATGATGTTTCCGGCGGCATCGGTCTCGAGCACGGGCGCCCAGGTTCCTTGAACGCCCGCGGGGATCATCGGTTTCCAAAGATTGAACATTTCCGAACCGCACCAATGGCGCAGTTCGTGCCAGCCACCGAGCTTCACGAGTCCGTACGCGGTAAGGGAGAACGAGCCCAGGATGAGCACAAAGGTTTGCACCGCATCGTTGTATGCGACTGCCCGCATCCCGCCGAGAGCCGTGTATAAGCCGGTGAGAACGATCACCAGGACCGAGCCAATCCAGAACGAGTCAATGGTGGTGTTGCCGACGGTGATATGAAGTTCCGGCAATAACGTGCCGAACACGACGCCGCCGGCAAAGATTCCCACCGCGATCTTCGAGACGATGAAGGTGATGATCGATACAATCGACAACACGTAACGGGATGCTGGACTGAAACGCCGTTCCAGGAACTCGGGCATGGTGAAAACCATGGACCGCATATAGAACGGCACGAATACCCACGCCAATACCAGCAAACACCATGCATGCAATTCGTAGTGGGCCAGGGCTACGCCGCTGGTTGCGCCCGCGCCTGCCAGTCCTACGACGTGTTCCGAACCGATGTTGGACGCGAAAATGGACGCACCAATGATCCACCAGCTGAGATTGCGCCCCGCGAGGAAGTAGTCGGCGGCAGAGTCTTTTCGTCGGGAAACCACCCACCATGCAACCGCCAATAAAATGCAGAAGTATATTCCAATTACGATCCAATCGATTCCAGTAATCTGGGACTGCAGTTCGGTGGCAAGCAGGACAACAGCAAGGCTGTTCGTCAGCATGGAAGACGGGTCCCCCCCTTGAGATGACAATGCCGATTAGCTCAATGTCCTACACCTCCGCAGCGTTCACAAGTACCTGGGTTAAGACCTTGTCCTGCTCAGGGAAGACGGTACGCAAATCGAGCAGGACTTTACCTTCCTCCACGCGGGCGATTACCGGCGGATCGGAGGCTCGCAAACGGGCAGCCAGTTCATTGGCGGAGAGACCATAACAGGTGAGTGCGAGGACCGTTGTCGGAAGCGTGGAAGAGGGGGCCGAGCCGCCGCCGACGAGCGATGAGCCGTCCATCAGTTCTGCCGAAAGCCGCGTGGGGCGGGCCTCGTCGCCCCGCGCTTGCAGCTTCGTCAGCAAGGCTTCAGCACGCCGTGTAATTTCTGATTTCAAGGTTTGCATCATCGTGAGTGCCGGTATCGTTTTGTAATCGCGCCTCAGATAGGCGATGAGCGTAGCTTCAAGTGCGGCGTAGGTAAGTTTATCTACCCGCAAGGCGCGAAAAAGCGAATTGCTTCGCATCTTCTTGACCAGCTGCTCACGCCCGCTGATCAAACCCGCCTGGGGGCCGCCCAGAAGCTTGTCGCCGCTGTAGGTCACGACGTCCACGCCCGATCGAAGGCTGTCGAGGACGCCCGGTTCGCCCTCGATCCCCACCTGAGCGAGATCGATCAGGGAGCCGCTGCCGAGATCTTCAAGCAGTGGTACCTTGTGCTTCCGCGCCAGTCCGACAAGCTCCGCCAGGCTCGGCTGTTCGGTGAATCCGGTAATTTCGAAGTTGGACCTGTGCACGCGCAGCAGGAGACGAGTACGTTCCGAAATGGCTTTCTCGTAGTCGGAAATGCGGGTGCGGTTGGTCGTCCCCACTTCACGCAACACGGCGCCGGATTTGCTCATGACGTCCGGAATTCGGAAAGAGCCGCCGATCTCGACGAGTTCGCCGCGCGAAACGATCACCTCACCGCCTTCGGCGAGTGTGTTGAGCGCGAGCAGGACCGCAGCAGCATTGTTGTTTACCACGATGGTCGAAACCGGGGCGGTGGAGGAACCCGCCTGTTCGGCGCTTGAGTCCAGCAGCTTTCTGAAGAGCCGGTCCACATGCACATCCCGCTTGCCGCGCTCGCCGGCCTCAAGGTCGAACTCCAAGTTCGAATAAGCCGCCGCGGTCTCGCGGATGTGCTCGCAAGCAGATTGCGCGATCGGGGCTCTACCCAGGTTGGTGTGCAAGATTACGCCGGTTGCATTGATCACCGGCCGCAACGAATACTTGAGAGCCCGGGCCAGTTCCTCGCCGACGGCAACATCGATATTCGTTAACGCGACCTGGAGTTTGTGGGAGTCGAGATGGCCTTCACTGATTTCTTGTCGCAGGCGCGAAAGCACCGACCGACAGGCGTCCGCCACAGCGGCTTGGCCTTCCTGATTGACCAGCGCTGCCGTTGCCGGCGCGTGAAGCAGTTCGTCGACCGAGGGCAGCTCCCGATACAGTTCCGTTGGCATCGTCATTGGCGTTGATTATGCTTTCAGCCGCGTAGGTCTCGCAAGTTGGTCTACGCCTGAAGTTGCAATCGAGACCCCGAGCGGCGTACATTCATTTCCTGGCATCGGGCCAACCAAGGAGAGCTTTTGTGAGAACTCGCAACCTCAATCGTGCTGCTGTTTTCGCAATGGTTACTTTTTCCGTTTCGGTCTTTGCCCAGCAGGCGAAGCCGGCCGGTGTCATCCCGAGTGGCGATCTCGGAAAGCTGGTTCCGTCGGTCTACTTCTATCGCGGTCAGAGCGCATCGGTGCAGATGCGCAATTCCGGGGCCATCCGGACGAAGGACCAGAAGTATGTCATCGCCGGCCTCGTGGACACGGCCGGGTACGCATCCGATGTCGCCGCAAAATATCAGGGACTCTTCATCACCGAGGTGAAGGCGAAGGTTGAGGGATCGGAACTTGCCCCCGGTCAGTACGGCTTCGGTTTCGTGGGCGACAAATTCGTGATCACCGATGTGGGCGCCAATGACGTGCTGAGCGTTTCCTCGAAACACGACGACGATCTGAAGCGCCCGGTGCCGCTGAAAATTGTTCAAGAAGGCAGCGATTATCGCCTATATAACGGCAAGAAGTACGTGACCTTGCAGGTCGAGTAACTCAGCATCCCGGATGTTTACGGGCGCAACCGAGGGTTCCGCGCCACATCGCTCATCCTACTTCTACCAAGCCATACGACTTCTGCCATCTCGTTCTCATCTGCCACAGTGCGCGGTCGATTTCGGTCTGCGAAATCTCTGAATTGGGACCGGCGAGAACCGCGCCAGCTTCTTTCTTTGCCAATTCCAGCAGGTCACGGTCGCGAATCAGGCTGGCCACTTGGAAACTCGGCATGCCTGCTTGGCGGGTACCGAAGAATTCGCCGGGACCGCGCATTTCAAGGTCCAGCTCGGCGATTTGGAATCCGTCGTTCGTGCGGACCATCGCATCCAGCCGGCGTTCAGCCTCCTCCGAGACTTTGCCGCCAGTCATCAAGATGCAATAGGACCTTGCCGCGCCTCTTCCGATGCGCCCGCGCAGCTGATGCAGCTGCGCCAACCCGAAGCGCTCGGCGTGTTCGATGACCATAACCGCTGCATTCGGAACATCTACACCGACTTCGATCACCGTGGTCGAAACCAGGATCTGAACCTTTCCCTGCTGGAATAGACGCATCACCTGCTCCTTGAGATCGGCTTCCAGGCGTCCATGCAAAACCGCAACCTGCAGATCGGGGAAGACCCGCTTGCTCAGCTCGCGATACATCTTCATCGCGGCCTTGAGTTCGGTTTCCTCGTTCTCCTCGATGACCGGATATACCACGTAGGCCTGATGTCCGGCTGCAACCTGCTTGCGGACGAATTGCCACACCTCGTCTGCGCGCTCGTCTCCCACGCGGCGGGTGATGATCGGAGTGCGCCCAGGCGGCATTTCATCGAGCACGCTGAGATCGAGGTCACCGTAGAGAGTGAGGGCTAGTGTTCGCGGGATGGGAGTGGCGGTCATGACCAAGACGTCAGGTTCAGCGAGGTCGGCGGAAGCTTTGGAGTCTCGCTCGGCGGAACGAACGGGAGCGCCTGAACTCTGCCGACTGGGGACATGTGCATCTTGCTTCTTCATGAGCTTGAATCTCTGCAGCACCCCGAACCTATGCTGTTCATCCACGATGACCAGCCCGAGCTTTGCGAATTCGACCTTCTGCTCGATTAGCGCGTGCGTGCCGATCACCAGCTGTGCCCCACCCTGAGAAATGTGTCGACGAATCTCGCGCTTACGGTCATCCTCCAACGACCCGGTGAGAAGGACGATTCGATAGCCCGACGGCTCCAGAATTCTCCGCGCGGAGAAATAATGTTGCTGTGCCAAAATTTCGGTGGGCGCCATCAGCGCGACCTGGTACCCGTTCTCGATGGCAATGATGGCAGCTTCGAAGGCCACGAGCGTCTTGCCCGAGCCCACGTCTCCCTGAAGAAGTCGTCGCATGGGAAAGGGCTTTTCCATGTCGGAAGCGATTTCCTTTAGGGCTCTTTTTTGAGCGTTGGTAGGATGAAAGGGCAGGATTTTCTTAATTGCGGCACGCACCTGATCGCTTAGGGCAAAGGCGATTCCGGTTTGTGCTTTCTGCTCGCGGCGTTTCAGCTCAAGTCCCAGCTCGATGAAGAAGAGCTCTTCGAAGATCAGCCGAACGTGCCCTGGGGTACGAAACGACTGCAGTGCCCGGATGCTCTCGCCCTCGGCCGGCCAATGCACCTTCCAAAGCGCCTCGCGGGTAGGCACCAGGTTCAAGCGTTGGCGTATGGAAGACGGAATTCCTTCCGGTAAATCAGGTGTCAGATCCTCTAGTGCCTTGCGTATGATCCTGCGAAACCAGCGTGGGGTGAGCCTTCCCTGGCCGGCGGATTCGTAAATGGGAACGATACGTCCAATCTCCAGCGAGTCGGCTGTCTGCTGATCGGCATTCCCGTCCGCATCTCCTAGAATCTCGAACTGGGGTTGCTTCAACTGGAGTTCGCCCCGTCCTTCCTCGACTTTGCCATACAACGCAATAACTTGGCCGGGATGAAACTTGTCCCTCAGGTAGGTTCCGTTGAACCATAGGCACTTCAGTCGGCTGCGTCCTTGACCCACAGTCAGGTGAAAAATCGGCATGCGACGCGTGCGGAACAAGCCCGAGTTGCGGACTTCCCCGATAACCGTTGCCATTTCGCCCACGCGCAACTCGGCAATTGTGCGCGGATTCAAACGGTCCTCATATCGAAATGGCAGATAATGGAGAAGATCGTCCACCGTGTGCAGCCCCTTGGCGGCAAGGATCTCGGCCAGCTTTGGCCCAATTCCTTTCACATACTGCACAGGGGTGGAAGGTCCCAGCATCAGAGGAATGGTAAACGAGCGGTTAGCAGTTGGCACCTAGCAGCCCCGCACGGATTTTGGTAGCCGGGTGCTATGGTTCAACCCAATGCTTCTTTTGAGGGGTCTTCGGTGTCAAAACCAGGTACGATGAATTTTCTCCAGTCTCTCGCTGCGGTGGTGGCGGGAAACGTCGTGTACTTCCTGGTAATGCCCTATCTGCCCCCGGCTGCAAGACACAATCCCGCCCGGCTCGATCTCGGCGTACTGGTGGATTTTTGGTTTTGCCTGGTGTTTCTTGGGGTGATTAAAACGTTCACGAAATGGGGCAAGCGATCGCGCGAGCAGTCACGTTGAACTTTTGTTCCGGTGCCGAAGATCTCCCGGGCCAAATCAGATCCCTAGGCGGTGACAGCCAAGGTCCGCGAACGCTGCCCAAAGTTCGCAAGACAAGAAAGGTGCATGGATCGTTAAATCGAGATTAGATCTCGGCGTTGTGCTTGTGGAACTCTAAATACTGCTTGTTCAATTCCTGCTCCAGGTCCTGGCGCAGCTCTTCCATATCCTCCCGCCACTCCCCTTGCTTGCTGCGGACCTGGTCCTGGACCTGCTTCTGGATCTGCTTTTGCAACTTGTCCATGGCCGGCTTCTGCTTCTTTACTTCTTCCTCAATCTGCTTCTTCAGCTTCTCGAGATCCGGCTGAATGCGCCTAAGGTCAGCCGTGATTCCCGGCACCAGAGCAGCGACCTCGGCAGTCGACTCATCCAAATCGGCACAGATCGATTCTTCGACGAGATCACAGGTCTCGTTCCTGAGTGCGCCTGTCTTTTTTGGCTCCGGCATACTCAAAGTGAGGGTTTGCTCGCGTCGCTCCCGCATCACGACCACGGTCGTCTTGCTGGTTGTTCGTGAGTGCAGCAGCCGGTTGAAGTCGCTGCAATCGTTCACTCCCGATCCATTGATCTTCACAATCACGTCGCCGGCGCGAAGTCCGGCCTGCTCAGCGCGGCTGCCCTTTTCAACCGAACGCACCAGCACTCCATTGCCGCCTTTCACACCGAAGAACTCGCCGAGCTGGGGAGTGAGGTTTTCGATCATCATGCCACTGCTGCGTTGTGTGTGTACCACCACCACGTTGGTGGCAATATCCATCTCAGGAATATTGATCGGTGGCACGCGCACCACCGGAACCTTGATGTCAGGATGGAAGTTGAACTTCATCTCCGGCATCTTGCTGCGCTCGGCCAGCTGAGCCCGTAGGGTCACCGGTTGGCCTTCCCGGCTGATGCCGATGGTGATCGTGCGCCCCGCGGGGATCTCATGGATCAGTCGGCGTAGCTGCTCGACGCTCTGCACCTGCTGATCGTTGATGCTCAAGATAACGTCGTGTTCCTTGATGCCGGCTTTTCCGGCAGGAGCATCTTGATCCACCATCGTGACCTCGACGCCGCGTTCGTCTTTCAGGTGGAGCGCGCCCAGGCGTTCATTGGTGATATCCTCCGTGTCCACTCCCAAATACGACCCGCCCCAAGGCTCCTCGCCGTAGAAGGCGAAGGGATCAGAAGTCAACTGTGCGGCCGGACGTGCCGATGGAACCGATACGAAAATCACAAACAGAACGCAAGCGATTTGTGCGACCTGTTTCATAACTCCCCCTATTGCGCCCGGCGTATAAAGATGTTGCCCATCGTGGTGCGAAGTTTCAGCACCGGACCGCCGCCATTCACAGTTCCTTCGGCCGAAACTAGCTTCGGGCCCCACTGTCCGCCTTCGCTATTGACCTTGATTTGCGGAAAGTCGCTGGTAATGGTGTGTCCATTCGACGCTTCAATGCTGGCGCGTACGGTGATATTCACATTGGGCATCAGGTAAATCGTGATGTCACCCATGCCGGTTTCGAGTTCGGAGTCGACTTTCTCGTTCGAGGCGATGAACTTTGCGGTAATGGCGCCGACTCCGGTTTCTACGTGGGCTGCCGGAACACCCCACAGCTCAATGCTACCGCTGCCGGTTTCCGCGCTGACCATTCCAGTAGCTGATCCGAGCTTCAGGCTACCGCCGCCGGTCTCCATCGTGGCGCCCCCGCCGATGTGGCCGAGTTCAATGCCGCCGCCTCCGGTTGAGGCCTTTACCCTGCCGGTGCATTTGTCCACCCGAATGCTCCCACCGCCGGTCTGGAGGGACGCTTCCTGATCCGCCGACATCAGAACTAGGTTGCCGCCTCCACTTTCAGCAGCCACCTTGCCTTTCGCAGATCCGATCCGGATCGTGCCCCCGCCCGTGCTGACGGTCACGTCTCCGCCAACATTCCCAATGTCGATCGGGCCTCCACCGGTTTCCGCCGAGATTGCTCCGCCGATGTCATCGAGATGGATGTTCCCGCCTCCACTTTCAGCATCAAGCCGGCCAGAAATTCCAGTCGCAACAATCTGCCCCCCGTCGGTCTCGATCTTCACAGAATCCATGTCCCGCGGGATGTTCACTGTCACTTCCGAGGAGAACTTGTGGGGATGGCCGCTCTCCCATTCCCCCACGATCCACCCGGTATCGCCCCGGGTGTAAGCGCTGATCTTGTAGGAGTCGAGTTGCTTGCGTGCTCGATCCTCAGTCGACTCGAACGACCGGCCGCGGATGGCGTAGTTGATCCCCTGGGATTGTCCGCCCTGCACTTTCACATTGCCAATCTCTACCTTGATGTGGAGATTGCGTACACCCGAGAGTGACCCGGTCACCACACTGGTCCAGGTATTGCCTTCCCTTTGAACCGAACTCTGCTGCGCAGCGCACAATGTCCCCATCAGCGCTGTCAGCAAGCCAAATTGGATTACCTTTTTCATCATTGCGGTTGAGTTTGCTTCTCCCCTTTTAGTTCATTTCCGGCATCTGTGCGACCATTGCGCGCGCTTGCGATCGGATGTAACGGTTCTCATCTTTTTGTGCCAGGCGTTGCAGCACAATTCGAACGCTGCTGTCGGCGCGAACCGGATCAAGCAGACGCAAGGCCTCGACTCTGATTCCGGGATTGGTATCCGACATCAAAGCTTCGAGGACGGCATCGCGCACCTGCACGTCATCCCTCACGTAAGGCCCCAAACCATTCAATGCCTTCAGGCGCACGCCGGTGTTGGAGTCGTAGCGCAGCGCATATAGCAGAGCCTCGCGAACGTGCTGATTGTTTGGCTCCTGGGTGAGCAGATTGAGGGAATCAATGCGGACGCCAGCATTGAAATTGTTACGAGCTGCATAGAGCAGCAGCTGCTGAATCTCGGGATCGCTGAAGGAGCCAGTGTGCTGCTGGGGCACAACCGTGTCGTATTTGATGGTCACCTGGTTCGATCCTGGCTGCTGTGTAATCGCACTCACGCCGCTAAGGGAGGCAAGGGCTGCCGGAGAGTTTTGAGGACCCGTAGAGGGCTCAGACCCTCGGTTTATTGTGGCCATCTTGTAGGTTGTCCCGATACCTCCGGCAAAACCGACGATGAAGATGGCTGCTGTCAGGGCGGGCGCAAATCGAATCTGATGGAGCCAATTCATCGGCTCGAACACCAGCCGCGACCACCATCCGCCCTGTTCGGCAGACTCGAGAGCCTCTTGTAGCTTCATGCGCGAGTCGGTCAGAAAATTTGGGCTTGGCTCCTGGATAGGAAACTTAGCCATATCGGTGCGGAAATTCTTCACCGCATGCACTTCGGCCATGCAGGTTGCGCAACGCGCTACGTGCTGCTGCAGTTCGTGCCGTGCATCATCCGGCAATTCGTCATAAACATAGAGAACAATGTTCTGTTGTACCCATTCGCACTTCATAGTTTTTTCTTCGACGGGAGAAATCTCCGTCGCTCCAAAATTCCCGCACTCATCTCATGTCCGCCAAGGCGCCACGCAGCTTTTGGGTCGCGCGGAACAGCGTATTCTTCGCCGTCTCCTCGGTCGTATTCAGCATTTCGCCGACGGTTCTCAATTTCAGTCCCTGGTAATGCTTCAATTCAAATACCATGCGTTCACGCGGAGTCAGCTTGCCAAGGGCTTTGGCGATCTTTCCGCCCAGCTCGCGCCGCATCAAATCGCGCTCCGGGTCGGCCCCGCTTCGTTCATCGGCGACTTGCGCGAGAACGTCATAAACTTCCCCGTCCGCATCCGTTGCCACCGGAGCGTCTTCCTTGCGCACCTGCTTCTTGCGAATGCTGTCGAGGCAGAGGTTGGTAACGATCCGGTATATCCAGGTGTAGAAGGAGCACTCAAAGCGAAAGCGGCCGAGGTTCTTGTAGGCCTTGAGGAAGGCCTCCTGATAAATATCCTGGGCTTCGTGCTCCGATCCGGTTAAATGCAGGGCCAGGCGTAGGACCGCCTGATCGTAATGGCGGACCAATTCCTCGAAGGCCGAGCGGTTACCGCGCTGCGCCTCGCGTACGAGAAGCGTGTCGTCAATCCGGTTCTGGACAGCCATGCGGTCCCGGGCTAGCGGTTGCCTGGCGCTTCGTTCAGTCGGGCACCTGCTGCCCGCACACTTGCCAACCGGAAATTGTACCGCCCACGCATCGGCCGGCATCTCTGCATGTCCTCGTCTATGGCCGGCACCTTACTCCCTCCGGCTACAACGAGATAGACGGGCCAGAGACAAATTGGTGAGCAACTGGCTTTACCTGCGGAGCCCAATTTCCCCAGCTGGTTCTGCGAAAAATTGCCGATGGAGACCTATACGAGGACCCCGAATCGGAAGTTCCACCTCGGCAGGGCTTAACTGGGGGCTTTGGAGGCGGAGTGGGCTGAACCATGCCTCAGGAGCCCATAGAAAAGCTAGTATCGAAAGCCAGTATCCGAAGAGAAGGTGTTCCGAGCGGCCCTCCTATAGGGAGGCATTCCCCCCTGTAAGCGATAGACATCTTTACTAGATTGCCATGGTGTCCGCCTCCACAACTCCACGCACTCCCCGCCTGACCTCGTCTAGACAACCCTCCCAACCTCGCCTATTCTTTGCACCATGAATCGACGAACTTTTCTACAGGCCGCAGCCACCAGTGCAGCATCCCTCGCCTTTGCTCAATCTGAGGAAGCGCAATCAGACGGTCTCGAAGCCATTTGGCGCGAAATCGACAAGCGCAACGACGAAGCCGTCCAGAGGCTGCAAGAGTGGATCCGACAGCCCTCGATAGCGGCGGAGAACCGAGGCGTCAGCGAAGGCTGTGACCTCACAATGAGGTTCTTGCGGGATGCCGGCTTCAATGAGGTAACCAGGATACCGACCGATGGGCAGCCGGGAATCTTTGCCTTGCTCGACGCCAACGCTCCCCGAACTCTGGGTCTCTACTTCATGTATGACGTCAAGCAGGCTGATCCCAAGGAGTGGTCATCGCCCCCCTGGGAGGCCAAACTGGTTGAAAAGTCCGGCCTCGGGACGGTGGTGGTCGGTCGAGGTGCAGTGAATCAGAAAGGACCTGAGTCCTCGTTGCTAGCGGCTTTGCACGCGATCCGAGGTGCCGGGAAGAAGCTTCCAGTGAATCTTGTGCTGGTGGCAGAAGGCGAAGAAGAGATCGCCTCGCCCCACTTTTCGCAGATTGTCAGGCGTCCCGAGGTCACGCGGGCCCTGAAGCGCTGTTCGGGAATCTTCATGCCTTCGGCAGAGCAGGAGCTCGACGGTACGGTCACGATGACCCTAGGCGCGAAAGGCGTGATCGAACTCGAACTGGTTTCAAGCGGAGAACGCTGGGGGCGGGGACCGCGCAAGGACATTCACTCCAGCAACAAGGCTCGCGTTGACAGCCCCGCTTGGCACCTGGTGCAGGCTCTCAATACGCTTGTCACCTCCGATGGAAACGATCCTGCTATTGCGGGGCTGGCCGACAAAGCGCGTCCCGTTTCCGCAGAAGAGAAAATGATGATCGCCGAGGCGGCGAAGCGGATGGACGAAAGCCTCGACAAGAAGCAGCTGGGGGTCGACCACTGGGTCCACGACGTGAGCTGGGAGGACGCACTGGAGCGATTGATGTCCCGGCCAACGGTCAACATTGAAGGCCTGGTTGGCGGCTACACGGGTCCCGGAGGCAAGACCATCCTTCCTCATCGTGCAGTGGCGAAGATGGATCTTCGTCTCGTTCCCGATATGAAAGCCGGCGAAGCGCTCCAGGCACTGAAGTCTCACTTAGCCAACCACGGTTTTGGGGACATCGAGGTGAACATGACCGGAGGCTATGACCCGAACAGCACCTCCGCCGATGCTCCGCTCATTCGTGCCCAGCTCGCGGTGTACAAACAGGGAGGGATCGATCCTATTGTTCTGCCGCGAAGCCCCGGCTCCTGGCCGGGATACGTCTTTACCGGCGACCCCCTCCGCCTTGCCGCTGGTCATTTCGGGCTGGGGCATGGTAGCGGTGCGCATGCTCCGGACGAGTACTACGTCATCGAGTCGAAGAACTCCAAGGTACAAGGCATGAAGGGAGCCGTCCGTTCCTTTGTGCAGTACCTGTACGAAGTTGCACGAATGCCGGCGTAATCACCAGGGAGCGGCTGAAATGTCAGCGAGAGTAGATCTCTACGACGGTGCGTACTCAAACTACGCGGCCGAGGTTTATCGGCAAGTGCGTCTAGAAACCTACGGTGAAGATTTTGGACAAACCAGCTGGGTGACAACCGAGGAATCGGGGAATATTCCACAACTGCTCGCGCTGCGATCAGATTCCATGGTTCTCGAATTGGGCTGCGGGTCCGGTGGATATGCGTTACATGTGGCAGAAAACCTTGACTGCACCATATTGGGTTTGGACATCAACGAATCAGGTGTTCGGAACGCAAATCAACTTGCCGTGACCAGAAACCTCGCCCCCCGAGTGCGCTTTGAGCAGTGTGACATATCGGCCGGCATTCCTTCAGAAGACAATGCCTTCGAGGCGGTTTTCTCGAATGATGTGTTGTGCCATCTGCCGGCCCGGTTGAACGTACTGCGCGAAATCTTTCGCGTTCTAAAGCCGAGCGGTCGACTGCTTTTCAGTGACGCGCTGGTCATTGGCGGGACGATTTCGCATGAAGAGATTTCAACGCGCAGCTCCATTGGATATTACCTATTCAGTCCGCCAGGAGAGAACGAACGACTGATTGAGCGCGCTGGATTCCGCTTGGTTCACGTCATGGACACCACCGCCAGCGCAGCCACAATCGCCAACCGCTGGCATCAGGCAAGAGAAAAGAGGAAGGCTGAACTGATTGCCCTAGAAGGAGACCATAACTTCGAAGGACTACAACGCTTTCTTTCGTGCGTACATAATTTGAGCGCCGAGCGCCGCCTCTTACGTTATTTGTACGCTGTTTCCAAACCGAGCTGAAGGTATCCCGGACGGTCTAACTGTAGGTGACTTTTCGATCGCCTTTCGTGATGCGTCCCACGGCGTAGTACTTTTCGCCTGCCCGATCCAGCACGCTCTCCGCTTTCTTGAATTTCTTGGCGGGAATGACAAGCAGCATGCCTAGGCCCATGTTAAAGGTGCGCATCATGTCGTCTTGTGGAACGTTCCCGAGTTTCTGTAGGTGGGTAAAGATCGGCAGCACCGGCCAGGAATCGTAAGAAATCGCGGCCGCGGTTCCTTTGGGGAGAACGCGAGGAAGGTTCTCGGTGATCCCTCCCCCAGTGATGTGCGCCATGGCGGAAACACACTCTGCGGCCACCAGCTTCTTGATGATCGGCCAGTAGCTGCGGTGCGTCTGCATCAGCTCATTACCGACTTTGCCTCTGATCTCGTTGACGTAGGTCTCAGGTTCATATTTCGCCACCTCAAAGAGAAGCTTGCGGGCCAGCGAATAGCCGTTGGTATGAAGTCCGGTCGAAGGCAAGCCGAGAACGATATCACCAGCTTCGACGCCCTTGCCGGAGACGATCTTCTCGCGCTCGACCACACCAACAATGAATCCGGCGAGATCATATTCGCCATCTGGATAGAAGCCTGGCATTTCTGCCGTTTCTCCCCCGATCAGCGCGCAGCCATTGTGCTTGCAAGCCTCGGCTAGGCCCTCGATCACCTTCTCGGCAATGGATGGATCGAGCTTACCCGTCGCGAGATAGTCCATAAAGAACATGGGCGCCGCACCCTGGACAGCGATGTCGTTGACACAGTGGTTTACCAGATCGGCACCGATCGTGTGGTGCACGTTCATCTCAAACGCCAGCTTCAATTTCGTGCCCACGCCATCGACGCTCGAAACCAGGACGGGATCGACATACTTGGTCTTATCAACCGAAAACAGACCGCCAAATCCCCCAATCTCGCTGAGGACGCCCTTCGTGAAAGTCTTATGGGCAAGGTACTTAATGCGTTGCTTGGTGCGATTGGCTTTGTCGATGTTTACGCCTGCGTCGGCATAGGTAATGGGTTTGGATGAGTTTTGGGCCACTGTGTTTCCGGTTCTAAGAGTCTGCGGGAGCTGCTACGTCTGAGGGAACCTAAGAGGGAAAATTGTAGCACGGAGCCAGAACCATTGAATCACTGAGGCATTCGGGCTTTGCGTCGATGAATGTGAGGACATATTCAGCCAGGAAAGGGGTCGGGATCCCGACCCTAGGATGATCCGATGACTTAGCTGCCAAAAGGTTATGCTCAAGTAAGATCTCCCGCTCAGTTCTTTTGGGGGAACTTTTCCACAAAATTCGTCGATTTCGCTTTTTATTCGCTTTCGTGGCAGGTTATACTCCAGCCAGTTTCCCGAAAAACCCTGGTGGGCAAGGGAGCCCGCCCACATTAGGAGAGGCAAACATGGCCGACGAGCGGACTCGAGCGATAGATCTGGCACTGGCGCAAATCGAAAAGCAATTCGGTAAAGGGTCCATCATGCGGTTAGGGTCGAAAGAAGCCATCGTGCCGATCTCAGTTATCCCGACAGGTTCGATCTCCTTCGACGCGGCGCTCGGGGTGGGTGGTTTCCCGCGCGGGCGCGTGGTCGAGATCTTTGGTCCGGAATCTTCCGGGAAGACGACCATCACGCTACAGGTCATTGCCGAGGCTCAAAAGGCCGGCGGCATGGCAGCATTCGTGGATGCCGAGCACGCCCTTGATCCGGTCTACGCCAAGAAACTCGGCGTCGATGTGGATAATCTCCTGGTCTCGCAGCCTGATTACGGCGAACAGGCTCTGGAAATCGCCGAAGCACTTGTGCGTTCCGGAGCTATCGATGTTCTCGTCGTGGACTCGGTGGCCGCTCTGGTCCCCAAGGCTGAGCTTGACGGCGAAATGGGCGACAGTCATATGGGACTGCAGGCCCGCCTAATGTCGCAGGCGCTCCGCAAACTGACCGGCATCGTCTCAAAGTCACGCACCTGCCTGGTCTTTATTAACCAGATTCGCGAAAAGATTGGTGTAATGTTCGGCAATCCCGAAACCACCACGGGTGGCCGCGCCTTGAAGTTCTACGCCTCCGTTCGTGTCGATATCCGCCGCATCGCTGCAATCAAAGAAGGCGACATCGTCACCGGCTCCCGAACCAAGGTCAAGGTAGTAAAGAACAAGGTAGCCGCGCCGTTCCGGGAAGCTGAATTCGACATCCTTTATGGTGAAGGAATCTCGCGCGAAGGCGACCTGCTCGATCTCGCGGTCAACAACAACATCGTCGAGAAGTCGGGCTCGTGGTTCAGCTACAAGAGCGAGCGAATCGGCCAAGGCCGAGAAAATGCCAGACAGTTCCTCAAAGACAACAAAGACATAACCGCGAAGATCGAAACGGAAGTGCGCAAGGGACTGGGACTTACCTCTTCGCAGCCTACCGGACAGGCACAAGGCGCTGCCCAAGGAGCTGGAACTCCTCAGACCGCGCGAGTGACCACGATGCCGACCGGAACCGAAGGCAAATCTCCAGCAAGACGGTAAGGGCACCTCCTAGCTGTTTGAAGGCGGGCGGCCTTGCGTCTTTTTGTCTGGTTCAGGGGCGCTCGCACGCTGACAACCCGCTCTACCCCCAGCTCCATCCTAAGTTGGCTGATTCGGCTTTAGCCTGGATCGATGCGGGCTAAGATGATGACCACCTCTCGAGCTGCAGCGGGACGTCCAACTCGGGGGGGACTGACCATCGGCTACTCGCTTAGGACTTGTCGGATAAGAAAAAGGCCAATCGACGCACGCCGCCGCTACCGGGTAATTGATTCCTCATCGGGTTTATGCCCGCCCGCGAAGAAGTAGATCATGAAAGCCTCACGCTTCTTGGTTATGTCATTCGCGTCCATCTGGCGCGCCTCGAGTTTGAAGGCTTTAGGGTTACTCATCCTTGCGCCGGTCGTGTTATCCGCCTCCGATCATTCGCAGAGCTTTCCCGAAACTTCCACTCGTAACTGGGACTTCAGCGTCTGGGCGGCGGGTGCAACGGGCGAAGAAAACACCAACAGGCTTTCGGAATCGCAAATCTTGCTGGCCGGCGTATTTGTGGGGCGAGCCACAGGGGAGATCGGCAGGGGCTGGCGGCGGGGCCGATTCGAATACGGCGTGGACTTCATTCCACTATTTGTGCAATTCACTCCTCAGCGGATTTCCGGAACCGCCTTTGATCCAATCATTCTTCGTTGGAACTCCACCCAACACCGGGGACATGTTTCGCCATTTGTCGAACTCGGTGGGGGTGCCGTGCACACCAGCGCCAACTTACCAGCGGGCGACAGCTCTACGTTTAACTTCATCGCTCGCGGCGGCGGAGGCGTCCTGATCTCCACCCGGCAGAACCATGCTCTCGAACTCGCCTGCCGCTGGTGGCATATTTCGAATGCCAACCTGGGTAGGCGAAACCCTGAGTTCAATGGCATCCAGGTCAGCCTTGGCTGGCACTGGTTTAAGTAGCGCGTTGCCACGGCCCAAGCCAGCCGAATAGAATCAAAGTATCCTTTCGCCCGCCTGCAACTACCTTTGTAAGAAGAGGCTGATTGAAAAAAGTCACTGCTATCTATCCGGGGTCGTTTGATCCGCCGACAAATGGCCATTTGGACCTGATTCAGCGCGGCAGCCGGATTTTCGACCATTTGATCGTCGCCATTTTGCGCAATCCGGACAAAACCCCACTCTTCAGCGTTGGGGATCGAAAGCGGATGCTGGAGGAATTGACCGAGGACATCAAGAACGTCAGCGTGGATACCTTCGATGGCCTCACCGTCGAATTCGCCGGCAAGGTCAAAGCGGGAGCGATGCTACGGGGCATTCGAGCGCTCAGCGATTATGAATATGAACTGCAGATCGCTATGATGAATCGCAAGCTGAGTCCCGAACTGGAAACCGTCTTCATGATGCCGGCCGAGCAGTATTCCTATCTCAGTTCACGGCTTGTGCGGGAAGCGGCACGACTGGGCGGCGATGTCAGCACCTTGGTTCCGGAATTGGTGGAACAGCGGCTAAAAGAGAAGCTCGATCCGGCGTACAAGTTGGCAAACAAGAAATCCCGGAAGTAAAGGCAGAAACATGAGTCCTGTATCGGAAGCACCGGTTGCACTGAAATTCACGGAACGGATCAATCGCATTGAGCCCTCGGCGACAATGGCGGCGGTGGCTGAAGCCGACAAGCTGCGCCAAACGGGTGTGGAGGTTGTGGATTGGACGGTCGGGGAGCCGCATTTCTCGACACCCCAGCACATCAAGGATGCTGCGATTTTAGCCATCCAGAACAACTTCACGCGCTATACCGCTGTCGGTGGCACGATTGAGCTGAAGGATGCGATTGTCGGACGCCATGCTCGGGATTTCGGTTCGGAGTTCAAACGGGATGAAGTGATGGCCTCGGTCGGAGGCAAGCACGTGCTGTTTAACGCCGTTCAGGTGCTGGTGGACCATGGCGACGAAGTCATCCTTCCGGTGCCTTATTGGGTGTCGTTCAAAGACATCGTTGGCTACGCTGGTGGTACTTGCGTGCTGCTCGAAACTGACGAGACCAACGAGTTTCGTGTGACCGCGGAGATGGTGGCGCGCCTGGTGACGGCGCGGACGAAGATGATCATTCTCAACTCGCCGTCGAATCCGTCGGGAGCGGTGATGTCACCGGAGGACATAACTGAGATTGCGCGGTTCGCAGCAGAGCGTGGCATTTGGGTGATGTCCGACGAATGTTATGTGTACCTGAACTACACGGGTCGCGAGTTTTCGGTGGGATCGCAGGACCGGTATCGCGAGCGAATGATCGTCGTAGGTTCGCTCTCAAAAACCTACGCCATGACCGGTTGGCGTATGGGATATGCGCTGGCTCCGGCGCCGGTGATTGCCGCCATGCAAAAATTGCAGAGCCAGTCGACCTCGAATCCTACCTCCATCGTGCAAAAGGCAGCGGTTGCGGCACTGAACGGTCCTCAGGAGTGCGTGGCGGAAATGCGTTCGGAGTACATCCGGCTTCGCGACCACATCGTGAATGGATTGCGGGCCATTCCGGGGGTGCAATGCACCTATCCGCAAGGGGCTTTCTACGTGTATCCGAACGTTTGTGCATACTTCGGGCGAGGTGAGATCAAGTCGCCTGCCGACTTCTCGCGGCGGCTGCTCCATGACGGGCATGTTGCCACGGTTCCGGGGGAGGGTTTTGGGACAAACCGGCATATTCGCATCTCCTATGCGACCTCCCAGAAGGAACTGGACCGCGGATTGGAACGGCTGCGGGAATTCGTCGGGTCCCTGTAGAAACTTTGGATGGGAGGGGCGAGGCAATTGGGGCGAAAGCCCGAAACCCCAGGGGGCAGGAAGTCGCAAGGTTCTTGATTTCTAGCGCTTCCCCCTCAGCGGTTCATGGGCTTTGCGGGCAAGTGCCTTTTGCGGGCAGCCTCTTTGCTGAGTTAGGCTTCTAAATGCGGCGAGATGTTCCCACCCTTGGAAAATCTTGAAGGGGTGGGGCAATCTCGTAATTGGTTAAGGGTGCGACCTTCGCCGCGCCACTCACGAATGGAAAAGCTCTATCCGCTGCTAATGAAGCCGCTGTTCGACCCTCGTCCCTGGGGTCGGTTGGACCTTTCTCCCATTTATTCTCGCAAGTTTAACGAGAAGATCGGCGAGTCTTGGCTGACTGGCGACAACTGCATCGTCGAGAATGGAAAACTGGCAGACAAATCCCTTGCGGAATTGTCGGCGTGCTACAGGTGCGAACTGGTCGGTGAGGCGCCACGGGATGATCATCGCTTCCCACTGCTGCTGAAATTCCTCTTTCCCCAGGAAAAGCTTTCTGTGCAAGTTCATCCCGATGATGCTGCGGCTCAGCAAGTTGGGGAGCCTTGCGGTAAGACGGAGTGCTGGTATGTTGTGCACGCGCAACCAGGTGCCGAGATCGGATTAGGCCTGAAGGCTGGCGTAACCCGTGCCGACTTCGAGCGCTCGATTCACGAGCGTCGCGCGGAAGATTTGTTGAACTGGGTGCAGGTCTCTGCCGGGGACATGATCTACGTCGCGGGAGGCACCGTGCATACTCTCGGGCCAGGCTCGATCATCGTCGAAACCCAACAGCAGTCCGACACAACCTACCGCCTATATGACTACGGACGGCCGCGCGAACTCCATCTTAAAGACGGTTTGCGCGTCATCAAGGAAAATGCCCAATCGGGGAAGGTTCGGCCCCAGACGTCGCAAAGTCTGAATGGCAGCGGTAGCCGGCGGCAGCCTCTGATTGCGTCTTCCTATTTCACGGTGGAGAAATATGATTTGAGATCGGCGTTGGAATTTGGCCCGGGACCGGGAAAGTCGTCCGTGCAGATTCTGGTTGCAACAGACGGTGCGGGGGCCTTGAGGGCGCCAGGTGGCGAGCCGGCCAAGTTCGGCAAGGGCGACGCGGTTGTGGTACCGGCATGCATATCGCACTTCGAAGTGCAGCCTGAGGAGACGGTGCAATTCATAAGGTCGTTTGTTCCCGGCACAGCCGTTTGTAGTCCGGAAATAGTGAACCCCTGATGAGCGCAAACTTTTATCCGGTAATTCTGGCAGGCGGGCGTGGCACGCGCTTTTGGCCATTGAGCCGCAAGAAACGAGCGAAGCAATTGCTGGCGCTCGACGGCGCGCATACGATGATTCAACAGACTGTGACACGCCTTGCGCCCGTCGCTGCTTCCAAGCAGTTCTGGGTGGTCACCAATGATGATCTGCGTCCAGAAATCGTGCGCCAGTTGGGACGGCTCAAGAAAGACCAAATCATCGCTGAACCTGTTGGCCGGAACACTGCTCCTGCCATTGGCCTGGCTGCTTTTATTCTCCAGCGCGCGAATCCGGATGCTGTAGTTGGACTGTTTCCCTCCGATCACGTAATCGCGAATCCTGAGCGATTTCGTGAAGTGCTCGCCGATGGGATCGAAATCGCCCGTTCGGGAGAGAACATCGTGGTGCTCGGAGTTCAGCCCACCCGCGCGGAAACCGGATATGGTTACATCGAGGCTGGCTCGCTGGGTAGCGGAGATGCCCTGCGCGTGCGCCGCTTTACCGAGAAGCCCAACGCGGAGACTGCAGCTGAATTTCTCAAGGCAGGCAACTACTACTGGAACAGCGGAATGTTCCTGTGGAGTGCGCGTACTTTGGCAAACGCGCTGACCGAGCATCTGCCGAAGACGGCTGCGGTGCTCGAGAAAATCGCCGCAGACTACGGGACGAACAAGTTTGCGGGTACGTTTCGACGCATGTATCCCAAGTGCGAAAACATCAGTATCGACTATGCCGTGCTCGAGCCCCGCTCAGCCAAGGGCGAGGAGGAGTCGAACCTGTTTTGCCTGCGTGCCGATTTTGGATGGAACGACCTCGGCTCCTGGACAGCGCTGCACGAACATCGGTCGACCAGCCAGGCGCCGGCTAACAGCAACCTCATCTCTGGGGAGGGCATCTTCACCTTGAACGCGAGTAGGAACTACGTACACGCGCCCGGGAAGTTCGTGGCCGTGGTAGGTGTGAATGACATTGTGGTGGTGGAAACCGAAGATGCTCTCCTGGTTACAACCCGTGAGAACTCGCAGGACGTGGGTAAGGTCGTGAAGTATCTGGATGAGAAGAAGCTGGCGAAGCTGGTTTAAGGGTCGTCGGTTCTCGGCTGGGATGGCTAAAGCGTGCTGAGCATGAATTCCGAGGCCTGGTTGTCAGAGCAAATCCGCAATGGCAGACATAGAACAACTGGAAGCAACTGATCACCGAAAAGCCGAGGGCCGAGGGTCAGAAGCCGGTACAGGACCAACGAGCGGGGACCCTAGGCCAACCACCATTAAGTTCGGCACCGATGGCTGGCGCGCGGTCATTGCAGACGAATACACCTTCGACAATGTACGGCGGGTTGCTGGTGCGATTGCCTCGTATGTGTTGAAGCACGAAGACCCATCGAAAGGCGTGATCGTCGGATACGACACGCGCTTCGGTTCACCTTGGTTTGCGCGTGCCGCCGCCGAGATCCTCTGTAACGCTGGGATTCCGGTGAAGCTTGCCAACGACTACACCCCGACGCCCGCAATTTCGTTGGCGGTAAAAAACCAGGATCGGGCAGGTGGAGTGGTGATCACCTCGAGTCACAATCCCTGGAATTGGAATGGGGTGAAGTTCAAGGGGAAGTTTGGCGGGTCGGCCACCCCCGCGATCATGAAAATCATCGAGCAGGAAACGGCTGCGGGATCCTTGCCGACGGGCGAGAAGGCCTCCATTGAGGAGGTGGATCTCAAGTCGGCGTACATTCGCGCGGTTTGCAGTTTTGCCGATCTTGATCTCATTGCCCAAGCCGGGTTCAAGGTTGCGGTTGACTCGATGCATGGTTCGGGGCGCGGAGTTCTGGCTCAGATCTTCAGAGATCATGGGATCGATTTTGTCGCGATCCGTCAGGATGTGAATCCGCTGTTCCCGGGTATTAATCCTGAACCGATCGACCCTCACGTGCGCCAGCTGCAGGAAATTGTCGTGCGCGAAGGCTGTCACGCGGGCTTTGCCACCGATGGCGACGCGGACCGGATTGGCGCGGTGGCCGAAGATGGGAGCTTTGTAGATTCACACAAAATTTTCGCTGTCCTCCTTGAATGGTTGCTTACGCGCAAGAAGTGGCCGGGCGAAGTGGTTCGCGCATTCAACACCACGCGCATGCTCGACCGCATTTCGGCCCGGCATGGACGCAAGCTGAATGAGTGCGCAATCGGCTTCAAGCACATCGCTGACCTCATGATGGAGCGTGAAATCGTCATTGGTGGCGAGGAGTCCGGCGGCATCGGCTATTCGCGCTACCTGCCCGAGCGGGACGGCATTCTGAATTCGCTGCTGCTCGCGAACGTGATGGCAGAGGAAAAGCAGCCCCTGGGAGCCCTGGTCGCGCGACTGCAAAAAGAGTACGGGCCCCACTATTATGGCCGACGCGATCTGCACATCGGAGACGAAATCAAGAACGGCGCTATCGCGCGTGCGAGTTCAGATGGCACCTGCAAGCTCGGCAACTACGGCATCCTGAAGAAAGAAGGCATGGATGGCGTCAAGTTCTTTCTCGACGCTGCCACCGAGGGAAACGGGGCAGAGCCGTGGGTGCTGTTCCGTGCCTCCGGAACCGAACCGCTGCTGCGAATCTACGCCGAGGCGGCATCGCCGGCCTTGGTGGAGGAGATTCTCTCAACCTCGGAAGCCTTTGTGCACGCCACCTGAGCCCATAGTCCAATTCCCGCCTTGTCCTCCGGAATCTCGCACCGGCTCGCCCGGAGTGCAATAATCTAACCGAAATGACCACGACCAGCACAGTTGCGCCCCCGGACTCACCCGAGGTACGCAAATACAACCGGATCCGCCGCTGGTTGGGTATCGGCGACGTTGTGCTTGCCTTGTGCTTGCTGTTGCTGCTTTTGCTGACGGGATGGACTGGTGCGATCCGCGACCTTGCCTACAGCAACTCCTTCCAAAGCTACAACCTTGCAGTGTTTCTCTACGTCTTCTTCCTGATTTTGATCGCCCGGATCCTCGGCATCGGAATGGACTATTACGGATTCCGCCTGGAACATCGCTACAAGCTGTCGAATCAGAGGCTGCGCTCGTGGCTGTGGGACGAAGTGAAAGGCTTCTTGCTGGCGGTCGTTCTTGGCGGGCTGCTGGTGGAGTTGCTTTACTTCATTATCCGGCAATTTCCGGAACACTGGTGGGTTCTGGCATGGTTCGGCTTCCTGGTGGTGACTATTCTTCTGGCGCAACTTGCTCCGGTCCTGCTTTTCCCGATCTTCTATAAATTCGAGCCGCTGCAAAACGAAGAGCTCAAGGCGCGCCTGATTCGATTGGGCGAGCGCGCTGGAACGCGCGTGCGCGGAGTCTACAAGTGGCAATTATCAGAGAAGAGCAAGAAGGCGAATGCCGCACTCACCGGCCTCGGTAATACGCGACGTATCATTCTCGCCGACACGCTGATTGACAACTACTCTGCTGAGGAGATCGAAGCAGTCCTCGCGCATGAGCTCGGGCATCACGTCCACAAACACATCCTGAAGGGCATTGCGGTGCAGGCAGGGGTGACGTTTGTAGGCTTCTGGGCGGTAAACTGGGTGCTGCAATACGCCTCGGACCGTTGGCACATCTTCGAACAGCTTTCCGACTTCGCCAACCTGCCCTTGGTTGTCCTGACTTTCGTTGTCCTCTCTTTCATCTTGATGCCCGCAATGAACGCGTTCTCACGTTACAACGAACGAGAGGCCGACCGTTATGCGTTCGAGAACATCGCGACGGTCGACCCGTTCATTTCCTCGATGAACAAGCTGGCGCAGCAGAACATGGCAGAGCGCACGCCCTCGCGCTGGGTAGAGTGGTGGTTCCACTCACATCCGGCCATTGCTCGCAGAGTGGCCGCAGCCGAAGCCTGGGCTAAGGCTAATTCCTGAACTTTCTCGCGCGAGACATAGGGGGCAAAGAGAGAAGCCGCCCTTGGGGATTTATCGCGGCCTGAGTCCCGGTGGTGAATGGCTCACCTCAGTAAGGCCTGCACTCGCTCTAAATCTTCTTCCGTATCCACGCCGATGCTGTCGAACGGCGTCTGGGCTGCGTAGATCGGAATGCCGTTTTCGAGGAAGCGCAGTTGCTCAAGCCGTTCCGCGCGTTCGAGCGACGACTCGGGTAAGGTAACGAACCGGTCCAGCGCCAGTTTGCGGTAGGCGTAGATTCCCAGGTGTTTGAAATATTTCGGACCAGTGCCGTCCCGGTCATGAGGAATGGTGGCACGAGAGAAGTACAAAGCCTTTCCGGTCGAATCGGTCACAACTTTCACTGCATTTGGATTCGTCACATCTTCCGGTTGGGCCGGTGTTTTCAAAGTGCCAACCATTATCTGTCTATCGGCATGCCCAAGATTGGACAGCCGGGTGGCATTCGCCATGAGCTCGATGATGGTGTCAATCTGCTCCGAACGCACCATCGGTTCGTCGCCCTGCACATTGATGTAGACGTCGGCGGTGACGCTTTGTGAAACTTCATGCACCCGTTCGGTGCCGCTGCGGTGCTTGGGTGAGGTCAAGCGAACGTTGCAGCCGTGTTTTTGGCAGGCTTCCAAAATCTCCTGCGAATCGGTTGCCAAAATAACGTCGTCGAGCCTGGTACACTTGCGAACCGCATCATAAGCCCACAACACCAGCGGACGGCCATGGATCTGGCGAAGCATTTTTCGCGGCAGGCGCATCGAGGTCAAACGCGCAGGGATGACGGCGACCACTTTCATGGCGAGTAGTTTCAGGGTTTTCAAGAGCAGGCGCAAGTCAAGACCGGTCGGTATCGTCTACTTTTGCAGTCCTAGGTCCCCCGGCCACCCAATAAGGGCAGTCGCTGCTGAAGAGTCCTAAAAGGCGCTGCGCCGTAGGACTTATGAGCAGAGGACGGTCCCCCCGACCTGTCGATTCCCAACTTTACCCCCAATCCCCCGTGCTAAAATTTCGCTAGTCGTTCTCCTTGAGAGTCCCAGGCTTTGATTGAGCTAGCACCCTCGATTTTGTCGGCGGATTTCGCGCGTCTGGGCGAGCAGGTCAACCGGGCGGCGGAAGGCGGCGGCACGGTCATCCATGTCGATGTCATGGATGGACACTTTGTGCCGAACATTACCCTGGGACCGCAGTTGGTGCGATCGTTACGGAAAGCGACCAAGCTCCCTCTCGATTGTCACTTGATGATTGAGGACCCAGATCTTTACATTCCGGCCTTTGCGGATGCGGGCGCAGACTGGATGTCGGTGCACTATGAGGCCTGCCGGCACCTGGATCGTACTCTGAACCTGGTTAAGAACCACGGGCTCCAGGTAGGGGTGGTCATCAATCCGGCAACTCCGGTAGGGATGCTTTCCGAGGTTCTCGACATTGTGGATTACGTGCTGGTAATGTCGGTGAACCCGGGTTTTGGGGCACAGCCGTTTATCCCCAACTCGCTGCATAAGCTTAGTAAACTCAGAAGCTTACGCGAGGAAAGGAACCTCAACTATCGGATCGAAGTCGACGGTGGGGTAGCTCTTGATACGGTCGGAAGGGTAGTTCGGGCCGGAGCAGAAATTTTGGTGGCGGGCAACGCAGTGTTCAGCCATGGCGATCCTAAGATTAATGCCGAAAATTTGCTGAAGACTGCATTGGAAGCCACAATGCAGAAAGTCTAATCTCAAGTTCTTGGTTTCGGTTCCTAGTTCCTAGCTGAACGATTGAGAACCGTGAACTGGCAACTGCTTTTTGAGGTTTTTCATGTCCTTGCGAATTCTCGTGATTGCGCTGGCAGCGACGCTGACGCTCACCACTGCTTGCACCAATAAGAAGGTCAGCAACCCTCTAGCCAAGGTCGACTCCAAGCAGCCGGACAAAGTGCTTTTCGATCGCGGTATGGACGCGATGAAGCACAACCGCTTCGACGTCGCGCGTATCACTATGCAGACCTTGATTGCGACCTACCCGGATTCAGAGTTCATCGCCCGCGCCAAACTGGCCTTGGCAGATTCTTGGTACGCGGAGGGTGGAACCGCGGGCTTGGCCCAGGCCAAACAGGAATATCAAGATTTCCAGACCTTCTTCCCCAACATGCCCGAGGCTGCGGAAGCGCAATTGAAGATTGCCAACATTGATTTTGGGGCGATGGAGAAACCGGATCGCGATTTCACTCACGCCGTGCAAGCCGAGCAGGAGTACCGCCAGGTTATTCAGCAGTACCCGGAGAATCAGAAGGTTGTTGCCGAGGCTAAGTTGAAGCTGATGGAGGTTCAGGAAGTGATTGCCGAGCGCGAGTATCGCGTGGGGCGCTTCTACTATCTCCGAGGCAGCTACATGGCGGCGGTGGCACGCCTGCAATCGCTCGCAGATCGCTATCCCCTGTACAGCAAGGCTGACGAAGCTCTGTATCTGATCGGCCAATCCTATGAAGATCAGATCGCAATGATGCGCCGGCCCGAACTCGAGGCCAAACAGAAGAAGTTATCGGAAGAGCAGAGAAAGCGAATCGAACTCGAGAGAGAAAAATTTTCCACGGAATGGGTGGCCAAGGCGTCTGCCGCTTACAGCAAGATTCTCACGCGCTACCCCGTGATGCAGCGTGCCGAGGATGCTAAGAGGCGGTTTGTTGCCCTCAATCACAGTCAGCCAGTGCCCCGGCCAACCAAGGCGATGCTGGCCCAGAACAAAGCGGAAGAGGCTTCGCGGCGGGAGCGCAGCACCATGGGCTCGGTCATGGCCGCTTTCGGACGGCATCCCGACGTGACGTCCGCGGCTCGGGTTGGCGAACCTCCCCTTCAGGAGCAGGATTTAATCAGTGCGACGGCATTGATGAAGGATGCCAATCGAGTGATCACCGGCGGCGGAGGTCCAGACAACCAGGTCGTCGGTGTGGTGAAGGCCGACGGGGCTAACACCGAAAGCCAGCGTGCACCGCGCTCAGACGATACTCCGGCCCAAGCCACTGCCGGAAATACCACGCCGACTGCGGAGCAGCCGCCCGATCCGAACGAGCTCACGCCCGTGGCATCGGCTGGAGCCGCACAGCAGGCTCCGGAACCTGATCCGAACGAATTGACTCCGAATGTCCCTCAGGACAGCAAACCGGCCCAAGCACCGGCTCAGGTCAATGAAGTGGCCCAGGACGGTGGCGCCAAGGGCGGCGGGGCCGCCGCCAGCGACGCTCATAGCGGAGCGGACCAGGAGTTGGCCACTGACGAGCAGATTGCCTCCAGCAAGCACAAGAAGAAAAAGGGCATATTGCAGAAAATCGTGCCCGGCAAGTAACTGTTTGCAAGGGGGGACATGCACGAAATGTGTTGTCCCCTCGTAACCACGCTAACCGCTTACTTTCATTGACTTAGGCCCCCCCGCAAGTTACCTTTCGAAGTATCTCCCCAATTGCACAACGAGGAAACCTTGCCGCGCACCGTCTTGCTCGCCGATGACAGCGTTACCGCCCAAAACATGGGCCGTCGCATCCTCACCGATGCTGGCTATGAAGTCATTACCGTCAATAATGGTTCGGCAGCACTCAAGAAAATTCACGAGGTCCGTCCCGATCTGATCGTGCTGGATGTTTACATGCCGGGCTACGGAGGCCTGGAAGTCTGCCAACGCCTGAAAGAATCCGGTGAAACGAGCAAGATTCCGGTGCTTCTGACGGTTGGCAAGATGGAGCCCTTCAAGTCTGATGAGGCGAAACGCGTGCGCGCAGACGCCCACATCGTGAAGCCTTTCGAGGCCAGTGAACTGCTCGCCGCCTTGACGAAACTGGAAGACAGAATCGTTCCGCAGGCGGAGTCAACCCGAGGGCGCAAGTCAAGGAAGCCATCCTTCTGGCACGATGATGACCGGCCTGCGCAGCGCGATCGGACTGACACCGAGGAAGCGCAGGCAAACAAGGACGAGGATTCTGAATTGTCGGCCGAGGCCGTAGGAGATAGGGCGGCTGACAGCGCGCCGAAGGTCGGAGCCTTTCCTCTGGTCCCGGAGGCAACTGGCGAACTGCCGGTAATTGCCGATTCGAACGCTTTCTTGGCCATCGACGAAGGTGCACAAGTTGCTCCGAACGCCAGCGAAAGCTCGACTTCTGCAACATTGGAACCCATGGCCGTGGCTGATTCTGAGCCACGCCCCCCGAAGGCGGAGTCGGAATCCGACCGACGTCTTGACGAAGTTGGTGCAAACCAGAACCCCGATTTGACCTTGGCGGACAGCCACGATGGGCTCCAAGCCGATGCTCAACCAGCGGAATCGGCTGGCCCTACCGCCGGCGATGCGGCAGCGATGCCGGCCAGCGCTCGCTGGATTGCCGAGAATGTTGCCCTTACACCCGAAGAAGCTGCGATCGAACTCGAGCAGGAAATGCGATCGGCAGAGAATGGTCACGCTGAGGCTGCCCCGGCTCCTGAGGTGAACACGACGCCCGCAGAGGCTCCGGAGATTCGAGGCGCGACTTTTGCCGCGGCTGCCGGGGCTGCTTCGACCCCTGCCACGAGCGTGAGCACAGCGGATGAACCTGGCCCTGGGGTTGCTCCGGAAGCAGTCGCAGCTTGGGAGAACTGGCAGCAAATCCGCGAGGCAGTGATGAATGTTCACAGCACGGCCGCCATCGCGGAGAGTGTGGCCGAGGTGGCCAAGACGGGAATTGCAGGGGGCCAACCCGGGAGGTCGCAACCATCTCAGGAGCCACAAGAATCACAAGGGGCCGTCACCCAAGAGTCTTTTATTGCACAGCCACCTCCCGAAAGCGTGCAATCCTCCGACCTGGAAGCCGGCGCGCTCGCGAGCATCGTGGATACGGTACTGGCTGAACTCAAACCCAAGTTGATGGAAGAGATCGCAAAGAAGCTGAAGAGGTAAATTCTGGAGCTGCTCGGACACGCTGATCTGGTGCCTGCTTCATGACTGACAGCCTCGCGTATTCCGCCTGAAACCTCTCTCCCGTTTGACCCTTTTTCTCTCGCCACTTAAGATCAAAAGCAGCACTCAGTATTCAGCACTCAGCAGTTCACCAGGGCTTCGGAACCCTGGCCTACTGAATGCTGACTTCTGAGTGCTGAGTGTTTTAGCCATGCCGCACGAGTTGCCAAAAGCTTATGAGCCTGCCGCGATCGAAGCGCGATGGGCCGAGTACTGGGTGAAGGAAAACATCTTCGCCGTACCCACGCCGCCCGAAGGGGACACGCGACCGGTGTTTACCATCCTGCTGCCGCCGCCGAACGTTACCGGGCGGCTGCACATGGGCCACATGCTGAATCAGACGCAGATGGACATCATCACGCGCTGGCATCGTATGGGCGGGTATGTTGCGTTGTGGCTTCCGGGGACGGACCATGCGGGAATCGCGACGCAAATGATGGTTGAGCGGCAACTCGAGAGCGAAGGCATAAAGCGGCGCGATCTGGGGCGGGAGAAGTTCGTGGAACGCGTCTGGTGCTGGAAGAAGCAATACGGCACCGCCATCCAGGAACAAATGCGCCGCTTGGGTGCATCGGTCGATTGGAGTCGTGAGTACTTCACCATGGACGAGAACCTCTCGCACGCCGTGCGGGAGGTGTTCGTTCGACTCTATCAGCGAGGGCTGATCTATCGTGGAAAGTACATCGTCAACTGGTGTCCACGCTGCGAGACGGCGATTTCCGATCTCGAGGTTAAGCACGAGGAGGTGGCCGGCAAGCTTTGGGAGATTCGCTATCCCGTGATTGGGACGGACGAATTCATCACGGTCGCGACCACGCGCCCGGAAACGATGCTGGGGGACACGGCCGTGGCGGTAAACGCGCGTGATCAGCGCTACCAGCACCTGCACGGCAAGAAGGTCCTGCTGCCATTGATGAATCGTGAAATTCCGATCGTCACCGATGAGCTTGCGCAGCCGGAATTTGGCACGGGAGCGGTGAAGGTAACGCCGGCACATGACCCCAATGATTTCGAGGCAGGCCTTCGCCATAACCTACCGCAGATCGAAGTGATGGATGAGCACGCCCACATGAACGTCAATGCCGGCGCGTACGCGGGACTGGATCGGTTCGCGGCTCGCAAACGCGTGCTCGAGGATCTCGAGGCACAGGGTTTCCTCGTTGGCGAAAAAGATTACAAGCTGGCACTCGCGAAATGCGATCGGTGCGGGACGGTGGTCGAGCCGCGGCTCTCGACGCAGTGGTTCATCAAGATTCAGCCGCTCGCGGATCGCGCGATTGAAGTTGTGGAGAAGAACTTCATACGGATTGCGCCAGCGAACTATCGCACGATTTACCTGAACTGGATGAAGAATATCCACGACTGGTGCATCTCGCGTCAGTTGTGGTGGGGACATCGCATTCCGGCATGGTATTGCGAGTGCGGGGAGATCGTTGTTTCTCGCGAGACACCGGCCAGTTGTTCAAAGTGCGGCGCTTCCGGGTTGAAGCAGGATCCGGATGTTCTGGACACTTGGTTCTCGTCAGGTCTGCTGCCGTTTACGGCTTTGGGATGGCCAGAGCCGACGCGAGACTTGCAAGTTTTCTATCCCACATCTTTGCTGATCACCGGGTTCGACATCCTTTTTTTCTGGGTGGCGCGCATGATAATGCTGGGTTGCTGGTTTATGGCCCCCCCGGAGAAGCCAGGAACGGACGCTACGGGGAGGGCCGTGGTTGCTCCTCCCGCCCGGCAAGGCATGCCGGTTTTGAGCGAAGACGACCTACGCAAATCAGTTCCGTTCGGAGATGTGTATATTCACGCGCTGGTGCGTGATGCCGAACGCCAGAAAATGTCGAAGACCAAAGGAAACGTGCTCGACCCCATTCACGTGATCGAGAAGTATGGGACGGATGCGACCCGATTCACTTTGGCTGCGATGTCCTCACCGGGAACCGACATTGCATTCAACGAGAGTCGAACCGAGGGCTACCGAGCGTTCGCCAACAAGATTTGGAATGCGGCACGGTTCATGTTCATGAACATGGACCGGGTGCCGGGGCCGGAGATCCTTGTCCGAGGGGTCCCCTCGGACCTTGGGCATCAACCGAGGGGGGAGGGCGTCTCTCCCTGCCGCGGAGTTGCCGGATTCAAAGCCACTACCCTCGAAGACCGCTGGATTCTATCGCGCTTCAACCAAGTCTCTGGCGCGGTGAACGAGGCGTTGCCCGCCTACCGCTTTGACGAGGCGGCGAATGCGATCTACGACTTCTTCTGGGGCGAGTTTTGCGACTGGTACATCGAGCTGATCAAGCCCCGGCTGGCGGAAAATTTTGAGGGCGCGAAAGTTGCCTGCGCAAACCTGGTCGCGCTATTTGAGGCCTCCTTGCGCTTGCTGCATCCGGTCATGCCGTTCATTACCGATGAAATCTGGCACGCCATCTACGACGGTAAACCTCCGCAGAAATCATTGGCGCTGGCGACCTACCCGCAACCGGATGACAACCAGATAGACAAGGCCGCTGAGACCCAGATGGCGATCTTGCAGGACCTGATTGTCAGCATCAGAAATCTCCGCGCGGCTCTTCAGGTGGAGACTAAGGCGAAAGTGCCGGTGGAAGTTTTCACTGAGGAGCAGGAGATTCGGATTCTTATCGAGCAAAATCTCGGTGCTCTGGAGCGTCTCGGCGCGAACGTTGCAGCCTTGCGATTCACCGACAACTCGCTTGAGAAGCTTCCCAACGTTCGTCATACGGCACGCTTCGATGTTCGCCTCATCTATGAAAAGAAGATCGACGTTGCCGCCGAGCGGGATAAGATCAAAAAAGAATTGCAAAAAGCCGAGAATGAGAATGCAAACGGCGAGAGGCAACTGAGCAATGAGCAATTTATTGCCAAGGCCCCTATCCACGTCGTGGACAAGCTTCGCGCAAGAGTGGAAGAATTACGGGTTCTGATCGATAAACTGAAGAGCAAGGGCGACGAACTGGGCTGAACTTGCGGGTGAGGGCACCCTTACACGAATATGGACTGGAACAGCCGGCGCATTACCGGAGTGCTTGAGAACGCGTTACTCGAAGATCGGGCAACGCGGGATGCGACCAGCTACGCCTGCATTGATCCCGCCCAACGCGCGACCGGAACGGTTCTCGCTAAACAAGAATGTATTCTGGCGGGCATTGGCGCGATCCCGCGTATTCTCGACGTATACGCGGCGCTTGATGGCGCCGTGGTTTCGCATTTCGATGTGATCAGTCACCCCGAGATTTTCGACGGTGTTCGTCTGCACACCGGGCAATCGATTGCGGTCATCCGCCACAACGCGCGTGTCATCCTCTCCTGTGAACGGGTTGTCCTCAATCTGCTCCAGCGCCTGAGCGGCATTGCTACACTGACGCGGAAATTCGTCGACGCCGTTGCCGGAACTAAAGCCCGCATTCTCGACACCCGCAAAACCGTTCCCGGCCTTCGCGCACTCGATAAGTACGGCGTACGATGCGGAGGCGGACAGAACCACCGCCTTGACCTATCCGACGGTGTGCTCATCAAGAACAATCACATCGCCCTCGCCGGTGGCTTGAAGACGGTTCTCGAGCGCGCTCACCGCAATCGCCGTGGTACCCAACCCATCGAGGTCGAGGTCCGCAATCTTACCGAACTTGAACAGGCGCTGGAATTTGGCGCCGAGGCCATCCTACTCGACAACATGAGCCCTCATGACGTTCACACAGCCGTCGAACGTTGCGTGAGAGCCGACCGTCGTATTCCCCTCGAAGCCTCGGGCGGAATCAACTTGGAGAATGTGCGTGCCTTCGCCGAAAGCGGTGTGGACTTCATTTCGGTTGGCGCGCTGACCCACTCCGCGCCAGCTGTAGATATGAGCCTGCGCATCGTTCCCGCCTGAGCTTCTCCCGATTTCTAGAACGTCTTCCGCAGAAGTTACAATCCGTGCCATTCCCAAGAAAATCGATTCGGTATACCATTTCGCGTTACAAAAGGGGAGTTCTCACCCATATGAAAAAGGGGAGACGGTCTTCATTGAGCGCTAGCACGCTTGTTCTTCTGGCGCTACTTTTCCAGGCGGCGTGTGGAGGCGGATATGGTGGCAACGGTGGGGGAGGAGGCGGCGGAGGAGGCAATCCGCCTTCCGCTCCAACTGGTGTGAGTGCAACCGCTGGCACGGGGCAAGTGGCTCTCGCCTGGACCGCGAGCGCTGGCGCTACTGGCTATCACGTGAAGCGAGCGACGACCAGCGGCGGACCATACACACAGATCGGAGCACCAACCGGCGCGAGTTATGCGGACACATCGGTGAATGCGGGCACGGCTTACTACTATGTGGTGTCGGCGCTAAACCCCTACGGAGAGAGTGCGGATTCCTCGCAGGCATCGGCGACGCCGACCGCGGCTGTCACAACCGTCACTGCGAACGTGGATGTGCTCACCGACCGCCACTACATCAGTCCCTTTGTCTACGGCGTGAATTTCCCAAACAACCCGAGCTACATTCAGGACAGCGGCACCACGATGGTCCGCTGGGGAGGTAACGCAGCCACTCCCTACAACTGGAAGAATTTTGATACCAACGCTTCCGCCGATTGGTATTTTCAGAACCGTCCCTGGGATTCAAGCGCCAACCCACCGTGGCCCGTGGATTCAGCTCAGTACGTAACCGCTGTCAAAAGCGCGGGCGGAGTTCCGATCATGACGATCGGCATGCTGCCCTGGGTTGCCAAAGACGGACTCTTTAATAGCATCAGTTTTTCTATCGCGAAGTATGCGTACACGGCTTGTCACGTGAATCCCTTCTACTCCGACGACGGCGATGGCACGAAGGCGCCCTGCGGAGGAACCACCACCAACTATGTCACGGGGAATGATCCTCACGACGCCTATGTGCCACTGCTAGACGGACCGCCGCAAGCTGGAGACCCGGCTGGGAGTGTCTATCGAAACCAGTGGGCTAACGCTCTTGCTTCCGCATTCGGAAATACCAGCAACTGCGGTGTGCCCTATTTCTCGAATGCGTCCTGCCATTTCTACGACATGGACAACGAGATCGATATCTGGGGCAGTACCCATCGCGATATCCATCCCGGCGATGCCGGCTACAACGAGTTGCGCGACACCTTCATCAGGGAATCCCGCGCGCTGAAAGGTTGGGATCCGCTGGCCGTGCGCTTTGGTCCGGTGAGCTGTTGCTGGTACTTCTACTGGAACCTGAACAGCTCCACGGACAACAAATCGACACACGCCAACATGGACTTCCTGCCCTGGTGGTTGAACGAGGTCTATTGGCAGGACCAGATCGCGGGTTCGCGCTCGCTCGATGCATTCGATGTGCACGCCTACACCGATGTCGATCCTTCCCAGCTGAACTTGGCGAATCAAAGGGCGCTGGCTGGAAGCATTACTCAAGACTGGTGGAATCCAGCCTTTGCTACTCCCGCGTGGTTTGGCACAAACAGCGTCACCAGCCTCGAGGCGCAGGATGGCAAGCCGTTTCGTATTCCGCGAATGAGAGCGATGCTGAATGCCATTTATCCGGGCACACCGCTCGGTCTTACTGAGTGGAATTTTGCGATGGCGGGGGGAATACCCTTCTCCTCCCAGACCGCCGAAGCGGACTTCACCACGGCGCTCGCAGATGCAGACGCCTGGGGCATTCTCGGCCGGGAGCGCGTGACCTACTCGACGCGCTGGACCGCAGCCGATCCCGCTAATCCGGCCTACTATGGCCTCAAGTTGTATCGAAACTACGATGGCGCCAATCACACGTTTAACCAGATTTCAGTTTCTGCGGGGCACAACGCTGACCCAGCGCTTTTCAGTATCTATGCTTCGACGAATGTCGCGGGAAACTCTCTGACGCTGGTAGTGGTCAACAAGGACGCCACCAACGCCGCCCAAACCACCCTCAACCTGAACGGATTCACGCCTTCTCAGGTCACCACCTATACCCTTTCGCAGTCATCTCCGCACAGCATCGTTGCCGCATCGCCACAATCCTGGCCTGCCAATAGCGATTTGATTTTCCAGCCGTACACGGCGACGCTCCTTGTCATCAGCGGAGCAACTGGAAGTCAACCCGCAGCGGAGTGGGATCTCAATCCCGATACGATCGCGTTGCCCGCTAACGGCACGCTAACCATCCATCCTCGGCTCGTGTCCGGTTCGGCCTCACTCACGTTGAGCCTGGGGGCATTCGATCCCGGGATAACGCCGACGATCACCGGCGCAAACTTGAGCGGCGCCCAGCAAGGTGCGGTGCAGGTGGTTGCGGGAGGCACGCCGGGTTTCTATCGCTTCAACGTACAAGCCAGTGATGGGACCACCCAAGGTGGATGGATTGTAGTCAACAAGCCAGCCGCAGGCCTTTCAAAAACCGGCGGTGATGGACAAACGGCCACGGCTGGTACTCAACTTTCGCAGGCTCTGACTGTAACCCTCTCCCCTGGGCAGTCGGGCGCAACCTCGGGCGGAGCCAGCGTGCTTTTCACCACCAGCGCGGGCACGCTTACTAACGGCACCACTAGCGGCCTAAAGGTGGTCGCAATCACAAATAGTTCAGGGGTTGCGTCCGTAACGCTGACATTGCCTGGGACCGCACAGCCAGTCCAGGTGCAAGCCGAGGGACCCTATCCATTGGGCCATCCCACCGTAACCTTCACCGAGGCGGCCCAGTAGGAACCAGAGCTCAATTCCCGCCCTGGCGCCGCCTGCTAAAGATCGGGTACGCGCCCGGCATTTGTACTTGAACGTTGGTTGACTGATAATTTCGCCATAAAACAAAAGCCTCCAATTCGCGAGGGGCATCGGCGGCACAAACCCCAGTCGCTCGAAACCGATGCGCGACTCGGTCGGATTGTGCGTGTGCTGACCAGCTATCCTACGCTCGTCATCAGCGGAACCAAGCTTGCGCAGGAGATCGGAAGCACTCGTTCTGAAGTTTGGCGCTTAGTACAGCAGTTGCGAACTCTCGGCGTGGAGATTGCCGGGCATCCGGCGAGCGGATATCAACTGACCGCAGTTCCTGATTTGCTTCTTCCCGAACTTCTCGACCCCATGCTGCGGGGTACGATCTTCGCGGGACACGTGCATCATTACTATCGCGCGGGGTCGACCAATACGCTTGCCCTCGACGCTGCCGCGGCGGGTGCTCCTGAAGGCAGCGTCTTTCTGACCGAACAGCAGACTGAGGGGCGCGGCCGTGGCAACCACGCGTGGCACTCCGCGGAATCAAAGGGCATTTATTGCTCTGTGATCCTGCGCCCCTCCCTGCCTCCTGCGGACGTACTGGTTTTGTCACTCGCCACCGGATTGGCCGTGCATGCGGCGATATCAGGCATCGCCGGGGGCGGGATTTCTCCTGATCTGAAATGGCCCAACGATCTCTTGATGGGAGGAAGAAAGTTTTGCGGCATTCTCACGGAAATGAGCGCCGAGGCCACGCGGGTGCGGCACATCGTTGTAGGGATCGGAATCAATGTGAACCAGACAGGGTTTCCGGAAGAACTGCAGGACATTGCTACGTCGCTCAAGCTGGCGACCACGAGCGAGTGGTCGCGGATCGAGCTATGTGCCGCTTTGTTAAAATCACTCGACCGCGAATATCGGGCGATGTTAGGTAACCCCGATGCGCACGCGCACATCCTGCGCCGTTTTGAAGAGAATTCGCCCATGGCGAGCGGCAGCCATGTCCATGTGGAGGAGAACGGCGGATTGGACGGGGTGACCGAGGGACTGGATCCGCGCGGATTCTTGAAGGTGCGCACCAGGGAAGGTGTTCGTATTGTTTATAGCGGAACCGTGAGGCAAACCAGTTAGGCATCGCCAGCTTTCGGGAGCCAGCTCCCGACGAAATTCAGGGATCTGAGAACAGACCGTCCATGCTATTCGTCCTCGACGTCGGAAACACGAACACCGTCTTGGGAGTCTTTGCGAAGTCTTCTAGCGACCGGGCGCGCTATGACAAGCTGCTCGCCAACTGGCGCGTGACCACCCGCGGGTCCCAAACCGTCGACGAGTACGGTGTGCTCTTCCGCAACCTATTCTCCATGCAGCAACTCGAACCCAAGGAAATCCACGGAATCATTGTTTCCTCGGTTGTGCCCCCACTTGATTCAACTCTGCGCCGCGTCTGTGAGCGATATTTCCATCAGAAACCGTTGTTCGTTGAGCCCGGTATAAAGACGGGGATGCCGGTGCTGTACGAGAATCCGGCTGAGGTTGGCGCCGATCGTATCGTGAATGCGGTGGCGGCATTCGAGAAACACGGCGGCCCTTGCATCGTGGTGGATTTTGGCACGGCTACGACCTTCGACTGCGTGACCGCAAAGGGTGAGTATCAAGGGGGGGTGATTTGCCCCGGGATTGGCATTTCCGCCGACGCGCTGTTCAGCCGCACGGCCCGGCTGCAGCGCGTGGACATTCGCAAACCGGCGCGCATCATTGGAACAACCACGGTTGCCAGCTTGCAATCGGGACTGTACTACGGATATCTCGGATTGGTGGATGGCGTTCTAGAGCGTCTCTTAAACGAAATCGGCGGCACGGTGAAAGTGATTGCCACTGGCGGTCTTGCCCCCCTGCTCGGCGCCGGATCCAAATACATTCAGCAGGTGGATGAGTTCCTGACGCTCGAAGGACTGCGGATTCTGTGGGAGAGAAATGCCGCAGACCTTTCCGAAAAACCAGCGAAACAGCGACTGGCTAGTCGGCTCCGCGGTTAAAATCTTAGACACTGATCACCGCAAGCGCCCAAAGGGCCCAAAACCGCATCCTCCCGTGGACAACTACTTCAATTACTTCACCGAAATCGAAGAGCACTTCCAGCGGAGGCGAGGAAGCATCCTGTTGCTTTCGACGCTGGATTGGGCACTGATTGAAACCTGGAAAGACGCTGGAGTTCCACTCGAGGCTGTGCTGAGGGGGATCGATTCGGCGTTCGAGCGGTACGATCTGCGTCCTTCGAAAACGAAGAAGATAAACAGCCTGGCCTACTGCGCTCAGGAGGTTCTTGCCGCCTCGGAAGATATGAAGGAAGCCTCTATGGGGGTCGCGACGGAGTCCAAGCCAGAGACAGGTTTCGAAGTCGCAAAGATCGCCGAATTTCTTCGTCGCTGTGCAAACCAGCTGCGTTCGGCAAAGCTTCCTTGTGCGACGGGCATTTCAGCCGAAGCGGTCGCAGGGGACGTCAGTGTTCGTCTGCAGGAACTTGCGGAAGAACTCGAGGCCAAAGCCTTCCCATCCCGTCTTGAAGACCTAGAACGCAGGCTAGCAGTTTTGGAGGAAAAGCTTTTTGCGGTGCTGCTGGCCGCACTGCCGGATGACGAAGTTGGCGCAGTCCGTGCGCAATCGAACCGCGAGCTCGCTCCGTATCGGGGCAAAATGACCGCAGGACAAATTGAGCAACTGCAGAAGCAGTACCTGCACAAGAAACTGATGGAAAAATACAAGCTGCCGAGAGTGAGTTTGTTCTATATGTGAGACGCCGCACGTCGTTCGTTGTGGGTCCAGGAACTCGACGAGCGGCTTCACAGTCCCTCTCCGATGTGTACTTCGCATAAAATCCACTCTGTGCAACTCAAGATTCAAAAGCTTGTCTATGGCGGCGATGGCATGGCGCGGCTGCCCGCCGATGATCGCGGCCCTGGAAAGACGGTGTTCGTTCCCTTTGTGCTTGAGGGCGAAATCATCGCAGCCGAGATTATCGAGCAGAAGGCTGGCTTCGCGCGCGCGCGCCTGGACTCCATCATGGAGCCGTCCCCCAATAGAACTCAACCCGGCTGCCCATACTTTCGAGGCTGTGGGGGATGTCACTATCAGCACACGAACTACGCTCATCAGCTGGCGATCAAAGCCGAGGTGCTTCGTGAGACGCTGCGGCGCACCGCCAAGGTGGAATTGCCATGCCAGCTGCAGGTTCATCCATCGCCGGAGTGGAATTATCGGAACCGCACGCGGCTGAAAATACAAACTATGCCTGAGTTCGCGCTTGGGTATTACAAGTTTAGGTCGCATGATTTACTACCGATCGAACAATGCCCCATCAGTTCACCACTGATTAACCGCGCAATAGCTACGCTCTGGTCTGCCGGCAGGGAAGGGCAAATCCCGAGCGCCGTTCTAGAGGCGGAGCTCTTTGCGGATGCATCCGATAGTGCCTTCTTGATTGAGCTGTATGGCAGGCAAGGCACATCGAGGCGCGAATGGCGCGAGATCGCGGAAAGGTTCACAGCGATTCTCCCCGCGGCGAAAGGCGTCTCTATTTTCGAGCGCTCGTCGGAGAAACAGGTTCCTGAGCTGCCCCTTGCCCATTTCGGGAGCCCGGAGCTCTCCTATGAAACAAAAGAGCTTTCTTACCGGGTCAGTGCAGGAGCTTTTTTTCAGGCAAATCGTTTTCTGATCGACGAACTCGTACGAATAGCAACGAACGCCGCGTCGGGCAATTTGGCATTGGACCTCTATGCAGGCGTCGGACTCTTCTCGGCCGTGCTGTCCAAGAGTTTTGCGCAGGTAATCGCCGTAGAAGCTTCACCGACCTGCTTTATCGACCTGCAGCACAATTGCGGCCAGGCGGTGAAGGCGGTCCGAGCCACTACAGAAAAGTACCTGGCGCAATCCAGAGATCTTCATCCCGATTTTGTGATTGCCGATCCGCCCCGCGGGGGATTGGGAGAAAGCGTGGTGCGCAGCCTGGCTCGCCTCGACGTCCCGAAAGTTATCTACGTCTCGTGCGACCCATCGACCCTGGCCAGAGACCTGCGCATCTTTGGCGCTCTGGGATACCGGATTGCAGAGGCCCATTTGACCGATCTGTTTCCCCAGACTTTCCACATCGAGAGCGTTTTCCACCTGACCCGCTGAGATTTTCCACGTTGCCGACGACGCTTCGCCGCATTCCGACTCCCGGGGCTTCCCCCGGGCGGCACGTCCACCTGTACCCTAGGCGCCGTCCACAGGTTACGGCACAAACCAGTCGGCGACTGACAGTGATTTCTTGAGCGGCGAGCGTTCACCTTGTGAGTTTTCAGTTGGTAGGCGAAATGCCAATCGGGGCCCCCCCCGGTGGAGGCGTTCGATCGCTTGCAGAGCTACCAGGCACTCAGCTATCCCTCGCCGCCGGTAGGTTCGATCGCGGATTCATCGAATTCGGCCTCGTCAGCAAGCTCTTGCTCAGGCGTGCGCCGGTACTCCTCGATAAGCTCGCGCGCCTCTCGAGCATCGCTTTCGCGCACCAGGATGCCGATTCCCCCTACCGGCAAAACATCCGGGGAGTTTTCGTTATCGCCGAATTGCGAGTCGATACCAGCGGAATCGAGCAGTCCTTTGACCACCATGGCTTCGGACTCCTGCTCGGTATCGAACACGCGCACAAGTTTCTCGTTGGGTAGAGGCATTGCTGCTTCTGACATTGATGAATCCTCGCCTTCTAAGACGCTTGATTGTAGCCCCAAGGCTGCTTTCACACACCTGGTTACCCGGGTGATCAAGAAAGGCGCAACGTTGGACGGGGGCAGCTCATCTAACTCTAGAGTGAGAGATCCCGGTCAAGCCAACGAGTCGCAGCATGAAGCGCAGAAAATACGCCGTTTACAGATCATGATCAGCATGGTCATGTCTGTGATCAGTCAAGACCCGAACTTGACGATCGAGGAGGCTTCAGAACTCGCCGCAGGAGCAAAACGGGCTGCTCTCGCCATGTTTCCCGATAAGGAACTTGCTTACGACATCCTCTACAAACCTCGCTTGCAGCGGCTGATAAGTGAGCGATTCCACGTCCAATAAATCTGTTTTGACCTCTCTGACAGTGCCAGGCTAGACTCAGTTTTCGACGGTGATCCCATGAAAAGCATGATTCTAGCTGGTGCGTTTGCACTTGCTCTGGTTGTCTTCCCTCTAGGGAGTGCAAAGGATGAAGGCGGAGACCATCCTCATCACGAGGAGATGACCGAGATGCAAGTCGGTACGGTCCACTTTCCCAGCTCATGCGCGGCAACCGTGCAGAGATCGATCGAACGTGGCGTGGCCATGTTGCATTCGTTCTGGTACGAGGAAGCGGAAAAGCAGTTCGTGCAAGTTGAGAAAGATGATCCGAACTGCGCCATTGCGCGCTGGGGGGCGGCCATGAGCAAGTGGCATCAGCTGTGGAACCATCCTGATGAAACCGCGCTCGCCCAGGGCGAGTCTGAACTGAAGAAGGCGAAATCGCTGCACCCGACGCCCCGGGAAAGAGACTACATCGACGCCCTGGATGTCTTCTACTCGCATCCCAAGTGGCCCTATGCCAAACGCTCGTTAGCCTACTCAAAGGCTATGGAGAAGGTTTCTCATAGAAATCCAGATGATCACGAGGCAGCTGCGTTTTATGCATTGAGTTTGCTGGCGGCGGAACCGGATCACGACAAGAGCAACGCACTTCGTCTGAAGGCGGCGGCAGTTCTCGAGAAGCTGTTTGCTGAGGAACCCGCCCATCCCGGCGTAGCACACTACCTAATCCACACCTACGACAAACCAGATATGGCCGAGCGGGGCCTGCCGGCCGCCCGAAAATACGCGCGGCTTGCTCCTGCCGTACCTCACGCTTTGCACATGCCGGCGCACATCTTTGCACGGCTCGGTTTATGGCAGGACGACATCGACTCAAACATTGCATCCATCGCCGCGACCCAAAAACAAGCTGCCATGCACATGGGGGGAGAAGGGCATCAGTTCCATGCGATGGACTTTCTCGTCTATGCCTACCTACAGACGGGGCGTGAAGAGGAAGCGCAGAAGATCATCAATGAAGTGCGTGCCATGCCGCCAATGAAAGACATGTATGGCATGGGATTTGATCCGCGGTTATTTGCCTTGTCCGTGTATCCGGCCTCGTACGCTTTGGAGCTGCATGACTGGAACACCGCGGCACAACTCGTTCCAATCGAGGGTGCGGACGATACTATGCACGCCGTCACCTACATGGCTCGATCGATTGGGGCCGGACACTCCGGCAATGGCCAGCAGGTAAAGGAAGCGATTGCAAAACTGGAAGAGATCCGGCAAAAGATCGAGCCCAAGAAAAAAGATGACCAAAACGAGTATGAAGCGGTTAACGACGAATTGGTCGTGGCAAAAGGATGGCTCGAGTTTACCCAAGGCAACGTCGACAATGCGGTGAAGCTCTTGCGTACGATTGCCGACAAGGAACAGGGCGAGGCGGAATCTAGCCAAGGTATTCCTACCCACGAGATGATTGCCGACATGCTGTTACGGGCAAAGCGTCCGGAGCAGGCGCTTGCGGAATACGAGATTACTCTGAAGGCGAATCCTGGGCGGTTCAATGCGCTCTACGGTGCTGCCCTAGCCTCAGCCGCCCTCGGCCGCAACGACAAGGCGCATGAGTATTACGCACAAATCGTGAAGAACTGTGCCGAGTCCAAGTCGAACCGGGCAGAATTGAAGCATGCTCGCGAGGAAGCAGAGAGGCTGGCGCGTGCGTCAGCGGCGTTTTTGCCGAAAGTCCTTCCCCGTCTCCACCCCGACAACAGCAATGGCGAAGGCGACTGCGTTCGATTGACCGGGGGTCAATTGTGCGCCGAACGTCGAACCATGGCTACTTTCCGCTAGGTTGCGTTTCGAATTTTTGCAGCTGGAACGATAGCGTCCCGAATCCCAGTTTGGATTTCATCTGCACCGGCATATGGCGTGAGTCATCCGTAAACCAGACGAGAATGGTAGCCTTGCCCTTCATCGGGCCTGACATCGGCTCGGCTTTTACCCGCACCGTGTGAAACTCACCCACTGGACCCTTTACGGTTTCCCTTGCTTCTACCTGGATGCGAGCGTCAATGGTTTTTCCATTGTCGTTAACGGGGAACGTGTGCGAAAAGCCGGGCGTCAACGGCAGCGAAGCTACGTAGAAAAATCCACTGACAAGATCTGTAGCGCAGGGTGGAATATCGAATTGAGAGCGTTTGGTTTCGGAGGTTTTCAGGTCGTGCGCTTCAAGCGAGCTCTTGCGGTGCGCATAGTCAAGAACAATATCGAAGTCGCGGCGCCGCGGACCTTCCTCGTTATGTTTCCAGACATGAAGCGTGCAGAAAGTGTGCGGGTCAACGTCGGCATTGAACTGGTCGTGAATGCGGAAGAACTTGTCGGGCATCCCGGCGGAATCTGCGGTTGCCGTAACTCGTAGTCCGGCGGGCGTGCGTTGCATCGCTACCGTCGAGGTTCCCGCATTGAAGAACTGCCAACGCACAGAGAATACGTACTTATCCGTTGGAAAAGAGTAAGAAGGCGCTGGAGCAACAATGCGTGATGGCGCCAGAGAGGCAATGGTCGGGTTCTGCATCTGCGCACTGGAGGAGCGCTCAAGCAGCGCGGGCGGTAGGAGCACGAGTAGGGTCCCCAGAATTCGACTTATTGTTAATGGAGCCACAGTGCCTTGTCAGGATTCGAACGGTGACACCCCTAAGCGGGATTGTACTCGGGGCTCCCAATAATGATGCATGGGACGCGAGCTTGCGCTGCCCTGGGGTGTGGGAAAGCCTCGAATAGTTTAGGCGCACTCTGGCGGGTCGAAGGCAGAGGAACGGGTTTCGCCGCCAGGTAAGCGTTCAGCTGATCTCTAGCAGTTTGCCACGCCTACTCGGCAAGAACGGTCGGTCCGCAATCTGTGGTTCGAACCTGTCAGCCCAGCGTCCCGGAAGTGCAGTCCCGCAATTGGGACAGCAACCATGGGGCGTCAATCGGTAGTCCTCGATAAGATATCCCCAGCGACGAATCAGCGTGTGCCCACATTTGTGACAACGCGTGTCCTCAAGATCACCCACTCTCCCCGGCAGGTTTCCGGCATAGACGTGGTGCAATCCGGCCGCTTTGCCTATCTCCGCTGCGCGCATTAAGTCTTCCGGTTTTGTGTCCGCCGGATCGGACATTTTGTAGTCCTTATGAAAAGCCGTTACGTGCCAAGGAATCTCAGGCGAGACCCCCGCGATGAATTCTGTGAGCCGGCGCAATTCATCACCAGAGTCGTTGAAGCCGGGGATGAGAAGGGTGACGATCTCAACCCAAATTCCCATCGCATGCAGTCTCCGGATTGTGTCGAGGATCGGACCAATACGTCCGCCCAGCTGCCGATAGTGCTGGTCATCAAAGCTCTTTAGATCGACTTTGTAGAAATCGATCCAGGGCCGCAGGAATTCGAGCACCTGTGGTGTCCCATTGCCATTCGAGACGAAGGCCGTCTTCAGTCCAGACGCGCGGGCAGCTTTGAAAATCTCTACCGCCCACTCCGCGGTGATCAGCGGCTCGTTATAGGTGCTGACCAGGAGCTTGGCACCCTGCTGCAGCGCGTCTTGCACTAACAAGTCGGGCGAGGCTCCTAGCGGCGGTGAAACCGCCTGAGGATCGCGCAGAGCCTGTGAAGTCACCCAATTCTGGCAATACGAGCAGTGCAGGTCGCATCCCAACATGCCAAAGCTGTACGCCAACGCGCCGGGGTAAGCGTGAAAAAACGGCTTCTTCTCAATTGGGTCGCACTGAACTCCGCCCACGTACCCCCACGGAACGTAAAGTTTGCCCCCTTGATTGAATCGGACCTTGCAGACTCCCGCCTGTCCTTCAGGAATCGGACAGCAATGCCCGCAGGCAAAGCAACGGATACGGTTCCGCTCAATTGGCTCGTACAGTTCTCCTGCACGCACATTCTGATTGAGTACTTCGCGGAGGGAAGACACCCCACAGACCTCTCTAGATATTCTAGAACAGGGAGAAAAGGAAAGTAGCTATTCGGCTTTGCCGATGTGATGCGAATGCAGCCACTGCTCTGCCTGTCTCTGCTCGGCGGAAATCTGTGCCGGACTCAAACGCGCAGCACAGCTTACCACGATGAGGGGACTCTGTTTGTCCCCACCCGCCTGAGCCAGAAGTGCCCAATAGTAGGCTTTGGCACAGTCCTGGGATACACCCCTGCCTGTCCAGAACAAGGCGGCAAGCTTACCTTGGGCGGCGATATGTCCCTGATCAGCCGCTGCCAAGAACCATTCTCTTGCGGCGCGAAAGTCCTGTGGCACGCCGTTTCCATTCGCGTACCGCTTTCCTAGCACATACTCCGCGCGGGGATCGTGCTGCCCAGCCCGCCGACGGATTTCGGGCAGACCCATTAAGGAATAGGCCTCTCCAGGAGAATCGGCTTCTGCTGACGCGGCGATGGAGAACGTCGAATGTGGGCCCATCAGATGGGATACCCAAGGAGCCAGGGTCCAAATCATCACACCGAGGCCCAAGATTCCGGCAGCAATGAGTGCGATCTTCAGGTGAAAACGTCGTGGGTGGGTTTTGCCCCGCTCGGCTCGCTTCGCCGAGGACTCCGCGGAATGGCTGATCTTGCCAAAGGCAAGCGCGTCGCGCCGAACGTGCTGAGCGCGATCGACCGCGCTGACGATAAAGGTCGTTAGCCGCTGCAATACAGTTACGTCGTTCTCCCAGAAAGCCGCCGGTTCAGGAGAAAACACCTCTAAGATTCCGATGACTTCGTTGGACCGTTTGACTGGGCAGGCAACGATCGAACGAATCCCCAACGCGCGGCAACTCCTCCGATCGACGCGGGGATCATATTCTGTGTCGTCGCAAACGATGGCAGTCCCCGTCCGTACACACTCGCCGCTAAATCCGGAGTTGCTGTCGAGTCGAGCGCCTATTTCTGGTGAATCGCTGCCGCCCCGGGCGCGGCAAACCATCTCGGACGGTTCCAGGCTATTGATAAGGGCGATGGCAGTGCCGCTTGCCCAAGTCAAGGTAAGCGCCCGTTGCGCGATCAGATGTAACGCTGGATCGAGGTCCGGACCGCAGGAGTCGACTTCTTTCTCGATTTCCGCCCACTCCGTCACCAATGAGGTGTAGCTGGGTGAAGACGACGGCTTCAACTGAAGTGCGTGCGAACCGGCCTTGGCTTCGGGGACGTGCTCAGCGCTTCCATTCCCGAAGTCCTCCGCATTGGCGTTCGCCTCAAGCCATTGATGCAAATGGTCCAGTTCCGGGGCAGAGACATCGGGGAATCGAATCCCGGTTTTGCCGGAACTCTCTGACCACACGACATGTCCCACAATGTAAATTCTTGATTCGGTGGCCGACAGATCCAGACAAAGCGGCAGCAAGCGGTTGATTTTCATCTGCGAAGATGCCTGGATGCACATTCCGCTTTCACTGATGTTGAGGATCTCGCTGAGCTCGACGACAGAGCTCTGCGAGCTGCCGCTTAAACTCGCGTAGGCAGGAGTATGAACGCGATGGCGACGTGAGCGCCGCCGGTCGCGTCCGAAAATAGAAGGATCGGGTCCGTCCGGCCTGGCGTGCATACGGAAAGTGGTTTTATCTTAACCCAGCAGAGCTGCTTCGCCAGGAAATAAGAAGGACTAATGAAGGTAATAGTTACTGCCGAGAAATTGTACGGAACTGCCACGATCGAGCAATGGCAGTCACCATCATGCTGGAGAGTAGCTGCATGGTCGCAACATCCTGTGCATCGAATGCGTTGGGTGTGGGCGACAAGACTTCAAAGATGCCCAGCGTGCGTTGCAACTGGCGCAAAGGGGCTGCCAGAATCGACCTTACTCCCAGGCGTTCGCAGGTTGCCCGGTCTGCGCGGGGACTGGAATGGGCGTCGGCACAGAGGACAATTTCGCCGCTTCGCATGCATTCTGCGGAAATTCCGGAGTCCGTCTGCAGACGAACGCCAAGATCGGGAGCCGTTCTTCCCGCTCTTGCACGACAGATCACCTCTTCGCCGCGTCGCAACGCAATCGCGGCGCCGGTTGCCCCGGTAAGGACCTGAGCGCGTTCGGTGATGGCACCGATGGCTGGGGCCAGCGCAAACTGCGGAACTAGGGGGGAAACCTCATCACAATGCGAAAGTGAGTTTTCCGGTTGAAAGGAGTCGCAGACCGTGCCATTTGGCCGTCGTTCCGCTCCGGGGACGGTGCAGAGCAACTGCCGCACCAGCCGGTTCAACTGGTCGTCCTCAATCAATCGAGCGGAAGCCTGGCCCTGCAAGGAGCCTCCGAGCAGGCGCGACAAGCCGAGAACGGCTTTACTGCCGCAAGCCGAGCAGTGATTCGTGCTACTGGCACTGATCAATTCGCACTGGACGCAAAAAATAGCGGTGGAGAGCGACAGAAAATGCAGCTGGCTGGCCGAAATGCGGACGGACATCGAGCAAGGTTCCTCCGAGCGAAAAAAGAATTACCAAAGTAATATCCGGATGAATTCGCTGAAAGTAGCACGGTGGGTACTCTGCTGCATTGGGCGGCTTTTTTTGCGACTTTAGCCCGCTTGTGCGGAGAGCAGGATGCTCTCCTGCGAGTCAGCCACGAACTCGGTGACTTCCACCATGGTTCGTTGTAGTGCATCCGCCAGCGAAGTAGCAAACCCCGAGGTCAGGAGATTGATGTCGAGTTGCAGGTCTCGGCTGGAGTAGTGGCGGAAAATCACCATCCTCCCGCAATGCCGGTTCCCGGTGCTGACTAGGTCGAGCGTCAGACTCCAGGCATTCTCAAACTCGGGCGTCACCAAAGCCCCAGCTTTTCTCCAAGAAATCTTGTGGGCCCCGGTTTCCACCATTCCCAGCCCATGGGTCTCAATGTTCGCATTGGGACTGAGTTCGAAAGCGTCGAAGTCGTTGCTGTCGAATGCTGCGATAAGAATTCGGTGAATTTGAGGAAGGTCTTCAGCAACCTTCAGCTCCTCAACCGCTCGCCGCACTGCAAGATTGTTAACAAAGATGTGGCGTTGCTCGATTGTCCGTTGCGCAACGCGGCGCAGTTCCCCGAACTCCAGATAACCGAGGTGTTGCACTCCCAGCCATATACCCGTTCCTAAGACCGCTAGAACCAGACCCAAGGTGCTGCCGGTTGGCCAAAGCAGGAAAAGGCTCAATAGGGCGAAAACGGCTGAAACTCCGTAGAGAATGATAACCACTTGGCGATGGGACCACCCGTGTTCGAGCAATTTGTGATGAATGTGCTCGCGGTCCGCCGTGAATACTGGCCTGCCGCTGATGAAACGCCTGGCAATCGAGAGAACCGTTTCCAGAATGGGAAGTCCAAACGACACCAAAGGGATGGCCACCGCAATGAGCGTCGGGGCCTTTTGCGCACCTTGCAAAGCCAACGCGCTTAAAAGGAAACCAACAAAGAGGCTTCCGCAATCGCCAAGAAAGATTGTGGCCGGATTGAAGTTGTAGCGCAGGAATCCGAGGATGGCACCCGCGAGCGCGAGGGTCACAAGCGAGACCAGCGACATGCCGCCCAACACTGCCACGACGAACATGACCATGGTGGAGAACAAGGCGGATCCTGCCGCCAGCCCGTCCAAACCGTCAATCAGGTTGAAAGCATTGGTAATCGCCATGACCCAAAAAATCGTGAGAGGAAGGCCGACGAACCACGCGAACTGGTGTGTTCCGAAAAGCAACGGTATATCTGAAATCCGGAGGCCGCCGGCGAATAACATAGCGCCCGCCAGAGCTTGCACGCCGAACTTGAGATAGGGGCCGACGGTCCGCACGTCGTCGTAGATGCCCAACAAGAAAATCAGAAGCGCCGGCGGGAAAATTGTCAGTAATGGATAAAGCGCAGGGAGCGCGCTTTCGGCCTGGAAAAATTGCTGTACGCTCAGCCCGAGAAGTATCGCGACGAAAAAGGAAAGTGCGATCGCAACTCCGCCGAGGCGTGGTAATGGACTGGTGTGGAGGTGGCGAGGATTATGCGGGGCTGAGACCCAGCCTTTGCGATTGGCAAGATCGCGAATGACTTTGGTGGCAATAAAGGAAACTAGTAGAGAACTTGCAAAAGTGCCGAGATAAACCAGAGTCAAACTCAACTCCCCCCGAGAACCAACCCGGCCTTCAGACGCTCTGAATGTCCACGAATACTACTGTTGCGAATATACGGTGGTTTTGATCAAGGCAGCTATTCTCTTCGCAGGTTCCCAGAACCATGTTTTCGAACTGTGTACTGCCTTTGAATTCACAGCCGGTGACGAACTGATGCTGTGCTAGACTCCGCACCAAATGCGATCCGGAGTGCAATTTGGCAAGGTCTTCGCTCTTTTCTTGATCTTGGCAGGCACTGCTTCCACCCAAACCGCCACTACTGCATCGGGAACGACTTCCGCGGTCCCGGCGACCGCTGCGGCCGAGAGCAGCACTCCTAGACAACACAACCTTGATTCCAACATTCGGCTGGGATCGGGGGACGTGATTGAAATGAACGTGTATAACGTGCCGGAGTTGACCACCAAGACGCGAATTGGCGACAGCGGGAGTGTCGATCTTCCGCTGATTAATGAGGTCCACATCGAAGGTCTTACCGTGAACGAGGCCGAGAAGGCGATCGAGCAGCGCCTGGACCAAGGGGGCTTTGTCCGCAATCCGCACGTTCAGCTGTTTGTGGCCGAGTACACTTCCCAATCTGCCAGTGTGCTCGGAGAGGTAGTTCATCCTGGCCTGTATCCCGTGCTCGGCGAGCAAAGGCTGTTTAGTGTGCTTTCAGCCGCTGGAGGGTTAAGCGATCGGGCGGGTAAGGCGATCACGGTCACCCACAGAGCAGAACCAGACAAGCCGATCGTAGTTAGCATCTCCCGGAATCTCGAAGACCACCAGGACAGCAATGTGCCCGTCTATCCTGGGGACACCGTCATGGTGCGCAGGGCCGATGTGGTCTATGTCGTCGGCGACGTTGCTCGTCCCAGCGGTTTCCTCATGGACAATGGCGGCAAGCTCAGCGTTTTGCAAGCCATCGCGTTGGCGGGAGGAACCAATCCGACGGCAAAGCTGGGTGCTGCTCGCATCATCCGAAAGGGGTCTGAGGGAGTTAACGAGATCCCGGTGTCTTTGAAGCGGCTCTTGCAGGCGAAGTCTGGAGACGTTCCGCTTGAGGCGGATGACATTCTCTTTGTTCCGGCAAGCGCAAGGAAGATCATCAGCGGGCGGACAGCCGAAGCGGCCCTGCAAATGGCAACCGCCGCCACCATTGTGGCGATTCGTCCCTAAAATCCCCCTTCTTGTCAGGCCACGGCGGCCGTGCGGCGCCCTGGTTCCGCGACTAGCGCCTCGAGCACCGTTAAATAGTGATTGGCAGTGCGCTGCCGCGACAATTCCCGAATAATGTGATTGCGGCCATTGCGACCCAATTGTTCACACAAGGCCGGTTGCTCGTGCAGGCGGACAATGGCCGCGCACAGCGCTTCTGGGTTGTCGGGTTCGATCGAGAGGCCTCCTCCGGAGCTCTCCAGCAGATGCCTTGATTCGCCGCGCACAGCCAGAATAACCGGCCGGCCACATGACATGAACTCCAGCATCTTGGTGGGAATAACCGTCTCAAATATCTCGCTGGGTTTTAACATTACGACGCATGCATCTGAAGCCGAAATGTAAGCGGGAATTCTTTCTCGAGGTTGCTGCCCGACGAACAAGAGATTCGTGAGTTTCTTGGATCGGGCGAGCGAGACGATCCGTTCGCGATCGGCTCCTTCGCCGACGAGCATGAACTGCACTTGCGGGGCGACCCTTTGCAGATTTTCTGCAGCGGCAATCAGTAAATCCAATCCGTGAGCAAGCCCGAGCGTCCCGATGTAGGAGACCACAAACTTGAAATCCGTCCCCAGGTTGCGTCTTAGCTCACGAGCATTCGCTTGCGGGCTGAACAACGACGTCTCCACTCCGTTCTGGACGATGGAAATCTTTTCCCGAGGTACTTCCCACTTCCTAATCAGGTGCTCGCGGAATGCCGGCGTGACAACCACAATGGAATCGGCTGCCCGATATAGAAAGGAAGCGATCTTTCCGATACTGCGATACATCATTGAAGTCTCGCTTCCAATCCCAGCGCCGATGAGCGACTCGGGCCAGAGATCTCGCACTTCAAGCACGAAAGGAACCTTCTTCAGGCGCGACACCCACCAACCGGAGAGGCCGACCAGCAACTGTGGCGAGGTCGTAACCACCACATCGGGCGGGTTCAAAAAGGAAGCCGCGAGCGCCGATGAAGCGCAAAACGAGCTGTAATTCAGTATCCGCTCATATGGCTTGCGGTTGGGAAACGGCAGCAGGAAGGTGCGGAGGACGGTTATACCATCGACTTGTTCGCGGCAAAAACCCCGCCAGAAGCGCTCGCGGTATTCGGGACGAACGATCCCGTCCGGATGATTGGGGAATCCGGTGAGAACCGTTACGTCGTGTCCTGCCCTGACCCAATGTCGTGAGAGTTCGGATACTCGCGCCGAAGGGGCCCCCATCTCAGGCGGAAAATATTGCGAGATGTAGAGAATTCGCAAGGACATCTCAATAATGGCAGAGCTTGAATGCGCCCTTGTAGCAAAGCGCCCGGGTGCGCTTCGACCGGCTGCGAGCGTATCGCTGCCAGCGGTCCGCAAACTGCGCAAACACAGGCTCACCGGTCAAACGATGCATCACCCCAAGCTGCGTAACGTGCAAGCGGTGATAAAACGGGCTGGCGATCATCGGCAGCCGCGTTCCAGATTGCTCGTAAAGTGACCAGAAGCCGAGATCATAACTTTGGAGGTTGGCGACCAGCGTCTTCACGCCTGCCGAGAATAGATGGCGGGCGTCCGCAGATTTTGTAGCCAGCAAGAAATCGTAAACCCCCCAAAGTGCCCAGATGAATCCGTTCAGGATGTGCGTGGGAGGGGTGACAATATACTCCTCGAACCAGAGACCGCGACTCGCATCCATGTACGTGACCCCGCCCTGGTTGACGCTGATCAGGAAGCTTCGGAACGCCATTGTCGCCGCCTCCAAATATTTCCGCTGACCGCTGTGGGCATGGGCACGGAGCAAGAGAGAGATTCCCTGACCCTGTGCTAACCCGGAATACCATGGAGATCGTAGACAGCTGCGGTACTCCCAGTCGAAATGATGGTTCCACACGCTGACGCCATGATTGTTTTCTTCCAGGTGAACGCACAACCAATCGCTGGCCAGAAGGAATTTGCGGACGGACTGCTCCTGAAAACCTTGCTTGTACAAATTGAAATTCCCCAGACCCCATTGTGCAATGGCGATGGGGTTGTACTGTTGACCAATACTGCCGTGGTAGTTGAGCTTTGGAATACCGTCTGGATCGGAGGGGCCGGCGTAGCGAGCCTTCTCCGCGAAATTCATGTAGTACTCGCCAAGCAGGGCGGTTGAGGCACGAGGATTCAACTCCGCCGCATCATGCCAAAAAGACAGCTGGCTCTGGCCGGGCAGTAGATATGCATGAAATACACGGCGATAGTAGTTGAATTTCTCGAGCGCTGGCATGGATTACCGGGCTGGCCCCGACTATAGCACTGGGAATTGTTCCGCTCGGTTAGCGCCAGTGGTTCCCTAGACGCCCCGCAACTTAGAAGTTTGCCAGATTGAGGTTCTTAGATCGGCTCCCTGAACCGCGATGGTCGTGGCGGCCAACAGATCTGTTGAATTCTCTCCGTCGGGAAGAAATGCGTTGCCGTACTGGAAGTACTTCATCGACCATCGGTCCTTCCGCCAACCCACCAGCCAATCCCAGTTGCCCCCATCATGGCTTCCGAACAGTGTGACCTCGCGGCTGGGATTGGAATCACTCGGCTCGACCATCGTGGAGAAGAACATCCCGCTCTGCGTGCGGCATCCGTAGATTGAGGAACTGGGGATGCGAGAACATTCCCGCAGCCTTCCTCGTCGATCCAGGTGGTAAATATGATTTTGCTCCAGGGGAGTATCGGAGGCATAAAACAGCCCAGTTTCATCGACGATCGCGGCTACGCCGCGGGCTTGCTGATTGCCTGCAATCACTTCGTCTACGGTTGCAAAATCCAGCGAGGCGCGCAGGACCTTGCACTCCTTCCCATAATCGCCAGTCAGAAGCCAAAGGCAATTGCCCCAGCGGTCGTAAACGATGTTGTGTACATGCCGGACGGCTCCCTCCCCGAAGGTATACGCCACGGTCCAATGACAACCTCCGTCGTCAGAGCCATAGATGTGTACTTCATCTCGTTTTGCATTGTCGAAGTATTCGCCCCAGTATGCACGCCCGTCGGGTGTCACAGTGAGGTGAAGGGGCCTGGTTCCACGAGGGACCCGATAGGAGGCTTCAAACTCAGTTTCGCCCGGGCGTAGCGCCACAATTTTGCCCGGGATTGCGGCGATCAGGTTCCCAGCAGGGTGCACCGCTAACGCGTGGAATCCGTCACGAACCAGCCGGTAGCCTAATCGGGATTTGCTACTGATTGCGCGCCACCACTCAGGACGATATACCGCAACCGGGACGAACACGAATTCATCGCCTGCCATGAGCCCCTTGTAAAGCCTGTAGCCATGGGCAGCGTAAAGGACGTCGCCCTGCCAGGCGAGGACTCGCAGCCCCGGAAATTCGGCGATCTTACGAACCTCGAATTTCGAGCGCACGGCAGTGACGGCAGGGGCAAGGGCAGCCATGGTTCAATTCTCGTTCTTTAATGCGATATACGGACCGATAGCAAGCGCGTCCATCTTGGTACGTTGGAAGCAACGGATCGCTTCTTCCGGGGCACAAACGATTGGCTCGTTTTCGTTGAAGCTAGTGTTGAGGAGCACCGGAATTCCGGTTTTCCGCTCAAAGGTTTCGATGAGCTCGTAGTAAAGCGGGTTCTCTTCGTGACTGACACTTTGTAGTCGGCCGGTGTCGTCGACATGATTCACGGCGCAAAGCGGTTCACGCTTCCCCGGTTTGATCTTGTACACGTGCAGCATGAAAGGGGAGGGATGATCGTGTTCGAAAAACTCAGCCTGACGCTCCTGCAGAATCGAGGGAGCAAAGGGACGGAACCACTCTCGCCTCTTGATGCGGGCGTTCAGCACATCTTTCATTTGGGGCAATCCGGGATGGGCGAGGATCGAGCGATTACCCAAGGCACGAGGCCCCCACTCCATCCTTCCCTGGAACCAACCCACTACGTCGCCTTTCGCAATGCGATCGGCAAGGGTGTCGAGCAGTGGTCCGCGATCCAACTTCTTGTACCTGACTCCAGCTGTTTCGAGAGAGGCTTCGATGCGCCGGTCAGAAAATTCAGGGCCGAGGTAAGAGTCCTTCATTACAAACTCGCGCTTGTGACCAAGTACCGCGTGATAGGTATGCAGGGCCGCGCCCAGGGCTAAACCTTCATCGCCGGCAGCCGGCTGAATCCACGTGTGCTGGAACGGAGTCCGGTCAAACAGCTTGCCATTGGCAACGCTGTTCAGAGCGCAACCCCCAGCCATGACCAGGTGGTCGAGCGGCACTTGCGCGTTCAGATCATTCAGCAGATGGAAGAAAACCTCTTCGAAGCAGTGCTGCATGGCGTAGGCGAGATCCATGTCCCTCTGCGTGATGTCGGAGTGCGGCTCACGCGGTGGGCCAAATAGTTCCACCATCCTGGCAGAAAAATGCCGTGCCAGTTCCACTGTGCCGTCGGGCTTGATCTGCATGCCTTGGTTGCTGCCGAGCGGCTTGAAATATTCAAGGTCCAGTTCGAACCCCGAGGAACCGGTCATCAGTA